>DASZVZ010000001.1:0-30291 GCA_035546875.1 Pseudolabrys sp.
GACCTTCACGATGCCGCGCACCTGCTCGGTGAGGTTTGCGGCCATGACGTTCACGGTATCGGTCAGGTCCTTCCATGTGCCGGCGACGCCGGGCACCTCGGCCTGACCGCCGAGGCGGCCTTCGGTGCCGACTTCGCGGGCGACGCGCGTCACTTCGGAAGCGAAAGCATTGAGCTGGTCCACCATCGTGTTGATGGTGTTCTTGAGCTCGAGGATTTCGCCTTTCACGTCCACGGTGATCTTGCGCGACAGGTCGCCGCGCGCCACGGCCGTGGTCACCTCGGCGATGTTGCGCACCTGCGTGGTGAGGTTTGCGGCGAGCAGGTTCACGTTGTCGGTCAGGTCTTTCCAGGTGCCGCCGACGCCGGGCACGACAGCCTGGCCGCCGAGGCGGCCTTCGGTGCCGACCTCGCGCGCGACACGCGTCACTTCGGCCGCGAACGAACGCAGCTGCTCGACCATCGTGTTCAGCGTTTCCTTGAGCAGCAGGATTTCGCCGCGCACGTCCACGGTGATCTTCTTCGACAGGTCGCCGCCGGCGATAGCGGTCGCCACCTCCGCGATGTTGCGGACCTGCGCGGTCAGATTCGACGCCATGAAGTTCACGTTGTCGGTCAGGTCTTTCCAGGTGCCGGCAACTTCCGGCACTTGCGCCTGGCCGCCGAGCTTGCCTTCGGTGCCGACCTCGCGGGCCACGCGCGTCACTTCCGAGGCGAACGAGTTGAGCTGGTCCACCATCGTGTTGATGGTGTTCTTGAGCTCGAGAATTTCGCCCTTCACGTCCACGGTGATCTTGCGCGACAGGTCGCCGCGCGCCACGGCGGTGGTCACTTCGGCGATGTTGCGGACCTGGGCCGTGAGGTTGCCGGCCAT
This sequence comes from Pseudolabrys sp., assembly GCA_035546875.1. GTDB lineage: Bacteria > Pseudomonadota > Alphaproteobacteria > Rhizobiales > Xanthobacteraceae > Pseudolabrys. The sequence continues at coordinate 874 of DASZVZ010000001.1, forward strand.
CGAGTTCACGCTGTCGGTCAGGTCCTTCCAGGTGCCGGCGACGCCGGGCACGTTTGCCTGACCGCCGAGGCGGCCTTCGGTTCCCACTTCGCGCGCGACGCGCGTCACTTCGCCGGCGAACCGGTTGAGCTGGTCCACCATGGTGTTGAGCGTTTCCTTCAGCTGAAGGATTTCGCCGCGCACGTCCACCGTGATCTTGCGCGACAAGTCGCCGTTGGCGATGGCGGTTGCCACCTCGGCGATGTTGCGCACCTGGCCGGTCCGGTTGCCGGCCATCGAGTTCACGCTGTCGGTCAGGTCTTTCCAGGTGCCGGCGACGCCGGGCACTTCGGCCTGGCCGCCGAGCTTGCCTTCGGTGCCGACTTCGCGCGCGACGCGCGTCACTTCGCCGGCGAACGCGTTGAGCTGGTCCACCATGGTGTTGAGCGTTTCCTTCAGCTGAAGGATTTCGCCCGACACGTTCACGGTGATCTTCTTCGACAGGTTGCCCTGCGCGACCGCGGTCGCCACCTCGGCGATGTTGCGCACCTGGCCGGTCAGGTTCGACGCCATCGAGTTCACGTTATCGGTCAGGTCCTTCCAGGTGCCGGCCACGCCGCGCACCAGCGCCTGGCCGCCGAGCTTGCCTTCGGTGCCGACTTCGCGCGCGACGCGCGTCACCTCGCCGGCGAACGCGTTGAGCTGGTCCACCATCGTGTTGATGGTGTCCTTCAGCTCGAGGATTTCGCCGCGCACGTCGACGGTGATCTTCTTCGACAGGTCGCCGTTCGCGACGGCCGTCGTCACCTCGGCGATGTTGCGCACCTGGTCGGTGAGGTTCGACGCCATCGAGTTCACCGAGTCGGTCAGGTCCTTCCAGGTGCCGGCGACGCCGAGCACGTTGGCCTGGCCGCCGAGCCGGCCTTCGGTGCCGACCTCGCGCGCGACGCGCGTCACTTCGCCGGCGAACGCGTTGAGCTGGTCCACCATCGTGTTGATGGTTTCCTTGAGCTGAAGGATCTCGCCCGACACGTTCACGGTGATCTTTTTCGACAGGTCGCCGCCGGCGATGGCGGTCGCGACGTCGGCGATGTTGCGCACCTGCGCGGTCAGGTTCGACGCCATGAAGTTCACGTTGTCGGTCAGGTCTTTCCAGGTGCCGGCCACGCCGGGCACGGTCGCCTGGCCGCCGAGCTTGCCTTCGGTGCCGACCTCGCGCGCGACGCGCGTCACTTCCGAAGCAAAGCCGTTGAGCTGGTCCACCATCGTGTTGATGGTGTCTTTCAGCTCAAGGATTTCGCCCGACACGTTCACGGTGATCTTGCGCGACAGGTCGCCGCGCGCCACGGCGGTGGTCACCTGCGCGATGTTGCGCACCTGTGCGGTAAGGTTGCCGCACATGGCGTTGACCGAGTCGGTCAGGTCCTTCCAGGTACCGGCGACGCCGGGCACGATGGCCTGGCCGCCGAGCTTGCCGTCGGTGCCGACTTCGCGCGCGACGCGCGTCACCTCCGAGGCAAACGAGCGCAGCTGATCCACCATCGTGTTGATGGCTTCTTTCAGCTGGAGGATTTCGCCGCGCACGTCGACGGTGATTTTCTTCGACAGGTCGCCGTTCGCCACCGCGATGGTCACGTCCGCGATGTTGCGGACCTGTGCGGTGAGGTTGGAGGCCATCGAGTTCACGCTCTCGGTCAGGTCCTTCCACACGCCGGTCACTTCCGGCACCTGCGCTTGGCCGCCGAGCTTGCCTTCGGTGCCGACTTCGCGCGCGACGCGCGTCACCTCCGAGGTGAACACTTCGAGCTGCTTGATCATCGTGTTGACGATATTCGCGGAACGCAGGAATTCGCCTTTCAGCGGCCGACCGTCGATGTCGAGGTCGACTGTCTGCAGCAGATCTCCCTGGGCGACCGCGGCGATCGCGCGCGTCACTTCCGTCGTCGGCCAGACCAGATCGTCGATCAGCGTGTTGACGGAGCTTTCCATTTCGCCCCATGCGCCGCCGGCCAGCCCGAATTTGACGCGCTGCTTGATCTTTCCTTCCTTGCCCACGCGCTGGCCGACGCGCTGGAGCTGCTGCGCCATGCGCTCGTTGGCGGCTACGATTTCATTGAAAGTATCGGCAATCTTGCCTTCGATGCCGAGCCAATTGCCGGGCATGCGAACGGAGAAATCTCCGACGCGCATCGCTTGCAGTGCGCTCAACAGGGCTTGCGGCTGGAACGATGCTCCGCCGTTCATTTGCTCGCGTGTTGGCGGTGAGCCGCCATTGGCGACTGCTGGCCCGACGACATCAGTGCTCGACATTGTGTTTCTCCGCTTCCGTCCGGCGTGAGCGCCGGCGGAATGTGCTTCCCTTCAAGAATAGGATGTGTGGCAAGGGAGAGGCAAAATGCAGTCGCGCACCAAAGCGTGCGGGAAGTTCCGAGCGGAACTATTCCGGCAAGCTGCAAGGCGTCGATTCATCCTGGAACTTTCCCCCCAAAGCGAACGATGGTCGCTCCGACATTTGACCGGCCCCCGCGGACCGACCGCAGCCCTACGCCTCAACGCCGGATTTCGAGCCGGGTTCCAACGGAGGTAAAATATTTTCGAGACCCAGACGAGTCCACCTATTTTTAAAATTGCTCAATTAAATCAAATGATTGGCTACTGGCCGTAGATGGATGCGGCAATTTCCGGCGTGATGTTGCCTTCCGAGAGGTCGGCCGCGACCTTTTCGCGCTCTCGCGATCCGGGCTCGCCGATACCCGCGCCGCCAGGTGTGAGCACGATCAGCCGGTCGGAAGGCGGAATTTCCTGGAAGCCTTTGCCACGCATTTTCTTGCCGGACTTGAGCCCGATATAGCCGGCAGCGCCATCCATGCCGCCGTCGCGCCCGCGTGCGGGATGATCGATGCGATCAAAGGCCGCAAGTATTTCGAAAGTGGCGCCGATCCCGCTGCCAAGTTCGATTGTTTGCCCGAGCCCGCCACGCGTGCGTCCGGGTCCGCCGGAATCGGGGCGCAGCTCCTTCCGCCAGAAGATCAGCGGCGTTTCGGTCTCGGCAATCTCGACCGGCGTGCCGCGCACGCCTGACGGATAGGCGGTTGCCGACAATCCGTCCTTGTCGAAACGCGCGCCGGTGCCGCCGTTCGAGGTGATCGCCATCGAGAATCCGTAGTTGCGTCCGCTGCCGCTCTGCGTCTCGCCGCGCACGATCAGGTTCCACAGACACGAGGTGCCCTCGGCCGGCACGCGCTCCGGAATGATCTGGCGCAAGCAGCCGAACACGACGTCGGGCAGCATTTGCCCGACGACATGCCGGATCGCCACCGGCGCGGGCTTCGGCGCGTTGAGGATGCAGCCCGCCGGCGCCGACACGGTGAGCGGCGCAAGCGAGCCGGCATTATTGGGAATGTGCGAGGCGACGACGCAACCTAATCCAAACACAGTGTACGCGGTGGTGTATGCGTGCGGCACGTTGATGCCATAGCGCGAAGCGGGCGAGGTACCCTCGTAATCGACGTGGATGCCGCGCTCCGACACGGTGACGGCGGCGATGAGATCGATCGGTTTGTCATAGCCGTCGATGCGCATCGTGTTGCGCCAGGTGCCTTTCGGCAGCTTTGCGATCTCGGCCATCACCGCGTCGTAAGAGCGGCTGCAGATGTAATCGGCAAGCGTGTCGAGGCTGCCGATGCCGAACTCGTCCATCATCTCGCTGAGGCGCTTCGCGCCGACGTCGTTGCAGGCGGCAAGAGAATAAGTGTCACCCTCGGTGTCGACTGGCAGCCGCGTGTTGGCGCGAATCATCGCCATCAACGTCTCGTTCACCTTGCCCCGGTCGATCAACTTCAGCATCGGGATCGACAGGCCTTCCATGAATACGTCGGTGCCGTCGGGCCCGAAGCCGATGCCGCCGATGTCCATGAGATGGCTGGTGCAGGAGAACAGGCCGACCGGCTTGCCGTTGCGGAAGGCGGGCGTGGTGACAACGAAATCGTTGAGATGGCCGGTGCCCATCCACGGATCGTTGGTGATGTAGACGTCGCCTTCCTTCATCGTCTCGATAGGGAAGTGGCGGATGAAGTGCTTGACCGATTCCGCCATCGAGTTGACGTGACCGGGCGTGCCGGTGACCGCCTGCGCCAGCATGCGGCCCTTGAGATCGAAGATGCCGGCGGAGAGATCGCCGCATTCGCGCACGATCGGCGAGAACGCGGTGCGGATAAGCACCTGCGCCTGTTCCTCGACCACCGCGATCAGGCGGTTCCACATGATCTGGAGATCGATCAGCTCTTTCGCGCTTTGCGTCACGTCAGGCAGCCTTCCGATTCATGATGATGCATCCGGCGCGATCAATATGCGCGTCGAAATTCATGGAGATGAAAGTCGAGGTCTCATCTTCAGCGATGATTGCCGGTCCGCAGACAAGCATGCCGGGCTGGATCTCCTCGCGGCGATAAAGCGAAACGTCAACCGAAGTGCCGGCGCGGCCATCGAAGACCTTCCGTGTGCCGGACGGCTTTGCAGCCGCATTAGGCGTGATCGCCGCGGACCGCTGCGGCCGTTGCGTCGCGGTGCTCACCAGCACAGACCAAGTGAGCACCTCAATCGCCGCACCGGGGATCGGCCGGGCAAACAGCGCCGCGTACTCACGCTCGAACTCGGCGCGCAGGCCGGCGACGTCGTTATCGTCAACGGCATTCTCTGGCAGCGTAACCGCTATTTCGTGACCTTGTCCGATATAGCGCATATAAGCGCGCCGCCGCTCGGTAATTGGTGCGCCGCGCGCGCCCGGCTCGACCAGCGCGCGAGCCTCGGCCGACATTTCGGCAAGCAAAGCAGAAACCGCCGGTGCATCGAACGCATCGAGCCGCATGTGGCGGCTGCGCACCAGCTCGTAGGAAATCGGCGCAGCCAGAAATCCGATCGCCGAGCCGACACCGGCGTTCGGTGGCACGACGACGCGAGCGACGCCGATCTTTTCCGCAACGCGGGCCGCGTGCAACGGCGCGGCGCCGCCGAACGCGATCAGCGTGTGCGTGCCGATCGAGACGCCTCGCTCGACCGCGTGCACGCGTGCGGCGCTCGCCATGTTCTCGCACACCATTTCATGCACCGCGTAGGCGGCGGTATCCGGCGTCAGATCGAGCGGTTCGCCGACGTCATGGGCGAGGGCGCTGTGCGAGAGGGTCGGATCGAGCTTGATGGTGCCGCCCGCAAAGCGCGCGGGATCGATGAGGCCAAGCGCGACGTCCGCGTCGGTGACGGTCGGGTGGGTGCCCCCGCGGCCGTAGCAAGCAGGGCCGGGTTCGGAGCCCGCGCTTTCCGGGCCGACAGTGACGCGTTTCATCGCGTCGATTTTCGCAAGCGAGCCGCCGCCGGCTCCGATCTCGACCATTTCGATCACCGGCGCGCGCACCGGCAGGCCGCTGCCTTTCATGAAACGCGCCGCGCGGTCGACTTCGAACACGCGTGTGGTGTTGGGTTCGCCTTTCTCGATCAGGCTGATCTTGGCGGTGGTGCCGCCCATGTCGAACGACAACACCTTGTCCTCGCCGAGCAGGGCGGCGGTCTGCGCAGCGAAGATAGCGCCGCCCGCCGGTCCCGATTCCACCAGCCGCACGGGAAACTTTCGCGCCGTGTCGATAGAGGTCAGTCCGCCGCCCGAGGTAACGAGATAGATCGCGCCGCGGAATTGTTGAGCCTGTAGCGCGTCCGCCATGCGCGCGAGATAGCTGTCCATCAGCGGCTGCACATAGGCGTTGGCAATGGCCGTCGAGGTGCGTTCGTATTCGCGGATTTCCGGGCAGACCTCGCAGGAAAGCGTGACCCATAGTTGCGGCATCGCGGCTTTCAGTACGGCGGCGGCGCGCCGCTCGTGTTCCGGATTGGCATAGGAATGAAGGAATGCAAACGCAACGCTTTCGACGCCGGCCTGACGCAGGGACACCGCAAGCTTGTTCACGGCGCTTTCGTCGAGCGGCACGCGCACCTTGCCGTGCACGTCCACGCGTTCCGGCACCGTGAAGCGTAGCGCGCGCGGAACGAGCGGCTTCGGCTTTTCGATGGAGAGATCGTATTGGTCGTAGCGGCTTTCGGTGCCGATATCCACCACATCACGGAAGCCGTCGGTCGCGATCAGCGCGGTCTTGGCGCCGCGGCGCTCGATAATGGCGTTGGTGGCGAGCGTTGTGCCATGCACGAACACGTCGATGTCGGAAACATGCAGCTTTGCATCGTCGAGGACGAGCCGCATGCCGTCGAGCACGCCTTCTTCCGGCCGCGTCTGCGTGGTGAGAACCTTGCGGGTGAGGCGGCGGCCGTCCCGCTCGAGCACGATGTCGGTGAAGGTGCCGCCGATATCGACTGCGAGCCGGATGCCCAAATCTTGGCCCATCGCTCAGCCCGCCTTCAATGAGAAGCCGCCGTCCACCACGAGCGACTGGCCGGTGATGAAATCGGCTTCTGCCGACGCCAGGAACAGGATCGCATTGGCGATTTCCTCCGGCTTGGCAAATCGCCGGAAGTAAGTGCCGGCCAACATGCCTGCGCGGACTTCTTCCGGTAGCGCCTTGAGCATTTCGGTCTCCGTATTGCCGGGCACGACGACGTTGACGTTGATGTTCGGCGCGAGCTGTTTCGCAAGCGTCTTGGTCAGGCTGATGACGGCCGCTTTCGACGCCGAATAATCCATCACCGGCTCGCGTCCGAGGTGCTCAAGCCCCCGCACGGACGAGACGTTGACGATCTTGCCGGCTTTCGCCGCCACCATGTGTTTGGCGGCGGCCTGCGCCATCAGGAAAGTGCCGATGAGATTGATGCGCAGCGTCTCGTTCCAGTCGTCGACGGTCTTTTCGGGAAAGGGACGCCCGATGCCGATGCCGGCGTTGTTCACCAGAATATCGATGCGGCTCATGCGCTTGACGAAGCCGTCGACGCAGCGCGCCGCATCGTCCTTGTTGCCGACGTCGCCGGCAAACGTTTCGATCGTCAGCTTCTCGCGGGCCGCCGATTGGCTCATCGCCGCGAGATTCTTCTCGCTGCGGCCCATGATACCGACGTGCGCGCCCTCGCGCGCGAACCGCAACGCGGTGGCGGCGCCAATGCCGCGGCTACCGCCAGTGATGAGCGCCGTTTTCCCGTCGAGACGTCCCAAGGCCTCACCTCTTGTCAAGATCGAGATCGCTCAAGCTCTCGGCGAGCTTGTCTTCGATGAAATCCATGTGCGCGACGATCGCAGCCTTGGCGCGCTCCGGCGCGCGCTCGCGCACGGCGTCGTAGATGTCGGCATGATGCTGCCAGATCGTCTTTTGTTCTTCGCTGTTAGGGATATAGCGCTTGAGGCGGTAAAACGCGGAAAAGCTCTCGCGCAGGATGTCCATGATGCGCACGGCAAGCGGATTGCCGGTCGCGGCGGCGAGCGCCTTGTGAAAGCCGATGTCGTTTTCCTCCCAGGCGTCGTCGGTGACATCGAGGCCGCGCATGGCGTCAAGGCGCGATTTCAGCGCGCTCAAATGCGACTTGCTGCCGACCTTGGCGGCCTGGCTTGCGCACCAGCCTTCCAGCGCGCGGCGGATTTCGAAAAATTCGCCGATCCGATGCGCCTCGATCTTGATCAAATCCATCAGGGGCTTGTCGGGGGCCACCTGCGGCGTGCGCGAGACGACGAAGCTGCCGGCGCCGTGGCGGACTTCAACCAGCCCGACCAGCTCGGCGCGGTAGATCGCCTCGCGGATGGTCTGTCGGCTGGTGTTGAAGATCGTCGTGAGCTCGCGCTCCGCCGGCAGGCGGCCGCCGGGCGGAAATCGCCCCGCCTGAATGAATTTGGAAATCTGCTCGAACACCTGATCGGATTTCCGGCCGCCTTTGAGCGGCAAGAATGGCCCCGAAGCCGCGGAACGTCGCGCAACGGAACTCTGCGCCTTCGTCATCGCTTCGTCTCCATCGTCAGCGCGTCGCGTTTGCGCTCCGCGTATTGATGCCGAGATAAATTTCCTGCACCTGTTCGTTTTCTTCAAGTTCGGAGGCCTTGCCCTCGAGCGCAATGCGGCCGGTCTGCAAGACGTAGGCATAGTCGGCGATGCCGAGCGCGAGCGGGATCGACTGCTCGGCGAGCAGCAGCGTCAGCCCTTCGGTGTGCAACTGTTGCAACGTCTCATACAGCGCCTCGACCACGGCCGGCGCAAGGCCGAGGCTCGGCTCGTCGAGCATCAGCAATTTAGGCTCGCTCATCAGCGCGCGTCCGAGCGCCAGCATTTGCCGCTCGCCACCGGAAAGCGTGCCGGCAAGTTGCCGCCGCCGCTCGGCAAGACGAGGGAACAGAGCGTAGACGCGCTCGAACAACGCTTCGATGCGCGACTGGTCGGCAAGCGCGGTCGCGCCAAGGCGAAGGTTTTGCTCGACGGTCTGTGACACGAACAGCCGCCAGCCCTCCGGCGACAGTGCAAGGCCCCTGCTGACGATTTCGTAGGCCGGTTTGCCGGAAATCGCCTCGCCGCGCCATTCGACGCGTCCTTGCGAGGGCTGCACCAGCCCGGCGACGGCGTTGAGTGTCGTTGTCTTGCCGGCTCCGTTGGAGCCGAGCAGGGCGACGATCTTGCCGGCCTCCACTTTAAGCGAAATATCGGCGACGCCGACGAGATCGCCGTAACGCACTTCGAGATGGTCGACGACCAGATCCATGCGTCTAGTTCCGGCGCTTGCGGTGACCGTGGCCGAGGTAGGCGTCGATCACCTGCTCGTTCTTGACCACGTCTTCCGGCTTGCCGCTGGCGATCACGTGGCCCTGGTTGAACACCAGCACGCGCCGCGTCAGCGTCATGATCACTTCCATGATGTGCTCGACGATCACGATGGTCACGCCCATTTCGTGGATGCGCCGGACCAGCGCGATTGCCGCCTGCAATTCGGTCGGCGTCAGGCCGGCGAGCGATTCGTCAAGCAGCATCATCCGCGGGTTGGTCGCGAGCACGCGCGCGATCTCGAGCCGCTTGCGGCCGGGCGTGCCGAGGGAACGCGCCCATTGGTCGGCATGCGCTTTCAGGCCGGTCAGCTCGACGATGCTGCGGGCGTGATCGCGCGCATCGTTGCGATGCGGATGGCGCAAGAACGCGCCGACCATGACGTTGTCGAGCACCGTCATGCTCTCGAACGTGGCGGGCACCTGGAACGTACGGCCGATGCCGAGCAAAGCGTGCGCTTCGGGGGTTGCATTCGTGACGTCCTCGCCAGCGAAAACGATGCGGCCGGCGGTCGGCATGGTGTCGCCGACAAGGCAATTGAAGAACGTCGATTTGCCGGCGCCGTTCGGCCCGATCAACCCGATCAGCTCGCCCTCATCGACGACAAGATCGGCGCCCGATACCGCAAGAAAGCTGCCGAACGCCTTCGAGACGCTTTGCGCTTCAAGAAGCATTGCCGCGCCTCCAGCGTTGCGGCGCGAAGCGCTCCCACAAATCGAACAATCCACCCGGCTCGAAGCGCGCGATCAGGACGATGATGCCGCCGTAAAGCACGTACGTGAGACCTGTGCCGCCGCCGCCGAACCAGGTGTTGGTCGCCGTTTGCAGCGGAATGAGGATGAGCGCGCCGACCAGCGGACCGTAGAGCGTGCCGGCGCCGCCGAGCGCAGCGATGATCACCATCTGCACGGAGACGAGAATGCCGAAGCCGCTTTCGGGGTCGATGAAGCCCGTCTTGATCGAGTAAAGCGAGCCCGCGATCGAAGTGAACGTGGCGCTGAGCACCAGCGCCTTGATCTTGGTTTGCCGAACCGGAACGCCGAGGCTGCGCGCGGCGCGTTCGTTGGCCTTGATCGCGCCGAGGTAGTAGCCGAAGCGGCGGCGCTCCATTTCATAAGTGACATAGAGCAGCACAGCCAGCACGGCGAGGAAGATGTAGTAATAGGGAAGTTCGCCACGGAACGTCAGGTCCCACCAGCCGCGCGCGACCGCCGGCCCCTGCAATCCGATGGCCGCGCCGACAAGATCCCATGTGCCGGTGAAGATGCGGATCAGCTCGGCGACGGCAATCGTCGCCATGCTGAAATAGTGTCCGGTCAGCCGAAAGGTCGGCATGCCGATGACAATCGCGAGCAGGATGCTAAGCGCGATGCCGATGGGAATGCCGGCCATCGGGGTCCAGCCAAAGAGCTGATAAAACAAGAGCGGCGTATACGCTCCGAAACCGTAGAACATGCTGTGGCCGACCGAGACCTGGCCGGCGTAACCGCCGACGATGTTCCAGGCCGACGCGGAAATTGCAGCGAGCAAAAACGTCACGCCGATGTCGCGATAGAAGGCGTCGGAGAAGACGAGTGGATAGACCAGCAGGCCAACCGCAAGCACGAGCACACTTGGCCTGGGCACGTACTTGCTCACGCTTTACCCATCAGTCCTTGCGGGCGCAGCCAGAGCAACGCCACAAACAACCCATACACGACGATGTCCTTGTAGATCGGCCCGAACCAGAAAGCCGACATGGCCTGGATCAAGCCGATGATCAGGCCGGCATACATAGCGCCTGGAACGCTGCCGAACCCGCCAAGCGCGACAACGACGAAAGCCGTCAAGCCGAACGTCTCGCCGACCGAGGGCGACCACGGATAGGACGTCGCCATCAGCGCGCCAGCGATGCCCGCTGCGCCCGCCGACAATCCCCATGCAATCGCCTGCATGCGATTGGGCCTGATGCCCATCAACATCGCGGCGCTACGGTCTTCGGAAACCGCGAGCAACTTGCTGCCGACAGTGGTCCGCGTCAGCAGAAAGTGCAGCCCGAGCGTCAGGATGATGGCGACAAGGCCGGCGACAAGCTGAGCGGTCGGCAGGAATATGCCTGCGAGATTGAGCGTGCCGGACAACGAGTTTTCAGGCAGCGATACGAAATTTGCCGAGAAAATCCAGAACGCCGTATAGCGGAGCAGAAGAGCGAGCCCGAAGGTGGAGAGAATTTGCGCCAGCATCGGCCCGCGCATCACATGCCGGATAAGTCCCGCGTAAATGACGACCCCGAGCAGAAACAGCGCGACCGCGGCCGCAAAGCCGAAGGCGGCCGGGCCGCCGCCGATCCAGACGACGACGAGCAACGCGACGTACATTCCGAGCATGACGAATTCGCCGTGCGCGAAATTGATGAAATTCATCATGCCCCAGATCAACGTAAGACCCGAGGAGAACAGCGCGTAGATGGCCCCCAACAGGAGGCCACCTACGATCACCTGCAAAAGCAGCATTGATTACTTTGCCCACCCAGCCATCGGCCATTGTAGTTTGGCTTCGGCGGCCTTGTCAGGCCATACCAGCTCGTATTTTTTTCCTTGCAGCTGGATGAGATAGGTGGCGGCCAGGATATTCTGGCCCGTCTTGTCGAATTTGACGCCCTGATAGCCCATCATCAGTTGGTTGGGCTTCAGATCGGTCTGCGTCAACGCGACGCGGATCTTTTCCGGATCCGTCGATCCGGCACGATTGAGCGCATCGGCGAGCGCGAAGAAGCTCTGCATGTTGCGCGCGCTGGTGTCGTCAAGGTCGCGGCCGGTCTTGGCCTTGTACATCTCGTTGATCTTGTAGGTAACCGAGCCCGGCTTGCCGATGACCCAGGCGCTGCGGTTCATGGCGCCTTGCGCGACATCGGCGACAGCGGGAATGAACGAGGGATCGGAGAAGCCGCTATCGTCGCCGACGACCATCGGCGGCTTGTAGTCGAGGTTCTTCATCGTCTTCATGTAGAGGATCGAGTCTGCGGTGTAGCTGATGAAGATCACGACGTCAGGCTTCTTCTCCTTGAGCTGAAGCACCTGGGCGCTGACGTCCGTCGAGCTCGCGCTGTATGGAATGCGGATCGCGACCGGGATGTTCGATTTCTTCGCTTCCTCAACGATCGAATCCGCGACGGAAGTGCCGTAATCGGTGTTCTCGTTGACGATCGCGATCGAGTCGATTTTCTTGCCCTCCTTCTTCATGTCGGCGAAGAAGCGCATGTAGGTCCGCGCGTAATCGCTCGCGATCGGCGTGCCTCGGAATACCCATTTAAATCCGCGGCCGGTAATGTTGCCTGCGGCCGACTCGCCGACCATGAACGGAACGCCGTAACGTTCGGCGACCGCAGTGGCGGTGAAACTGCATGACGATTGATACGCGCCCATCAGAACATTCACCTTGTCCTGCGTGATCAAGCGCGTGGTGAGTTGCTGCGCGGTGGATGGATTGCCCTGGTGGTCGGTAAAGATCAGCTCGAGCTTGGCGCCGCCGAGATTCGGCAGGCCCGCGCCTTTGGCGAGCGGGATATCGCCCATTTCCGGATGCGGATTGTTGATGATGTCGGCCGCGACTTCCACTGCTGCCTTCGAGGCCTGCCCGGCGGCGCCTGCGTTGCCGGTGAGGGGCCACATGAAACCGATCTTGACGGTGTCGGCGGCGGCGGCAGGATTTGCTGCATAAAGCACGGCGGCGGCCGTCGCAGCGGCGCAGTACAACCATGATTTTTTCACGTCTTCCTCCCGTACGGTGTTAGATGATTTTTGTTGGAGATTTTCGTCGGAGCAACCGGGCTGTTGGCCCGGCATTGTGTCGTGATCCGGCCTCCACTAACGTGGTCAGAGGTCTGACCACGTTAGGTAGGGCGACGGAACCTGTCAATTGCGCGACGGCGCGGCCAGCGCGCTGCGCGGTAAGGAGGAGCGGGTGGCGAACCACTACGATGTAACGACCATCACGGTGCAACCGGGCACGCATCCGAAGGCGCTGCCGCTCATCAAGGAAAGCCTGTCGAACGCTCCGAATCTTTTGGCGTGTTGGTACACCGATATCGGCGCGCTCAATCGGATCATGATCATCCGCAGCATCGCAGACGTTGCGGCCAATCTCGACGCGCGCGCGCAGGTTCTCGCATCCGGTAATCCGTTCGGTATCGGTGAGCTGATTACCGAGATGGCGATGGACACTTACACTGCATTTGATTTCGTGCCGCCGATGCGGGCCGGTGCGCTCGGGCCGTTTTATGAGGTGCGCACCTATGTGCTCAAACCGACGGGCCTTGCCCCGACCGCCGAACTGTGGCGCAAGTCGGTGCCCGCACGCGCAAAAATTTCACCGCTTCTGACGGCGATGATATCGGTGACCGGCACTGTCGCGCGATTCATGCACATCTGGCCGTACAAGACGCTCGATGAGCGCACACGGCTGCGTGCAAAGTCGATCGAGGAAAAAGTCTGGCCGCCGCCGGGCGGCCCCGGCCATCTCGCGGTGATGCACAACGACATCTACATGCCGGCGCCGTTCTCGCCGCTGCGCTAATCTCGGTCTAAGCGGATAGCCGAAGCGCCGCCTCGCGCGCAGCCTCTTCCATGGTCGTGAACACGGCGCCTTCGGTGGAAAGATTCGTCACCAGTTCCTCCAGCGCCAGCATGCGGTAGCCGCGGCCGATCACGTAAGGGTGCATGGTGTAGGTGAGCACGCCCCAGTCGACGCTTTTTTTCATGTAAAGGAATTCATCGAGCCAATTCTGCAGAACCGCGCGCGCCGATTGCAGGCCGGGCGTGACCGCCGACGCGGTGCGCATGAATTCGAAATGCGGGTGATCGTCGAGCGACCAGCTGATCGGCATTTCGATCAACTCTGTCGGCTCGCCGAAATGAAAGGCCTCGCCCAGCTTGGCAACATCGCCGCGCCGTGCGCGATAGGGTATGTAGTCGGCGCCCATCAGGCTCGAGTCGTATCGAAAGCCGTGCTTGATCAGCAACTCGATGGTGTGCTCGCTGAGGTCCCATGAGGGCGAGCGATAGCCGCGCGCCTTACGTCCCGTGAGGCGGGCGATCGCGTCATTGGCGCGCACCAGGTCCGCCTCTTCTTCGGCGCGGCTCTGCGTTGCCGGCGGAATGTGAGCCCAACTGTGATGGCCGATCTCGTGGCCGCCGGCGACTACCGCTTCGCACTCACGCGGCCAGCTATCGATGGTGAAACCGGGAATGAACCAGGTCGAGGCGATGCTGCGGCTTTTCAGAAAATCGAGAATGCGGCGCGACGCTCTGGCGCCGAACTCGCCGCGCGAGAGCGGCGTCGGCGTTGTCATGCCGCGCGCGATGAACCCGGACTGGGTGTCGAAATCGAAGGTGAGGCAGACGATGTGACGTGGCACGGATTTACCCAACGCGCTCCGCCGGGAGACAGAGCAGGATCGAGGCATTATAGAAAGGTCATGGGCGTCAAGGAAATCGGCATCATCGTCAACGGCGCGACCGGGCGCATCGGTTCGACCCAGCATCTCGCGCATGCGCTCGCACCGATACGCGCCGAGGGCGGATTACCCGCGGGTAATGACCGTATCGTGCCGCGCCTGCTGCTTGTGGGTCGCGACAAGGAGAGGCTTGCCGGCATCGCGCGCGCGCATGGCGTGGAGGACTGGACGACCGATCTCGACGCGGCGCTGGCGAAGCCGGACTTCCCGATTTTCTTCGATGCCGCCGCCACGAGGCAGCGCGTCCCGGCGCTGACGAAGGCGATTGCAGCCGGCAAGCACATCTACAGCGAAAAGCCGGTCGCGCCGACGGTGGCGGAGGGCCTGGCACTGTTGCACGCCGCGAAGGCGCGCGGGCTCAAGGCGGGCGCCGTCGAGGACAAGCTCAGTTTGCCGGGCCTGCAAAAGATGGCGCAGCTTGCGCGCGACAATTTCTTCGGGCGCATCGTGGGTTTCCGGCTCGACTTCGGCTGGTGGGTGTTCGACGGCATTGAAGCGCCGAGCCAGCGGCCGAGTTGGAATTACCACAGCAGCGGGGGAGGCGGGCTCACGCTCGATATGTATCCGCACTGGCGCTACGTGCTGGAAGGCATTGTCGGCCGCATCCGGCGCGTAACGACGTCAGCCTCGACCGCGATCCCCGAGCGCGCCGACGAGAAGGGCGAACGCTTTGCAGTCGACGTTGACGACCGCTCGATCACGCTCGCCGAACTCGAAGGGGGCGCGGCCGGTACGATCGTCTGTTCGTGGGCGACGCGCGTGCGGCGCGACGACCTGATGACCTTGCAAGTTGACGGCACCGGTGGCTCAGCTATTGCCGGTCTGCATCGGTGCTGGATGCAGAGCAAAGCCGACACTCCGGCGATCCGCCATTTCAACCCGGATGAAGACGTCGGCGCGGATTATCGCGCGGGCTGGTGCGAGTTCACCGGCGACATCAGGAAAACGAATCCCTATCGTGTCGGCTGGGAGGATTTCCTGCGGCACGTGGCGGCCGGCGTGCCTCTGCGCTCCGACTTTGCCGCCGGCGTCCGCGATGTGCAATTCGCCGAGGCCTGCCGCCGGAGCGCCGCCGAAAAAAAATGGGTAGACATCGATGACCTCGACCATTAGCCGCGCTGCGTTCGTGACCGGCGCTTCGACCGGCCTCGGTTACGCCATCGCCTGTGCGCTGGCGAACGAAGGATACGATCTCGCGGTCGCCGATCTCGACGTTGCGATGTTCGATGCGTTGCTGCGCGAGCCGGCGCTGCGGGGCCGTAAGGTCGCAACTGTCAAGCTAGACCTGCGCTCCGAGAGCGACATCGCGCAAGGTTTCGCGCAAGCGGCGGAGGCGCTCGGCTCGATCGGGCTGCTCGTCAACAATGCAGGCCGCGCCCTTATAAAGCCGGCGGCCGAGGTGACCTGGGCCGATTGGGACGATGTCGTCAACATCAACCTGAAAGGCGCGTATTTCCTGTCGCAAAAATTCGCGGCGCATTGCATCGCGCGCAAGCAAGCCGGCTGCATCGTCAGCATCGCGTCAACGCACGGCATCACGGGACTCACCGGCCGCTCGGTCTACGGGATCTCGAAGGCGGGATTGATCCAGATGAGCCGCATGCTGGCGATCGAATGGGCGGCGCAGAACATCCGCGTCAACGCCATTGCGCCGGCGACCGCGCTGACGCCGTCGCGTCAGCGGATGCTGGATGACGCCGCGCGCGAGCGGATGCTGGCGCGCATCCCGAGTGGGCGTTTCATCACGCCGGAGGAAATCGCCGCCGCGGTCTGCTATCTCGCGAGCCCGGGAGCGGCCTCGATCACCGGCCACACGCTAACGCTCGACGGCGGGTTGACCGCGCTCTAGTTGCGGTAACTTGCGTCCTGCCTGTCGAGCATGCGCAGGTAAGCCGGCCAGTCGGCTGAGCCGCGGCCGCTGTCGTGATGCTCGTACTGCTTGGCGGTTTTCTCGCAGACGTCAGCCGGAACCTCGACCAGCTTCTCGCCGGTCGCTTCCATCATCAACTGGATCTTTGCGGCCTCGATCAGCGACTTCATCAGCACGAAGGCCTCGCGCGCCGTCTTGCCGACCGTCAGCAGGCCGTGGTGGCGCATGATCAGCGCGCGGTTCTTGCCCAGATCCCTGTTGATACGGGCGCGCTCCTCGAAGTCCTCTGTAATGCCTTCATAGCCGTGGTAGCCGACGCGGTTGTAGAACCGGATCGCCGCCTGCGACAGCATGCGCAGGCCGCCGGGGAGCCCCGAAATCGCCATGCCAAGCTCGGTGTGGACGTGCACCGCGCAATTCACGTCGGTGCGGTTCGCCAGCACGCCGCCGTGGAGCGTGAAGCCGGGCCTGTTGACGCCGGCGGACTCGTCGAGGTCGGAGTCCATGTCGACCTTCACCAGGTTCGACGCGGTCACTTCCGTGTAGAGGAGCTCGTGCCGCTTCATAAGAAATTTGCGTTCCTCGCCCGGCACGCGCATCGACGAGTGGTTGTAGATGACGTCGTCCCAGCCGTGGTGCGCGATCAGCCGGTAAACGGCGGCGAGATCGGTGCGCGCCTGCCACTCTTCCGGCGACATGCCGGCCGGCACCGCTTTCGACGGCGTGGTCTGGATATTCATGGGTCGTCTCCCGGCAAAAGTCTGTGCACAGGTTATCACGGAGCCACGCCGCCCACAGCCCCTATTCGGTCAGGCACAGCCCGCGATCGGGCGCGAAGGCGAGATACACCTTCTGCTGCGGCGCAAGCTGGATGAAATGATCGATCTGCACGCCGATTTCGTGATTGCCGACGCGCACGTTGCATTCCAGGAAATTTCCTAGATAGACCGTGTCGATGACCTCGCCCTCGATCAGGTTGCCGTCGTCCGCTGCGGGCACCGCGAGATGCACGGTGATGTCTTCCGGACGCAAAGTGAGGATCGTGCGCTGGCCGGGCGCCGCACCGTCGGCGCCGATCGCCTTGAGGCGGAGCGGCGCGCGACCCTGGCCGAGCGGGATTTCAATATCGCAGGTGTCGCCGCTGCGGCCGAGCAAGGTTCCTTCCATCAGATTGGCGGCGCCGATGAAATTCGCGACGAACGTGTTCGCAGGCCGCACATAGATATCGTGCGGGCCGCCGACCTGCTGGATCACGCCCTTGTCCATCACCACGACGCGGTCGCTCATTACCAGCGCCTCGGTCTGGTCGTGCGTGACGTAAATCGAGGTGATGCCGACTTCCTGCTGCAGGCGCACGAGCTCGACGCGCATGTGCTCGCGCAGCTTGGCGTCGAGGTTCGACAGCGGCTCGTCGAACAGGATCACCTGCGGCTCGTAGACGATCGCGCGTGCGAGCGCGACGCGCTGGCGCTGGCCGCCGGACAGCTTGGTTGCATAACGGTCGGCCAGATGCGCGAGGCCGACCAGGTCGAGCGCCCTCATCGTTTTCGTTTTGACGATGTCACCTGCCGCGCGCCGAACGCGCAACCCAAATGCAACATTGTCGAACACGGTCATGTGCGGCCACACTGCGTAGCTCTGGAACACCATGCCGATGTTGCGGTCTTCCGGATTGAGGTAGACGCCCTTGGCAGGCGAAGCGACGACGGCGCCGCCGATGCGGATTTCTCCGCCGTCGGGCCGCTCAAGTCCGGCAATGCAGCGCAGCGTCGTTGTCTTGCCGCAGCCGGAGGGGCCGAGCAGCGTCACGAATTCGCCTTGTGCGACCGACAGACTAAGGTCGCGCACTGCGAGCTCGCGACCGAAATTCTTGCTCAGGCGCTCGAGCTCGACCATGTGCGTCATGGCTGCACCGCCAGCGAATGCTCGGGGTCGAGCCTGAGATAGACCTTGTCGCCCTTGCGCAACCGCGCGCGCGGGTGCGCCAGCACCTTCCATTCGAAGTCGCCGCATTGCACGCGGCAATCGATGTAGTTGCCGAGGAAAATCGCCTGCAGCACTTCGCCTTCGAGGCAAGACTCGCCGTGCTCGCGGCGGGCCTGCACGTTCTCCGGCCGCACCGACAGCACGGCCTGCTCACCCTGCACAACCCCGGAGCCGATCCGGCACGGCACGGTCAGCGTACGGCCGCCGTGCGCGACCTCGATTTCGCCGCGGCCGGAGCCGTTGACCTTGGTGACGCGGCCGTTGAGCAGATTGGCGACGCCAATGAAATTGCTGACATAGGCATTCACCGGCCGCGCATAGATTTCGTGCGGATTGCCCTTCTGCTGGATGCGGCCCTTGCTCATGACGATGATCTCGTCGCTCATCACCAACGCTTCGGCCTGGTCGTGGGTGACATAGATCGAGGTGATGCCGACCTCGCTCTGGATGCGCTTGAGCTCGACGCGCATCTGCTCGCGCAGCTTGAGATCGAGATTGGAAAGCGGCTCATCGAACAGCAATAGCCGTGGGCGGGACACGATCGCGCGCGCCAGGGCGGCGCGCTGCTGCTGGCCGCCGGAAAGCTGCGTGGCGAGCTTGCCGGCCATTTCGCCGAGGCCGACCAGCCGCAGCACGTCGGCGACCCGCGCATCGATCTCGGCTGCCGCTACGTGCCTGATTTCGAGCGGGTAGGCGACGTTCTGTGCGACCGTCATGTGCGGCCAGATCGCGTAGCTCTGGAACACCATGCCGATGTCGCGCTTCTCCGGCGGCACGAAAACGCCGTTTCCCGGCGCGGTATAGGTGATGCCGCCGACGCGGATCTGCCCGGCGTCAATACCGTGCAGCCCGGCAATGCTCATCAACGTGGTTGTCTTGCCGCAGCCGGAGGGGCCGAGCAGAGTGAGAAAATTGCCTTTCGGCACGCCGAACGACACGTCGTCCACGGCGCGGTCTGTGCCGAACCATTTGACGAGGCCTTGCACCTCGACGTAGGGGGCGTCCGCCATCCGACTCAAGCCGTCAGCGCTTCACGTCCGGCGACCCGCCGGAAAATAAACACGCATGCAAGCAGCACCACCGTCTGCGTCATCGAAAGTGCCGACGTGAGCGTCTCGTTTTCGTAATTGCTGAGATAATAGACCCCGACCGATAGTGTCTCCGTGCCCGAGCTGTAAAGAATGATCGAGATCGACAATTCGCGCAGGAAAATGATGAACAGCAGCACCCAGCCGGCGAAGATGCCCGGCTTGAGGAGTGGGATCGTAATCCGCCGCAAGGTGGTGAGCCAGGACGCGCCGGCCATACGTGAGCTCTGGTCGAGTTCCTCCGAGATCGCCAGCATCACCGACGACACATTGCGTTGCCCGTAGGGAAAGAAGCGCGTGATGTACCCGAGCAGCAAGATCCATAGCGTCGCGTAGATCGGCGTCTTGATGTAGGTGACCAGCACGCCCATCGCGATCACGATGCCGGGAAAGCCGACCGGCACGACGCAAAGGAAGTCCAGAAGACGGGCGCCGACTCCCTTGGTGCGGTGGATCATGTAGCTGACAACGATCGACAGGATCATCGCGATTGTCGCGCCGGCGAAGGCGAGAATGAAGCTGTTGTAGATGCCGTTGGTGGCGGCCGCGATATGATCGGGCGCCCAGTAGAACAGCGTGCGAACGTAATTGTGCAGCGTCAGGTCGTGCGGGATGATCCGCGCCTGCCAGACCGGATGCAGGCTCACAACCAGCAGGCAGAGGATCGGCATGACGACGGCAATCAGCAGGAACGTGAAATTGAAGCCGAAGGCGGCCCACCGCCAGCGGCCGAGATCGATGACGTTGGGGCGAAAGCCCTTGCCGGTGACTGTGGTGAACGAGCGTGGCGCTATATAGCGTTGCTGGATCCAGATCAGCAGCACGGTAATGATGCCAAGCGCCATGCTCATGGCCGATCCGAGATAGATGTTGGCGTCGTCGCCGACCGCCTTTGAGAAAATCTGCGTGGTCAGGGTCTGCACGCCGTAGGGTGCGCCGAGCTTGAACGGCACGCCGAACTCGCCGGCTGTGGTGACGAAGACAATGATCGCACCGGACAGAATCCCCGGCGCAACCAGCGGCAGCGTGACCGTCAACGTCGTGCGTAAGAGGCCGGCGCCTGTTGTGCGTGCGCTGTCTTCGAGGGAAGGGTCCATGCGGCGCAGCGAGCCGACGACAAAGAGATAAACGAGCGGCGAGAAAAACAGACCGGTGACCCAAATGATCCCGTAGATGTTGTCAACGTTGAACAGGTGGCCGTGTACGCCGAGATAATCGCGCGCCCAGCTGTTGAGCAGGCCGGTTTCGCCGCCGGCGAGATTGTGCCAGGCGATGGCGCCGACGAACGGGCTCAAGAAAAACGGGATCAAGTTGTACGGCTCGAGGCTGTCGCGGCCCGGGCAGTTCGTTCGCGCGTTGATCCAGGCGAGTGAGACGCCAAAGAAGGTCGCGAGCGCCGTCGAGCCCGCGCACACAATCAGCGTGTTGACGAAGGCGCGCGGAATGATGCGGTCGGTGAAAAGCGTTCGGTAGTTATCGAGGCCCCAGGTGGTGTCGAAACCGCCGGAGTCCATCACCTGGAAGCTGCTGACGATCAGCACCAGCAGGGGCAGGATCACGGCGGCGGCGACGATCAAACTCGCCGCCGCCGTCACTACCGTTTCCTGCGTGATCATTGCACGCCAGCGGCTCGTCGCCGGCGCTTGCAGCGCGTTACCCGCCAGGGTTTGCGTGCTCATGCGGTTCCTACTGGAACGTCGCCTGCCACTGATCGCGTGTTTCCTTGAATTTCTTACCCGCGGCGACCCAGTCTTTCATACCAAGCAGCTTCACTTTGTTCAGGTCGAACACGTAATGCTGGGCTTCGGGTGGCGGCGTGTAGTTCTTCAGGAATGTGAACATCATCTCGCCCGTGACCATGATGTCAGCGCCTTCCTTGCTCAGCATGAACTCCATGAAGAGCTTGGCGGCGTTCGGGTGCGGCGCGCCCTTGATCACGGCGGCCTGGTTGCCGAGCAGAACCTGGCCTTCCTTGTAGACGCCGAACTTCAAGACTTTGATCAGCTCCGGCTTTTTCAGAATGTCCTGATAGGCGCGGCCGGTCAGATTCCACATATCGAGCGGACGCTGGCAGGAGACGACCATCTGCATCTTCGGCTCGGTGCGGAATTCGACGAGCGGATCGGTGGCCTTGAGCTTGGTCCACAGATCCTGGAGGTTCATGCCGCCTTCCTGCAACGCCAGCGCCGTATTGACGTAGGTGAAGCTCTTGGTGAGGTCGGATGCGATGGTCTTGCCTTTGAGTTCGGGCTTGACCACGTCGGCGTAAGATTCAGCCTTGAAGTTCTCCATGCCGGGGCAAGAGCTGTTCCAGATCGGCTGGAACGAGTAGGCGAACGGCACCACCACGTATGGATATCTGAAATACTGCCCCGCCTTTTTCGCCAGCTCCTCGTGGTCCTTCCAGTAGCCGCTGTCGAGAGCCTCGAACGCGCCGCGGTTGGCGGCTTCGTCGAAAAACCCAGGCGCATTGACGATCAGCATGTCGGCAGTGTGCTTGCCGGCCTGAATTTCCTGCCGCGTCTGCGCGACGGTTGCGCCGGTGCCCTTGCGCAGGTTGTTGAACTTGAAGTTGGGGCCGAGGTCGTAGCGCTTGATGAAGGCGGCGCCGAGCATTTGCCCCGTGTGATCGCTGAATTGTGGATTGAGTATCGTGACCGCGCCTTCCTGCTTGGCAGCGGCAACCAGTTTCTGTTCTTGCGGCG
The DNA here is from genome assembly GCA_035546875.1 of Pseudolabrys sp. Taxonomy (GTDB): domain Bacteria; phylum Pseudomonadota; class Alphaproteobacteria; order Rhizobiales; family Xanthobacteraceae; genus Pseudolabrys. The sequence continues at coordinate 22,728 of DASZVZ010000001.1, forward strand.
TCAGGTTGGCCGCATGAACGGCCGTTGCGGTCAGAAGCGCAATCGCCGCGAAAGGCACGGCAGAAAACAAAGCCGATACCGAATGGCGTGAGCCCATTTTTGTCCTCCCAATGTCGTCGCTCCCCGGGAAGCCCGATTGCGCCCGTATCCGGCGTCGAGCCTTATTCTTTTCGCCCTTCCGATCCGCATTTGGCTTGCTGCGGGTAGGGCAGGCGGCGACCATTTAACCGCATCCTGCCCACCACTGGCAATTTAGTCTTCGATTTGCGCGTTCTCTTGCAGCGCGGCATCGGGACCCCAAATCGCGGCGTCCCGCATCGCAGGCCGTTGCGCCGGAACGCGCGGGGGCGCTAGTTTTGCAAAGAAGAAAATTCGACAGCCGAGCGCGCCAGCGCCGACGCGTTCCCGGGAGGAGAAGCCGGCTTGAAGATCGGAATTCTGCTGGGCGACGACATCGGGCTCGAAGTTGTCCCGGAATGCGTCAAGGTAATGAAGGCGGCCGCGGCGCGCACCGGCCTATCCATCGACTGGACGGAACTGCCGATCGGCAAACGTGGGCATGAGGAGCACGGCGACACGCTGCCGGGGGTTACCGAAAAAGCGCTGCACGATCTCGACGGCTGGATCATGGGGCCGATCGGGCATGCCGCCTATCCGCGCAACGACCCGACCTGGGTAATGCCGCCTGTTCGCAAGCGGTTCGAACTGTTCGCCGCCCTAAGGCCGTCGCGCTCGTATCCGAACATCAAATCGATCCACAAGGACGTCGATATCGCCTTCGTGCGCGAATTGTCGGAGGGGATGCTCTATTCCGAATCCGTCGTCGCCGGCTTGCCGGAATTTCGCCCGAACGACGACATCACCGTCGCCATGCGCGTCATTACGCGCAAGGGCTCGCATCGCGTGGCGCGCGAAGCTTTCGAGATCGCGCGCACGCGAAAACGCAAGAAGGTCACCGCCGCCCACAAGGAACCGGTCTATCGGCTCGCTTGCGGCATGTTCGCGGAAGAATGCCGCAAGGTCGCACGCGAGTATCCGGACGTGACGTACGAAGAATCGATGATCGACACGGTGTCGATGAAGCTCGTCATGGCGCCGCAACAGTTCGACGTCGTCGTCACGACGAACCAGTTCGGCGACATTCTGACCGACATCGGGGCGGGACTTGTCGGCGGATTAGGTCTCGCGCCCGGGCTTTGTGTCGGCGAGCGGCAGGCGATGGCGCAGGCGACGCACGGCTCCGCGCCAGACATTGCGGGGCGCGGCATCGCCAATCCTTACGCCATGGTCGTGTCGGGGCAGATGCTGATGGCCTGGCTCGGTCGCAAGAAGAAAGACCCGAAGGCGACCGCCGCCGCAGAGCGCATGCAGGCTGCGATCGACAAGGTCATTATCGAAGGCAAGCATCTGACGAGAGACCTCGGCGGCAACGCCGGCACTCGGGAAATGGGAGATGCAATCGCCGCCGCCGTGTAACTGACGCCAACCGAGAGTGGAGCACCATGTACAATCTTCGTCTCAGCCCGGAGCAGCTCGAAATCCGCGATACCGTGCGCGATTTCGTCAACGGCGAAATCAAGCCGGTGGTGCTCAAGGCGTCGCGGCTCGATGCCGCCGACCGAACCTTGCCGATGAGTTTGCTCGACAAAGCCTCGCAGATGGGTTTGCGAACGCTGGCGCTGTCGGAAGCGCTGGGCGGAGCGGGCGCCGATAATCTCACCGCGTGTATCGTAACCGAGGAGCTTGCTGTTGGCGACGCTGACATCGCGGCGGCGTTGATGGAAACCGCGCGCCTTGGACACATCCTCTTCGACCACGCGATGAGCGACGCGCAGCGCGACAGGTTCCTGCCGAAATTCCTGACCGATGACCGCCATCATCTCGCGTTCGCGCAACGGGAGCCGGACGCCGATACGAAGCTCGGCATCAATTATCACCGTCCGGCCAACGTCGAGACCGCGGTGCGCACGACGGCGGCAAAAGCGGCCAATGGTGATTGGATCGTCAACGGCACGAAAGTCTGCGTCGCCAATGCGCCGCTCGCGCGGCTGATCGCGGTCGAGGCGGCAATCGCGGGTCGCGCCGGTACGGCGATCGTTCTGGTGCCGGCCGACGTACCCGGCGTTTCCATCCGGACGCCGGAGAAGGCCTGGCATCACGGCCCGTGCGGCGAAGTGAGTTTCAAGGATTGCCGCGTATCCGCCGATCATATGCTGGGCGGGAACGCCGCCGGCCTGCTCGCGGACAAATCCGGGCGCGGCATCCCGCTGGCGCAGGCACTCAATCTCGGCATCGCGCGCGCGGCCTATGAAGCCGCGATCGATTACGGAAAACTGCGCGTGCAGGGCGGGCGGCCGATCATCGAGCATCAGGCGATCGGCACCAAGCTCGCAGAATGTGCGATCAAGCTCGAGGTCGCGCGCGCGTCCGTTTGGCGGGCCGCCTGGGCCTCCGATCATCCTGAAGGCTATGCCGACGGCAGCTTGCCGGATATGCCGCTGCAAACCGTGGCGCAGGTGTTCACGTCCGAGATGATGCTGAAGGCGACCAAGGACGCGGCGGAAGTGTTTGGCGCGATGGGCGTGATGCGTGACATGCCGCTGCAGAAATATGTCAACGACGCGCGCGTCTGCCTGCACTCGGGCGACGGCAATACCGATGCCAAGCTGCGCATCGCGGAGGCGCTCGCCGGCTACCGGCGCGCGGTTAACGGCGGCGCGTATGCGCTCGCCGGCGAGTAAGGGGAGAGCGTCATGGACTTTTCACTGAGCAACGAGCAGCGCTCCTGGCAGATGGCGGCGCGCAAATTCGCCGAAGAGGAAATCCGCCCCATCTCGCTCGAGCGCGACGCGATCCCGACCGCGGACGGGCCGTTCGACTGGGAGATCATCAAGAAGGGTTCGAAGCTCGGCTTCCGCACGCTCGCCGTGCCGAAGGAATGGGGCGGCCACGGCACTGATTTTGTGACGCAGGCGCTGGTCATGGCGGAGCTCGCCAGAGCCGACAGCGCGATCTCGAAAGCGTTCAGCCAGAACTGGAAGTGGAGCCACCTGATCTCGCAGACCTGCACCGAGGAGCAGAAGCGGCGCTTTCTTCCGGCTTTCGTCGCCGACGATACCTTCGTGCTCGGCAAAGGCATCACCGAGCCCGGCGCCGGCTCGGACAATCGCCTGCCGCCGGACGATCCCAAGGCGGGGCTGAAGCTCAAAGCGGAGCGCAAAGGCGATGAATGGATCCTCAACGGCGAGAAGGCTTTCATCGCCAACGCGCCGATCGGGAAGCTGTTCTTCATCGACGCCCGCACCGACCCCACCGCGCCGCTCAAGCAGGGCACGACGCTTTTTCTCATCCCGCGCGACACGCCCGGCTTCCGCATCGGCAAGGTGTTCAACAAGAGCGGCTGGCGTTTCTATCAGAACGGCGAAATGATCTTCGAGAATGCCCGTGTGCCGCACGCCAACGTCGTCGGCGAAGTCAACGGCGGCGCCCGCAAGACCGGCGGACGCGGCGGCGACACCACGGGCGGCGACATTTTCGGCGACCTCGAATTGTGCGCCAACGCGCTCGGCATCTGTGACGACGCCTGCGAGACCGCGATGCGTCACGCCAAGACAACGAAACAGGGCGGCCGCGCGCTGATCGAGCAGCAGAACGTCCAGCTCCAGGTCAACCGCATGTACATGCTCACCGAGGCGCTGCGCTCGTTCGTGCTGCGCGTCGCCTGGGAGCACGACATGAAGATCCATTCCTGCAATGCGGGCCTCGCGATGAACTACTCGACCGACATCGTGCAGGAGGTGACCGAGCTCTACATGGAGGTGCGCGGGGTCGAAGGCTGCGTCATGGATCACCACACCGACAAGCTGGTGCGCGATTCCATCATCTGGAGCCACCTTGCCGGCGATAGCGTGCAGCGCATGAAGGTGGCGCGGCGGCTGGCGGCTGCGGCCTAGCGCTTTATCGTCACTGGCGCGCCGGTCTCGAGCGACCGGATCGTCGCCTCGAACAGGCCGATGACGTCGAGCATCTGATCGGGCGTCACCGGGAACGGCGAGCGGCCCTCGATGGCGTCGGCGAACGCCTCGATCAGCACGAGCAGCGAGTCGGCGTGCGGATAGGTCTGCTCCAGCGGCGCGCCGCCGATCTTGGCGACAATCAGCGTATCTTCGCCGCGCGCTTCCGCGGTGCCCTTGGTGCCGAATACGTGCACGCGCCAGAACATCGGCGCTGCGCGCACGGTCGCCATCACGCCGGTCGCGCCGCCCGCGAATTCGACCACCGCCGCCACCACGTCGCGCGGATCGGGCGGGGCCTTCTTCGATACGCTGCGCGCGTCGACGTAGGTCGCGGGCCCGGCAAGATTGACGAAGGCGTCGAGCACATGCAGCCCAGCGCCGGTCATGCCTGCGCCGGGCGACTCCTTCGGGTCGTCGCGCCAGCCGCCGGAAACGCGCGTCGAATGCTCGTTGGAAAAATGTCCTTCGACGTGCATCACCTCGCCGATCGCGCCGCTGCCGACGACGCGCTTGAGTTCCCGCATCGAGGCAAAGCAGCGCTTGTTGTTGCCGGTCGCGAGCAGCACGCCGGCAGCGCGGCACGCCGCCACCGAGCGCTCGGCCTCGGCGCGCGTGAGGGCGAGCGGCTTCTCGCACCAGACGTGCTTGCCGGCGGCTGCAACCATGCGCACATGCTCGACATGCAGCGAATGCGGCGTTGCCAGCAGCACCGCCTGCACCTGCGGGTCCGCAACGGCGTCCGCAAGATCGGTCGATAGCCGGAAGCCGTACTTTTCCGCCAGTGGGCGCGCGAGGTCGGGCTCCTTGCTGACGCCGTGCACGATGCGCACGCGCTCGCTCTTGCCCTGAACGGAATTGAGGATGGTCTGGCCCCAGCGGCCCAGACCGACCATGGCGACATTTAGCATTTTTAGGTTCACTCCCCCGAGTGGCTTGTCAATTTCGGCCAACCGTTATGACATGACAAGATAGCTGGGGCCGGGCGGAGCAAATCAGATGAAAGCGATGGTGCTGCGGGGGCCAAATCTCCCGTTCGAGATGGCGACGGTACCCGATCCGGTCGCAGGGCCGGGCGAAGCCGTGGCGCGCGTCATCACCTGCGGCTCCGGTCTCACCATCCAGCACATCAAGGCGGGGCGGCGGAAGGCAACCTTTCCGCGCATCATCGGGCATGAAATCACGGGCGAAATTGTGGAGGTCGGTGCGGGCGTCACGGAACTAAAGCGCGGTGACGGCGTCACGGCTTATTATTATCTCAATTGCGGCCACTGCCGTTATTGCCTGTCGAACCTCGAGCCGCTTTGCGCCAACACCGGCGGGAATGTCGGCATGGAATGCGACGGCGGCTATGCCGAATACATCAAGCTGCCGGCGCATATCTTCATCAAGTATCCGGATACGATCGACTACCTGAAGCATCCCGCCGAAATGGGCGTCGTCACCGATGCACTGGCGACGCCGTATAAGGTCCTGCGTCGCGCCGACATCAAGGGCGGCGAGACCGTCGCGGTGATCGGCGCCGGCGGCGGTGTCGGCATTCATCAGGTGATGCTGGCGAAATGGGCGAACGCGCGCGTGATCGCGGTCGATGTCGCCAAGGACAAATTCGGCGCCTGCCGCAAAGCCGGCGCCGACGAGACCGTCGATGCGCGCAGCAACGACGTGACTGGCGCGCTGCTCGATCTCACCAAGGGCGCAGGCGTGGATGTGGTCGTCGATTACGTCTGCACCACGGCAACGCTGGAAGCCGGAGCGCGCGCGCTTGGCAAGCGCGGCCGTCTGGTCGTGCTCGGCGGTGCGGCCAAGCCGTTTCAGGCAATCGGCCTCGACATGCTGGTGAAGGAGCAAGCGCTACTCGGCAGCCGGTACGTCACGCGCGCCGAAATACTTGCTACGCTCGATCTGGTTGCGCGCGGCGACATTTGGCCCCTGGTCACGCTTAAACGGCCGCTCGCCGAAGCGGAAGCCGTTCACGAGCTGGTCGAGCGCGGCGAAGTCACCGGCCGCGCGGTGCTGCGCGTCGCCTAGTATTTGATCGTCGTCCGTAGCCCGAAGATGGCGGCGTCCTTGATCGCCATCGACGGCACCATGGGGTCGGGCGCGTGGCCGCCCGGGTGCATCACGTATTGGAAATCGGGCTGCACCGTCCAGCCGGGAACGATCTGTGCCTGATAACTCAATTCCAGGATCATTTCGCGGTCGCGGACCGGGCGCGGACCGTTGCCGAAGGCGATCCGATCGAAGTCCAATGCGCGAGCGCTGTCGGAAATGCGTGAATAGAGAAAGGTCGCACCAAATTTGTCGTCCGGCCTGCCCGGAATCATGCCGGAGAAAACGATGCCGCCATCGGCATAGAAGCTGACGATATTGCGGTCGGACGGGCTTGCCGAGATTCGGGCGAACAGGCCGATGCCGCTATCAGCGTCGCCCTTCGCCGGCCGGTAAATCTGCTGGTCTATGCCTGCATAGATTCCATCATTGCCGCTCAAGCGCGCCGGCATTCCGTTGCTTGCCGGGTTGGCAAGCGACAGGCCGCCGGTGTCGAAACGTTGACTATCGAATGTCCCGAAATGGTGCCACGCGCCAAGCTTGATCGTGCCAGCAGGGCCTTTCGCGTTCGTGTCCTGATTATAATTGTATTGCATCTCGCCGATCAGTAACGGCGGGTCGTTGACGCGAAATGCGGTGCCGCTGCGGTCGCGCTCCTGGGGGTCATCCATTCCCGGACCGGCCGGGTCACCGTTGAACAGCCCCAGAAGCAGCGCCCAATTTTTGTCCGGCTCCACCTTCAGACGGATGCCCGGCGTTGCGAGCGGCCATGCCGGCCCGCCTGAAGGCAGGTCGGTGCCTGTAATTGCGGGCCAACCGCTGGTGAAGAACAAACTGCTGTAAGAGCTGACCAAAAATTCGCTGTCGACCGCGAGTTGACCGAAGCGCAATGCGATCTTGTCGTTTGCAAATTTCTGTTCGAACCAAAGCTCGAACAGGCGCGTCGACGGCAGCGCTTCGATGTTGCTGAGCGTGGCGAAGGTGGGGACGACCGAATCGCGCCGGATGCCGCCGGTCGCATGGATTTGCGAGCCGCTCACATAGAATGTCAGCCCTTTGGCGCCGAGCAATTTTTCCAGATCCGCTTGAAGGTGTGCGTCGAAGCGGCCTTCGATCACGGTTTCGCGCCGCACGCCGCCCGAGGCATTGCCGAAGACTTCGCCGATATAGGTCCAGCCATACGTTATGCCGCGCGCGGCCAGGCCGGCTCTCGTGCCACCGGCATCGCCGTGGAGGGGCAGGCTGTGCGCAATCGACGACTTGGGAATTCCGTTCTTGTCGATGTCCTCGTCGGCAAATGCCGCGCCGCCGACGCAAACGGCAATCCCTGTTGCGAGGAAAATGCATGCGGGCGAACCCCTTCGCGTCACCACTTTGCGCATGAGGAACGAACCGCACCTTTGCCCAAGGACACGTGATCGAATGCTAGTGTAGGGCGCCCTTCAATGCCACATTGGTTGAGGACGGAGATCACATGACTTCGGGCGGTTCGGCGATCG
>DASZVZ010000002.1:0-19783 GCA_035546875.1 Pseudolabrys sp.
CGCCGAGCGGCACACCTTGGTAAGCGGGTTTGTCTTGAAGCCACACCGCTCAAAAAAGCCGATCATGCCGGACTGCGTGTCCTCCGGCATTGCGCTCATCTCGCCCCAGCCGTAGGCGAAGAAGCCGAGCGGGCGCGAGGCTGTGATCGAAGCATCCTTCTGACGCAGCGAACCGGCGGCCGAATTGCGGGGATTGGCGAAAATCTGCTCACCTGCTTCGGCCTGCCGCTTGTTGAGGGCGAGAAATGCACCTTTGGTCATATAGACCTCGCCCCGCACTTCGCAGATTTTCGGCACGTCGCGGCCTTTGAGTTTCTGCGGCACGTCCTTGAGCGTGCGGATATTGGCGGTGACGTCCTCGCCCTCGGCACCGTCGCCGCGTGTTGCCGCGGTGATAAGTTCGCCGTCCTCGTAGCGCAGCGACATCGAGAGGCCGTCGATCTTCGGCTCGGCGGAAAACGCGATCTTTTCGTCATCGCCGAGCTTGAGGAAGCGGCGGATGCGCGCGACAAAATCAGTCACGTCCTCTTCGCTGAAGGCGTTGTCCAGCGACAGCATCGGAACGGCGTGACGAACTTTCCTGAACCTGCCGGTGGGCGCGGCTCCGACGTGGCGGGAGGGCGAATCCTTGCGGATCAGTTCCGGAAAGCGCGCCTCGATCGCGGCGTTGCGCTTGCGCAACTCGTCGTATTCGGCGTCGGAGATGCTCGGCGCATCCTGCTGGTAATAGCGCTTGTCGTGATCGGCGATTTCTTTCGCAAGCCGCGCGAGCTCGGCCTTGGCCTGCTCCGCAGTCAACGTGTCGACCTGAACTTTATCGGTGCGGACTTTCGTCATTCTGTCGCGATGCCCGGCTTTGTGACGCGCATCCGCGCTGCCTGTTGAAATCTAAAGGCGTGGATGGCCGGGACAAGCCCAGTCATGGTGGAGACTGCGTTACCGCGCCGGAGGAACGTCACCCCGCCGCCTTGATCAACCGCTCGGCCGCGGCGCGGGCCTCGTTGGTGATCTCCGCGCCGGCCAGCATGCGCGCGATCTCCTCGCGGCGCTTGTCCGCGGCAACCTCCGCAACCCGGGTCGCGACGCGCTTGCCCTTCTCCAGCGCATCCTTGCTGATGAGGTAGTGACGGTCGGCGCGCGCGGCGACCTGCGGCGCATGCGTGACCGCCAGCACCTGGACACCGGAGGCGAGCTTCGCCAGCCGGACGCCGATGGCGTCCGCCACCGCGCCCCCGACGCCGGTGTCGATCTCGTCGAAGACAAGCGTCGGCGCCGAGCCGCGGTCGGCCAGCACGACCTTGAGCGCGAGCAGGAAGCGCGCGAGCTCGCCACCGGAAGCGACCTTCATGAGCGGACCGGCACGCGTGCCGGGATTGGTCTGCACCCAGAACTCGACACGGTCGATGCCGTGCGGGCCGGCGGCGGCCGCGTCGCTTTCGAACGATGTGGAAAATTTCGCGCGCTCGAGCTTGAGCGGCCTCAATTCGCCGTTCACCGCCTTGTCGAGCGCCGCCGCCGCCTTGATGCGCGCTTTCGAAAGCGATTGCGCGGCCGCGCGGTAATCGGCTTCCGCCTGCTTCGCCGCGGCATCGAGCGCTTTGAGCTTTTCCTCGCCGGCATCGATCAGCGCGATGTCGGCGTCGTATTTCTTCGCCAGCGCGTTGAGATCGTCCACCGGCACATTGTACTTGCGGCCCGCCGCGCGCAGCGCGAACAGCCGCTCCTCGATGCGTTCCAGTTCGGCCGGATCGAAATCGGCCATGCGCAACGCGGCTTCGAGATGCGCGCGGGTTTCCTCGAGCGCGTTGAGCGCGACGTCGAGCGCCTTCACCGCCGGATCGACCAGCGCCGGCGCCTGCGCGCTGCGACGCTCCAGGCGGCGGATGACGCCGGAAAGCGCCGGCACCGAGGAATTGCCGCCGGCAATCGTCTCGTGCGCGTCGCGCAGGTCTTCCGCGACTTTTTCCGCCTGCATCATGGTCGCGCGCCGCTCGGCAAGCGACGTCTCTTCGCCGGCCTGTGGCGCGAGCTTGCCGAGTTCATCGACGGCATGACGCAGCCAGTCGCTTTCGCGCTGCGCCCGCTCGACTTCGGCGCGGTGCGCGTCGGCCGCCGCGAGCGTCTCGCGCCGCGCCTCCCACAAGCGCGCGACCTCGGCGGCATCTGCTTCGAGCCCGCCATAGGCGTCGAGCAGCCGCCGATGCGTGGCGGCGTCGACGAGCGCCCGATCATCGTGCTGGCCATGGATCTCGACCAGCGCCTCGCCGAGTTGCTTCAGCACCTGCACGCTCACCGGCTGATCGTTGACAAAGGCGCGCGTGCGTCCATCGGCAAGCTGCACGCGGCGCAAGATCAGGTCGTCCTCGTCGGCGATGTCGTTGGCTTTCAGGATCGCGCGCGCCGGATGGCTGCGGCGGACCTCGAACACCGCGATCACCTGCCCCTGCTCCACACCCTGCCGCACCAGCGCCGCGTCGCCGCGCGCGCCCAGCGCCAGCGCGAAGGCGTCGAGCAGGATCGACTTACCAGCGCCGGTCTCACCGGTGAGCACGGCAAGGCCGTCGGCAAAATCAATGTCGAGCCGGTCGATCAGAACGATGTCGCGAATCGAAAGTCGGGAGAGCATGTTCCTGTCATGGCCGGCTTGTCCTGGCCATCCACGCCTTGAATCAGTGGAGAGGTTGCAAGACGTGGATGCCCGGCACAAGGCCGGGCATGACGGTGTGGATGGCGCCCGGGTGGTGGGCCTAGCCCAGCCCGACCTTCTTGAAGGCCTTGCTGATCCAGGAGCCCTCGTTTTCGGCCGGTTCCTTGCCGCCGGACTTCACCAGGGTATAGGCGCGCTTATACCAGGGGCTCTCCGGGAAATTATGCCCGAGCACAGCCGCCGCAGTCTGCGCCTCGTCGATGATGCCAAGGGACATGTAGGCTTCTGTCAGCCGCTCGAGCGCTTCCTCGACGTGGCGCGTCGTCTGGTATTGGGTGACCACGACCTTGAAGCGGTTGATCGCGCCGGTGAAGTCGCGCTTCTCGAGATAGTACCGGCCAATCATCATTTCCTTGCCGGCGAGCTGATCGCGCGCGACCTCTATCTTCTGCTTTGCGCTGTTGGCGTACTCTGTGTTCGGGTATTTGCGGATCACCTCATTGAGCGCATCGAGCGCCTTTTGGGTGCGGGCTTGGTCGCGCGTGATGTCGGGGATCTCGTCGAAATAAGACGAGCCGATAAGATACTGCGCGTAGGCGGCATCCGGGCTGCCGGGGTGCAGCGTGATGTATCGCTGCGCGGCCGCGATGGAGTCTTCATACTGGCCACCCTGGTAATAGGCGTAGGAAGACATGATGAGCGATTTGCGCGCCAGTTCGGAATAAGGATGCTGGCGATCGACTTCCTCGAATTTCTTCGCCGCCTGCTTGTTGTCGTGCTTGTCGTTGAGGAGATAGAGGCCCTCGTTGTACAGCTGCTCGGCCGGCTGGTCCGGAAGCACATCATCTTTCTTGCCGAACCAGTCGTCGATAGTGCTGCAGCCGGAAACGAGGACAGCGGCGAGTGCGATGCCGAGCGCACGACCGATCAGGCGGCGGCACCCGGCGCGAGCGGACACGGTTACAGACGCCCTCATGAAGCTTTGATCCGTTCCCCTGGCAAGACAACCCGCGCAGCGCCCACACTCAGCCGCCCGGTGGCCCTAAACCATTCCAAAATTAGCCGAAAAAGCGCGCGTTCGCCATCGAACTAAGCAGACATTCTGCCGGGATTAAGGCGGACGGTTAAGGCGTCACGAGACGTCGGGACCGTAGGCGGCGGCTACCATGCCGGCAGGCGCCCCTGCATGGCCACGGCGGCGCGCCGGCTCGGCGGCGGTCTCGATCACCCGCCAGGCCGACTTGTCGGCCATAAGCGCCGACAGCACGGCGTAATTGAGCTTATGACCGCCGCGCACGGTGCGGTAGTTCGCGATCAACGGGAGACCGGCCAGCGCCAGATCGCCCATCGCGTCGAGAACTTTATGGCGCACGAATTCATCGCTGAATCGCAGGCCTTCCGGATTGAGCACGCGCTCGTCGGTGATGACGAGCGTATTCTCGAACGATGCGCCGAGCGCATATCCGGCGCTCCACAGCTTCGAGACATCGCGCATGAAGCCGAAGGTGCGCGCACGCGCGATTTCGCGGCGGAACGTGTCGGCATTGATGTCGAGCGACAGCGCCTGCTTGCCGATCAGCGGATGATCGAACTCGATCTCGGCTTCGACGCGGAAGCCGTTCGCGTAAGGCAGCAATTCGCCCAGTGCGCCATCCTTGGCTACGCGCACCGGCTTGATGACTTCGATGTAGCGGCGCGGTGTCGCACGCGTGGTGAGGCCCGCCTGATCGATGGTCTCGACAAAAGGCGCGGCGCTGCCGTCCATGATCGGCACTTCCGGCCCATCGAGTTCGATGATGACGTTGTCGACGCTCAAGCCGCGCAGCGCGGCGAGCAGATGCTCAGCGGTCGAGCACAGCGGTCCCTTGGAGTCGCCGAGAACGGTGGCGAATTCAGTGGCAGTGACAGCACGCACGTCGGCACGTATCTCGCGCTCGATGGTGCCGTCGGCGGCGACGCGCTGGAAAACAATGCCAGTGTCGTCGTCGGCAGGATGCAGCGTGAGCGTAACCGGGAGCCCGGAATGCACGCCGACACCCGACAAGGCGGCGTGATCGCGCAGCGTCGTTTGCTTAGCGCCTTTCATCTCACCTGTTCCGCGAACACGGTGCCGATTTGGTCCGTGCAGTCCCCGATTCGGCCCGAAGCCTGGGCCACATTTCAGCCTTCAATTCTGTGATCGACGTCGATGCAGGCCGCCGCCCCTGTGACCCGAAAAGTCCGTTTCGTGTCGGCAACTTAGGCCTGCGCCGCGCCCTCGCCAACTCACGCTTTCTTACCGAGTGTTACCTTTTTTCGCCGCAATTGCCGAGATTCCGGAACATCCCGAGTCGGATTTACCTTAATCGCGGCTCCTCTCACCGCGAATAACCCCATCTAGCGCACGAATCGGGCCGCGGCGCGGCGAACGACAAAAATTAAAGCAAATTCAGTACGTTACTTAATGACCGGTAAACCACCCCCGCTAACGCAAGGGGCGCGACCACGGGCGGTAAAGCCGTAGTCGCGCCCCTTCGCAAGGCAACCAGAAGAGCGCTCAGTTCGCCTGCCGACGGAGGAAAGCCGGAATGTCGAGTTGGTCCTCTTCCGAGGGGTTATGCACAGGCGCGGGACGCCCCTGTGGGTCAAGCTGCTGCTGGGCCGGCCGGCGGGCGTAGGCGGAAACAGGATCCGGACGTCCTTCCGGACGACGCGGGCCTGGGTTCGCCGGGCGCTCGTACTGCGGCATCGCGCGCGCCGTGCGTGGCGCAGGCGGCGGCGCTTCGTTCCCATCGTCGCGGCGGCCGAGGCCGACTTGGGCAAGCCGTTGCATCAGCGTGAGGCGACGTTTCTCGGGGTGGTCGTCCGCAAGCTCGCCACGCTGCTGCTTGATCTCGTTCTGCGCCGGTAGCGGCAACTCGTCGATGCGCGGCATGCGCGGTGTCTGCGCATATGTGCGATCGGGCATCGGCGGGATGAACGTCTGCGGCAACGGGGCTTCTGCTACCGGTTCGTTTGTCGGCTCGAACAGTGACGGCTTCAGCGGCATCGGCCGGATGGAAACATCTTCGATCGCGGTCGGCTGCAGCAAGGCGGCGGCAACCGCGGCATGTGCGGCAGACTCCATCGACGCAACAGCGGGTGCCGGGGCCGGAGCCTGAATGGGCTGGCTGCGCTCGATGCGGTCGGCGACGCGCGGGGCTTCCGGACGCGCCTTGCGGGCGACCTCGGCGGCGCGGATTTCCGCGGGCGCCGGTGTGCGCATGATGCCGGTATTGTCGATCCCGGTCGCGACCACCGAAACGCGGATGATGCCGTCGAGGCTTTCGTCGAAAGTGGCGCCGACGATAATGTTGGCGTCCTGATCGACTTCCTCACGGATGCGGGTTGCGGCCTCGTCGACTTCGTACAGCGTCAGATCCTTGCCGCCGGTGATCGAGATGAGCAGGCCCTTGGCGCCCTTCATCGAACTGTCGTCGATCAGCGGATTTGCTATCGCGGCTTCCGCGGCGGTTAGAGCGCGCTTCTCGCCGGACGCTTCACCGGTGCCCATCATCGCCTTGCCCATCTCGCGCATCACGGCGCGCACGTCGGCGAAGTCGAGATTGATGAGACCTTCCTTAACCATCAGATCGGTGATGCAGGCAACGCCCGAGTAGAGCACCTGGTCGGCCATCGCGAAGGCGTCGGCAAAAGTGGTCTTTTCGTTTGCGACGCGGAAGAGGTTCTGGTTCGGGATGATTAGCAGCGTATCGACGACCTTTTGCAGCTCGACGATGCCCGCTTCGGCAAAGCGCATGCGGCGCTGGCCTTCGAAGTGGAACGGCTTGGTCACCACGCCGACGGTCAGAATGCCGAGCTCCTTGGCGACCTTGGCGATGACCGGGGCCGCGCCGGTGCCGGTACCGCCGCCCATGCCGGCGGTGACAAAGATCATGTGCGCGCCTGAGAGATGATCGCGAATTTCGTCGATCACTTCTTCCGCTGCCGCGCGTCCGACTTCAGGCTGCGAGCCCGCGCCGAGGCCTTCAGTGACCTGGACGCCCATCTGCACGATGCGCTCGGCTTTCGACATCGTGAGCGCTTGCGCGTCAGTGTTGGCCACGACGAAGTCAACGCCCTGCAAGCCTGCCGTGATCATGTTGTTGACCGCGTTGCCCCCGGCGCCGCCGACGCCGAACACGGTGATCCGCGGCTTCATCTCGCGGATGTCTGGAATCTTGAGATTGATCGTCATGTGGTTGCCTCTGTATGTCGCGGGCGGCACGCACGCCGCCAGTCGGGCCGGTCCGCCACCGGCCGCTTGGTGAAGAGGATCGTCAGAAGCTCTCGCGAAGCCATTGTCCGACCCGTGCCATGTAACCGCCCGTTCCTGTCATCAGGTGCCGCGTTCGCCGCGGTTCGAAGTGTTCAAGATGTGCCGCCTGCGGATAGACCAAGAGGCCGCCGGCCACGGCGAATGCCGGACCTTTGGCAGACTCGGGCATACCCGCTACGCCAAGAGGGCGACCGATACGCACCGGGCGCCGAAGGATACGCGTCGCTAAATCCGCAAGGCCGGCGAGTTGACTCGCGCCGCCGGTGAGCACCACACGCGCGCGCGGCTCAGCCGCGAAAGGAGACGCGGCCAAGCGGTCGCGCACCATTTCCAGAATCTCCTCCACGCGCGGCTTGATGATGCGCACGAGGGTCTCCCGGGAAACGAACTGGGGCGGCTCCCGATCGTCGTCACCGACCGGGGGGACGGTAATCATGTCGCGCTCATCCGACCCACCCGTCAGAACACTGCCATAGATCGCCTTGATTCGCTCTGCGTCGGCAATACGGGCATTGAGTCCGCGGGCCAGATCGAGGGTCACGTGGTAGCCGCCCAAGGCAAAACCGTCGGCATGAACGAAGCGGCCGCCCGAAAAAACAGCAATTGTGGTCGTTCCGGCCCCCATATCGATGCAGGCGGCGCCAAGGTCGGCCTCGTCGTCTGCCAAAACTGACAGGGCGGCGACGTAGGGGGACGCGACCATGGCCTCGACACGGATATGACTGCGCTCGACCGTCAACATCAGGTTGCGGGCGGTTGCGCCTTCGGCGGTGACCATGTGCATGTCGACGCCGAAATAGCGGCCAAGCATGCCGCGCGGCTCGCGGATGCCGCGCGCTTCGTCGAGGGCGTAGCCGATCGGCAGAGAGTGCAGGATGGCGCGCCCGTCACGCACGGAATGGCGGCTCGCGGCATTGAGCACCCGGCCGATATCGCCATCGGTCACCACGCCGCCCATAAGCTCGACGTCGGCGGTGAAGCGCTCGCTCGAGGGCCGTCCGCCGGACAGCGACACCACGACCGACTCAAGCTGCACGCCTGCCGATTTTTCCGCGAGGTCGATGGCCTGGCGGACGGCTTCCTCGGCTTCGATAAGGTCGACCACGCTGCCGGCTTTGACACCGCGCGCGGCGGTATGGCTGAAGCCGAGCACGCGCACGCCGTGACTGCGGCGGCGCAGCACTTCCTGCGGCGCGTGCGGCTCGAGGCGCGCGATCAGGCAGACGATCTTGCTGGTGCCGATGTCGAGCGCGGCGACGACGGCGGCGCGCTTGGGCGACACCGGCTTCATTTTCGGAGTCATGCCGAAATGGAGCACGTTCATGCGTCGCTTCCTTTGCGTTTCGGCTTTTTGTCTTTTTCCTTGAGCGCTTCGGCGCGTGCTGCGGCGGCGGCATCGGACAGGCGCACGACGACGCGGTCCTGCAAACGCAAATCGACCGCGGCTATATCGCGCGAGAGCAGCTTCTTGTCGTGGTCGAGCGTGACCAGCGTGGCGAGCGCCTGCGACACGCCGCTTTCGGGCAGGCGAACCTCGATGCCGTTCTTGAGGTAGAGATTCCAGCGCCGCTCGGCGACCAGCACGAAAGCACGCACATTCTCGGCAATATCGGGATAGTCGGCGACGAGATGAAGGAAATCGCGTGCCTCGTGTTCGGCGCCGCGGCCCACCACGAGCGGCAGCGTCCTGAAACGTTGGGGCACGAATGGCTCGAGCACGATTCCGTCGATCGAGATGACGGAGACCAGTCCGTCCCTCTGCCAAAGCGCGAACGCTTCGCGCTCGGTGATGTGGATCTGCAGCCGGTCGGGATAGAGTTTCAGCACCGTGGCGTCGGCCACCCACGGACTCGCCTTCAACCGGGCGCGCATCGCGGCGGCATTGACGAACACCAGCGAGGTGCGGTCGGTGATGCCGGCGAGCTTGAAGATATCCTCGCGGGTGAGCTGCTTTTCTCCGCTCAGCGCCACCGACGCGACGCGGAAGCCGACCGCATTGGCGGCGCCGTCGCAGAGATCCTGGATTTCATCGGCGATCATGGGCATGTGGCCACCGCGCACCAGGCCGTAGCCGAAGCTGGCGATCACCAGCATGATCGCCGCGGCGGAGCCGACACCGCGCGGCATTTCGAGACGCAGGACCGGTGCCGCCCAGCGCCGCACCATCCGGCGCCAGCGTCCGAACAGGACGTGCACGTGCGAATGCGCGCGCTGCCGGCGCGGCGCATTTCGTCTAAACAGTGACGTCAGCGATTGAGCGAGGCGTCCTCGACCATCCATCGCACCAGCTCTTCAAACGTTATGCCCGCGTGGGCAGCAAGCTCTGGCACGAGAGAGGTTTCGGTCATGCCCGGTTGGGTATTGACCTCTAAGCAAAACAGTCCCCTTGTCCCCTCAAGACCGTCGTCGTAGCGGAAGTCCGCACGCGTGACTCCCCGGCAGCCGAGCGCGCGATGGGCCGCCAGTGCTAGTCTTCGGGCCTCTTGGTAAACAAAGGGTGAAATTGGCGCCGGCAAAAGATGTTTCGAGCCGCCGGGCGCGTATTTTGCCTCATAGTCGTAGAACTTCGCGGTTGGGACGATTTCGATGACGCCAAGCGCCTCCTCGCCCATGACCGCACAGGTCAGTTCCTTGCCGGGGATGAAGGGCTCGAGCAGCAGCCGCTCGCCGTAGGCCCAGTCCGCCCTTCCGAGCTCCTGTGGCGGGTACTTGTGATCCTCGCGCACCACGAAAACGCCGACGCTGGAGCCTTCGGCGATCGGCTTGATGACATAAGGCGCGGGCATCAGGTGGCGCTTGGCCGCCTCGCTGCGGTCGGCGATTATCCCGCCCGGCACCGGCACGCCGGCAGCCTTGAGGACCGATTTGGCAAGATCTTTCTGCATCGCCAGCGCGGAAGCGAGCACGCCGGAGTGGCTGTATGGGATGCCGAGGATCTCGAGCACGCCCTGCAACGTGCCGTCTTCGCCCGGCCGGCCGTGCAGCAAATTGAGCGCGACGTCGGGCTTGAGGTCACGCAGGCGCGCGGCGACCTCGCGGTCGACGTCCAGCATGCTCACGCGATAACCGCCGACTTTTTCCAGCGCGGCGGCGCAGGCCGTGCCGGAACGCAGACTGACGTCGCGCTCGGCCGACCAACCACCCATCAGTACCGCGACGTGCTTTTCCGCCATCTCAGCCCCGGTTGCGCGCGCACAATCTCAGATTCGAGGCTTATTCCCTAGCCGATTGACCCGTGGCAAATAAGGCTCCGCGAGGGCAAATTGCGTCAGCCTTAACGCGCAAGCTCCGGTGCCAATATGCTTTATGCCTGGCTTGACCTTCCTCTCGGCGGCATTCTCGGCGCGCTCATCGCGTTTTATGCGCTGACCGCGCTCTTGATCTTCTGGCTTTTGTTCTATTCCCCCCTGCGCGCACCGATCCAGAGCTGCGTCGGCGTGGTCGCGCCCTATTTCGGCGCGATCGCGCTGCTGTTTGCCTTGCTCACCGGCTTTCTCGCCGCCGACATCGCCGACCGCAACCGGCAGGCGACGCGCGCGGTGCAATCGGAAGCCGAGGCGCTCACGAGCATGCACGCCCTCAGCATCGCCTCGGTGAGCGACATGGCGCGCGTCCGCAACGCGATCCGCGCCTATGCGGGGTCGGTGACCCATGACGAGTGGCCGCTTATCCCGACCGGCAGGGGCGCGCCGCAAACCGACGCCGCGCTCAGCGCGCTCATGCAGACGGTCGCCGATCCGGCGACCGGACGCGACGCCGGCCAGCCCGTACACAACGCGCTGGTGAATCTGACGATGAGAGTCGCGGCCGCGCGCGCCGACCGGCTTGCGCTCGGCACCGATCGCACCAACGAGATCAAATGGTATACGGTGCTGATACTCTGCCTGATCACGCAAGTATCGATCGGCATCGTGCATCTCGAGCGGCCGCGTGCGAACGCGCTCGCCCTCACCATCTTCTCGATTGCGGCAGTCGTCGCGCTCGGGCTGATTGCGGAGCAAGAGTCGCCGTTCGACGGAACGTTGCAGGTATCGAAGACGCCGCTGGAAAATGTGCTCCGGCTCACGCCGCCGCCGAACAATCCGAACGGGTAACGTCAGGCGACCCCGATCCGCTTGATCTCCCATTCCAGCTCGACGCCGGAATTGGCCTTTACGCGCTCGCGCACGGCCTCACCGAGTTTCTCAATGTCGGCCGCGGTGGCGCCGCCGAGATTGAGCAGGAAGTTGCAGTGAAGTTCGGATACCTGCGCGCCGCCGACGGTCAAACCGCGGCACCCGGCGGCGTCGATCAATTGCCAGGCTTTGTGACCCGGCGGATTTTTGAAGGTCGAGCCGCATGTCTTGTTCTTGGGCTGGCTCGCTTCGCGCTTCCTCTTGATATCAGCCATCTCGGCGGC
Organism: Pseudolabrys sp.; assembly: GCA_035546875.1. Taxonomy (GTDB): domain Bacteria; phylum Pseudomonadota; class Alphaproteobacteria; order Rhizobiales; family Xanthobacteraceae; genus Pseudolabrys. Next base: position 11,344 of record DASZVZ010000002.1, read on the forward strand.
GATTTCGACCGGATCACCGGCGCGGCCCTGAAATACCGCTTGCGTAAAGATGACGTCGTCCGGCACGCCGCAGCGGCGGTAGGAGAATTTCATGTCGGCGTTGGTGTAGGTGTGAACCTCGCCCTGACGATCGATCCCGCGGGCCTCGATCAGAACGTCTTTTGTCTCACCGCCATAAGCGCCGCCATTCATGCGCAGCGCGCCGCCGATCGAGCCGGGAATGCCGCTGAGGAAGGCGAGGCCAGCCACACCGGCAGCCTGCGCCGCGCGCGCAACCATTACGTCGAGCACCGCTGTGCCCGCGCGCACGCGATATCCTTCCTCGACTTTGATGTCATTGAAGCCGCGGCTCAATCGCGCCACCACGCCCGGCACGCCGCCGTCGCGGATGATCAGGTTCGAGCTCGCGCCGATCACCGTGACGGGGATGTCCTGCGGGAGATTTTTCAGGAAATAGCAGAGGTCGTTTTCATCCTCCGGCAGATAGAACGCCTGCGCCGGACCGCCGGTGCGAAACCAGCTTACCGTCGCGAGCGGCTGGTTCGCCAAAAGGCGGCCGCGCAGCTCCGGCATCTTCGTCTTCAGCGCCGGGACGATGTCGGGAAAACTCATAGCGCCTTCAGTTCACCGGGCAATGCGTAGGCCCATTGCGTGATCGAGCCAGCTCCGAGGCAGACGACGTAGTCGCCGGGCTTGGCCAGCCCCTTGACGATTGGTGCGAGCTTTTCGGGGCCGTCGAGCGGAATGACCTGCCGGTGTCCGCGAGCGCGCAGCGCCGTGACGAGATGATCGCGGTCGGCGCCTTCGATCGGCGCTTCGCCTGCGGGATAAACGTGGGCTACTATTACGGCATCCGCATCGTTGAAGCAGGTCGAGAACGGCTCGAACAGAGTCTTGAGCCGCGTATAGCGATGCGGCTGCACCACCGCGATCACCTGGCCTTTCGTCGACTCGCGAGCGGCCTTCAATACCGCCGCGATCTCGACCGGGTGATGGCCGTAGTCATCGATGACGGTCACGCCATTCCATTCGCCGACCCGGGTGAAGCGCCGCCTGACGCCGCCAAATTTCGCAAGCGCGCCGCGGATTTTATCATCCGAGATGCCGAGCTCGTGCGCGACGGCGATCGCCGACGTGGCGTTGAGCGCATTGTGGCGGCCGGGCATCGGTAATGCGAGCTTGTCGATGGTGTGCACCACCTGTCCGTCGCGATTGCGGAACAGCACGCTGAATTGCGAATTGCCGTCAGCGTGACGAACGTCTGCGAGCCGCACATCGGCCTGCGGGTTCTCACCGTAGGTGATGATGCGGCGATCGGCTATGCGGCCGACGAGGCGCTGCACGATCGGATGATCGGTGCACATCACGGCGAAGCCGTAGAACGGCACGTTCTCCACGAAATCGATGAAAGCTTCCTGCACGGCCGCGAACGTCTTGAAGTGGTCAAGATGTTCCGCGTCGACGTTGGTGACGATGGCAATATCTGCCGGCAGTTTCAGAAACGTACCGTCGGACTCGTCCGCCTCGACAACCATCCAGTCGCCGGTGCCGAGCCGCGCGTTGGTCCCGTAGGCGTTGATGATGCCGCCATTGATTACGGTCGGATCGAATCCGCCGGCATCGAGCAAACTCGCCACCATCGACGTGGTCGTCGTCTTGCCGTGCGTACCGGCAATGGCGACGCAGCTTTTCAGCCGCATCAACTCGGCCAGCATCTCGGCGCGACGCACGACCGGCAGACGCTGCGCGCGCGCAGCCACGAGCTCCGGATTGTCCGGCTTGATGGCGGACGAGACGACCACTACGTCGGCGCCGTCGAGGTTTTCCGCCTTGTGGCCGACCGCCACTTTCACGCCTTTCTCGCGCAGGCGCTTGACGTTGGCACTGTCCGCGACATCCGAGCCGGTGACAGTGTAGCCGAGATTGACGAGTACCTCGGCAATGCCGCTCATGCCGATGCCGCCGATCCCGACGAAATGGACCGGCCCGATGTCGCGCGGCAGCTTCATATGTCGCCCTTCAAGGTCTCAGTTTGCGGCCGGTGATATTCCGGCCCGTTGTGTATTCGCGGGCGCTTCATGCAAGACGCAGATGGCCGGAGCAAGCCCGGCTGTGACAAATGCTTAAAGCGCGGCCACCTTCATTACCAAATCTGCAAGCCTGTCAGCGGCATCGATCACACCAGCCGTTTTCGCCGCCGCCGCCATACGACCAAGGCGCGCCGGATCACCGGCCAGCGCCGTCAGTTCGCCGGCGAGCCGGTCCGGCGTAAAAGCCGATTGATCGATCCGGATCGCCCCGCCTGACTTCTCCAGCACGCCGGCATTGGCAAGCTGGTCCTGATCGAGCGCATGAGGTAGCGGCACCAATATGGCGGGCCGGCCAATCGCCGATAGCTCGGCAACCGTCGAGGCGCCGGAGCGGGACACGACCAAGTGGCTCGTTGCGACACGCGTCGGGAGATCATTGAAGAAATCCGCGGTTTCGGCCGCGACGCCCAGCCTGGCATATGCTTCACGCACGCGTGTCAGGTCCTCGCCACGCGCCTGCTGGGTGATTGCAAGCCGCCCGCGCAGGTCCGAAGTCAGGCGCTCGATTGCGGCGGGAACCACGTCTGCCATCACGCGGGCACCCTGGCTGCCGCCGAAAACCGTGAGGCGGAATTTTCCGTCCGGAGCCGGTTCGGCGAATGGCGTCGCCGCCGCGGCGGCGACCGCTGGTCGGACCGGATTGCCTGTGAAGGTCATTTTCGCTTTGACCGCAGGATCGACCCCGGCAACGTCGCGAAAACCGGTGGCAATCGCCGTGACGCGCGCAGCGAGCAGGCGATTGGCGCGGCCCATCACACCGTTCTGCTCATGCAATAAGGTCGGGATGCCGCGCAGGGTTGCGGCATAGAGCGGGGGAACCGTCGGATAGCCGCCAAAGCCGACGACGATTGCCGGGCGAACGCGACCGAGCACCATCCATGCTTTCACAACGCCGAAGCCCAGCACCGTAGCCGTACGCGCGTAGGCAAGCGGATTTCGTCCGCGCAGCGTCGCGCTTGGAATAAGATGAACCTCGCGCGCCGGAAACTTGAAATGCGCGGCACGCTTGTCGGTGGCGAGGTCGACGGCGATGCCGTGCTTCGCCAGCGCGGCCGCGAGTGCCTCGGCGGGAAAGAGGTGACCTCCGGTTCCCCCAGCCGCGACGAGCACGAGCGGCACGTCGCGAGCGGTCATCACACGGCACCTCTCGCAACCAGATGCGGCGACGCCGTCATCACGACGCGCGGCTGTTCGCGTGTGAGCGCCAGCAACATGCCCATGCCGTAGGCGAGCGAGATCATCGAGGAACCGCCGTAAGAAATGAACGGCAGCGTCATGCCCTTGGCGGGGATCAGATGCAAGTTCACGGCGATATTGATCGCCGATTGCAGGCCAAACAGGATGGCCAGGCCTGTCGCCGCAAAGCGCGTGAACGGATCCTCGTTGCGCAGTGCGCGCAAAAGCGAGCGGATCACGATAAAAGCAAACAGCGCGACCAATACGAGGCAGAGGGCGATGCCGAATTCTTCAGCGGCTACAGAAAATACGAAGTCGGTGTGGCCCTCGGGCAGGATACGCTTGATGGTGCCCTCACCCGGCCCGACGCCGAACCAGCCGCCGCGCAGGAAAGAATCGGTCGCAAGATCGATGTTGAACGTGTCGCCTGTGGACGGATCGAGGAAGCGCTGGATGCGGCGCGCGACGTGCGGCACCGTGTAGTAAGCGCCGGTAAGCCCGATCGCGGCAATGCCCGCCAGTCCGAATACCCAGATCAAGCGCATGCCGGCCATGAAGAACAGCGCGCCCCAGACCAGCGCGATCAGCATGGTCTGGCCGAAATCCGGCTGCAGCACCAGCAGCGCCACCACGATAAGCAGCAGCGCGAGCGCCAGCGCGTTGGTCGGCATGTCCGGCTTGCGCGCGGATTCGCCGAACAGCCAGGCGGTGAGGATGACGAAGGCTGGCTTGAGAAATTCGGATGGCTGGATATTGACGCCGAGAATTATCAGCCAACGCCGCGCGCCCTTGATTTCCGGCCCAAGATAGGGCGTTGCCGCCGCGAGGATCAGGCTTATGGCGAACACGATGAGTGCGAGCCGCCGGATCTGGCGTGGCGTCAGGAACGACACCGCAAGCATTACCGCGACCGCCGGGATGAGATAGAGGATGTGGCGATTGACGAAGAAGAACGGCTCCAGCCCGAGGCGCGCCGCGATCGGCGGGCTTGCGGCGAGCGAGAGCACGATGCCGGCAATCATCAACGCGCCGATGGCGGCGAGACTCAGTCTATCGACTGTCCACCACCATTCGCCAAAAGGCGTTCTTTCTGCGCGCGAGACCATCGGGAACCCCAAACGGCCGGGCCGGCCACTCACGTCCGGCCTGAATATGGTTTCCGCGCATTAACAAACTGTTCACCGCCGGGCGGATTCGATGCCCGGAATGGCCAGCACCAGGTCGCGGAAGGCTTCGCCGCGGACCTCGAAGTTGCGGTACTGGTCGAATGACGCGCAGGCCGGCGACAGCAGCACCACGGCATCCTTGATGCCGGAATCTTCCGCATCGTCGGTGGCTGCATCGATGGCGCGCGACAGGGTCTCGGTGATCTCGTAGGGCACCTTGCCGTCCAGCGTTCTGGCGAACTCGTCGGCCGCTTCGCCGATCAGGTAAGCCTTACGGATGCGCGGGAAAAATTCGGCAAGGCTTTCGATGCCGCCGGTTTTCGGCCTGCCCCCGGCGATCCAGAAAATGTCCTTGAAGCTCGCGAGCGCCTTCGCGGCGGAATCCGCGTTGGTCGCCTTCGAGTCGTTGACGAAGATGACATTGCCCTTGCGGGCGATCTGCTGCATGCGGTGCGCGAGCCCGGGGAAACTCGTCAGCCCCTTCTGAATTTCCGTCAGGCTGAGCTTGAGCGCTGCGCAGGCCGCGACCGCGCAGGCGGCATTTTGCGCGTTGTGCGCGCCGCGCATCGAACTGATGCCGGCAAGCTGCGCCACCGCATGCGCCTTGCCGCCGATGGCGCGCAGGATGCGGGTACCTTCGGCGTAGTAACCGTCGCGCACCGGCGCCAGCACCGATACGCGCACGACTTTCTTGCCCGCGCGCTCCACGCGCTCGGCAGCGAGACGGCTGTAACGGTCGTCGATACCGATCACCGCCGTGCCGCCTTCCTCCACGCCGGCGACCAGCAACGTTTTGATCGCGGCGTAGTTTTCCATCGTGCCGTGCCGGTCGAGATGATCTTCCGAGATATTCAGCAGAATGCCGACCGTCGGCTTGAGCGAGGGCGCCAGATCGATCTGATAGGACGACACCTCAACGACGTAGACGCGTTTGGGTGCGAACGGTTCGAGATTTAACAATGGCACGCCGATATTGCCGCCCATCTGCGAGTCGAAGCCGGCGCTGCGCAGGATGTGCGCGATCAACGCGGTCGTGGTCGATTTGCCGTTGGTGCCGGTGATGGCGACGAACGGGGCCTTCGGCGCAGTCTTTGCCCGCTCACGGCAGAACAGCTCGATGTCGCCGATGATTTCGACTTCGTTCTGGCGCGCGAGCGTTACCGACCAATGCGGCTTCGGATGGGTGAGCGGCACGCCGGGCGCGAGCACCAGCGCTGCAACCGTGCGCCACTCGATATCGTGAAGATCCTCTGTTCCGATCCCGGCGGCTTTTGCTTCGTCGAGCTTGTTGGCGTCGTCGTCGAAGGCGATGACCTTGGCGCCGCCGGCGATCAAGGCGCGTGCGCTGGAGAGCCCCGAACTGCCGAGCCCGAACAGCGCGACCGTCTTATCCGCAAGGCTGGTGACGGGGATCATTGCCGCCCTTCGTCATTCCGGGGCGAGAGCGAAAACGAGCGAACCCGGGATCCGTATTGACAGACCGGGATTATGGATTCCGAATCCGGCGCTGCGCACCGTCCCGGAATGACAGCAAGAAAACTCATCTCAATTTCAGCGTCGCAAGGCCCGCGAGCGCCAGCACGACCGCGACGATCCAGAAGCGGATCACGATCTGCGGCTCGGTCCAGCCGAGCTGCTCGTAGTGATGATGGATCGGCGCCATCTTGAACACGCGTTTGCCCGTGAGCTTGAACGAAACCACCTGGACGATCACCGACACGGCTTCGAGCACGAACAGGCCTCCGACGATTGCCAGCACGATCTCGTGCTTGATCGCAACCGCGACCGCGCCGAGCAGGCCGCCGAGCGAGAGCGAGCCGGTGTCGCCCATGAAGATCGAAGCCGGCGGCGCGTTGAACCAGAGGAAGCCGAGACTCGCGCCGATCACCGCGCCGCACAGCACCGCCAGTTCGCCGGTACCCGGCACGTAATGGATTTGCAGATACTCGGCGAACACCGCGTTGCCGGCCAGGTACGCGATCAAGCCAAAACTCGCCGCCGCGATCATCACCGGCACGATGGCGAGGCCGTCGAGGCCGTCGGTGAGGTTGACCGCATTGCCGGCGCCGACAATGACGAAAGCGCCGAGCAGCACGAAGGCCCAGCCGAGATTGATCACCAGGTCCTTGAAGAACGGAAATACCAGCGAGGTCGCGATCGTGCCGCGACCGAGATGCGTGAGCAGCATGCAGGCAATCACGGCGACCAGCGCCTCGGCGCCGAGCCTCGTTCGTCCGGCAAAGCCGGTGTGCGTCTGCTTGGTGACTTTCAGATAGTCGTCATAGAAGCCGATCAACCCGAAACTCAGCGTCACGAACAGGACGATCCAGACGTATGGATTCATCGGGTTCGCCCACAACAAAGTCGAGACGAGGAGCCCGGAGAGAATCATCAGTCCGCCCATCGTCGGCGTACCGATCTTGGTGACGAGATGCGACTGCGGACCGTCGGCGCGAATCGGCTGACCCTTGCCCTGCTTGATGCGCAAGAGATCGATGATCGGACCGCCGAACAGGAAAACGAAAATCAGCGCGGTGACGATGGCGCCGCCGGTGCGGAAAGTGATGTAGCGAAAAACGTTAAGGAGCGAGAACTTGTCGGAGAGTTCGACCAGCCAATAAAACATCGGGACAGCCTATAGCTTATTTTTCCGGCGCAAACAGCCCGAATCGCCGGCCGCAATATTAGTCGGGAATTCAAAGGAAAGATTTACCCGACGAGAATAAAGCCCCCCTCGCCGCGAGAACCCGAGGCGGCAGTCAGTTCCGGAGCGGCGCGTCTTCGAGAAGATTTTGACCCTGATGTGGGTAGCGGCGTTCCAACGCCTTGACGATCGGTCCCATTTTAGAGCCGAGCGAGCCTTTGACCATCACGGCATCGCCGGCGCCGATAGCGTCAAGCACGACCGGTTCGAGCGCGGCTGCCGTTTCCGCATGACCGCCGCGACGTGCGGCCGGCAGAGTTTCCCACAAGGAGCGCATCAACGGTCCGCTGCAGAACACGAGATCGACGTGCGCGGCGGCCAGGGAATCCGCCAGGCTGCGGTGGAGCGTCACACCCTCCGCGCCGAGTTCCAGCATGTCGCCGAGCACAGCGATGCGCCGCCCGCGCGCGCCGACCGGAGCCTGACCGAGCAGAGCGATTGCCGCGCGCATCGATGCCGGGTTGGCGTTGTAGCTTTCGTCGATCAGCAACGCGCTGCCGCCCGGCAACGCAAGCGTCACGCGCGCCCCGCGCCCGATTGCCGGCTTGAGTTGCGCGAGCGCAACCGCGGCCAGCGCCAGATCAGCGCCGGCGAGCGACACCGCGGCCAGCACAGCAAGCGAGTTGAGCACCAGGTGGCGGCCCGGCGCGCCAAGCTTGTAGGTGACGGGCGTGCCGAGGATATTCGCTTCGACCGTAGAGCATTCGGGATGCAGCGAATAGCGCAGCAGGCGCGCGTCGGCGTCCTTGTGTTCGCCGAATGAGACGATATGCCCGACGCCGGCCTTCTTCGCCGCCGCGGCGAGATGCGCGTATTGCTCGTTGTCGCGGTTGAGCACCCCGGCGCCGCCCGGCTCAAGCCCAAGGAATATTTCCGCCTTGGCGTCGGCGATCTTCTCAAGCGAGCCGAAATATTCCAGATGCACCGGCTCGATCGTAGTGATGACGGCGACGTGCGGGCGCACCAGTTTCGTCAGCGGCGTGATTTCACCGGCATGGTTCATGCCGATTTCGAACACTGCGAATTTCGACGTTTCCGGGCAACGCGCGAGCGAGAGCGGCACGCCCCAGTGGTTATTGTAGGAAGCGGCGGATGCATGCGTCTCGCCGTCGGGCGAAAGCGCAAGCCGCAACGCTTCTTTCGTACCGGTTTTACCGACTGACCCGGTGACGGCGATCACCTTGCCGCCAAGACGTTTGCGCGCCGCGCGCGCTAGATCGCGCAAAGCCTCGAGCACGTCGGGCACAACAAGAAGCGGCGCGTCGGCGGGAAAGCCGTCGCGCCTCGATACGACAGCAAGGCCG
>DASZVZ010000003.1:0-4266 GCA_035546875.1 Pseudolabrys sp.
CGGTCTGCGGGTGCGCTTTGGCTCGAAGATCGGCAAGCGCACGCGCATCGAGGTCGTCACCGAGGGGATCTTCACACGGCTGGTGCTGGACGATCCGTCGCTCGATGGCGTTGCCGCCGTGCTGTTCGACGAATTTCATGAGCGGTCGCTCGATGCCGATCTCGGGCTTGCGCTGGCGCGTGACGTACAGCGGGGCTTGCGCGACGATCTGAAAATCCTGGTGATGTCGGCGACCCTCGACGGCGCGCGTGTGGCGGCGCTGCTCGGCAACGCGCCGGTCGTCGAAAGCCTCGGCCGCAGCTTCGAGATCGAGACTCGCTATCTCGGCCGCGATGCGCGCGCGCCGATCGAGCGGCAGGTGACGGATGCTGTCGAACGCGCGCTGCGCGCCGACACCGGCTCGCTGCTGGTGTTCCTGCCGGGCGCCGGTGAAATCCGCCGCACCGAGACACTGCTGAAGGAGCGCATCACCGACAAGATAACCGACATCGTCGCGCTTTACGGCGCGCTCGATGCGCGCGAGCAGGATCGCGCGATCTCGCCGTCGCCGCCGGGACGCCGCAAGGTCGTTTTGGCGACCTCGATCGCGGAGACCTCGCTGACCATCGAGGGCGTGCGCGTCGTCATCGACAGCGGCCTTGCGCGCGTGCCGCGCTATGAGCCGGACGTCGGGCTCACGCGGCTCGAAACGGTGAGGGTCTCGCGCGCGGCGGCGGACCAGCGCCGTGGCCGCGCCGGCCGCACCGAGCCCGGCGTCTGCTACCGGCTGTGGGACGAGCCGCAGACGGGCTCGCTGGAGCCCTACACGCGGCCGGAAATCCTCTCCGCCGACCTTTCCTCATTCGTGCTCGATCTGGCGCAATGGGGTGCGGCCGATCCGGGCAAGCTCGCCTTCCTGGATCCGCCGCCGTCAGCCGCGCTCGGCGAGGCGAGGGCGCTGCTCCGCGAGCTCGGCGCGGTCGACGAGCAGGGCCGCATCACGGACGAAGGCCGCAAGCTGCGCCGCCTGCCGTTGCCGCCGCGGCTCGCGCGCATGGTGGTCGATGCCGCGGAGGCGGGCGCCGGATTGCTCGCGGCGACCATCGCCGCGGTGCTGACCGAGCGCGGGCTCGGCGGCGACGATCCCGATCTGCGCCACCGGCTCGATCAATTCCGCCGCGACCGCTCGCGCCGAGCCGAGGACGCCCGCGCGATGGCGCAGCGATGGGCTGGCACAGCCGGCGGCAAGGAGCGCAGTCATGGACATTCCGCCGGCTCGTTACTCGCGCTCGCCTATCCCGACCGGATCGCGAAGAATCGCGGCGGCGGCAATGGCGCGTTCCTGCTTGCCAATGGCCGTGGCGGCAACGTCGACCCGGCGTCACCGTTGGCGCGCGAGCCATTCCTTGCGGTCGCGGAGCTGACAGGCGCGGCGGCGGCAAGCCGCATCGTGCTGGCGGCGCCGATCACGCTCGCCGAAATAGAGGCGCGTTTTGCCGGCGAGATCGAGGATCGCGGGCAGGTGTCGTTCGATCGCAGCTCGGCGTCGTTGCGCGCGCGCCGTGGCCGCCGTCTCGGCGCGCTCGTCCTCAGTGAGCAGATCCGCACGATTTCGCCCGACCACGAGACCGCCAGGCTTCTCGCCGAAGGCGTCGCGGCGCTCGGCATCGGCAAGCTGCCGTGGACGAAGGCGCAACTGCAATTGCGCAATCGCGTGGCGTTCCTGCGCCGGTCGGAAGGGGACGAATGGCCGGATCTGTCGGATGAGGCGCTCGCGCGCAATGCCGCCGAATGGCTCGCCCCGTTTCTCACGTCCAAGACCGCGCTGGCGCAGATCGGAGCCGACGATCTTGCTTCGGCGTTGGACGCGCTGCTGCCTTGGAGTTTACGCAAGCGGCTCGACGCGGAAGCGCCCACGCACTTCACCGCGCCGTCGGGCTCGCACGCGCCGATCGATTACGAAGCGGAGGAGGGGCCGAAGCTCTCGATCCGCGTGCAGGAATTGTTCGGCCTCGCCCAACACCCGACGATTGCCGCCGGCCGCGTGCCGCTCGTCCTCGAGTTGTTGTCGCCGGCGCACCGGCCGGTGCAGGTGACCCGCGATCTTCCCGGATTCTGGCGCGGCAGCTATGCCGACGTGAAAGCCGAGATGAAAGGCCGCTATCCGAAGCATCCCTGGCCGGACGATCCGCTTGCCGCGCCGGCCACGCGCCGCGCCAAGCGTCGTGGCGAATAGCTCGAATTGACGGCATCGGCTTAACGCTCCGCTCACCATTCTTCCAGACGCACGCGCAGCATTAATCGGGCCTTGAATGCCGGTCTGCTTGGATCGCCGTGCATTTCGCCGGAATTCGCGCATGCGCAACATTCTCGTCTTCGCGGCCTTGGTAATGGTGGGTGGCGGTTATCTCGCCAAATATGCCGACCGCACGGTAACGCATCCCTCGAGCAACGTGGCGTCCGTCCAGCACGCCGCGGCTGCGCCGAAGTCCGGCACTGCATCGCGCAGCCTCACGCTGTCGAGCGACCGCAACGGTCACTTCGCGACCGAAGCGGAAGTCGACGGCCGCCGCCTCAACTTCATCGTCGATACCGGCGCCTCGCTGGTGACCTTGCGCGAATCCGATGCGGCGACGATCGGCATCCGCCCGACGCCCGGCGACTACACCGAGAGTGTCGCGACCGCGAATGGGCACATCAAAGCGGCACGCGCGCGGCTCAATCGGCTCGAGGTCGGCGACATCACCATCTATGACGTCAGCGCCCTGGTGCTGCCCGACGAAGCGCTCGGCCAGAACCTGCTCGGCGTTTCCTTCCTGTCGCGGCTGCGGCGTTACGAATACGCCAATGGCCGGATGATCCTCGAACAGTAATTTCCAGCAAGTTTCCGCCGGAAAGTTGCAACGACAAGGGACCGCTTTGCCGGTATTCTGCGTTGGGCTATTGAGTTTGCCCGCCAAGCCCTTTTCGAGGACCGATGTTTCCCAAACCGAAGCCCGCGCTGTCTCCCAATACCTACGCCTATGAATCCTCGCCGCTGGTGAAGCCGACCGGCTTTCGCGAATACGACGCGCGCTGGCTGCTGGAAAAAGAAATCAACCTCATGGGCGTCGAGGCGCTCGGCATGGGGCTCGGCACGCTGATCCGCGACATGGGCGTGAAGCCGGAGATCGTCACCGGCCACGATTTCCGAAGCTATTCGGCCTCGGTGAAGATGGCGCTCATCTCCGGGCTGATGGCGGCGGGCTGCAAGGTTTACGACATCGGGCTCGCGATCACGCCGATGGCGTATTTCGCGCAGTTCGATCTCGACGTGCCGTGCGTCGCGATGGTGACGGCCTCGCACAACGACAACGGCTGGACCGGCGTGAAGATGGGCGCCAACCGGCCGCTGACCTTCGGCCCGGTCGAGATCAACCGGTTGAAGGAAATCGTGCTGGAGGCCAAGTTCGACCTCAAGGGCGGCGGCGCCTACGAGTTCGTGGAAAATTTCCCCGAGCGCTACATCGCCGATTTAACCAAGCGGCCGAAACTCAAGCGCAAGCTCAAAGTCGTGGCGGCCTGCGGCAACGGCACGGCGGGGGCGTTCGCGCCGAAGATTCTGACGGCGGTAGGCTGCGAAGTGCTGCCGCTCGATTGCGAGCTCGATCACACCTTCCCGCGCTACAATCCGAACACCGAAGACATGAAGATGCTGCACGCGATGCGCGACGCCGTGCTGGTCGGGCGGGCCGACGTCGGTCTCGGCTTCGACGGTGATGGCGATCGCTGCGGCGTCGTCGACAACGAGGGCGAAGAGATCTTTGCCGACAAGGTCGGCGTGATGCTGGCGCGCGACATGTCGGCGCTGCACAAGAACGCGACCTTCGTGGTCGACGTGAAATCGACCGGGCTATTCCTCACCGATCCTGTGCTCAAGCAGAACGGCGCCAAGGCGGACTACTGGAAGACGGGCCATTCCTACATCAAGCGGCGCGTGAACGAACTCGGCGCGATCGCCGGCTTTGAGAAGTCCGGTCATTTCTTTTTCAACAAGCCGTTTGGCCGCGGCTATGACGACGGCATGATCTTCGCGCTTGCGGTCTGCGACATGCTCGACCGCAATCCGGACAAGAGCATGGCCGATCTCCGGCGCGCGCTGCCGCAGACCTGGGGCTCCCCGACCATGTCGCCGCACTGCGACGACGAGAAGAAATATGCGGTGGTCGACGCGGTGGTGAAGCACTTCCAGAACGCGAAGGCGAAGAACGAGAAGGTCGCCGGCCAGCCGATCCGCGATCTGGTCAC
>DASZVZ010000004.1:0-37445 GCA_035546875.1 Pseudolabrys sp.
ATGCCGTAAAATCGGGCCTTTCCGGCAATGTTTCACGTGAAACATCAGCCCGAGCGGCCATGTTCTTCCAGCCGATCGGTGATTCGTTCCGGCCGAGGAAACGGCAGAACCCGCAGAGCATTTTCTTCTTCTCGCCATAACCCGACCGGCGTTCTTGCGGGGACTCGCCGCCCACACTTGTGCCTACTTCCCGACGCAGAAGTCGCGGAAGATCACGTCGAGGACATCCTCGACGTCAACCCGGCCGGTCAGCCTGGCGAGGCAATGCGCTGCACTGCGCAGCTCCTCGGCCACCAGGTCCTCGCGGCTGGCGACATCCTTGCTTGCGGCGCGCTCAAGCGCATGAACGGCCGATTCCAGCACCTGCCGATGGCGCTCGCGCGTGACCAGCGCCGGCTCGCCGCCGAGCCAGGCTTCGGCCTGCTTGCCCAAGGCGGTCAGCAGCGCGTCAAAGCCGGTGCCGTCTTTGGCCGAAAGAATGAATACTTGCTCATTGCTACTGAATACAGATTCATTCCTTTCCGTTAACCATTTATTAACCACGTTTGGCAACGCTCTGTTAGGAGTGAATTTACCTCCGTTCCTATCATTCTGCGTCACGCCGGATTCATTCTTTAACGAAACGAGGTCGGCCTTGTTAACAATTTGCCACACCGCCTGTTCGCGGCCGAAATCATGGTTAACAGGAGCCGATTCGGAAGCATCCACGACCCAAAGCACCAGGTCGGCCGCCTTGGCGTGCTCGCGCGCGCGCTTAACGCCTTCCTGCTCGACCGGATCCTGGCTTTCGCGGATGCCCGCGGTGTCGAGCAGCGTCACCGGGTAGCCGTCGAGGTCGAGATGCACCTCGATCACGTCGCGCGTCGTGCCGGCGTAAGGCGACACGATTGCCGCCTCGCGTCGCGCGATCCGGTTCAAAAGCGTCGATTTCCCCGCATTCGGCGGGCCCGCGATAGCCACGACCATTCCCTCGCGCAGCCGCTCGCCGCGTCCCGCGTCGGCCAGTGCCCTATTGATCTCCTCGGCCAATGACCGAGCGGCGGCAATCGCAGGCGCGATCAGGTTTGCCGGCACGTCGCCTTCGTCGGAGAAATCGATACCCGCTTCAACCAGCGCCAGCGTCTCGACCAGCTTCTGCCGCCAGCTTTCCGCGCGTTCGCCGAGCAAGCCCTTCATCTGCCGGAACGCCTGGCGCCGCTGCGCCTCGGTCTCGGCCATCACCAGGTCGGCGAGCCCTTCGACCGCAGTGAGGTCGAGCTTGCCGTTCTCGAAGGCGCGGCGGGTGAATTCGCCGGCCTCCGCCGGGCGCAGTCCGTCAATGGCCGACAGCGCCGCGAGCGTCGCCGCGATCACTGCGCGGCCGCCGTGCAATTGCAGCTCGGCGGTGTCCTCGCCGGTCTCGCTGTTGGGGCCGGGAAACCAGAGCGCCAGCGCCTCGTCGATCAGCTCGCCCGTTTTCGGGTCGCGGATGCGCGCGAACGCGCCCTTGCGTGGCTCGGGCACACGGCCAATGACCGACTTGAGCGCGGCCCCGGCCATTGGCCCGGAGATGCGGATGACCGCGATCGCCGCCGGCGGCCGGCCGGAAGAAAGGGCGAAGATGGTGTCGTTCGAGGAGGACATCGAGGCACGAGGTGAGCCAGGGCAGCATCGGCGTCAAGCACCCCCAACTGGAACTATGGCGCCGTATTTCAATACCCTTTTTACTTGTCCGGCGGCCCCGCCTCCGTTCCAGTCGGAAGCGGGGGTAACAGGCGCGCGTGAAACCGCGCCGCATTTTTGAATTTGGGGGTCCAATGAAATCGTTTGTTTCTGCGCTCGCTCTCGCGGGCGCACTGGGTGCGTTTGCCTCAGATCCGGCGTCGGCCGCGCCCGTGCCTTACCAGGCCCAGGTCCTGATCGGCTCGTTCCACTGCACATCCGGCTGGTGCACAGCAACTTTCCCGGCGGTGCCGGCTGGAAAGACCCTCACCGTCAATGACTCATCCTGCATCTTCACCGTCAGCGGTTCTTTCATCGACGCACAACTGCAGTGGAACGTCGGCGCCGTTCCCTACTACTTCGGCCTGACCTCGCAATGGCAGCGCGCCAACGGCGGCAACTTCAACGGCACGTTCGGCTCGCACGCCACCTTCACCGTCGCCGCGGGCAAGAAAATACAGGCGGTGACCCAGATCACCGGCAGCCTGCTCGGCGCACACTGCGAGATTTTCGGCACCCTGAGCTGACGCGCCAAGCCTCTGCCCGACGTGCCGCGGCTTCTGGCCGCGCCGCTCCTCAACCTGACGCGCCGATGGCATGATCGTGCCATCGGCGCTTTACTATCTTCGGGAACGCGAGGGCGTACATGCCGGACACCACCATTCGCTTCAACGATGCAGATGCCTACGAGCGCTACATGGGGCGATGGAGCCGCGCCATCGGCGAAAAGTTTCTCGGCTGGCTCGCGCCGCCACGCGACGCGCGTTGGCTGGACGTCGGTTGCGGCACCGGTGCCTTCAGCGAGGTCATTCTGGCGAAATGCACGCCGGCCTCGGTCGCCGGCGTCGATCCTTCCCCGGCGCAGATCGAGCACGCGCGCAAGGCCATTCCGGGCGCGGAATTCCGCGTCGGCGACGCGCTGTCGCTGCCGTTCGGTGCAAGCGAATTCGACATTGTCGTTTCCGCGCTGGTGCTGCATTTCCTTCCCGATCGCCGCAAGGCGTTCAGCGAGATGCATCGCGTCGCAAGGCCCGGCGGCATCGTCGCCGGTTACACATGGAATCGCACCGCGGCCGAAACGTTCGCGCCTTACGCGCCGATGGCCCGCGCGTTCAAAAGCATCGGCATCGAGCCGACGCTCTCGCCGCTGGTGCCGGAAGCATCGCCCGACGGACTGAAAGCGACCCTCGACGCAACGGGCCTGCGCAACGCCGTCATCACCTTGATCGAGGTGACACGGAGCTTCCCAAGCTTCGATGAATTCTGGCAGATCCAGACCATGACCTTTCACCCGGTCGGCAAATCCTTCGCCAAATGTTCGGATGCCGAGCGCGAGCGGATACGCGACGCCGTGCGGCAATCGCTGCCGCAAGCCGCCGACGGCTCGGTCAGCTATCCGGCGCGCGCGATCGCGTACAAGGCGATCCGCGCCTGATTCAATCGCGACAAGGCGTGGAAGAAAATCGTCGAGGCCGATGCGAGCCGATTTGCCTTACGGCTGGGCGAGGAGCGGGGAGAGCGCGACACCGAGCAGCGCGAGGCCGCCGATCAAAAACAGTCCCGCGCAGGTTTCCAACAGCGCGGCATAGGCGGGAAAGCGCGTGGCCGCGTAAGCAGTCGTTCCACCCATCACCAAGGCCGCCATGCTGATTTGACAACACATAAAGTTTGTCTCGACTTAACAATTCGACCGACGCGGCGTCACTCACCCGCGCTTTTCAATTTCAGGGAAGCTCCGCGCCGGGAAATAAACGAGCGCAGAAATTGCCGTCGTCCGATTCGAACAGCCAGCCTTATCGCGCAGATTGCGCGATGCGTTGTGTGAGCCGGATCACTGAATTATCCCGTGCTTGATGCTTACCCACGTAGCACCACGACGGTGTTTGTCATCCCCCCAAACAGAGGGAAGGCTAGCCGAACCTTTTTTCGCTGGCGAATACCCAAACGCTATTCGTCTCGCCCGGTGAGACTTTGCGTCGAACAGTACGCGGGAAAGCCTGCCACCTCGCTCGCGCGTTGCACCGCAACGTCGATTGCGCGCCCGTGCAGGAACAACTCAATCTGTTCCCGCGTTCGCCAAACAGCACAAATCAGTGGGGCGACAAGGAGTCTTATCCATGTCCAATCCCACACGCCGCGCGCTCCTCGCGGGCGCCGCGGTCGCCGGCTTTGCGACCGCCGCTGCCGCGCAGACCGCTTCAAATCCCATCGTCGGCAATAAAGGCGGCACAATTCTCGGGCCGCGCAATCCCAACATTTCAGAGCAAAACAAGGATTTCCTGCACCCGCCCGGGACCGACCACGGCTCGATCCCGAACCTGCATTACGCCTTCGCCGACACGCACGTGAAGATGAGCGAGGGCGGCTGGTCGCGCGAAGTCACCGAACGCGAGCTGCCGGTCGCCACGTCAATCGCCGGCGTGAACATGCGGCTCAACAAGGGCGGCGTACGCGAACTTCACTGGCACAAGGAGGCGGAGTGGGCCTTCATGCTCGCCGGCAATGCGCGCATCACCGCGGTCGACAATGACGGCCACAACTTCACGGAAGACGTGACCGCCGGTGATCTCTGGTATTTCCCATCCGGCATTCCGCATTCGATCCAGGGCCTCTCATCCGAGGGAGCCGAATTCGTTCTGGCATTTCCGAACGGGAAATTCTCAGAGGACTCGACCTTTTCGATCACCGACATGTTCGCGCACATGCCGAAGGAGGCGCTGGCGAAAAACTTCGGCACCGATGAAGCCGCGTTCGATCGCATTCCGGGAAAGGAGCGCTTCATTTTCCCGGTCGCGGCGCCGCCCGCGCTGAATGACGACAGGATCAAGGATCCCAACGGCAAAGTCGCACTCGACATGAAGTTCAGAATGATGGCGATGCAGCCGGACCAGGCTCCCGGCGGCACCGTCCGGGTCGTCGACATGCGCAACTTCCCGATATCGAGTGACATCGCAGCGGCGCTGGTCGAAGTGCAGCCCGGTCACATGCGGGAGATTCACTGGCACCCGATTTCGGACGAATGGCAATACTACATATCCGGCCAAGGCCGCATGACCGTGTTCGGCGCGCAGACCAATGCGCGCACATTCGACTACCGCGCCGGCCACGTCGGCTACGTGCCGAAATCGATGCCGCATTATATCGAGAACACCGGCACCGAGCCGCTGCGCTTTCTCGAATTGTTCGCCGCCGGCCGCTACATGGACGTCTCGCTTGCACAGTGGATGGCGAACACGCCGCACGAGCTGGTCGAGGCGCATCTCAACATCGAGAGCAAGCTGGTCGATGCGATCCCGAAAGAGAAGCGCGCGGTGGTGTAGCGAAAGTCGCCGATCCGCTCGTTTTTCGGCCGATTCCGGCATGGTTCTTACAGCTCCACCGCGGAACCATGCCGCCGCCCACTCGTTGACCTGACAAGAAGACCGCCGGGGAAACGCAAAACCGTACGCATGTCATGGAAAAAATCGTCAAAACGATTCTCAAGGCCGGTTTCGTGCTGGTGAAAGGACCGCTGCTTTTCATCCTCATGGTGAGTGTCGTGCTGTCCGTCATCCGCCACCCGCCGCGGCGCCTTGCGCCGGTGCGGGTGCGCAAGCTGCCGCGCGCTTAAGGATCGGCATCCCAAACGTTATGATCGCCCTCCATGACTGGGAGGGCTTCATGAAGAAATCGGTCTTGTGTCTGGTTGCGGGCCTAGCCGCGACGATTGCGCTTGCTCATTCTCCCGCGCGCGCGGCAAGCGATCTCGAACGCGCGTACCGCATCATCGCCGGCAAAAGGTTCGTCGATCTCACGCACAGCTTTTCGCCCACGACGCCGGTGTGGTCCGGCTTCGGCCAGGCGAAATTCACGCCGGCCTACGATCCAAAAACGAAACGGCCTTACACGATCAAGGAAGACGGCTTCCGCACGACCTATTACGACATGGTCGGACAGTACGGCACGCATGTCGATCCGCCGGCGCATTTCGCGCAAGACGGCATCACCATGGACAAGATCCCGCTCAAGCAGATGATCCTGCCGCTGATCGTGCTCGACGACACGCCGTATCTCGCGAAAGACGCCAACCACGCTTTCTCCGTCGCCGACCTCAAGGCGTGGGAGAAGACGCACGGGCGCGTGCCGCGCGGTTCGTTCGTGGCGCTGCGCACCGACATGTACAAGGACTGGGACAAGGACCCCGAGCGCTTCAAGCGCGCGCCGTTCCCGGCCTGGGCGTTCGAGACGATCAAGTTTCTCTACGAAGAGCGCGGCGTGACCGCGACCGGGCACGAGGCGATGGACACCGACACAACCGACAAGATGGAGTCGGAGACGTACATCCTCCAGCACGGGCACTATCAGATCGAGGTGATGGCGAACCTCGACGAGGTGCCGGCGAAGGGCGCGCTGATCGTGGTGACGTGGCCGAAAGTGCGCGACGGGCTCGGTTTTCCGGCGCGCGCGTTTGCGATTTTGCCCTAGACGGCGGCGACGCAATCGATCTCGACGTCGAACGGTCCCGGCCAGGAGTGGATGTACATGAAGATGCGCGAGGGCGGATCGTCGGGGAAATAGCGGTCGTACACCGTGTTGAACGTCGCGAAATGCGTCTCGCCCGGCGTGCAATAGACGTTGCACTTGAGCACCTGCCGCAGCGAGGAGCCCGCCGCCTCGACGCACATCTTGAGCTGCTCCATCACGCGCGTCGCTTGCGTCTCGAACGGCTGGCGCGTGATCTCGCCGGTCGCCATGTCGAACGGCGGCAGGCCGGACACGAACACAAGGCCGTTCGCGACCGACACCGGGTTGACGGCTTTGCCTTTGCGGTAGCGCTCCAGGTAGGTGGACAGCGGCTCGACGCGCACACGCTCGATCATTGCGCAATCTCCCTGATATCGGCGCACGCTAGCACAGGCGGCGCGCGCATGGTTCGGTGGCGGCCGAACTATCCGCGCTTGATTGAGGGCGCGAAGCGCGCTTAGCCTGACCGCCATGACAGCGTCCGCCAACCTGGTCGAGGTCGCCGCGCTCGTCGGCGACACCGCGCGTGCGACGATGCTCGCCGCGCTGATGGGCGGGCAGGCGCTGACCGCGAGCGAGCTGGCGCATTGCGCGCGCATCTCGCGCTCCACCGCCAGCGAGCATCTCGGCAAGCTTGCCGCGGCGCGCCTGCTCACCGTCACCAGCCGAAGGCGCAACCGCTATTACCGCATCGCCTCGCCGCTCGTCGCGCGCATGCTGGAAAGCATCAAGGCGGTGGCGGCGATCGAGACGCCGGCGCGCCATCAGCCGCGCTCGGCGCAGGACGACGCGCTGCGCTTTGCGCGCACGTGTTACGATCATCTCGCCGGGCGTCTCGGCGTCGCGCTCGCCGACGCGCTCGTCGCGCGCCGCTATCTGGCGCTGAGCGAGGAGGGCGGCGAACTAACGCGCGCGGGCGAACGCGCGCTCGCCAAATTCGGCGTCGACCTTTCACAGCAGCACGCGGGACGACGGGTTTTCTGCCGCGCCTGCCTCGACTGGAGCGAGCGGCGCTATCACGTCGCGGGTCTCGTCGGCGCGGAAATCTGCCGCCGTACGCTCGAGCTCGGCTGGCTCAGGCGGGCGCGCGAAGGCCGCGCCGTGCATCTGACGCCCGCCGGCCGCCGCGGCCTGAAGGAAACCTTCGGCGTCTCGCTCGACGATTAGGCCTGCAAAACGCGTGCTTTTGATCCGCCGCGGGCATAAGTTCCCGATCGTTCGACTTGTTATCGTGCGCTTAACCATCGCCGCAGCTTGGGCTCGCCGCGGTCATTCTTAAGCCATGCCTGCGCGCGATACTCCTGTTCGCACCGGGTGCAGGAGACCATGCAGGCAGCGACGACCGCCATGTTCGACGAGGTCGATCGGCTGCTCGCGCAGTTGGCGCGCGCCGAAGCCGCGCCGGCTCCGCGCTTCGAACCCGGCACAACGCCGCCACCGCTGATCGCGGAGATTCCAAATCCGCCGCCGCGCGCCGTCCCCAGTCGGAAGCGACGCGGCGCCGCCATCGCCGGCGCGATCGTCGCGCTGTTCGGTCTCGGCGTTATCGCCGCGCTCAACATCCTGCATCTGATCGACACATCCGGGACGCTCACCGGCAAGGCGGCGGTCGACGCCGTCATCGCGCGCATCCTCGCCGCCGAATCGGGCGGCGCGGCCGACGTGAAGAACGCGCGCTCGAGCGCGGCCGGTCCGGCGCAATTTCTCGACGACACCTGGCTCGAGCTGATCCGCGCCGCGCGCCCCGATCTCATGAAGGGCCGCACACGCGACCAGCTTCTCGACCTGCGCCACAATTCCGAGCTCGCGCGCGAGATCGCCGCGCGCTTTGCGAAGCGCAACGCGGCGATGCTCAGGCGCCGCGGCCTGCCGGTGACCGCCGGCACGCTCTATCTTGCGCACTTCGCAGGGCCGGCCGGCGCGGCGGCGCTGCTCCTCGCCCCGGACATGGTCGACGCGGCAACGGTGATGGCCAAGGCGGATGCGAACGGCAAGACCACGCGCGAGCAGATCGTGAAGGCCAATCCCTTCCTCGACAAGTTCACCGTCGCCGACATTTGCCGCTGGGCCGAGCGCAAGATGGAAGGACCGCCGCTCGTGCTCACCGAACTTTCGGCCAACACGAAAAAATAAAGCGCGGTGAATGCTGCGGCGCTGCCGCGCCGCGTGCGTATCCTCTTGCCCGCCGTCCCGTATCGGGCCATAGCAATCGGAACACTCATCACGACGCCGACATTGTCCCGGCGTGCGCCGCGCTCGTGTCGCAGTTCCGGTAGGCTTGCCCAATGTCCGCTCAGCAGAATACCGCCCACACCAACCGCCTCGCGGAAGCGACGTCGCCTTATCTCCTGCAGCACCAGCACAATCCGGTGGACTGGTGGCAGTGGGGGCCGGACGCGCTCGCCGAGGCGAAGAAATCGAACCGCCCGATCCTGCTCTCGGTGGGATACGCCGCCTGTCACTGGTGCCACGTGATGGCGCACGAGAGTTTCGAGGACGAGGTGACCGCGCGCGTGATGAACGAGCTGTTCGTCAACATCAAGGTCGATCGCGAGGAGCGGCCGGACATCGACCAGATCTACATGAACGCGCTGCATCTGCTCGGCGAGCAGGGCGGCTGGCCGCTGACAATGTTTTTAACGCCGGCGGGCGAGCCGGTGTGGGGCGGCACGTATTTTCCGAAGGAGTCGCGCTTCGGCCGGCCCGCCTTCACCGACGTGCTGCGCGAGGTGGCGCGGCTGTTCCGCGAGGAGCCGCAAAAGATCGAGAAAAACCGCGCGGCGCTGCTGGCGCGGCTCGCCGACCGCGCGCGGCCCGCGAACAGAATCGTCATCGGGCTCAAGGAGCTCGACGCCGCCGCCGGCCAGTTCGGCAACATGTTCGACGGCATCAACGGCGGCCTGCGCGGCGCCCCGAAATTTCCGCAGCCGGCGATCCTTGAATTGCTGTGGCGCGCCGGCTTGCGCACCGGCGATGTGCGCTTCTTCGGCGCGGTGGAATTCTCGCTCGAGCGAATGTGCGAGGGCGGCATCTACGATCATCTCGGCGGCGGCTTCTCGCGCTATTCCGTGGATGAGCGCTGGCTGGTGCCGCACTTCGAGAAGATGCTTTACGACAATGCGCAGCTTCTGGAATTGCTGGCGCTGGCGCACGCGCGCAGCGGCAAGAAGCTGTTCAAGCAACGCGCGGAAGAAACCGTCGGCTGGCTCAAGCGCGAGATGACCACGAAAGAGGGCGCGTTTGCCGCTTCGCTCGACGCGGATTCGGAGGGCGAGGAAGGCAAGTTCTACGTCTGGTCGAAGGCGGAGATCTTCGCGCTGCTCGGCGCCGAAGACGCGGAATTTTTCGCGCGCCATTACGACGTGACCGACGGCGGCAATTTCGAAGGCCACAACATCCTGAACCGGCTCGAGCGGCGCGACCGCAGCGAAGCCGACGAGGCGCGCCTCGCGCCGATGCGCGCGAAATTGCTGGCGGCGCGCGAGAAGCGCGTGCGCCCCGGCCTCGACGACAAGGTGCTGGCCGACTGGAACGGGCTGATGATCACGGCGCTGGTCAACGCCGGCGTGACGCTCGACGAGCCGGACTGGATCACGATGGCGCAGCGCGCCTTCGATTTCGTCGTCGAGATGATGACCAAGGTCGACCTGATCGGCCATTCGTGGCGACAATACAAATTGCTGCTGCCGGGACTTGCGTCCGATTACGCGTCGATGATCCGCGCCGCGCTTTCGCTCTACGAGGCGCTCGGCAAGCCGATCTATCTCGATCTCGCGCTCACCTGGCAGCGCGCCTTCGACCGCCACTACGCCAATCCGGACAACGGCGGCTATTATCTTGCTGCCGACGACGCCACCGACCTGCTGCTGCGCCCGCATTCGACCGCGGACGATGCGACGCCGAACGCAAACTCGCTCGCCGCGCAAAACCTGGTGCGGCTCGCGGTCTACGCCGGCGACGAGCAGTGGCGCGCGAAGGCCGACAAATTGTTCGACGGCATCCTCGGCCTCGCGGCGGAGAACCTGTTCCAGCACGTGGCGCTGCTCAACGCGCTCGACCTGCGGCTGCGCGCCGCCGAGATCGTGGTGACCGGGCGCGAGGCGAACCGCTTCGCGCACGCCGCGCTGAAATTGCCTTATCTCGACCGGCTGGTGCTGCGCGCGCCGAACGCCGGGGCCTTGCCGGCCTCGCATCCGGCGCAGGCAAAGCTCAATTCGGGGCTCGAGACGGCGGCCTTCATCTGCGTCGGCGAAACGTGCTCGCTGCCGGTCGGCTCGACCGCGGAGATCGCGCCTGCGGTCGAGCGCATGCGCAAAAATCTCAAGTGAACGTGACGCGCGACGGGGTTCACAGGCCGCGAACGCGCGTTATAAATTCGACCATCCGCTGTCGTTAAGGGGGCGACAGGACCGGAGCTTGAAATGCGCTTTATCCTCTCGCTCGCCGCTCTTGTGGCACTTACCCCGATCGCCGCTCACGCCGACGAATGGTGCGGCTTCGAGACCAAGGCCGGATCGCAGGTCCGCTGCGGGTTTTCCAGCCTTCCGGAATGCAAGCAGGCGCTGCACGACAAGAAAGACGTCGTCTGCATGCCCGATCCGACGTTCGTGGAGCGCCGGAGCCGCGTGACGGTCGCCGCAAACCGCGACTAGCGCATCTACGCGCGGAACTTGAGATTTTTCCGCGACAAGTCGCGGATCGACTTCGCGCCCATCAGCCGCATGGCGCGCGTCACCTCGTTCTTCATCAGCCCGAGTGCGCGCTCGACGCCCGCCTGCCCCCCGGCGCCCAGCGCGAACAGGTAATAGCGGCCCATGCCGACCGCCTTGGCGCCGAGCGACAGCGCCTTGAGCACGTGCGTGCCGCGCTGCACGCCGCCGTCCATGAGAACGTCGATCCTGTCGCCGACGGCGTCGACGATCTCCGCGAGCTGGTCGAAGCTCGCGCGCGAGCCGTCGAGCTGTCGGCCGCCGTGGTTCGAGACGACGATGCCGGTGCAGCCGATGTCGACGGCGCGCTTGGCATCGTCCACGCTCATGATGCCCTTGAGGCAGAATTGCGCGTCCCAGTCCTTCACCATCGCCGCGACGTCGTTCCAGTCCATCGACGGGTCGAGCATCTCGGTGAAGTATTCCTGGATCGACACCGCGCCGCTTTTCATCGGCACGTGCGCCTCGAGCTGCGGCAGGCGGAAGCGCTCGTGGGTGAAATAGTTGATCGCCCACTGCGGCTTGATCGCGAACTGCATGACACCCGCCGGCGTCAGGCGCAGCGGGATGGCAAAGCCCGTACGCAGGTCGCGCTCGCGGTTGCCGCCGGTAATGGAATCGACGGTGAGCATCATGACCTTGATGCCGACCGCCTTGGCGCGCTGCATCATCGAGCGGTTCAGCCCGCGATCCTTGTGGAAATAGAACTGATAGACCTGCGGGAACGTGAACGATTTGGCGAGCTCCTCGAGGCTCATGGTGCCGAGCGAGGAAAGCCCGAACATGGTGCCGAATTTCTCCACGGCGTGCGCGACCGCACGCTCGCCGTCGTGATGAAAGAGCCGCTGGAGCGCGGTGGGCGAGCAATAGAACGGCAGCGCGAGCTTCTGCCCCATCACGGTGACGGAGAGATCGACGTCGGCGACACCGGTAAGCACGCTCGGCACGAGATCGCAGTCGGCGAAGGCGTCCGTGTTGCGCCGAAGCGTCGTCTCGTCGTCGGCGCCGCCGTCGATGTAGTTGAAGATCGGCCCGGGCAGGCGCGCCTGCGCGAGCGCGCGGAAATCGTGGAAATTGTTGCAGCGTGAGATGCGCATGAGGAAGCGGCCTCCGAGAACCGGCGCATGATGCCGCTGTTGCGGCTCCGCTGGAAGGGGAACTTGGCAGCAGCTTGTGCGGTCAGGCTTATGCGGTCAGGTTTGCGCGATCAATTTCGCCTTCAGCCCGCGCCAGTCGAGCGCCGCGATCTCCTGTTTGATCCAGGCGCGGAAGGCTTGCGCCGCGGCACTCGGCTTGCGGCTTTTCGGCCATACCAAGTGAAACGCGCGGCCCGGCGCGATGGCTAGCTTCACCGGCATCACCAGCCGGCCGGTACGCAGGTCGTCGTAGGCGAGCAGATCGTGCGCCAGCAGAACGCCGGCGCCTTCTTCCGCGGCCGCGAGCGCATGATCGGTGCTGTTGAAGCGCAGGCCGCGCCGCAGATCGACATTATCGACACCCGCTGCCTTCAGCCAATCACTCCAGTCCGCGACCGACACGCGCGCTTTCAAGGTCTCGTCATGGATGAGCGGCATCCGCGCCAGGTCGCGCGCATTTTTCACCGGGCCGTGCGTGCCGAGAAGGCCGGGGCTGCATACCGGCACGAATGCGATCTCGTAGAGTTTCTCGATCTCGAGAAAACGGTCGGGCTCGGGATCGACGCCCATGTTGCGCACGGCGAGATCGACGCGGTCGGTGGTGAAATTCGCGTTGTTGAGGGAAGCGGAAATGCGCACGTCGACATCGGGATGCGCGGCGCCGAAACGATAAAGCCGCTGCACCAGCCACTTCGAGGTCAGGCCGGGCGAGGTGCTCACCACGAGAACATTCGGCTGGCTTGTCGTGTCGAGACTTTCGACCGCCTCGCGGATCTGCCCGAAGCCCGTCTGCAAGCCGGGATAAAGCTGCCGGCCGACGGGGGTGAGCGCGATCGCGCGCACCCGGCGCTCGAACAGCTTGACGCCGAGCAGGTCCTCGAGCCCGCGGATCTGGTGGCTCAATGCACCGGCGGTCACGTGCAGTTCGCGGGCGGCGTTGGTGAGGCTCAGATGCCGCGCCGCCGCCTCGAAGGCGCGCAGGGCGGAGAGCGGCGGCATCGGCTTATGCATGAGATTTACTCAACTATCGGCTGAGACCTTATCCTTTGTCAATTGGCGTTTTAACGCCCAATGTCTCGTCGATCAATGAGGCCTGCTCAAGTGCGGGCCAGGCAATGGAGGCCACCATGGCTTACGTCGCACGTCCCCGCGATTTTCACGGCGCCACGCCCTACCAGGCGCGCGCCCTGCCGCAACCCGCCCGCCGCGGTTTCTGGCGCACGCTGGTCGAGACAATCACGCTCGCGCACCAGCGCGACGCGCAACGCGAGATCGACCGCTACGTCGCGCGCCGCGGCAAGCTCACCGACAGCATCGAGCGCGAGATCACGGAGCAGATCATCAGGAATCGCTTCCTCTAGTCATCCGGCGCCGGCAAAAACAAAACAGCCGCCCGTTGGCGCGGGCGGCTGTTTGCTTTCGTCTCGTTTGTCGTCCCCGCGAAGGCGGGGACCCGGTAGCTACGGTGTTTACTGGATGCCCGCCTGTGCGGGCATGACGGCCGAATTCTACGTATTCATGCTCTCGAAGAACTCGCTGTTCGTCTTGGTGTTGCGCAGCTTGTCGAGCAGGAAGTCGATGGCGTCCATCGTGCCCATCGGATTGAGGATGCGGCGCAGCACGTACATCTTCTTGAGCACCGCCGGATCGGTCAGCAGCTCTTCCTTGCGCGTGCCGGAGCGCGTGATGTCGATCGCCGGGAAGGTGCGCTTGTCGGCGACCTTGCGGTCGAGAATGAGCTCGGAGTTACCCGTGCCCTTGAACTCCTCGAAGATGACTTCGTCCATACGCGAGCCGGTGTCGATCAGCGCGGTGGCGATGATGGTGAGCGAGCCGCCTTCCTCGATGTTGCGCGCGGCGCCGAAGAAGCGCTTCGGCCGCTGCAACGCGTTGGCGTCGACGCCGCCGGTCAGCACCTTGCCGGAAGAAGGAACGACGGTGTTGTAGGCGCGGCCGAGGCGGGTAATCGAGTCGAGCAGGATCACGACGTCGCGGCCGTGCTCGACCAGGCGTTTCGCCTTCTCGATCACCATTTCCGCGACCTGCACGTGTCGCGAGGCGGGCTCGTCGAAGGTCGAGGAGATGACCTCGCCCTTCACCGAGCGCTGCATGTCGGTGACTTCCTCCGGGCGCTCGTCGATGAGCAGCACGATAAGGAAGACTTCCGGATGGTTGGCGGTGATGGCGTGCGCGATGTTCTGCAACAGCACGGTCTTGCCGGTGCGCGGCGGCGAGACGATCAGCGCACGCTGACCTTTGCCGATCGGCGCGACGATGTCGATGACGCGCGGCGAGAGATCCTTCTTGGTCGGATCCTCGTGCTCCATCTTCAAGCGCTCGTCGGGATAGAGCGGCGTCAGGTTGTCGAAGTTGACCTTGTGACGCGCTTTTTCCGGATCCTCGAAATTGAGCGTATTGACCTTGAGCAGCGCGAAGTAGCGCTCGCCTTCCTTAGGGCTGCGGATGTGGCCTTCGACGGTGTCGCCGGTGCGCAGGCCAAAGCGGCGAATCTGCGAGGGCGAGACGTAGATGTCGTCCGGGCCGGAGAGGTAGTTCGATTCCGGCGAGCGCAGGAAGCCGAAGCCATCGGAGAGAACCTCGACGACGCCTTCGCCGATGATGTCGATTTCCTGCGTCGCGAGCTGCTTGAGGATGGCGAACATCAGCTCCTGCTTGCGCATGGTGCTGGCGTTCTCGACCTGGTGCTCTTCGGCGAACGATACGAGCTCTGCCGGCGACTTGGACTTTAAGTCCTGGAGTTTCATTTCCCGCATGGGGGGTAGTGGTCCTGTGGAGAGAACCCGGCGCCTCTAGACACTGAATGGCGGGCGCACGGGGGAATTAGAGAGAGGGATCGCAGGTTCTTGGGTAACGCGGGAGTTTGGGAAAAAGTGCCCCGGGACCCGATGCTGCGACCGGTCCGAACGCTCGGAGCCGGAACGCGACTGCATCCGCCTGCGCTCGGTGGGATGACGCAAACATAGGAAAAGACGCGATTTTTAGCAAGGGGCGGGCGCGCCAACCTGTGCAAGATTTGGTGAGGTCAGAACGGCTTAACGACCGCCAGGATGACGATCAGGATCAGCAAGATCGTCGGTACCTCATTGAGAATGCGATAGAATCTGGCCGAATGCGCGTTGCGGTCGGCGGCAAATTGCTTAACCAAGCCGGCAAAGAAGCCGTGCAGGCCGGACATCGCGATCACCAGCGCGAGCTTGGCGTGCAGCCAGCCGGCGGCAAGGAAGGCGTCCTTGCCCATCAGCCAGATCAGCGTAAGGCCGAGCGCCCAGGCCGCGATCATCGCCGGGTTGATGATCAGCTTGAGCAGCCGGCGCTCCATCAGTTTGAAGGTCTCGGACTGCTGCGAGCCAGGCGCGGCGCCGCAGTGATAGACGAACAGGCGCGGCAGGTAGAGCATGCCCGCCATCCAGGCGATGACGGCGATGATGTGGAAGGCTTTGAGGTAGAGGTACATCGCTTGTCCGCCGTGCCACGTCACCCTTCGAGACTCGGGCTTACGCCCTCGCACCTCAGGATGACGTGATCGCACATCAGCGCAAGCCCGTCATCCTGAGGTGATCGAGCCTAGCGAGGCCCTCGCAGGATGACAGCCGGCCTAGCCCCGCACGCGCTTCAGCATCCGTTCGACATTCGCGATGGGCGTGTCGGGCAAAATTCCGTGGCCGAGGTTGAAGATGAAGGGACCGTCCGACAGCGCGTCCATGATCGCATCGACGTCGCGGTCGAGCTCGTCGCCGCCGGCTCGCAGGACTTCCGGATTGAGGTTCCCCTGCACGGGCAGGTGCCGCTGCAGCGCGCGCGCTTCGTCGAGAACCACGGTCCAGTCCAGTCCGATACAATCTATTCCGGTCGCCTCGGCATAGCGCGGCAGCGACTTGCCCGCCTCGCGCGGAAAACCGATGAATTTCGCCTGCGGCACCTGCGCGCGCACGCCGTCGATTATCTTCTTTGCGGGCGCGATGCACCAGCGC
Source organism: Pseudolabrys sp. (assembly GCA_035546875.1). Classification (GTDB taxonomy): domain Bacteria; phylum Pseudomonadota; class Alphaproteobacteria; order Rhizobiales; family Xanthobacteraceae; genus Pseudolabrys. Next base: position 16,042 of record DASZVZ010000004.1, read on the forward strand.
TCGAATTCCTTTTCCGGCAGCACACCAGCCCATGTGTCGAACAGCTGGAGAACTTCCGCGCCCGCTTTGAGCTGCGCGACCAGATAGACGATCGAGGCCTCGGTCAGCCTGTCGATCAGCCGCCCAAATCCGTCCGGCTCCTGTGCGGCAAACCGCAACGCTTCCGCGCGCGAGGCGCCTCCCGAAACGACATAAGTCGCGACCGTCCAGGGCGCCCCGCAAAATCCGATCAATGCGGTTCTGTTGTCGAGAGCGGACTTCACTCTCGCGACGGTTTCACAGATCCGCGCAAACACGCTTTCATCCGGCGCCGCTCTTAAGTGTCTCAACGCCGCGGTGTCCGGCAGCGGCTCGAGCTTCGGCCCCTCGCCGGCGGTGAACTCGACCTTGCGGCCGAGCGCCAGCGGCACGATCAGAATATCCGAGAACAAAATCGCGGCATCGAAGCCGAACCGGCACACCGGCTGCAACGTTACCTCGGCGGCGAGCTCGGCATTGAAACAGAGATCGAGAAACCCGCCGGCTTTCTCGCGAACCGCGCGATATTCCGGAAGATAACGTCCCGCCTGCCGCATCAGCCAAACCGGTGGCACTTCCTGCCGGCGGCCATTGAGCACAGCGAGCAGAGGTTTTCCCGTGGTGCTCTCGGTGTGACGCTTTTCTTCCATCTAATCTTCTAGACTCTTTGTAGATTCTGTTACGTCGTTGATTTGACTCATGCCTTTCGATTCACATCCTGTCCACTGGATGTGCGGCCGTGGTCAAAAATTCACCGCTTGCAAGCAGCACAAGTTGCACACAGGAAAGTCCGCGATTTTCCGGCCCAAATTGCAGTTTTCCATAAACCTTCCCCAGCCGTCCTCCACATCTCTGCATGCCTCGCCGCAACGCGTCCACTCGCCATCCCGAAGGCACGAATGTGGAAATGAATCGACCGCCGGCCGCCTACCGCCTTGCGTCGCGGCAAAAGGCATGGCCTCCTCCACTGCTTTCCACAGTTCCTGCGCGATCCATACAGATGCCTGACACAGGCTATTTCCATCTGCACCTTGTCTCGGACGCGACCGGCGAAACGCTGATCACGGTCGCGCGCGCGGCCGCGGCGCAGTACGCCAACGTCGCGCCGGTGGAACACCTTTACCCAATGGTGCGCTCGCGCAAGCAGCTCGATCATGCGCTGACCGAAATCACCGAAGCGCCGGGATTGGTGCTCTACACGCTGCTCGAAGAGGACCTGATCGAGGTGCTGGAAGCACGTTGCCGCGATCTCGGCCTGCCGTGCATGTCGATTCTCGGGCCGGTGCTGCGGCTGTTCCAATCCTATCTCGGCGCCAAGACCATGCACCGGGCCGGCGCGCAGCACGTGCTCAACGCGGAATATTTCCAGCGCATCGACGCGCTCAATTTCACCATGCTGCATGACGACGGCCAGCATGTCGCGGGCCTGGAGGAGGCCGACGTCGTGCTCGTCGGGGTATCGCGTACCTCGAAGACGCCGACCTCGATCTATCTCGCCAACCGCGGCATCAAGACCGGCAACGTGCCGTTGGTGCCGGGCGTGCCGCTCGCGCCCGAGGTCGAGAAGCTGACGCGGCCGCTGGTGGTCGGCTTGTATGCAAGTCCGGAGCGTATCGTGCAGATCCGCGAGAACCGGCTGCTCGGCCTCAAGGCGCACCGCGACGACGACCAGTACATCGACAAGGCGGCGGTGGCCGAGGAAATCGCCTATTCGCGCCGGCTTTGCGCCAAGCACGAATGGCCTTCGATCGACGTGACACGCCGCTCGATCGAAGAGACCGCTGCGGCCGTGATGCGGCTTTTGAGCGACCGCAAGCGGCATCCGGTGCCATGAAAGAATCCGCGTCATTCCGGGGCACGAGCGACGCGAACGAACCTGGAATCCATGTTCCGCAGCGGCGGGTCTACGGATTCCGGGTCCGGCCCTGCGGGCCGTCCCGGAATGACAGAGACAAATAATGCCGCTGTGGCTCGCTTCATTGCCGCTGGTGCTCGCCTCGAAGAGCGAGGTGCGCGGAAAAATTCTTGCCGCCGCCGGCCTGCGCGTCGAGATTCGCCCGGCCTCGATCGACGAGCGCGCGATCGAAGCGGAAGCGGGGCCGCTCGACGCGCGACAGGCGGCGGCGCTGCTCGCGCGCGCGAAGGCGCTCACGATCTCCGGCGCGATGCCGGGACGGCTGGTGCTCGGCGCCGACCAGACGTTGGCGCTCGCAGCGCGGCGCTTCAGCAAGCCGGCAGGCCGCGCGGAAGCGCGCGTGCAAGTCCGGGCGCTGCGCGCCAAGACGCACGAGTTGCATTCGGCGCTGGCAGTCGCGCGCGACGGGGCGGTGCTGTTCGAACATGGCGACACCGCCCGGCTCACGATGCGCGATGTGTCCGATGATTATATCGAGAGCTATCTCGATCTTGCCGGCGATGCGGCGATGGCGAGCGTCGGCGGCTACCAGATCGAGGGCGCCGGCATCCATCTGTTCGAACGCATCGACGGCGACTATTTCACCATTCTTGGCCTGCCGCTGTTGCCGCTACTCGATTTCCTGCGGCAGCAGGGCGTGATCGCGAAGTAAGATAGCGCTCATGTTCATTCTCGGGCTCACCGGTTCGATCGGCATGGGGAAGTCGACCACGGCGAAATTTTTCGCCGAAGAGGGCGTGCCCGTGCACGATGCCGACGCGGCCGTGCACCGGCTTTACGAGGGCGAGGCGGTGGCGGCGATCGAGGCGGCGTTTCCCGGCTCCACGCACGGCGGCAAGGTCGACCGCGACAAGCTTAGCCGCCAGGTGGTCGGCAACGCGGCCGCGCTCAAGAAGCTCGAGGCCATCGTGCACCCGCTGGTGCGCAAGTCAGAGGAACGTTTTCTTGCGGAAAACGCGCAGGCACCGGTGGTCGTGCTCGATATTCCGCTGCTCTACGAGACCGGCGGCGAAAACCGCTGCGATGCGGTGGTGGTCGTGTCGGCGCCGGCCGAGGTGCAGCGTCAGCGTGTTTTCGAGCGGCCGGGCATGACGGCCGAGAAGCTCGACGCGCTCATCGCCAAGCAGGTGCCGGATGAGGAAAAGCGCCGCCGCGCCGATTTCATAGTGGATAGCGGCAAGGGATTCGATTCCGCGCGCGCGCAGGTGCGTGAAATCCTCAAATCAGTTGCTAAGATGAAGCGACGCAGCTAGTCCGGTGTCATTCCGGGACGGCCCGCAGAGCGGAATCCATAGCCCCCGCGCTGCGGAGTATGGAGTCCGGGTTCGCTCGTTGCACTCGCGCCCCGGAATGACAGGAACGAATATGCGCGAGATCGTCTTCGACACCGAGACTACCGGCCTCGATCCCTTCGACGGCCATCGCATCGTCGAGATCGGCTGCATCGAATTGCTCAACCGCATTCCGACCGGCGCGAGCTTCCAGCGCTACCTCAATCCCGAGCGCGACGTGCCGGCCGAGGCGTTCAAGGTGCACGGTCTTTCGGCGGAGTTCCTGAAGGACAAACCGATTTTCGAATCGATCGTCGACGAGCTCCTGGAATTCTTCGGCGACGCGCCGCTGATCGCGCACAACGCCTCCTTCGACTACAGTTTCCTTTCCGCCGAGATCGAACGCGTCAAGCGCGCGTGCCCGCCGCGCGACCGGCTGATCGATACGATCGCGCTCGCGCGCCGCAAGCATTCGGCGGGGCCGTACAGTCTCGACGCGTTGTGCGTGCGGTACGGCATCGACAACTCGCGCCGCACCAAACACGGTGCGCTGCTCGATGCGGAGATTCTCGCCGAGGTCTATCTCGAACTGATCGGCGCGCGGCAGGCGACGCTCGGCCTTGCCGAAATTGCGGCAGGCGGGGCCGGCCGCAACGGCGCCAACGAGATCCGCGTGCGCGAGATGCCGCTCGCCATCCGCCTCACCGACGCGGACCGGCAGGCGCATCTCGACTTCGTCGCGACGCTCGGCGAAAAACCGCTGTGGCTCGACTATTTGTCGAAAAGCTGATTCCCGAATCGGGCGGTCACGCTTGAGCGGTCGGCGCGCCGGCCGCTTGCGATTCCATGCGCTGGCGATAGAGGCTCACGAAATCGACCGGATCGAGCAGCAGCGGCGGGAAGCCGCCGTTGCGCACGGCGGTGGCGATGATCTCGCGCGCGAACGGAAACAACAGGCGCGGGCACTCGATCATCATCACCGGATGCAGACTGTCTTTCGGCACGTTCAGGATGCGGAACACGCCGGCGAAGGCGAGCTCGAAGCTGAACATCAGCATGCCGCCGCTTTGCGCGGTGCCGTCGAGCTTGAGCACAACCTCGACGTCGGTCTCCGACAAAGGCGTGCCGTTGACGTTGATCTGTATCTTGATGTCGGGCTGCTGCGGACCCGGGTTGAGCGAGCGCGGCGCGTTCGGATTCTCGAACGACAGATCCTTGACGTACTGGGCGAGCACATTGAGCTGCGGCGGCGCGCCCTGGCCTTGCGGCTGTTGAGGTGGCTGCTGGGGCGGCTGCGCCTGCCCGCCATTCGTCGTGGCCATGAGGACTCCGAAATCTGGTTTACGTGTCGCGCTGATCGCCGGAAGCCGCGGTTGGCTAACATGGCGCTTGGGGGTGGAACAAGGTTACCGCCGCTCAACGGCGATGGTCCTCGCGCCGATCGGCGATCCGCTCTTCCGGTACTTGCCGCCATTCTTCGGGCTTGAGATCGACCACCCCGTCGCCGCGTGGGCTGGGCGCGCGCATGACGCGCAAGAACAGCGTGCCGAGGATGCGGCGCAATGGCGCAACCAGCAACAGCACGCCTACGGCGTCGGTAATAAAGCCCGGAATCAGCAGCAGAATCCCGGCCAAAAGCGTGAAGAAACCGGCTCCGTCCGCTTGCAGCGTATTAAGGTTGCCGGCGCCCCATGCGGTGCGCACGCGCGAAACATGCGTGCCGCCGCCGAAACGCAGCACCAGCATGCCGGCGAGCGAAAATCCAAGCTGCAGCATCACCGCCAAGCCGAATCCGATCGCCGAAGCCACAAGAATGAACACGGCGAGCTCTGCCACCGGCAGCGCCAGGACCGCAAGCAGCAACCATTTTGCCACAATCATGCGTGAACTCGGGATTGTCGATGTTGGCGCAACTGCCCGGATCGTCTAAGGTTTAGCGCAGCGGCACCACCTAATCGCGCCGGATTTCCGGCGCAGGCCTATGGAACGGCTTGCCCACCTGCTTACATAAATACGGTGGAAACCGGCTGCCACGCCGAGGGGGCGGCCAACGATTCACCGGCCCGCGGCGTTAGCGACGATAGCCGAAAGCATGCACGACGTGTTCGACATCTACACCATCATCTTCCTGGCGCTCGCCGTATTCATTTTCCTGCGGCTGCGTAGCGTGCTCGGCCAGCGCACGGGCCGCGAACGCCCGCCTTACGATCCCTATTCCGCGCGCGAGCCTGCGCGCCCGGCGCCTGAAAAAGTCATCGCGCTGCCGAACCGCGCGCCGGAAGCCGCGCAGAAGCCCGCCGAAACGGCGGCCGAGCCGGTTGCCGCGGGCGACCGCTGGAAAGGCGTTGCGGAAGCCGGCACGCCGGTCGCCGCCGCTCTCGATGCGATCGCCGCCGGCGATGCCGAGTTCGACGCCAAGCATTTCCTCACCGGCGCGCGCGCTGCCTACGAGATGATCGTCAACGCCTTCGCGCAAGGCGACCGCCGCGCGCTCAAGAACCTCCTGTCGCGCGACGTCTATGACGGCTTCGACAACGCGATCGGCGAACGCGAGCGGCGCGGCGACACGGTCGAGACCCGTTTCGTCGCGATCGAATCCGCCGATATTTCCGCCGCCGAAATGCGCGGCCGCACGGCGCAGATCACGGTGCGCTTCGTCTCGCAGCTTGTCTCGGTCACGCGTGACAAGGACGGCAAGGTGACCGACGGAAATCCGGACAAGGTGACCGACGTCACCGACGTCTGGACGTTCGCGCGCGACGTCACCTCGCGCGATCCGAACTGGAAGCTGGTCGCCACCGAAGGCGGGCACTGACGGCATGCGGACGCGCCGTGCCCGCACACATTTGCTTTCCGGCGCGGCGCTCTTTCTCCTGGCGGCGGCGCCCGCTGCCGCAAGCGGTCCGATGAAATTCCGCAATGCAAGGGTCGAGCCGGCGACGTTCGCCGCGCTCAACGGCTGGGCCGACGACGATCACGCCGCCGCCTTCGCCGCGTTCCTCAACAGCTGCAAGGCGATCCTCAACGGCACCAAGGCGATGCGCAAGGCGCGGCCGATCTACGGCGCGCTGTACGACGTGTGCGAGCGCGCCGTCGCCGCCGGCACGCTCGATCGCGCGCAGGCGCGCGCCTTCTTCGAGAAGAATTTCAAGCCGGTGCTGATCTCGCCGCACAACGATCCGCAAGGTTTTCTCACCGGCTATTACGAAACCGAGTTCGAGGCCTCGCGCTATCCGAGCGACGACTTCAAATATCCGATCTACCGCATTCCGAAGAAGCTCGTCGGCCACAGCAAGGTGTTCGCCAATCTCAACCGCGGCGAGATCGAGGACGGCGCGATCGCCGGGCGCGATCTCGAGATATGCTACGTGAAGGATCCGGTCGACGCGTTCTTCGCGCAGATCCAGGGTTCGGCGCGCGTCAAGCTCGACAGCGGCAACCTGCTGCGGCTCAACTACATCGCCAGCAACGGCCAGCCATACACGCCGGTCGGAAAATTCCTCATCGACAAGGGCATCATCACCAAAGAAGAAATGTCGATGGACAAGATCCGCGACTGGATGGAAGCCAATCCGGAAGAGGGCAAGGAATTGCGGCGCAAGAACCGCTCGTTCGTCTTCTTCCAGGAGACGGCGCTCGGCGCGCACGACGAATGCATCGGCGCGCAGGGCGTGCCGCTCACGCCGGAGCGCTCGATCGCGGTCGACAAGTCGCTGCACGTTTACGGCACGCCGTTCTGGATCGAGGCGGAGCTGCCGATCAAGGGCGAGACACCCGACACGCCGTTCCATCGCTTGATGGTCGCGCAGGACACCGGCTCGGCGATCGTCGGGCCGGCGCGCGCGGACATCTATTTCGGCCACGGCGAAGAGGTGAGCCACATCGCCGGCCGCATCAAGCAGCACGGTAATTTCTACATGATGGTGCCGCAGTCGATCGCGGTCGAAGGCAACGAGAAAGTGCCGCTGCCGAAGGCGCGGCCGGCCGGCGTCGTCGCGTCCAACAGCGTTGCCGCCCCGGAAGAAGCGACCGGCGCCGTTCCACAGCCGAAGCGGCGCCCGAAAGCACGCCCGAAGTCATGAGCGGGCGCGACGGCCGCCGCCGGGGCCTGCGGCCCGAAGAGCGCGAGCTGTGGAGCGTCTTCACCAGCAAGATCGAGCCGTTGAAAAAGCCCCGCCGTGCCGCCGCGGCGGATGACGAGGAGGAGCCGGTGCCGCCGCTTGCGGCCGTCAAGCCGCGCGCGGGCAAGGCGGCTGCGGCAAAGCCCGCGCCTGCGCCGGCCAAGCCGGCGTCACCGCCGCCGCTGGAAACGCTCGGACGGCGGGTGAAGCAGCGCGTCGCGCGCGGCAAAGAGGCAATCGACGGCAGGCTCGACCTGCACGGCATGACGCAAAGCGAGGCGCACGCCGCGCTGCTCGCCTTCCTGCGCAAGGCGAGCGCCCGCGAGGCGAAGGTGGTGCTGGTCATTACCGGCAAAGGCGCCCGTGCTGCGGACGGCGAACGGGAGCGCGGTGTGCTGCGGCGGCAGGTGCCGCAGTGGCTGGGGCTGCCGGAATTCCGCGCCTTCGTGATCGGCTTCGAGGAAGCCGGCATCCGCCACGGCGGCGAGGGCGCGCTTTACGTGCGCGTCCGCCGAGGGCGCGGCTGAGCGACACCGTAACTGCGTCATGGCCGGGCTTGTCCCGGCCATCCCGTTTAGTGGCGCAGTGCCTTGCTGAGCGGGGTCACCGACAAGCCCTGTGACGACAAATTGGGTAGGCCGGTCAGGAAATCTTGATCGGGATCGCGCCGATGAAATCCTGCTTGCCGATCTCGACGCCGCAATGGCGAAGGATCGCGTAGGCCGCGGTGGCGTGGAAATGGAAGTTCGGCAGCACGAAATGATTGAGGTAGTCCACGCCTTTCATCTCGCCCTTCTTCGGACCGAGCGGGAAGGTGATGGTGCGGTCGGCTGAAGCGTCGATCGCCTTGGTGTCGAGCGTCTTGAGGAACGCCAGCGTCTTGGCGATGCGCTCTTTCAATTGCGCGATGGTGGTCTCGTTGTCCTCGAATTTGGGCGGCTCGACGCCGGCAAGCCGTGCGCTGCCGTTCTTCGCCTGGTCGCAGGCGACCTGCACCTGGCGCCCGAGCGCGAACATGTCGGGCGCGAGCCGCGAATTCACCAGCACGGCCGGCTCGAACTTTTTCGCGGCGGCATAGGCTTCCGCCTTGCCGAGCACACCGGAAAGCGCGTTGAGCGTGATTTCGAAACTCGGAATTGACGATCGTGACATCGATTGCATGGATTGTACTACCTCACTTGAGAAGTTGGCCGACGCCGCTGTTGTCGTCGGCGCGCGAAACGTTGAACGCGGCTTCCCACACCGCCACCTTGCCGTCGCGCATCAGCCAGGTCTCGACCCCGAAGCCTTTCATCTTGACGCCGCTCTCGGCGTCTTCCCATTCGCCCGACCAGACATTGGCGATAGTGTCGCCGCTGAGCGAACGCAGCTCCTTGCGCAGGCGATAGTTCTTCTGCCGCTTGCTGCGCGTTGTGAAGAAATCGCGCAGCGCGGCGAGTCCGCGAAATTCCGGTACGGTCCCGAAACGGATGACGCAATCGTCGGTGAACCCCGCGACCAGCGCGTCCACATTCCACGGCAGGAACAGCGACTCGACGTGTTTGACCAGCGCCTTCGCCTCGTCGACGGTGCGCGGATTGCGGCTCAAGGTCTCGACTGACATTTTCCTCTCCCGGTGTTTCGCGGCGATTATTCGAGAATCGACACGCGAGTCCAGATCCGGGCCGTGGCGGCAGCCATGCGCGGGCGCATCACAGGATAAACCGCGACAAATCGGCGTTTTTGGCGAGGTCGCCGATGTGCTGGTGCACGTAGGCCGCGTCGATCTTCACCGTCTCGCCCGATTTGTCGGGCGCGGCGAACGAGACCTCATCAAGCACGCGTTCCATCACGGTCTGCAGCCGGCGCGCGCCGATGTTCTCGATCGAGGAATTCACCGACACCGCGATGTCGGCGATGGCGTCGATCGCATCCTCGGAGAATTCGAGCTTCACGCCTTCGGTCTGCATCAGCGCCACGTATTGCTTGATCAGCGAGGCTTCCGGCTCGGTGAGGATGCGGCGGAAGTCGTCGCGCGTGAGCGCCTTCAGCTCGACGCGGATCGGCAAGCGGCCCTGCAACTCCGGCAGCAGATCCGACGGCTTCGAAAGGTGGAAAGCGCCGGAGGCGATGAACAGAATATGGTCGGTCTTCACCGGGCCGTGCTTGGTGTTGACGGTGGTGCCCTCGATCAGCGGAAGAAGATCGCGCTGCACGCCTTCGCGCGAGACGTCGGCGCCCATGCGGCCCTCGCGGCCGGCGATCTTGTCGATCTCGTCGAGGAACACGATGCCGTTCTGCTCGACCGCGCGGATCGATTCCTGCACCAGTTGCTCGTTATCGAGCAGCTTGTCGGATTCCTCGTTGACCAGAATCTCGTGCGAGTCGCGCACGGTGACGCGCCGAGTCTTGGTGCGGCCGCCGCCGAGCTTGCCGAAAATGTCGCCTATGGAAATCGCGCCCATCTGCGCGCCGGGCATGCCGGGAATCTCGAACATCGGCATGCCGCCGCCGCTCGCCTGCACCTCGATCTCGATTTCCTTGTCGTCGAGCTCGCCGGCGCGAAGTCTTTTGCGAAACGTCTCGCGGGTCGCGGGCGATGCGCCCGGGCCGACCAGCGCGTCGACCACGCGCTCCTCGGCGTTGAGCTCGGCCTTCGCCTGCACGTCCTTGCGCTTGCGGTCGCGGGTAAGCGCGATGCCGATCTCGACGAGATCGCGGACGATCTGCTCGACGTCGCGGCCGACATAGCCGACCTCGGTGAATTTCGTTGCCTCGACCTTGAGGAAGGGCGCACCCGCGAGCCTGGCGAGACGGCGCGAGATTTCCGTTTTGCCGACGCCGGTCGGGCCGATCATCAGAATATTCTTCGGCAGCACTTCCTCGCGCAGCTTGTCGTCGAGCTGCAGGCGGCGCCAGCGATTGCGCAGCGCGATGGCGACGGCGCGCTTGGCGTCGTTCTGGCCGACGATGAAGCGGTCGAGCTCGGAAACGATTTCGCGGGGGGAAAAGTCGGTCATTGGGGATTCTCGGGCCGCCGCCCTTCGAGGCTCGCCCTTCGGGCTCGCTCCTCAGAGTGACGGATCAAAGGCCTCACCGTCATCCTGAGGTGCGAGCACAGCGAGCCTCGAAGGATGACCGGCACGGACGTCATCCTTTCAAGCTCTCGATCGTGACGTTGCGGTTGGTGTAGACGCAGATCTCGGCGGCGATGTCGAGCGACTTCTTGACGATCTCCTCGGCGCTGAGCGGCCCGTCGAGCAGCGCGCGGGCGGAGGCGAGCGCGTAGTTGCCGCCGGAGCCGATGCCGGCGACGCCGGCTTCCGGCTCGAGCACGTCGCCGGTGCCGGTCAGGACCAGCGAAACCTGCTTGTCGGCGACGATCATCATGGCTTCGAGGCGGCGCAGGTAGCGGTCGGTGCGCCAATCCTTGGCAAGCTCGACCGCGGCGCGCAGAAGCTGGCCGGGATATTGCTCGAGCTTGGCCTCGAGACGTTCGAACAGCGTGAAGGCGTCGGCGGTGGCGCCGGCGAAGCCGCCGATCACGTCGCCCTTGCCGACGCGGCGCACCTTCCTGGCGTTGGCCTTGACGATGGTCTGTCCGATGGAGACCTGGCCGTCGCCCCCGATGACGACGCTGCCGCCTTTGCGGACGGTGAGGATGGTGGTGCCGTGCCAGCTCGGCATTTCGTTCGCTGTCATACGCATGAACCCCCGCGTCTTGCTGATCTAGGCATCGCTAACCGCATTTGCAAAGGCCGCGCAAGGAAGGTGGCGAATCCGCCAAACCCCTGATAAAAGGCGCGCAAATCGAGCAAGGATAAGGGCCTTGGCCAAGCGCCGTCTCGCAGCAAAGCGCAACAGGTCCGCGACAAAGCGGTCCGTGCCCGCGCGTACGCGCGCGGCCGCGGTCAAGCGCACGACCAAGGAGACCGACATCGAGGTCGCGGTCGATCTCGACGGCAGCGGCAAATCGGATGTTTCGACCGGCATCGGCTTTCTCGACCACATGCTCGATCTGCTCGCGCGGCACTCGCGCATCGACGTGACGGTCAGGGCGAAGGGCGATCTGCACATCGATCATCACCACACGACGGAAGACGTCGGCATCGCGCTCGGCCAGGCGGTGAAACAGGCACTCGGCGACATGAAGGGCATCACGCGCTACGCGGATGTCCACGTGCCGATGGACGAGGCGTTGACGCGCGTCGCGATCGACATTTCCGGGCGACCGTTCCTGGTGTTCAAGGCGGAGTTCGTGCGCGACAAGGTCGGCGCGTTCGACACCGAGCTGGTGCAGGAATGGTTTCAGGCCTTTGCGATGAACGCCGGCATCACGCTGCACGCGCAGACTTTATATGGCACCAACGATCACCATATTGCCGAGTCGTGCTTCAAGGCGCTGGCGCGCGCCCTGCGGACGGCGGTTGCGATCGATCCGCGCGCGAAAGGCGAAGTGCCGTCCACCAAGGGCTCGCTGGGCAATTAGTCATCGCCGGGCTTGACCCGGCGATCCCGATCAGGGACGCAGTGCCTTCCTAAGCGGGATGCCCGGATCAGGCCCGGGCATGACCAGGTAGAGTAGAACACCGATGCCCACTTACACCGTGCACGAGCCGCCGCTGCGCAAGGGCGAGACCGTCCCCGATCCGGTCCGCTTCGTGTTCGTGCGCGACGGATTTTATTTCTGGGCGTTCGTGCTGCCGCCGGTCTGGATGCTGCTGCACCGGCTGTGGATGGCGCTGTTGCTCTACGTGATCGTGAACGCGGTTATCGGCGTCGCGCTTTATGCGCTTGGCGCGCCGACCGAAGTCAAATTCATCGCGGGCGTGCTGATCGGCCTGCTCGCGGGCTTCGAGGCGGGCACGCTGTGGCGCTGGACGCTGACGCGGCGCAAGTTCAAGCCGGCCGGCATCGTCATCGGCGAGGACCGCGAGCTGGCCGAGCGGCGTTTCTTCGCGGCGTGGCAGCAACGCGCGGCGGAAAATCCGCAACCGCGCGCGGCTCCTTCCTCCCCGCCGCCATCGCCGCCGCCTCCGCCGCAATATGCTACGCCCGTGCGGCGCGGGCCGCCGGCGGGTTCCGACGTGATCGGGCTGTTCCCCGAGCCGGGAGGCCCGCGATGACCGTCGCCATCGTCGATTATGGCTCCGGCAATCTGCACTCGGCCGCAAAGGCGTTCGAGCGCGCCGCGCGCGAGAGCAAGCACAGCCAGCCAATCAAGGTGACGAGCGATCCCGATGTGGTCCGGCACGCCGACCGCGTCGTGTTGCCGGGCGTCGGCGCGTTCGCCGATTGCCGGCGCGGGCTCGACGCCATTCCCGGAATGGTCGATGCGCTCGAGGAAGCCGTGCGCACGAAAGGCCGCCCGTTCTTCGGCATCTGCGTCGGCATGCAGCTCATGGCCGAGCGCGGCCGCGAGTACAAGGTGACACCGGGGCTCGGCTGGATCGCGGGCGAGGTGGACAAGATCGCGCCGGCGGATGCCTCGCTGAAAATTCCGCACATGGGCTGGAACACGCTCGACGTGAAGAAGCCGCACGCGCTGCTTGACGGCATCGCGACCGGCGCGAACGGGCTGCATGCCTATTTCGTGCACTCCTACGAGCTCAAGCCGGCGCAGAAAAACGATCTTGTGGCGCAATCCGATTACGGCGGGCCGCTCACGGCGATCGTCGGACGCGACAACATGGTCGGCACGCAATTCCACCCGGAGAAGAGCCAGCGGCTCGGCCTGGCGCTGATCGCGAATTTCCTGAAGTGGCAGCCGTGATCCTCTTTCCGGCCATCGATCTCAAGGACGGCAACGCCGTGCGGCTTGAGCAGGGCGACATGGCGCGCGCGACCGTGTTCAACCGCGATCCGGCGAAGCAGGCGCATCTGTTCGAGACGCAGGGTTTCGAATACCTGCATCTCGTCGATCTTAACGGCGCGTTCGCCGGCAAGCCGGTGAACGCTCACGCCGTCGAACGCATCCTCGAAACGGTGAGCATCCCGGTGCAGCTCGGCGGCGGCGTCCGCGACATGGCGACGGTCGACGGCTGGCTCGGCAAGGGCGTGACGCGCGTCATCATCGGCACGGCGGCGGTGCGCAATCCGGCGCTGGTGAAGGACGCGGCGAAGAAATTTCCCGGCAAGATCGCGGTCGGGCTCGATGCGCGGGACGGCAAGGTCGCGGTCGAAGGCTGGGCGGAAGTGTCGGAATTGTCCGCGCTCGATATCGCGCGGCGTTTCGAGGACGCGGGCGTCGCGGCGATCATCTATACCGACGTCGCGCGCGACGGCATGCTCAAGGGCCTCAATCTCGATGCGACGATCGCGCTCGGTGACGCCGTGTCCATCCCGGTGATCGCGTCGGGCGGCCTGGCGTCGATCGACGACATCAAGGCGCTGCTGTCGCCGCGCGCGAAAAAGCTGGCCGGTGCGATTGCCGGCCGCGCGCTCTACGACGGGCGGCTCGATCCGGCGGAAGCGCTGGCGCTGATCCGCAACGCACGCACGGCGGCCTGACATGTTCAAGGTCCGCGTCATTCCCTGCCTCGACGTGAAGGACGGCCGCGTGGTCAAGGGCGTCAATTTCGTCAACCTGCGCGACGCCGGCGATCCGGTGGAGGCGGCGATCGCGTACGACGCGGCGGGCGCGGACGAATTGTGCTTCCTCGATATTACCGCCAGCCACGAGAACCGCGACACGATCTACGACGTCGTGACGCGCACGGCGGAAGCCTGCTTCATGCCGCTCACGGTCGGCGGCGGCGTGCGCACGGTCGACGATATCCGCAAGCTGCTCACCTGCGGCGCCGACAAGGTGTCGATCAACACCGCCGCGGTTGCCCGCCGGCAGTTCGTGAAAGAGGCGGCCGAAAAATTCGGCGACCAGTGCATCGTGGTTGCGATTGACGCCAAGAAAACCTCGAAGCCGGGCGAGAAGGATCGCTGGGAGATTTTCACCCACGGCGGCCGTAATCCGACCGGCATCGACGCCATCGACTACGCGAAAGAGGTCGTCGCGCTCGGCGCGGGCGAGATCCTGCTTACGTCGATGGACCGCGACGGCACCAAGAAGGGTTACGACATTCCGCTCACGCGCGCGATTGCCGATGCGATCAGCGTGCCCGTGATCGCCTCGGGCGGCGTCGGCAATCTCGAACACATGGTGGAAGGAATCCGCGACGGTCACGCCACCGCGGTGCTCGCGGCTTCGATCTTCCACTTCGGCGAACACAGCGTGCGCGAGGCGAAGGAGTACATGGCGAAGGCCGGCCTCCCGATGCGCATGGACCCCTAGCGTCCGTCCTTCGCCCACTTGAGCGCGCGCTCGAGCCGATCATTGCCCCAGAACAATTCGCCGTCGGATGCGAAGAATGCCGGCGCGCCGAAAATTCCCAATCGCTGCGCTTCCTCGGTCTCGCGCCGCAACGCCAGCTTGTTGGCGTCCGACTGCGCGGCGGCGAGCGTCGCATCGGCGTCGACTTTCAGCCCGGCGAGAATGCCGCCGATCGTCTCGACGTTGTCGATGCCGCGGCCCTCGCCGAACTCCGCGCGGAACACCGCTCCGCAAAAATCCTCGCCCCATTCGTCAGCGAGCCCGATCAGCGCCACGCGCGCGGCAAGCAGGCTGTTCTGCGGAAACGGCTGTGGCCGCACGAACGGCAGGGAAAGATCGCCGCATACGCGTTCGAGATCGCGCCACATGTGCCGGCCCTTGGCCGGGAACAGATTGAACGGCGAGGTGTCCCAACCCTGCGACTTGAAGATCGGCCCGAGCAGAAACGGCCTGAACCGCACCGCGACGCCCGCCTCGCGCGCCAGCGGCCTGATCCGCTGCGCGGCCGGATAGGAGTAGGTCGAGGCGAAATCGAACCAGAAATCGAGAGCGGACATGGCGCGGATGCTAGCCTGCCGGGACGGAAGGACAATGGAGTTGTCGTCACCGGGCTTGTCCCGGTAACCCCGTCCAGGAAGACGCACGGCGCTGTGTCCGCAGCGAGATGGCCGGGCCGAGCCCGGCCATGACAAGGATTGGACAGAGATGCTATTGAGCCGCCACCGATGACCAAGTTCACCCTCGCCGACCTCGAAAAGCGCGTGCACGAGCGGGCCAAAGCAAGCGCCGCGGACTCCTATACGCGCGCGCTGCTGGACAAGGGCGTCGCCCATTGCGCCAAGAAGCTTGGCGAGGAGGCCTTCGAAACCACCATAGCTGCCGTGCAGGAAGACAAGGGCCGGCTGATCGCGGAATCGGCCGATCTTCTGTATCACCTGCTGGTGGTGCTCGCCGCGCGCGGGGTGACGCTCGCCGAGGTCGAGGCCGCGCTGGAAAAGCGCACGGCGCAATCCGGTCACGAAGAAAAAGCCTCGCGGCGCTAGCCGGGAATTCGCGAATGGAGCAGCGCACCGAAGAGACGCTTTCGCCCTACCGCATTTTTTCGCGCGCGGAATGGGCGAAGCTGCGCCAGGACACGCCGATGACGCTGTCGTCGGAAGAAGTGGCGCGCCTGCGCTCGCTGCACGACCGTCTCGATATCCGCGAGGTCGAGGAAATCTATCTGCCGCTGTCGCGCCTGTTGTCGTTCTACGTGGCGGCGACGCAGCGGCTGTTTCGCGCGCAGCAGGGCTTTCTCGGCACCGAAGACGTGAAGATGCCGTACATCATCGGCGTCGCCGGATCGGTCGCGGTCGGCAAGTCGACGACGGCGCGCGTGCTGCAAGCGCTGCTTGCGCGCTGGCCGAACGTGCCGAAGGTCGATCTCATTACCACCGACGGCTTTCTCTATCCGAACGCGATCCTCGAACGCGAAGGGCTGATGGAGAAGAAAGGATTTCCGGAGAGCTACGATTTGCCGGCGCTCCTGCGTTTCCTGTCCGACGTGAAAGCCGGGCGGCGGCCGGCGCGCGCGCCGATCTATTCGCATCTCGTCTATGACGTGGTGCCGAACCAGTGGGTCGAGGTCGATCGGCCCGACATCCTCATCGTCGAGGGCTTGAACGTCTTGCAGACCGGGCGGTTGCCGAAGGACGGCAAGGCAATCCCGTTCGTGTCGGACTTCTTCGATTTCTCGGTTTATCTCGACGCCAGCGAAGACGTGCTCAAGGCCTGGTACGTCGATCGTTTCCTGACGCTGCGCGGCACCGCGTTCCGCGACCCGAAGTCGTACTTCCACCGCTACTCGAACCTGTCGGATGGAGAAGCGGCCGAGACCGCGACCTCGATCTGGTCACGCATCAACCTCGTCAATCTGCACGAAAACATTTTGCCAACGCGCCAGCGCGCCGATCTGATCTTGAAGAAGGACGCAAGCCACCAGGTCGAGGAAGTGGCGCTGCGGCGGCTGTAATCCGGGGCAGGACACCGCTTTTTGTCATGGCCGGGTTTATCCCGGCCATCTCGCTTAGGGGCGCAGAGCGCGTTGCAGTGAAGATCAAGCTGCTCTTCGGCTCAGATCGAAATGCTGGAAGTAGCGCGCCTTGATCGCCGACATCGGCAGCACGATCAGCACGTCGGTGGTGCCGAACTCGTGGTCGACCACCGCGCCGTCGCCGATGAAGGCGCCGAGCCGCAGATAGCCTTTGACCAGCGGGGGCAGCGCGCGCAACGCCGCCTTCGGGTCGATCGCCTCCTTCGACATGCGATTCATCTCGACGTAACGCGACGGCAGCGCGCGGGCGCGCCACGCTTCCGGTGCGCGCGCGTAATGATGCAGGAACGAAAGTTGCAAGCTGAGCTGCTTCGGATCCGTGCCTTCGAGGCTGGCGCAGCCGATCATCACGTCGATGTTGTGCTGAAGCACGTAGCCGTGGATGCCGTACCACAAGAGCTCGACGGTGCGCTTGTTGCGGTAGGGCGCGAGCACGCAGGAACGGCCGAGTTCGAGGAAATTCAAATGCGGATAACGCGCGATGAGCGAGCCGATGTCGAATTCGCCCGCCGTGTAGAAGCCGCCGTAATCCTCCGCCATCTGCTGCCGCAGCAGGCGATAGGTGCCGACGACGGTCGGCCGGCGCCGGGGATAGCGCGCGCTCTCGGCGTGATCGAGCACCAGAAGGTGATCGCAGATGGCGTCGAAACCGTCGATGTCGCGCCGCGCGAACAGCCGGCCGGGATCGGGAATGGCCGAGCCCTCCTGATAGAAGACACGGTAGCGCAACTTCTGCGCTTGGCGGACTTCGGCGGCCGTTTGCGCGAGCCGCACCTCGAGCGAGGCGAGCCGGCCGAACGATTGCGACGGCCGGTGCGAGCGCGCGGCCCAGGCCTGCAGGCCGCCATAGGCCTGCAGGGCGGGCAATAGTCCGGGCATGCCGGACCCACCCGGGGCCTGGCGGAAGCGTTCGAAGAAGCTGCGCGGCGCTAGGGAAAAGTCGCGGTCTGGCATGGGATTAACGGTCGCTCCCGGCGGAACGTATTGATTCGAAAAGTGTTTTCAAGGGTCGAACGAATCAACTCCCCCTGCTGCCCCACTCTACAGCACGGGCCGAACAACGATTTATGACAGCCGGAGGTCGCCGGTATCAAGCGGCAAGGGTGGACAACTTTGGGACGGTGTCGAGCGCCTCGGCGAGGCGGTCGCGGTCGAGCGGCTTGATCAGGAGATCGTCCATCCCGGCTTCGAGGCAGGCGTCGCGGTCCTCGGCATAGGCATTGGCGGTGAGCGCGACGATGCGCGTGCGCGGCTGCTTCGTTTCGGCCTCGATCGCGCGCATGCGCCGCGTCGCGTCGAGTCCGTCGGTGCCGGGCATGTGCACGTCCATCAACACGAGGTCGTAAGGCGCGCCGGCCGCGCGGGCGGCGAGCCACGATTCGACCGCGGCCTCGCCGTTGGTCGCGATCACCGGGCGATGGCCGAGGCGGCTCAAGAGGGCGCGCGCGAGCAGCGCGTTGATCTCGTTGTCCTCCGCGACGAGGATCGACAGGCCGGTGCCGGTTGTCGGCAGGTCGATCTCTGCTTGCGCTTCTTCCGCCGTGCGATCGAATGCATCGCCGTTGCGCAGGCGCGCTGCGAGTGAGGCGGCGCGCACGGGCTTGACCAGATAACCGGTGAAGCCCGCGTCCTTGAGCGCGGAAAGATCGTGCCGGTCGGCCGGCGCAAGGAGGACGATGCGTCGCGGCGCGGTGAAAGCGGCGACGCCATTCGCGTCGGCCAGCGCGCGTGCGATCGGATAGTCGGCGAGGACGATGTCCCAGCCGCGCTCGGCAAGCAGCGCGAGCGCCGACTTTTCGTTCGGAACGATGCTGACGCGCGCGCCCCAATGCATCAGGCGGCGTGCGATCAGGGATGCTTCGATGCGCGCCGAGGCGACGATGAGAACGGCGACGCCGGCGAGATCGGGCGGGGCGAACTGATCGGGCGTATCGAGCGCGGCCGGCAGCTTCACGGTGAAGGTGAAGGTCGCCCCCTGGCCGGCTTTGCTTTCGACGCCGATGCGGCCGTCCATGCGCTCGACGATCCGCCGGGAAATGGCGAGGCCGAGACCGGTGCCGCCGAATTTGCGCGTCGGCGAACCGTCGACCTGCTCGAAATCGTGGAAGATGCGAAGTTGATCGTCGGGATCGATACCAATCCCGGTGTCGCGCACGGTGAACTTGACGTCGCCGTCTTTCGCTCCCGGCTCGACCACGATCGAGATGCCGCCGCGTTCGGTGAATTTGATTGCGTTGCCGGCGAGGTTGAGCAGCACCTGGCGCAGACGCGCGGCGTCGCCGATCACGCTCTCGGGCAGCCTCGCGTCCACGAACGATGCGATCTCGATGCCTTTCGCCTGCGCACGCGGCGCCAGCAGTTCGGCGGCGTCCTCAACGAGCGCGGTCAACACGAACGGCCGCGCGTCGAGATCGAGCTTGCCGGCTTCGATCTTGGAGAAATCAAGAATCTCCTCGATCAGCGACAGCAGCGTTTCGCCGGAAGTCTTGGCGGCCTTCGCGTAAGTCGTCTGCTCGGGCGTCAGCGACGTGTCGAGCAGAAGTCCGGCCATGCCGAGCATGCCGTTGAGCGGCGTGCGGATCTCGTGGCTGATCATGGCAAGGAAACGCGACTTGGCTCGGTTCGCCGCTTCGGCCTTTTCGCGCGCCTCTGCGAGCGCGCGCTCGGCCTCGACTCGGTCGGTGACGTCGCGGCCGACGCTTTGCACCTCGGTGCCGCCGTCGCTGCGCACGGTCACTTCGCGCCACGCGATCCAGCGCACGCCAGCCTCGCCCGAAATGTGCTGGTCGTGCACGCGCGTGCCGTCGGCGATCACGGAGGCCTCGCCCTGCTCGAGCACGGTCAGCGGTTCGGCCATTCCGATCAAGTCGTCGCGCTCCTTGCCGGCGAGCGCGCAGTAGGCGTCGTTGGCGTAGGTGATGCGGCCGGTAACGTCGCGGCGCACGATCAGATCGCCTTGCGCCTCGAGCAGGCTGCGCGCGCGCTCTTCCGCCTCGCGCAGTTCCCAATTCTCATCGGTAAGATCTTCGATGCGCTGCTCGAGAATGCTGATCCTGTCGAGCCGCAAGCGGCGGCGGTAGAGCAGAAAGGCGATGATCGCGCACGCGCCGGCGAACAGCGCACCGACGCCGCTGGCGTAGGCGTAAGGGTCGTATTGCGTACGGCTGGCTTGCACGCCGGCGAGGAAGCCGAGCATGACCGAAATCAGGATCAGCGTCGTGACCACCGCGCGGCCGAACAGCAACAGCGCCGCGTGACGACGCTCGGCGCCGGTCTTGTCCGCGACGCTGGGCCACTTACGCGACCGTACCGACATGAATCGAACTATCCGCCGCTGTATCGGAGACGGACATTTGCCGCTTTTTAAGTTTCGATTTTCTTACGGCGCGCGCATAAGGCGAGAAGTGAAGGCAATGTTAATGCGGAACCGGAAAGCCAGCGGCGACAAGGGTTTCCGCACCTGTTACGCGGCGCGGCGGACCTCGTCGGCGAGCGCCCGATAGGACAAAGCCTCGGCCAGATGCACGCGGCCGACGCTTTCGGCGCCGTCGAGATCGGCGAGCGTGCGTGCAACCCGCAACACGCGATGGTAGCCGCGCGCGGAAAGCTGCATGGCGTCGGCCGCGTCGCGCAGCAACGAAAGGCCCGCCTTGTCGGCGCGGGCGATTTCTTCCAGCACCGGGCCTTGCGCCTGCGCGTTCGTCCGGACGCCGGCAAGGCCGAGCGCGGCGTAACGCTCGGCCTGGATGTCGCGCGCACGGGCGACGCGCGTGGCGACCTCGCGGCTTCCTTCCGACGGCGGCGGCAGAATCAGGTCGGCGGCGGTGACGGCAGGCACCTCGATGTGCAGGTCGATGCGATCGAGCAGCGGGCCGGACAGCCGGCCCTGATATTCCGCCGCGCAACGTGCATTCGCGCCGCGCTTGCAGGCAAAGCCGGGATCGCTCGCGCGCCCGCAGCGGCAGGGATTCATCGCCGCTACCAGCATGAAGCGCGCGGGATAAGTGATGCGATGATTGGCGCGGGCGATCGCAACCTCGCCGGTCTCGAGCGGCTGGCGCAGCGAGTCGAGCACCTGCCCGGTGAACTCCGGCAACTCGTCGAGAAACAGAACACCGTTATGCGCGAGCGAAATCTCGCCGGGCCGCGCGCGCAGGCCGCCCCCGACCAGCGCGGGCATCGAGGCGGAATGATGCGGCGAGCGGAACGGGCGGCGGTTGGTGAGCGCGCCGCCTTCGATCTCGCCGGCGACGGAGGCGATCATCGACACTTCGAGCAATTCCGCGGGCGACAACGGCGGCAATATCGTCGGCAGCCGCGCCGCCAGCATCGATTTGCCGGCGCCGGGCGGGCCAATCATCAACAGGTTATGGCCCCCGGCCGCCGCAACTTCGAGCGCGCGCTTGGCGCTCTCCTGGCCCTTGATGTCGGAAAGATCGAGCGGTGGTCCTTCGATCTCGCGGATCTTCGGCTGCGGGCGCGACAGCACTTGTGTGCCCTTGAAATGGTTGGCGAGCTGGATGAGCGACTGCGCGGCGACGATCTCGATCTCCGGCGAGGCCCATGCGGCTTCCGCGCCGCAGATGGCGGGACAGATCAGGCCTTCGCCGCGCGCGTTGGCGCCGATCGCGGCGGGCAAGACGCCTGCGACCGCGGCGATCGAGCCGTCGAGGCCGAGCTC
>DASZVZ010000005.1:0-15305 GCA_035546875.1 Pseudolabrys sp.
GGCGCTGGCGGCCGAACACATCATGCTGGTAGACGACCGCCGTTCGGCGGTAGCGCTGCCGGAGACACCGTTGCTCGCGGTGTTGCCCGGGACTGGAGGGCTGACCCGCGTCACCGACAAGCGCAAGGTGCGCCGCGACCGCGCCGACGTGTTCTGTTCGATCGAGGAGGGCATTCGCGGCAGCCGGGCGGTCGAGTGGCGGCTGGTCGACGAGATCGTGCCAAACTCGAAATGGAAGGAGACAGTTGCCGCCCGCGCCAAGGAAATCGCTGCGCGCTCCGACCGTCCGACGAACGCCAAAGGTATCAAGCTCAACCCACTTGATCGGAAGATCGAAAAAGACCGGATAGCGTATTCGCACGTCGACGTGGATATCGATCGGACGCGAGGCCTCGCGACTATTACGGTGCGTGGCCCCTCGCAGTCGGTGCCCGCGTCGGTCGACGCAGCGCATGCGCTGGGCGATAAGTTCTGGCCGCTGACCGTCGCGCGCGAGCTCGAAGACGCTATCCTGCATCTGCGCGCGAATGAGGCCGCGATCGGCGTCGTCCTGCTCAAGACGGACGGCAACGCGCAGGCCGTTCTCAACCATGACGAATTCCTCGCCAAGGCTAACGGCGACTGGCTAATGCGCGAGATCCGCCATTACCTCAAGCGCGTGCTTAAGCGCGTGGACGTCACCGCCAAGAGCTTCGTGGCCTTGATCGAGCCGGGTTCATGCTTTGCCGGAACGCTGGCCGAGCTTGCCTTTGCCGCCGACCGATCGCTGATGCTGATCGGCACGCGTGAGGGCGATAACCGCGAGCCCGCTGCGATCACGCTTGGGCCGGCCAATTTCGGGCTCTATCCGATGGGGAACGGCCTGACCCGCCTGCAGACGCGCTTTATCGGCGAGCCGGATTCGCTTAGTCGCGCGAAGGAAAAAATCGGTGTCGCGCTCGAGGGCGAGGAGGCGGCGGAACTTGGTCTCGTCACATTCGCCTATGAAGACTTCGATTGGGATGACGAGATGCGTGTCATGCTTGAGGAGCGCGCAAGCTTCTCGCCCGACGCCATGACAGGCATGGAAGCGAACCTGCGCTTCGCCGGTCCAGAGACGATGGAGACGAAGATATTCGGACGGCTGACCGCCTGGCAGAACTGGATCTTTCAGCGGCCGAACGCAATCGGGGAGCAGGGGGCTCTCAAGCTTTACGGGAGCGGCGTCAAGCCGACGTTCGACAAGCAAAGGGTGTAGCCATGAACATCGCACAGGTCGACTACGACGGCCTCATTCCCAACAACGTCGCGCTCGGGCAGGACGTGCGCGTCAAGCGCGCATTGGAGAAGTGGCACCCCGGTTACATCAACTGGTGGAACGACATGGGTCCGGAAGGCTTTCAGGAGTCGCTCGTCTATTTGCGTACCGCGGTGAGCGTCGATCCTAAGGGGTGGGCGAAATTCGACTACGTGAAGATGCCGGAATATCGATGGGGTATCTTGCTCGCGCCGCAGATGGAAGGCCGCAAGGTCAATTTCGGCGCGCACAAGGGCGAGGATGCCTGGCAGGAGGTGCCGGGCGAATATCGCGCCATGTTGCGTCGGCTGATCGTGATCCAGGGCGATACCGAGCCGGCCTCCGTCGAGCAGCAACGTTTCCTCGGCAAGACCGCGCCGTCGCTGTACGACATGCGCAACCTTTTCCAGGTGAATGTGGAAGAGGGCCGTCACCTGTGGGCGATGGTCTATCTGTTGCAGAAATATTTCGGCACCGACGGCCGCGAGGAAGCGGAGGCGCTGTTGCAGCGCCGCTCCGGGGATGCCGACACGCCACGCATGCTCGGTGCGTTCAACGAGAAAACGCCGGACTGGCTGTCGTTTTTCATGTTCACCTACTTCACCGACCGCGACGGCAAGATGCAGCTCGAGGCTTTAGCGCAGTCGGGCTTCGATCCGTTGTCGCGCACATGCCGCTTCATGCTGACCGAAGAGGCGCATCATATGTTCGTCGGCGAGACCGGCGTGACGCGCGTCGTGGCACGTACCTGTGAGGCGATGAAGCAGGCCGGCATTTCCGACCCGCACGACATCGAAAAGGTGCGCAAGCTCGGTGTGATCGACTTGCCGACGTTGCAGAAAAAGGCGAACTTGCACTTCTCGCTGACGCTCGATCTGTTCGGCAACGAGATTTCCACGAACGCCGCGAATGCCTTCCACGCCGGCCTCAAAGGCCGCTTCCGCGAGGATCGCCTGAAGGACGATCATCAGTTGGAAACCGGCACCTATCCGGTCCTCCGGCTCAAGGACGGCAAGATCCAGAATGAGGATTCGCCCGCGCTCTCGGCTCTCAACATGCGGTTGCGCGACGACTACGTCGCTGATGCCAATGTCGGTGTCGGCCGCTGGAACAAGGTGATTGCCGAGGCTGGCATCCCGTTTGAAATCAAGCTGCCGCATGTGGCCTTCCATCGCCACATCGGCGAATTCTCCGGTATTCATGCGGATGTCGCGGGCAACATCCTGAGTGATGCGGAATGGGAAAAGAGGAAGTGTGATTATCTGCCTTCCGACGGCGACAAGGATTTCATCGAGAGCCTGATGAGGCCCGAAACCGAGCCGGGCAAGTTCGCCGGCTGGATCGCGTCGCCGAAGGTCGGCATCGACAACAAGCCCGGCGACTTCGAGTACGTGAAGATCGCCCAATAGCGTTTGGCGGGGGGTGCGATGAGTGAAGCGCTGGAAAGCTATCTCGCCGGCAAGTGGTCGCGCGGGCAAGGAACCGAAGCCGAACTTATCGACCCGACCAGAGGCGACGTACTGGCGACCGCGAGCGCCAGAGGGCTCGATTTCAAGGCAGCATTGGCTTTCGCACGCGAAAAGGGCGGTTCCGCCTTGCGCGCGCTCAATTACGCCGAGCGCGCAAAGATGCTCGGCGCGGTCGCCGACGTCCTGGCGGCAAACCGCGCGCTCTATGAAGAGATCGCCATCGCGAATTCCGGCAATACCAAAGCCGATGCGGCAATCGACATCGACGGCGGGATCGGCACGCTGAAATATTATGCGCGGCTCGGCGCGCCGCTCGGCGAGGCGAAAGCGCTGATCGACGGCAAGCCGGCGCGCTTGACCAAGGCGGAGAACTACCAGGCGATTCATCTGCTGACACCGCGGCACGGTGTTGCCGTGCACATCAACGCATTCAATTTCCCAAGCTGGGGCCTATGGGAGAAAGCGGCTTGCGCCCTGCTTGCCGGCATGCCGGTGCTGGCAAAGCCTGCGTCCGCCACCTGTTGGCTTAGCCATCAGATGGTGCGCGACGTGATTGCCGCGAAAATACTGCCTAACGGTGCGCTCAGTCTGCTGTGCGGCGGCATCGGTGACCTGCTCGATCATGCCGGCGGCGAAGACGTCATCGCGTTCACCGGATCATCCGACACGGCGGCCCGCATCCGCAGCCATCGCAACGTGCTTGCGCGCGGCACGATGGTGAACGTCGAGGCCGACAGCCTGAATGCGGCTGTGCTTGGGCCCGGCGTTGCGCCGGCGACGCCGGCGTTCGATGCTTTCGTCAAGGAAGTAGCACGTGAAATGACGGTGAAGGCCGGCCAGAAGTGCACGGCGATCCGCCGAATTCTTGTGCCAGCCGAGCGCGCGGCAGCGGCGGCGGAAGCGGTTTCAGCGCGGCTTGGCAAGACTGCCGTCGGCGATCCGCGCAATGAAGCGACGCGCATGGGTCCGTTGGTCAACCGTGCCCAGCAGGCGGCGGCGTTGCAGGGTATCGAGAGCCTTACCGACGAAGCGATCATCGTCACCGGTGGCGCCCATGCGCCGCGGCTTGAGGGCATCGACAACACTAAATCGTCATTCGTTGCGCCGACGTTGCTCAAGGTTTCCGATGCGTCGGAGGCGCACGCCGTGCACGAAATAGAAGTGTTCGGTCCGGTCGCCACGATCATCCCTTACAAAGACGAGGCGGAGGCGTTTGCGCTGGCCGACCGAGGAGGTGGTTCGCTGGTGGCTTCCGTATTTGCCGACGACGCGGCGTTTCTTGCACGCGCCGTGTCAGCGCTCGGAGCATCCAACGGCCGCGTACTTGCGGTGGATTCGTCGATCGCCGACGGACACAGCGGCCACGGCATCGTCATGCCGCAGTGTCATCATGGCGGCCCGGGACGCGCCGGCAATGGCGAGGAGCTCGGGGGACTCAACGGCTTGCGGCTCTACCACCAGCGCGTGGCCGTGCAGGGCTCGACCGGTCTGCTTGGCGCGCTCGGGGCGACTGCCGCGCCGCTGACCTAACGCGCAGCCAGATCTTCGTCGCGCAGCTTGAAGCGCTGGATTTTTCCCGTTGCAGTGCGTGGCAGGTCGTCGCGCAATTCGATCCAGCGCGGATATTTCCAGGCCCCGGCCTGCTCCTTGACGTGCACCTTCAGTTTCTCGATCAGGCCGTCATCCGCGACGTAGCCGTTCTTCAGCACGATGAACGCCTTCGGCTTCACAAGCCCATCGGCATCCTCCTTGCCGATGACGGCAGCCTCCAGCACCGCCTCGTGAGACACCAGCGCCGCCTCGACGTCGAACGGCGACACCCACATGCCACTGACCTTGAACATGTCGTCGGTGCGGCCGCAGTAGTAGTAGTAGCCGTCCTTGTCGCGCCGGTATTTGTCGCCGGTGTAGACCCACTCGCCGGCGAAGGTGCGGCGGCTCTTTGCGCGTTGGTTCCAGTAGCCCTCGCCCGCCGACGGCCCACGGACGATCAACTCGCCGACCTCTTCGTTGCCGAGATCGTGGCCGTGCTCGTCCACGATGCGCGCCTCATAGCCCGGCACCGGTTTGCCGGTCGAGCCGTAGCGGACGTCATCCGGCCGGTTGCTCAGGAACGTTTGCAATAATTCCGTTGAGCCGAGGCCGTCGAGCACGTCGACGCCGACAGTGCTGCACCAGCGCTCGCCGATGTGCGCCGGCAGCGCTTCGCCGGCGGAAACACAGACCCGCAAGCGATCCGAGCATGCGCCTTTGCAGATGTCCTTGTGCGCCAGCAGCGCGGTATAGAGTGACGGCACGCCGTAGAAGATGGTCGGCCGGTGCTTGCGCATCACGTCGAAGACGCCATCCGGTGTCGGACGGTGCGGCCACAGCACGGACGTAGCGCCGACGGACAGCGGGAATGTCATGGCGTTGCCGAGCCCGTAGGCAAAGAACAGTTTCGCCGCCGAATGTACGACGTCGCTTTCCGCGATGCCGAGCACGCCCTGGCCGAACAGTTTTGCCGTCGCCATCAGGTTGGAGTGAACGTGCTTGACGCCCTTGGGATCGCCCGTCGAGCCCGAGGTGTAGAGCCAGAATGCAACTTCGTCCGACAGCGTGTCGGCAGTGAAAGGCTCCTCGTCGCCGGCAGCAAGGAGACGCTCGAATGAATGGACGACGCGGCCGGCCAGGGTCAGCGTCTCCGTTCCGCCGACCACGATGACGGTGCGCAAGCGCGGCAGCTTTTCGAGAACGGGCCAGATGACGGGCGCGAGCAAGGCTCCGACGACCAGCGCCGATGCGCGGCAATCGCCGAGGATGTAGGCGTATTGCGCGGCGTTGAGAAACGTGTTGAGCGGCACCGCAACGTTGCCCGAACGGATGGTGCCCCAGAAGGCAACCGGATAGTCGACGGTATCGGACAGCAGCAGCGCGACGCGCCGTTCGTGATCGAGTCCGAGTTGGCGCAGCGCATTGGCGAAGCGGTAGCTGTGCGCTTGCAGGTCGCCGTAGGTGAGGGACCGCTCGGGATCGACAAAGGCAACCTTTGCACCCAGTCCACGCGCGACATTGGCATCGATAAAATCGCTGGCGGCGTTGTAGGGTCTGCGTTCAGTGAAGATGTCCTGCACGCGTGCCACCGGTCGTTAATTTTCGAACAAGCGCTTGACGAGGCGCTGCGCCAGGACCCCGGCAACGCGCCGCCGGTAATGACCCGGCGTAAACGTCGTCTTCATGGGCATGATCTGATCGCGCACCAGCGCATCGATGCCCTTCATCACGCGCTCGTCGAGACCGCCGCCGCAAAGCTCGCTCGTGCCGGCGAGGAGCACCGGGCGCGGATTGGTGCCGGTGAAGGCGATGCGTAGATCGGCGAGCGTCTTGCCCTCACGCCGGAGCGCGACGGCAACGCCCGCTACCGGATATTCGATCGAGCGGCGGATGCGGATCTTGTCGTAGGCCGAGCGCAGACCCGCCGTGTTCTTCGCGCGCACGGCGGTGACGATTTCTCCCGGCCGCAGCGACAGATAGAATTTCCCGTCGCCTTGCGTCTCGGTCACCGGCACGTCCTGCCGCGCGAATCCGATGTAAAGCTTTTCGAGCGGGATCGTGCGCCGCCCGTCAAGCCCCGCGATCTCGACCTCCGCGCCGAACACAAGCAGGGCTGGCGCAAGATCGCCGCTGAACGTCGCAAAGCACACGCCGCGGCTTTTCGGAGCGACATGGCATATTGTGCCGGTCGTTTTGAGACAGTGATGATTGGCCTCGCGCCACCATTCGCTCTGATTGTAGTAAATGCAGCGCGTGTCGAGGCAAAGGTTGCCGCCGACCGTGCCCATGTTGCGGTGAGTGGGGCCTGCGATGTGCGCGGCCGCCTGCGCAACCACCGGGTAATGCCTTACGACGTCCGGATGCTCGGCAAGTGCACTCAACGTCACCGACGCGCCGATGTCGAGCGAGGCTGCGTCGGCCTTGATAGCGCGCAATTCCTGCACGCGGTTCATGTCGATCAGCATCTTCGGCGCAACGATGCCGCGCCGGATGTTGACCACCAGATCGGTGCCGCCGCCGAGGGGCTTTGCGTCCGGATGCGCGGCGCGCGCGGCGATGGCCTCGTCGACCGTCGCCGGATTGAGCACGCGGAACTCCGGCAGCGCGTCCATCAGGCGCTCCCTTTCTTCGCGGCTTGGCGCTTGCGCTTCTCAATTGCCTCGAACACGCGGTCGGGCGTCACCGGCAGGTCGTTGAAGCGGATTCCGATGGCGTCGGCAATCGCGTTCGTCAGAGCCGGCAGGAAAGCGGCGAGCGATCCTTCGCCGGCCTCCTTGGCGCCGAACGGTCCATGCGGATCGTTGCTCTCGACGATGCCGACCTCGATCGGAGGCGAATCCTGAATGGTCGGCACGCGGTAATCGAGCATGTTGGCCGTCACCATCAGCCCTTCGTGATAGGCGGCTTCCTCGCTCATCGCCTGGCCCATGCCCATCCACACCGAGCCCTGCACCTGGCCTTCGACCGTGAGCCGGTTGAGCGCCTTGCCGCAGTCGTGCGCGACCCAGACCTTGTCGACAGTGACGACGCCGGTCTCTTCGTCGACGCTGACCTCGACGACCTGCGCCGAATACGAGTAACCCATGGTGCCGCCGATGGCCGCGCCGCGATACTTCTTGCCGCCGTGCGATTCCGGGATAGTCGAGTAGTTGCCGGTAACGGTGATGGTGCCCGTGTCCTTGAGCGCCTCGGTCACCACTTCTTCGAAAGTGGCGCCCTTGTCCTGCGCGCCGGCGCGATAGACTTCCCCGAGGCATTCGATGTCCTCGGGCCGCGCATCGAGCTTGCGCGCGGCTGCGTTGGTCAGCACGGATTTCAGATTGCGCGCGGCGTCAATGGCCGCATTGCCGACCATGAAGGTGACTCGCGACGAATAGGAGCCGTTGTCCTTCGGCACCACCTCGCTGTCACCCGTAACGACGCGCACGCGCGCGAGATCGAGGCCCAGCACTTCGGCGACGGTCTGCGCCAGGATCGTCGTCGAGCCTTGCCCGATATCGGCGGCGCCGGACAGCACGACGATGGAGCCGTCGAAATCGAGCTTGATCTTGACGGTCGCGTGCGGCTCACCGGTCCAATTCACCGGCTTTGATGCACCCGAAATGTAGTGCGAGCAGGCCATCCCGAAGCCCTTGCGGACGCCGTTCGCCTTGGGTTTTGCCTTGCGCGCCTTCCAGCCGCTTTCCTTCTCAACCCAGTCGAGGCACTCCGGCAGGCCGTAGGAGTTCACCATCAGGTCATTGTCGGTGAAGGTCGGCGCATTCAGCAGATTGGCGCGCCGCACCGCGAAAGGGTCGAGGCCAAGCTCCCTCGCCATCTGATCGACCAGCGCCTCGAAGGCAAAGCGGACGTCGACCGTGCCGTGGCCGCGGAAAGCGCCGCAGGGCGGCGTGTTGGTGAGAACGCGCCGGCCGACATACTTGACGTTGTGCAGGTCGTAGATGGCGTAGATCATCGACCCGGCATAAAGAATCGTCACCAACCCGTAACCGGAGTGCGCGCCGCCACGCTGGTCGCATTCGCATTCGACAGCGGTGATGCGGCCGTCCTTGCGCATGCCGACCTTGAGCCTGATGTCGGTTTCCGGCCGTCCGCGGTGAGTGATGAACGTCTCCTCGCGATTGGTAACGATGCGCACGCAACCGTTCGCCTTGCGCGCGAGCAAGGCGGCGATCAATTCGACGTTGAGCGTTTCCGTGCGGCAGCCGAAGCCGCCGCCGACGTGCGGCTTGATAACGCGGATGCGCGACATGTCCATGCCGAGAATCTGCGACAGCATCAGATGAACGTAGTAGGGGACCTGGGTCGATGCATGGACTGTCATGCGGTCGCGCACGGCGTCATAGTCGGCGACCGCGGCGTGCATCTCCATCTGGTTCTGGCAAACCTCGGCGCAATTGTAGACGCCCTCGCGCACCAGGTCGGCTTCGGCGAAGCCTTGTTCGGTCGAGCCCAGTTCGAACAAAACGTCGCGTTCGAGATTGCCCGGTTTCTTCTCGTGCAACTGTACAGCGCCGGGCGCGAGCGCGTCTTTTGCGGTGTAATAGGCAGGCAACTCGCGCACCTTCAGTTTGATATGCCGGATCGCCTCGCGCGCGGTTGCATCATCAACCGCAGCCACGGCGGCAACGGGCTCACCGCGATAGCGTACCTTGTCGCGCGCCAGCGGATGTTCGCTGCGTGCGATCGGAAGGACACCGAAAGTCTTGTCACAGTCGGCGCCGGTAACGATGGCGCGCACGCCGGGGAGTTTCAGTGCTTCAGAGACATCGACTTCGAGAATGTCGCCGTGTGAATAGGGACTGCGGTAGATTCGTCCCGCAAGCTGACCCGGCGCGAGGATATCGGCGGTATATCTCGCGCGGCCGGAGACTTTCTCCGGCCCGTCGATCATCGGCACGTAGCCGCCGATGTTATGCGCGGGCAGCGGTTTGTTCATGGCGCAACACCACGCGCGCTGAGCTCGGCTGCGTACTTAACCGCCTCGATGATCTTAACGTAGCCGGTGCAGCGGCAGATATTGCTGCCGAGCGCCTCGAGAATGTCGGCATCGGTCGGGTTCGGATTGCGGCGCAAAAGCCCCGCCGAGGCCATGATGAAGCCGGGCGTGCAATAGCCGCACTGCGAGCCGAGCTTCTCATGGAATCCGCGCTGCACCGCGGAGAGCTGGCCATCGGTGCCGAGAGATTCGACCGTGTCCACGCGCTTGCCAGCGACCGTCGTTGCGAGCGTCAAGCACGACAGCGTCGGCTTGTCGTCGACCAGCACCGTGCAGGCGCCACATTCGCCGCCGTCGCAGCCGGTCTTGGTACCCGTAAGCCCGATTTGCTCGCGGAGGAAATCGAGCAACAGAATATTTTCCGCGACCGCGTCCTCGCGGGCGCGGCCATTGAGCGTGAACCCAAGGATACGTGCCATTCCTGCGCTTCGTCCCGTCCGGCGCTTATTTTGAGTCGAGTCGCCGCTTGTTACGGGCAGGGTCACACCCGCCTTGGAGCCCCTCCAGACCCAATTCCGGGAATTGCTGGAACGATTTACCCGAAGCGCCGGATCACGTCCTGCGGGACCGGCCGCGAAACCATCCGGGAGGGATCATTTTTGTCTCTGCCGGCCCAGATGCGGGTTTCGCCCCCCTCGATGGCGAGTTCGCCGTCGATGAAAATCTTGTGCTCGACGTCAAAACTCGACCGGCGAAATTCGGTGACGCGCGAGGCGATCTCGGCAGCATCGCCGAATTTGGCCGGCTTGCGGAATTGCGCACGTGCATCGACCAGGGGGATGCCGACGATGTCGAAGGTCTTTGCGAGGTCTTGCATCTTCACCCCCAGGGCGATTTCGAAAAGCAGCCACGTACCCTGATCGAAGAATTCGAAAAATCGTCTGTTGAACACGATGCCAGCCGGGTCGCACTGACCCCATTCGATTCTAAGCGGGCGGCGATTTACGAGAGACGTCACGAGAGCCTCCATTCGGCGGTCTCTTCGTAGACGGCGGCGCGAGAACGATCAAGCGCCCTCAGCCTTTTCGGCGCTTGCGCGGGTCCGGCCATTCGACCACCGTCATGGCGCGGCGTTCCACCTCGGCCGCGCGCCTGCGCCTGCGCAGGATCGCAGCCGGCGCAACCTTCTCATGCGGCGATTCATCGAGCGCCAGCAGGACCCAATAAAGGTCATCGTCGGAGACGACCCAGCGTTTCGGCGCAAAGCGCGCGATCGAGAATGGCCGCGAGTAGGCCAGCAGCGATTTCTTGCCGCCCCACAGAAAATACTCGTGCGCGAACGACATCGCGAGTTCGCGCGGGGTGCGGTAGATCGGATCGCGCCAGCGCAGAATCGCGTGGTTGGTCTTGCTGATGGCGCCCCAGAGGCCGCGCTCCTTGAACACCGCGATGACATGATCCTCGTCGCTCGGCAGGGCCTGGAAATCCATCAGCAGCGGCGGTTGGCCGTGATAAGCGAGCACGGCAGCCGCGAAGATCGCGCCTTCGGCACAATGGGCGGTCCGTTCTCTCAGAACCCGCCGCGGTGACATCGCGGTCTCGACTTCCATCTCGAAGTTGACCGGAAGCCTGTCGAGGAACGACTGGATTTTTTGCGGGCTGTCGAGACGCTCGAAAACGCGCCGCTCCGCGCCGGAGAGCAGCGCACGCAACGCAGCCCGGTAGCGCTTGCGATTCGCCATGCGCGGCGATTTTAGAACGCAATTCGGAGAAAGCGCAGCGCCTATTCGGCGGCGGGCAGCTCTGGCCGCGCCGTCGGCAGCGGGATCGGTCCGATTAGCGGCGCGCCGGCCGGTACGACATCCGGCTCCGCCGGAGCCTGGACCGGCTCGGCCACGGCCGGCGGCACGGTCTTGACCGGTATGGCTTCGGGCTCGGGGGCGTAAGCGAACGCGCTGTAATGATCGTTTTTGATCGGCTTGCTCGGATCCTGGATTACGCGATCCGCATCGCGCCGGTTCTCGTACGGACTCTTGCGCTCGTCGAAACTAACCGCATACGCAGGCTTGGTGTTTGCCGCCGGGTCGACCGTGTTCGATGAACGATCGTATTCGCGCTTGTCGAAGTACGCGATGCTGCGGTCGTGGACCGTGCTCGAGAATGCCGGGTTGATCTTGATCGCCTGGTTCATGTCGCGCATCGCGCGCTCGTAGTCACGCCGGTCGTAGGCGACAATGCTGCGATTATAAAGCGAAAGCGCGTAATTCGGGTTGATCGCGAGCGCCTGATTGTAGTCGGCAACCGCGTGTTCCAGGTCGCCTTTGCCGCGGTAGGCGAAGCCGCGGTTATTATAAGGGCGCGCATCTTTCGGGCTGAGCTTGATCGCCTGCGTGAAGTCTTCGATTGCCTGGTCGTGCTGGTTCTTGGCGTCGTAGGCAAGGCCGCGCGCGTTGAACGCGGCGGCAAAATTCGCATCGATCTTGATCGCCGCGTCGAAATCCTTGATCGCACCGTCGTTGTCGCGCTGGTCATAGCGCGCAGTGCCGCGATGGTAGAGAGCCAGCGCGTACTTCGGCGCAAGCTTGATCGCCTGATCGAAGTCCTGGATGGCGCGCTCGATGTTGCCCTGGTTACGGTAAGCGAAGCCGCGATTGTTGAATGGGACCGGATTGCTGCCGTCGAGCTTGATCGCTTGGTCGAAGTCCTGGATGGCCCGTTCGGCATCGCCTGCCATGCCGAGTGCGGTACCGCGGTCGATGTAAAAGCTGGCAGACTTGGCATTCAGCCTGATCGCCTGGTCGAAGTCGGTAATGGCGCGGTCGTAGTCGCCGCGTGCGCGGTAGCACAGGCCTCGGAACTCATAAGCATAGGCATTCTTCGGATCGAGCCGGACAGTCTGCGAGAAATCCGCAATGGCGCGGTCGCAATCGTCTTTCTTCCGGAATGCGAGGCCGCGCTGGTAGTAGGCCACCGCGTAACGCGGACCGCCGCGAACCGCTTGCGTAAAGTCGGCGATCGCGCGGTTGTAGTCGCCGCGCTCGAAATAGCCGGCTCCGCGCTGATAATAAGCGAGCGCGAACCGGCCGTCGTGTTTAATGGCCTCGCCGAAGTCGGCAGCGGCGCGATCGACATTCCCCTTGAGCTGATAGGCGATGCCGCGGTTGTAGTAGGCGAGCGCGTTTTTGCCGTCGAGTTTGATCGTCTGGTCGAGATCGGCAATGGCGCGGTCGTTATCGCCCTTGGCGCCATAGGCCAGGGCGCGGTCGTAGAAAGCTTGCGGGTATTGCGGCTTGAGCTTGACGGCCTGATCGAAGTCAGCAATCGCGCGGTCGTAATCGCGCTTGAAGGCGTAGGCGGCGCCACGGTTGTAGTAAGCGGTCGCATAACCCGGGTTGATCTTGATCGCAGCATCGAAATTCTGGATAGCGCGGTCTGCGTCATGCCTGTCGCGGAAGGCCAGCGCGCGGTTATAGAACGCGATGCTGCTCTGCGGATCGAATTTGACCGCCTGGTCGAAATCGGCGAGCGCGCGCTCTGTATCGCCCTTGACGGCGTAGGCGACGCCGCGGCCGTTATAGGCTTGCGCATAGCCCGGGTTGAGTTTGAGAGCGTGGCTCAGATCCTGAACGGCGCGATCGAGATCGTTGCGGGCCGCGTAGGCGTTGCCGCGATTGTTATAGGCGGCGACGTCGCGCGGATCGAGCCTGATCGCGCGGTCAAAGTCCGGAATCGCGCGGGCGAATTCGCCGGCATCGTAAAAGGCGTTGCCGCGGTTGTAGAAGGCGAGCGCGTAATTGGTATTGAGTTTGATCGCCTGCGTGAAATCGCTGATCGCTTGGTCGCTCCTGCCCTTGGCGGAATTGGCGATGCCGCGATTGTTGAACGCGGCCGCGTATTTCGCGTCAAGCGTGACGGCTTGATCGTAGTCGCTCATCGCCCGGTCGACGTCGCCCTTGAGGCCATAAGCGGCGCCTCGGTCGTTGAACGCGGCGGCGTCGCCCGCGTTGAGCGCGATAGCCTGGCTCAGATCCTGGATGGCGCGCGTCAGATCGCCCTTGGCGGAATAGGTATTGCCGCGTGCGCGGAAGGCCGTCGCCAGCTTGGGATCGAGCTTGATCGCGCGCCCGAAGTCCTCGATGGCGCGATCGTAGTCCTGCTTCCCATCATAGGCGAGGCCGCGATTGTAGTAAGCCGAGGCGTTGCTGTCGGCGAGCTTGAGTGTTTGATCAAAATCGGCGATGGCGCGGTCGTAATTCTCACGGCCGTATTCGGCCACGCCGCGATCGTAGAGCGCCTGGGCGTCCTTGGGATTGAGCTTGATGGCCTGCGTGAAATCCTGCACCGCGCGTTCGGTGTCGCCTTTGGCGACGCGCGCGCTGCCTCGTGCGCTGTAGGCAAGCGCCAGCTTGGGGTCGAGCTTGATGGCCTGGTCGAAGTTCTCGATCGCTTTGTCGTAGTCGCGCTTTTCGTTATAGGCAACGCCACGGTTGTAATAGGCCGGGGCATTCCTCGCGTTCAGCCGCAGGCTCTGGCTGAAGTCCGCGATGGCGCGGTCATACTGGTTTTTCGACACGAAATTGATGCCGCGGTCGTTATAGGCGAGCGCAAAGATCGGGCTGACCCGGATCGGCTGAACAAGTTCGCTCGATCCGTGGTCGTAGCCGCGCTGGCCGCCGATCTCGCTGCGATTGGTAGCAACCGCATAATTCGGCGAGCTCTTTACCGCCTGCTCGAAGTCGCTGATGGCACGGTCGTAATCGTGTTTCTCGTAGTAGGTCACACCGCGGTCGTGATAGGCGAACGAGTCCTTGGGATTGATCTTGATTGCCTCGTTGAAGTCGCTGATCGCGGCGTCGTAATTGTGCTTGTCAAAGTACGCGTTGGCGCGATTGTAGAACGCGACGGCATAGCGGCCGTTGCGCTTGATCGCCTCGTTGAAGTCCGCGATGGCGTGGTCTGTATCGCCCTTGTTGCGATAGGCGAGACCGCGGTTGTTGAAGGCGATGGCGTTGTTCGGGTCGAGATTGATGGCGTGGTCGAAGTCCGCGATCGCGCGATCAGGTTCACCCTTGGCGCCGTACGCAATTCCCCGGTCGTAATAGGCCCTTACATAACCCGGATTGATCTTGATCGCCTGATTCAGGTCGGCGATGGCTCGGTCGTATTCGCGCTTGTCGTAATACGCGTTGCCACGATTGCTGAAAGCCAGCGCGTATGTCGGATCGAGACGCGCTGCCGTGCTGAAGTCTGAAATGGCTCGGTCATTGTCGCCGCGCGCTCGATAGACGAGACCGCGATTGTTGTAGGCGGACGCGAAACGCGCATCGAGCTTGATGGCGTGGCTGAAGTCAGCGAGTGCGCGATCGTACTCGCGCTTATTGCTGTAGGCGAGGCCGCGGGCATTGTATGCGCGCGCGTTATCCGGGTTGAGCCTTATTGCGTGATCGAGATCGGCGATGGCACGGTCGTGATAGCCGATCGTTTCCAGTGTATCGCCACGGTTAAAGTATGCGACGACATAGGTCGGGTTCGCTTTGATCGCGGAATCGAAATCCTTCACTGCGCGTTCGAGTTCACCCTTATTCTTGTAGGCAAGACCGCGGTTGTTGAGCGCCACCTCGTAGTCGGGGCTCGACTTGATCGCTTGATCGAAGTCGGCGATAGCGCGATCCGTCTCGCCCTTTTGCTGCAGGATCGTGCCGCGGTTGTTCAGGGCCACCGCATAGGTCGGATCGAGCTTGATTGCTTGATCGAGGTCGGCCTGGGCGCGGTGCAGATCGCCCTTGCGCTGGTAGAACATCGCGCGGCTGTTATAGGCGCCGGGGTAGGTCGGATTGAACTTGATCGCCTGCTCGTAGTCCGAAAGCGCGCGGTCGAATTTGCCCCGCGCAGCGTAGGTGTCGCCGCGCCCTGTGAAGGCGGCGGCATATTTCGGCTCGAGCTTGATCGCTTGGTCGTAATCGCGGATGGCGCGGTCGTAATCGCCCTTCTGTTGATAAGCTTTTCCGCGATCGACAAAAGCGGCCGTGAATTTCGCATTGAGGCGCAGCGCCTGATCAAAGTCGGCGATGGCGTGATCGAAATCGCG
>DASZVZ010000006.1:0-19072 GCA_035546875.1 Pseudolabrys sp.
ATACCGTGCTCAATCTCGGCCTCAATGACCAGACAGTGGAAGCGCTGTCGGAGCTGTCGGGCGACCGCCGCTTCGCCTATGACAGCTATCGCCGCTTCATCACCATGTATTCCGACGTGGTGCTCGGCTTCGAGCATCATCACTTCGAGGAGATCCTGGACACCTTCAAGGACGTCCAGGGCTATTCGCTCGACACCGACCTGTCCGCCGACGACTGGGCGGAGCTCACCGAGCGCTACAAGCAGCGCGTCAAGGAGGAGCTCGGCCACGACTTCCCGCAGGACCCGCACGAGCAGCTCTGGGGCGCCATCGGCGCCGTGTTCGGCTCGTGGATGAACCAACGCGCCATCACCTATCGCCGCCTGCACGCCATTCCCGAAAGCTGGGGCACCGCGGTGAACGTGCAGGCCATGGTGTTCGGCAATATGGGCGACACCTCGGCGACCGGCGTTGCGTTCACCCGCAATCCCTCGACCGGCGAGAAGAAGCTTTACGGCGAATTTCTCATCAATGCGCAAGGCGAGGACGTCGTCGCCGGCATCCGCACGCCGCAGGAGATCAGCGAGGCGGCGCGCGAGGAAGCGGGCTCCAGCAAGCCCTCGATGGAGAAGACGCTGCCCGCGGCCTACAAGGAGCTCGAGCGCATCTACAACAAGCTCGAGAAGCATTACCGCGATATGCAGGATCTCGAGTTCACGGTCGAGCAGGGCAAGCTATGGATGCTGCAAACCCGCAACGGCAAGCGCACGGCGCGCGCCGCATTGCGCATCGCCGTCGAGCTGGCGAATGAAGGGTTGATCTCGAAGAACGAGGCGGTGCTGCGCGTCGAGCCGCTGGCGCTCGATCAGCTTCTGCACCCGACCATCGATCCGAAAGCGCACCGCCACGTTATTGCGACCGGACTGCCGGCCTCACCCGGTGCCGCCACCGGCGAAATCGTATTCTCGCCGGACGATGCGGCCGACCTGAAGGCCGACGGGCGCAAGGTGATCCTGGTGCGGGTCGAGACCTCGCCGGAAGACATCCACGGCATGCACGCCGCCGAGGGCATCCTGACGACTCGCGGCGGCATGACCTCGCACGCGGCTGTGGTCGCGCGCGGCATGGGCAAGCCGTGCGTCTCCGGCGCCGGCACGCTGCGCGTCGACTATGCCAACAAGACCATGACGGCCGGCGGCAAGACGTTCAAGCAGGGCGACTTCATCACCGTCGACGGCTCGACCGGCCAGGTGCTCGCCGGCGAGGTCAAGATGATCCAGCCGCAGCTTTCCGGCGACTTCGCCACACTGATCGGCTGGGCCGACAAGGTGCGCAAGCTCGGCGTGCGCGCCAACGCCGACACGCCGAACGATGCGCGTGCCGCGGTGCGTTTCGGTGCGGAAGGCATCGGCCTTTGCCGCACCGAGCACATGTTCTTCGACGAGGCGCGCATTCAGGCGGTGCGGGAGATGATTCTGGCGGACGACGAGAAATCGCGCCGCGCCGCGATCGCCAAGCTGCTGCCGATGCAGCGCGACGATTTCAGCGAGCTGTTCGAGATCATGGACGGACGCCCGGTGACGATCCGCCTGCTCGACCCGCCGCTGCACGAATTCCTGCCGCACGGCGAGGAAGAAATCGCCGAAGTCGCGAAGGCGATGGGCGCGGATCCGAGGAAGCTCGCAGACCGTGCGCGCGAGCTTGCCGAGTTCAATCCGATGCTCGGTTTCCGCGGCTGCCGCATCGCCATCGCCTATCCGGAAATCGCCGAGATGCAGGCGCGCGCCATCTTCGAGGCGGCGGCGGAAGTGGCAAAACGCACCGGCAAGCCGGTCAAGCCCGAAGTTATGGTGCCGTTGATTGCGACGCGGAAAGAATTCGATCTGGTGAAGGCGCGGATCGATGCAATGGCCGACGCCGTTGCCAAGGAGAAGAAGGCGAAGCTCGATTACCAGGTCGGCACCATGATCGAACTGCCGCGCGCGGCGTTGCTCGCCGGCGAGATCGCCGAGACCGCCGAGTTCTTCTCGTTTGGAACGAACGACCTCACCCAGACGACGTTCGGAATAAGCCGCGACGATGCGGCGAGCTTTCTTGGGACGTACACGGCGCGGGGGATTCTTGCCGTCGACCCGTTCGTCTCGATCGACCAGCAAGGCGTCGGCGAACTGGTCAAGATCGGCGTCGCACGCGGGCGGAAAGTGCGGAAGAATCTGAAGGTCGGCATCTGCGGCGAGCATGGCGGCGATCCCGCCTCCGTCGCCTTCTGCCACGAGGCAAAGCTCGATTATGTATCCTGCTCGCCGTTCCGCGTTCCGATCGCGCGCCTTGCCGCCGCGCAAGCCGCGCTCGGCAAAACGGCTGCCAGTCAGGCGTAAGAGCTAGACTGCCACTTTGGCGAGGAAGGTCTCGACCTCGGCGCGCAGGTTCGCGACCGCGTCCTCGACCGTCTCCGACGCGCCGAGGACGATTTCCGCCGACGAGCGGGTCTCGGTCGCTGCGCCCGCGACCTCGTTGAGCACCGCGACGACGTGGCTGGTACCCTGCGCGGCGCTGGCGACGTTGTGCGAAATCTCGCCGGTCGCCGCGTTCTGCTGCTCGACCGAAGCCGCCACCGCGGACGTGTACTCATTGATTTCCGTCATGCGCGCGGCGATCTGGCGGATCGCGTCGACCGCCCCGGTGGTCGAATTCTGCACGCCGAGAATATGGCTGGCGATGTCTTCGGTCGCCTTGGCGGTTTGCACTGCGAGCGATTTGACTTCCGAGGCGACCACCGCGAAGCCCTTGCCCGCTTCGCCCGCGCGCGCTGCTTCGATGGTCGCGTTGAGCGCGAGCAGATTGGTCTGCCCGGCGATGTCGCGAATGAGCTTGACCACGTCGCCGATCTTCTGCGCGCCAGAAGCAAGCCCGGCGATCTCGTCGTCGGTCTTGCGCGCTTCCGACGTCGCCATATTGACGATGCTGTTGGTGTGGCTGAGCTGGCGGCTGATTTCCGCGATCGAGCGCGACAACTCGTCGGAAGCGACGGCCGCGGATTCGACATTGGACGACGCCTCGTTGAACGCGTGCACCGCGCTCTCCGCCCGTTGCGATGTCTGGTTGGACGAGTCGAACAGCGTGCTCGCGGTTGATCGCATGGCGGTGGCGCTTCCGCTCACGCTCGAGAGCAACTTTTCCACCTGCGGCCTGAAGGAAGCAATTGCTCCGTCTATGATCGAGCGCCGTTGTTCCTGATCGCGAATGGCGGCGCGCTCCTGCTCGGCGTGCCGCTGCTCGGTGACGTCTTCGTGCGTCGAGACCCAGCCTCCGCCGGGCATGACGTGATTGATCGCGTGAACGATGCGTCCGTCGCTCGCTTCGACGAAAAACGCGGCCTCCTTGCCCTTGGCAAGGCCTTCCAAAATACCTTCGCAGTATTTGTCGACGTCACCCTTGAAGATGCCGGTTTCCTGCCTGTGCAACATCAGGTCACGCAGGGTGCAACCCGGCACCACGATCTTGGGCGACAAATTATACATTTCGAGATAGCGGCGATTGCTCAACACGATGCGCGCATGCTCGTCGAACATGCACAGGCCTTGCGACATGTTGTCGAGCGCGTTCGATAAACGGCGATTTTGTTCGAGCAGCCGCCGGTAGACAAAAATCGCGACAGCGAACAGCGCCAGTAAAATACCGGCGAGCATTACCGCATTACCTACGGCAACGTGAGGCAAATCGAAATCCAGCATCCCGGTCCAAAAATGACTGCGGAAATCGCCAGAATATTGGGCTTTACCGATTGCGATATGGTTAACCTTTGCCGCCGCGGGGTTGTGCTCGGGCGCGCGGGCAACCCTATAAGGCGATGATTTCGCGCCCAAAATCGGCGCCGGCGGGCCTTAACGCCTTCGCAAGGTTAATCGGACCATAAAATATCCCGTCGCATTGTCGTCAATTGGCGCCCTGCGAATCTCGAGGGGCTTTGCGTGGCGTCGTCGTGGTCATGGCCGGAACGCCTGGTTTGATAAAGCGCAGGCCTGCCACACTCTTCATCGGCACGCTCGCGTTCGTTTTGCTGCCGACGCAAGTCGCCTTTCAGGATCTTGGCGCACTGATTGCGCAACAGCCGGGCCTCTCGGCGCGCTGGCATGCGCATGTGGTTGCATCGCCGTTCCGCACCATCCACGCGTCGATGTTTTCGATGCCGCGCCCGGTCGGCACGTCGATCCCGCATCCGCCGATCTACGCCTTGGCCAATTTCGATCCGAACGGTCTTGCCGGCTCGATCGGCTCACAAAATCTCGGCGACGGCTCGGCGCCGCTGCAATTCCCGAGCGTCAACCGCAAGGACAAGCACGATGCACTGATGCCGCGCTGGCGCAAGCCGTTGCCGCCGATCAAGACGCTGCCGCCGGTCGAGGCCGACGCGCCGACCGATTTCATCATTGGACCCGGGCACAACGATTTCCAGGCGCGCATCGAACCGTTGCCGCAGGTCGAGGCGGCGCCCCCGCCCGCGACCGAGCCCGATGTGCCCTATGCCGACCTGCCGCCCGCCGACATCGCGAAGGCCGCGCCGTCGCCGGCTGAAGGCGGCAACGCGGCGCAGCTTTACTTCGGCGTCGATCCGTTGAGCTCATTGCGCGAAGCGATCGCGCCGTGGGAGCCGGGCGAGGCGCCGGTCATCATGACGCCCGGGACGGCGGGCGATTACGACATCAAGGAAACGGCGCTGAGCGCGCCGACCGAGGCGACGAAGTCAGGCGAGTCGGTCGCCAACAAAGGCGAGGTCACCGGTCCCGGCAGGCGTCCGCTGTCGCCGGCGGAACGCCTTGGCCTCGCCGGGAAAGCGCGCGCCAAGTCGGAAAAATGTCTCGCCAACGCTGTCTATTTCGAGGCGCGCGGCGAGCCGGTGCGCGGACAAATCGCGGTGGCGCAGGTGGTGATGAACCGGGTGTTCTCGCCGTTCTATCCGAAAGACGTCTGCGGCGTCGTCTATCAGAACGCCAATCGCCACAACGCCTGTCAGTTCACGTTCGCCTGCGATGGCATTCCCGATATCGTCACCGAGCCCGATGCGTGGGAGCGCGCCAAGCGCATCGCCAGAGACATGCTCGACGGAAAATTGTGGATGCCGGAGGTGGCGAAGTCGACGCATTACCATGCCTATTGGGTGCATCCGAGTTGGGTTGCCGAGATGAAACGTATGTACAAGCTCGGCGTGCATACCTTCTATCGTCCGCGCGCATGGGGCGACGGCTCCGAAGAAGCGCACTGGGGCGATCCCAAGTTGACCGCGGAAGAAGCGAAAAAGCTCTAGCCGGCCGCGCCGGTCTGCACCGAACCATGCACGGCGCGAATGTTTCGGATCACGAATATTCGCTTTTGGTGATAACCGCGAGAACCTATATCGTGGCCCGCGACACCGGCCACGGTGTTGCGATATTCGATAAAGCTTGGGCAAATTCAGCCGGGACGATGGGCAATGTCGACGCAAGCGGCGACTGAGAGAGCGACACTGGGCTGGCGCACGCCGGCGGTGATCATCATCTGCGGATGTCTGATCGCGATGCTTAGTTTCGGCCCGCGCTCGGCCATCGGCTTCTTCCTGACGCCGCTGTCGCAGGCCAACCATTGGGGCCGCGACGTCTTCGCGCTCGCGATCGCCGTTCAGAATCTGCTGTGGGGCGTCGGACAGCCGTTTGCCGGGGCGATTGCCGACCGTTACGGCGCGCCCAGGGTTCTGGGCATCGGCGCGCTTCTGTATGCGCTCGGGCTTTATCTGATGGCGAGCGCCACGACGCCCTCGATGCTCACTTTGTCGGCCGGCGTGCTGATCGGCTTTGGCTTGTCGGGCTGCGCCTTCACCATCGTCGTCGGCGCGTTCGGGAAGCTTGTGCCGGAGAACTGGCGCTCGACTGCGTTCGGCTTCGGGACGGCGGCGGGCTCCTTCGGGCAGTTTTTGTTTTCGCCGCTCGCCGTGGCGTTGATGGACAGGTTCGGCTGGCAGACCGCGCTGCTGCTGTTTGCGGCGGTGCTGCTTCTTATTCTGCCGCTGTCGCTTGCGCTGTCGGCGCCGCGCAAAGGCTCAGCCGCCAGCGCCGCGGCGGTGCCGCAGCAGTCGGTTCGGCATGCGCTCCTTGAAGCGTTCGGCCACCGCAGCTACGTGCTTCTGGTGCTCGGCTTCTTTACATGCGGGTTCCAGCTTGCGTTCGTGACCGTGCATCTGCCGTCGTACCTGCTTGACCGCGGCCTGTCGGCGGAGGTGGGCGGCTGGACACTCGCGGTGATCGGCCTGTTCAATATCATCGGCTCGGTGACGGCGGGTTACCTCGGCAACCGCATGCCGAAGCGCTACATCCTGTCGATCATCTATTTTGCGCGCGCGCTGTCGATCGTGGTTTTCATTATGCTTCCGCCGAGCGCTCCCGCGACTTTGATCTTCGGCGCAGTCACCGGCTTGCTGTGGCTCTCGACCGTGCCGCCAACGTCGGCGCTGGTCGCGGTCATGTTCGGCACGCGCTGGCTGGCGATGCTGTTCGGCTTCGCTTTTTTGAGCCATCAGATCGGCGGCTTTCTCGGCGTCTGGCTCGGCGGGCTCGCGTTCGATCATTTCGGTTCCTACAATCCGGTGTGGTGGCTCTCGGTATTCTTCGGCGTGATGTCGGCGATCATCAATCTGCCCATTGTCGAGAAGCCGGTGGTGCGGCCCGCGATGGCTGCGGCATAGTTCCCGGCATGCGCTAGGCGCTTGCGCGCGCGCGACAGGCGCGCCAAAAATGTCCTCGGTTCTTGCTGAAGCGAGGTACGCGTGGCGTCTTTCAAGGCAATCGTGATCGAGAAGACAGAGAGCGGCACCAAGGCCGAACTCACCGAATTCGACGAAGAAAATCTGATGGACGGGGACGTAACCGTCCGCATCGAATACTCCACCGTCAACTACAAGGATGGACTCGCGATTACCGGGAAGGCGCCGGTAGTGCGCCGGTTCCCCATGATCGCGGGCATCGACTTTGCCGGCACGGTCGAGGCGTCGAGTCATCCGCGCTGGAAGCGCGGCGACAAGGTGATCCTCAACGGCTGGGGATGCGGCGAGACCCATCTCGGCGCCTATGCGCAGAAAGCGCGCGTCAAAGGCGACTGGCTTGTGGCGCTGCCGAAAAGCATGACCGCGCGCGAGGCTATGGCGATCGGCACCGCCGGCTATACGGCGATGCTGGCGGTGATGGCGCTGGAAAAGCACGGTGTGCAGCCTGGCAGCGGGCCGGTCATCGTGACGGGGGCCGCCGGCGGGGTGGGCTCGGTCGCGATCGCGCTCCTTGCCAAGCGCGGCTTTGCCGTCACCGCCGTCACCGGCCGGCCGCAGGAGGGTGCCTACCTCAAGAGCCTTGGCGCGGCCGAGATTCTGGAGCGCAAGGAACTCGCGGGGCCGCCCAAGGCGCTGGCCAAGGAGCGCTGGGTGGCGGGTATCGACGCGGTCGGGTCGACCACCCTCGCCAACGTCCTTTCCATGATCCGTTATGGCGGGGCGGTAGCCGCATGCGGACTCGCCGGCGGCATCGACCTGC
This sequence comes from Pseudolabrys sp., assembly GCA_035546875.1. Classification (GTDB taxonomy): domain Bacteria; phylum Pseudomonadota; class Alphaproteobacteria; order Rhizobiales; family Xanthobacteraceae; genus Pseudolabrys. Next base: position 7,533 of record DASZVZ010000006.1, read on the forward strand.
CGGCCTATGTCGCCCCCTTCATTTTGCGGGGAGTGTGCCTTTACGGCATCGATTCCGTCATGTGCCCCATCGCCCGGCGGCGCGAGGCCTGGCAATGGCTGGAAAAGGACCTCGATCGCCAAAAACTCGCCGCCATGACCAGCGAAATCGACCTTCCGGGGGTCTTTGAAGCCGCCCCCCGCATCCTGGCTGGCGGGGTCAGGGGCCGGATCGTGGTCAAGATCGGGTAAACATGTTCAGGATTTGGCGACGAAAGGCCGGCATAATCGGCTAACGTAAGGACGGCCCGGTGGCCGTCTGTTTGTTGCGTACAGTCGGGGTGCGTCGATGTTGCGTTGGGCGATGGTAGCGGTGGGTATGCTGGCGGTGGTGCCGGCCATGGCCGGCGAGATGACCGCGGAAGAAGCGCGGCGCTTCGTCATCGGCAAGCTCTTCAACTACACCTGTTTCGAAGGCACCCGCGGGACGGGCCGGGTCTATGCCGACGGGTCTGTCGTCGGCTCCATCCAATTCCAGGGCAGCGGGCCGGTGCGCTACGCGATGCTCCCGGCCAATACGCTGCACGTTAAGGGCGGATCGGTCTGCGCGTCGCTGCGCGGCATGCCGGTCGAGCCGTGCTTCAACGTGAGCAAGATCGACGCCAACAGCTTCCGTGGCTCGATTTCGGGTTTGGGCTTTGCCTATTGCGATTTCACCCGCCATCGCGGCCACGGGCGCGTCAATCTGGCGCACAGTTTGCGTCACGAGAACAAGCCGATCGCGCTACGTCCCTCGCTGACGGCCGACAACAACTAGACTTCAGCTCTTCGCCGGAAAGATCATGCACGTCGTGGTGGCGTGGGCATAAAGCTTGCCCGCGCGATCCTTGAGGTCGCCTTCCGACGTTGCGAGCGTGCGGCCGCGGTGGATGATGCGGCCTTCGGCACGCACGGGCCCGGTGTCCTTGTTGAGCGCGCGCACGAAGTTGATTTTAAGTTCGAGCGTGGTCCAGGCCTCGCCCTTCGCGAGCGTCGAGAAGATGGAGCAGCCGAGCGCGGAGTCGAGCAGGGTGGCGGCAAAGCCGCCATGCACGGTTCCAATCGGATTGTAATGGCGAAATTCCGGCAGGCCTTCGAAAGCCGCGCGGCCCTCGGAAGCCTCCACGAGATGAAATCCCAGAAGCTCGCTCATCGGCGGATTCGGCAGCGTGCCGTCTATGATGGATTTCAGGAAGGCGAGTCCGTCGTGCGACAGCAGTGCATCCGGCGGCACCACACCATATTTGCGTTTTTCCACCGAGCCCCCCGGCCAACAGTGATGCGAGCCTAGCCCAGACTAAGCAGGAACGGAGTGCCCTCGGTCGCGAAATCGCCGGGGCCGATTGCCTCGATGGCCCTTATCATGCGGCCGTTGCGCTTGAGCAGCCGGTCGGCAAGCGAAACGATGCGAACGTTCGGCATCGCGGTGCGAGAGGCGTTGCGCAGTTCCTGGGCGATCTGCATCTCGTCGCGCTGCGGATTGAGCGCGCAGGCCGATACATAGGCACTGGCGGACGAGCGGCTGATGCCGGCAAAGCAGTGCACGACAAGCGGCGCGGCGCGGTCCCAGCCGGTGACGAATTTTATCAGCCGGCTTACATGCTCATCCGCCGGTGCGGTGTAGCCGTCCATCGGCGTTGCGATGTCGTCCATGTTGAGCACGAGATGGTTTTCGCGCGCAATGCGGCCTTCGAGCCGCACTTCGTCGGAGCGGCGCAGGCAGGTCACTACATGGCGCGCGCCGGTGCTGTCGATCGTTTCGTGCAGACGCGCGAGCGAGCAAACGTGAATCATCGCACTTTATCTAGGGCAGCCCGCCGGCCATGAAAAGGCTTACCGGCGCATCAATTTCGCAAAGCGTTCCAGGAACCGCGCTTCCGCGGTGCTGGCCGACCAGGGCGTGAGATAGTCCCGCTCAAGCGCGAGTGACAATTTCGGCGGCTTGCCGAAGAATCGTCGCGCCTCCGCGATGTCGAAACCGGCAAGTTTCGTCGCTTCGAGAAATGCCGCGCCACGGTCGGACGCCTTGATCAAACCCTCCAACGAGGCGGGTAATTTCGGGGGCAGGCCGAAGCGCAGGTGGATCGCCGCGAGCAAGCGAGCCTCGACCGCCTTGTAGCTGTCGCCAATGATCGCCTTGAACGGCGAGATCATGTCGCCGATCACGTATTCCGGTGCATCGTGCAGCAGCACCGCAAGCCGCCCGGTCGCATCGAGACGCGGCACTTTCTGGCGCGCCAGTGCCTCGACCAGCAACGCATGCTGCGCCACCGAGAAGATGTGCGGGCCCTTGGTCTGGCCGTTCCAGCGGGCGACGCGGGCAAGCCCGTGCGCAATGTCTTCCATCTCGACGTCGAGCGGAGAGGGGTCGAGCAGATCGAGCCGGCGCCCCGACAACATGCGCTGCCAGGCGCGCGGCTTGCCAGTTGCGCCTTTCACTGTCGCGCGCGGCTTGTTCATCTGCGTCTGGCAAGCTTCACGCATTCCGCGTGACGGTGGCATTTGACCAGATGGTCGTTGACCATGCCGACCGCCTGCATGAAGGCGTAAACGATGGTCGGTCCGACGAACTTGAAACCGCGGCCCACAAGCTCCTTGGATATTTTTTTCGACAGCTCGGTTTCCGCCGGAACATCTTTCGTTGTGCGGAAGTGGTTCACCTTCGGCTTGCCGTCCAGAAAATCCCACAGGAAATTCGAAAACCCGGGACCTTTCTCCATGATCTCGAGAAAGCCGCGCGCGGACAGGACCGCGCCCTCGATCTTGGCGCGGTTGCGCACGATGCCGCCATCCTTCATCAGCGACTCGACTTTGCGCTTGGGATAGCGCGCGATCTTTTCCGGATCGAAATTGTTGAAGGCGCGGCGGAAGTTATCGCGCTTGCGCAGAATCGTGATCCACGACAGCCCGGCTTGGAATCCGTCGAGCACCAGCTTTTCGTACAGCGCGCGGTCGTCGTACTCCGGCACGCCCCATTCCTCATCGTGATAGGCGACGTAAAGCGGATCCTGCTTCGGCCACGGGCAGCGATGCAGCTTGTCGGGGTGCAGGACGGCATTGCTCATTCGGCGGCTTTCTTTTCTCCCGGCCAGTCGAAGCGTGCCCAGGCCGGCTTCACGGCGCGGATGGTGATGCCGCCGGCGACAAGCGGCGTGTTCGCGGCAAGCGCGTCCTCAACCCGGTCGAGCCGCAGCAGCGCAAGTCCGCGTCCTCCGCCCGCCGAACCGAGCATGCCGATCTGCTTGTCGCCCGCCATCACCGGCAGGCCGGCCATCGGCGTGTTGTCGTCGTACGTAATCGGCACCACGCGACTGCGCGCGCTGTTGCGATGTTCGACGCGCGAGACGACTTCCTGCCCGACGTAGCAACCTTTGCCGAAATCGACGCCGGAGAGCTGGTCCATGTCGGCTTCATGCGGAAACGTGTCGCCGTAATTGAAGTCCGCGCCGCCGCGCGGGACGCCAAGCGCGATACGATGCGCCTCGTAGGCGTCCGCATCGGCAAGTGTCGCGCCGACATCGTCGGCCGCTTCCTGCGCAAGATGCGGCGGCAGCATCACGCGCGTGCCGAGCGCGGGGAGGCGCGGATCTGCGTAGCCCAGGCCGAAGTCGCTGACGGTGGCCCCGTCCCACAGCGCCATCACGCCCAGCACGGCCGACAAGTCCTCGACCAGCACCTTGGCGCGCAATTTGTAGAAATTGAGCTTTTCGACGAGCGTCGGGGTGAGCGCACGCGGGCAATCTAGGAAGAAGCCGCCGCCGTCCTCGGGCTCGGCTTCGGTGATAATGAAATCGACCACGATCTTGCCCTGCGGGGTCAAGAGCGCCGCGAAGCGCGGCTCACCCGGCGCCACCTTGCCGACGTCATTGGTGGCGAGGCCGTTGAGAAAGCGCCGGGCGTCGTCGCCGACGACCTTCACCACGCCACGGTCGGGGAGAAGCGCTGCTTTCATATGAAGTCTCTTGCCAGAATTTTGCACAATGTGCGTGAGTGTTCGCGTCTGTCAGCTAGTGTCCGAATTTGCCCGATAAATCCTCTGCGTCCTAGTGTCTAAACATTTGCCGCGATCCGCCCCAATCCGGGGAGGTTGTTGCAACGGTGTTGCAATGAATGTCAACAGGACTTCGACCGGCGCAACCCGCGCGCCATTTGCGCTCACTCACCGGGCGATCGAAGCGCTTGCGCCGGAAGCGAGCGCGTATCGGGTGCCCGACCTGCGCTGTCCCGGGCTCGCAATTCGCGTAGCGCCAAGCGGCGTGCGGACGTGGGACTGCAGCTTCCGAATTCGCGGCGCCGGCCGCGTGCGCCGTCTTTCGCTCGGGCCTTTTCCGGCGATCAGTCTTGAGCACGCGCGCCGTCGCGCTCAGGAGCTCGTCCACGCGGCGAAATCCGGGCGCGACCTACTGGCGGACGAGGAGCGCGCGAAAGCCGATCTGGAAGCGCGCCTGAGCGTCGGCGCCATGGTCGAGGAATATTGCGCACGCGTGGTGCGCGGCAAGCTTCGCACCGCGCGGCAAATCGAAGGGCGCATGAACCGCGCGTTGTCCTCGCTTTTTGCGAGACCTGCCGCAGACGTGCAGCGCCGTGACCTGCGCAAGATCCTAGATGCTGTTGCCGACCGTGGCGCGCCCCGAGAGGCCGAAAAGCAGCGCCAAGTAGTCAGCAGATTGTTTCGATGGGCGCTTAGCCGCGACCTAGTAGACGTCGACCCGTCGGCCGGGCTCGCCTCGTACGGCGCCGGCGCGCCGCGTGATCGCGTTTTGGAGGCCGCAGAAATCAAGACGCTTTGGCAGTGGCTCGACGAACTTCCCGCCGACTATGCGGAGGCGCTTCGCGTTCAATTGGCGATCGGCGCGCGGATCGGCGAGGTCGCGGGCATACACGCGGCTGAGGTCGATCAGGAAAAATGGCTTTGGACGCTCCCGGCCGCGCGATCGAAAAACAATCGGCCGCGTGTCACACCGCTTGTCGGTGTTGCGCGAAAGATCGTCGCCGAACGTCTATCTCTTTTCGGCCGCGGGCCGCTTTTCATTGCGGAAAAGGGCAAGCAGCTCTCGTCGCAGTCGGTCGCGTCGATGCTCATCGCACGCAGGCCGACCTGTCCGGTCGCGCATTTCACGACACACGATATGCGCCGCACCGTCGCCACCAGGATGGTCGACCTAGGCATCGGTCTCGAGCTCGTAGCCGCGGTTCTCGGCCACGAGGCCGGTGGCGCCAACGTGCGCACGCTCACCAGGCACTATATCCGCACCGATCTGATCGATCGTAAGCGCGTCGCGCTCGAAGCTTGGAACGCGCGGCTGATACAAATTGTCGAAGGCGGTGCCGTGATGGAAAATATACTACCACTTACCGCAAGGGGAGGATGACGGTGGCGACGAAACGCACCGGCAAGCCACGGGGACGGCCGCGTGGATCAAGGAAGCGGTTTCGATCCGACCCCGACCGTTTCATTATCGGCATGGCGCGAGCATTGCTTGACCTTGGGGCAGTGGATGATTTTGAGAACGCGGCAGATGCGGCCATTGCCTTCCACCGGGGCAAAATCGGCGACCTAATCGAAAACCCTCTCTCCAACACCCGACGTCTCAAACTATGCCAAAAAACGGTTGCGAGACTTAAGGCAGGATATTCGTTGCAGAAATGGGGCGAAGAAAGGCTTCTTAACCGTGACATTTTCGCGTCAGTGGTCGAAAGGCTGCGAAAAAAGGCCGCCCGATGGGAACATGACCGCGATGCAGTGCAATGGTTAGCCGAGGTGCGGGCCGGCTGGAAATTGCTCTTGTCGACCGACGGAAACAACGACCCGCTTTTTGCTTTCCTTCGATATCACCGCGCCCTTTCGCATTTCGGCCGGGTCGGAGAAATGCAATATTTTACAAGCTTTGTGCCTCGGCTTCGTTCGCGCCTGGCACCATTCTCCACGACTAAATAGACCGCCCGATTATTTTTCCACCCGCGGTGGCCAGTCGCTACGCAACTGTCTCCCCGTGTTTGATCGCGTCCGCGCAGCGGCGGATGGTCGGAAACGGAGGCGGGAAATGACGCTCGAACAATTCATCAAGGCTTACGAACTGCCGGTGCTCGTGCCAATTCGGCGGGTATGCGAGGTCGTCGGCATCAGTCACTCGACGGCATACGAGCTCAATAAAAGCGGGCGCCTGACCGTCAGGAAGCTCGGAGGCAAATCCGGGGTGCTGGTCGAGGACTTGTTCGCCCTCAAGAACGGTCTCTTGCCGCAGCGCGCGAAGCAAGACGCCGCCTAAAAGAAAAACCGCCGCGGTTTGGACGCGGCGGCAAAACGATGATCAGGCGGGGCGGTCATAGCGCGCGGCTCGACGGCGCGCAAGCCGAATTCAGCGATGGCTGATCGCGCATTCCCTTTGCGCGTTCGGATCGCAGATCTCGTCCGGATCATCCGATGGCGCTGCGGCAACGAACTGCCGGATGACGACGCTGGACGGGAGTACTTGCAGATTATGGTCGACCACTTTCATCAACTACCTGATGGCGTTACTCGCGCTCGAACGTACGGCGAAGTGTGGGCACCCTGGCTTAGGCCGGGCGATCTCGACACGATGATTGATGCGGCCGCACGTGCTTCGCGTTTCTACAGCGGCCCGGAACTAGGCCGAGCGATTAACTTGACCGATAGCGAGCGCACCGAGCTCGCAATTACAACGATCGCACCGATCGATGTGAGCGATGCGGAACTCGCCGAACGACGCCGGCAACGGAAAGCGGCCCGAGAGCGGGAGCGGCGGCGGAGACAGCGCGCGGCCCGGAGCAAGGCACTGTTGGCGAGGCGTAACGCGCTCGACGCGCGAGGCGCCGTGGTTCTGCAGGCCCTGCAACTCGAGCGGCGCTGGTTTTCTGTCGGCGAACTATCCGCGCTCACGCGGATGGCATTTAAGGACGCGCGTGGCCGTCCTGTTGCCGAGGAGAGTGTCCCCCGGCTGTTGCGCCGGGTGCTGGACGATCTCGCTACGCAAAGTCTCGTGACCGAGCGGACCGCGTTCACGAAAACAGGCCTTCCAGTCCGGATGGTCCGCTTATTCGATGCTCCCGCCGAACGGTCGGACACGGCTTCTGTCCTCGCGGACACGCGGACAATGCCATGATGCCCGATCAATTTAACGCGGACAACATGCGTGGCACACCGATAGAGAACGCGGACAATGCGCGTGTCCTACCGTTTCCGAACGCGGACACCGAAGCCGTGCCACACCGTTCGGGAGAGCGTGTCCAGCAATCTTATATAGCTGGCCACGCTGGCCGGTGCGACCGCAACGATCAGAGGTCGGGTCGCGCGCGCATTGAGCGCGCGCCGCGTCACGACGACGGCGCCAGCATGCTTCGCCGCATGCGCCTAGCTCGCTGTCCTGCTTGCGAACACGAAGGGCTCATTCCGAAGGCGGTCCCAACGACAGCGCGGCTTCGCTGCCAAGCCTGCGGCTCACGGGTGCTCGTTCGAAACGCAGTCGGTCCGGCACCATCAAAGGTAAAGCCGCGCAATGAGAAGCATGAACGCGCGCGCGAGGTGATCGAGCGCTACGGCGAGCCGGCATTGAATGACAGTGCCGACGATCTGTTCCGGTGACAAAAATGAAAGTGTCCCTATTTGTCCCCGTTTGTCACCGTCGAGGACCCGCATCGCGGCAGTCCCTTCGTGCGCGGGTCCTCCGAGAGGGGGGCACCCATGCGGGTAATTCGGACGGCATCGGCCGCGCGTTTTTTGGCCCTTCGATTTTCGGCTTTCCTTAACAGCGAGATTTGAAAATGACCGCGAAGCACGTCACCGCCGCCGAGCTCGGCCGGCACCTTGGCCTCAGCCGCGTTCGCGTGGGCCAATTGGCCGAATACGGCACGCTAAAGCGATCGCCGTCCGGCCGCTTCGACCAGGACGCTTGCCGGCTGGCATACATCGGCTTCCTGCGCGCCCAACGCCGCGGTGACGGCAGGTCGCCAGGTCGCGGTCGACTGGACGCCGCGAAAGCCAAACAGATCGAGATCGCCATCGCTCGCGAGGAGCGACGGCTCATCAAAATGGACGAAGCGCTCGGGTTCGTCGACGAGCTGGTCGGCGGGTTGCGGTCTGATTTTCAAGGCCTCGGCGCACGCGTCACGCGCGATCTTCCGATGATCCGCAAGATCGATGCCGAGGTTGATGGCATCTTCAACCGCACCGCGGACAAGTACCAGGCGGAGGCCGCCGCGCTCAGAGCCGGGAAGGCCGGCTAGGCAGTGAACGCGCCGGAGCGCTGTACCGAAAGATTCGCGCACCTTCGGCGCGTCAACGGCGCGTTGCGGGCCGGAGAGCATGTCTCAGCTTCCGATAGGGCGGCCCTCTGCGACTTCGTGGACATGACACTCAGCGGTCGAGATTTCAATGAAGCGATCGGTGCGCCGGCGCCCGGCCGCGGCCAGCGAAGCGCGCTGACGGTGGCGCGTGAGGCCGAGCGCGACCGATTTTTGCGCGAGTGCCGTGCCAAACACTTCAGCGACAAAAGCGATCTTGCGGCCGCGAGGCATATCGACGCGTATTGGTCCGGGTACGAGGCAAGCCCAGCGCGGCCTTCCGAGATGAAGCTTGCGGAATGCCCGGATCGGCACCGTGGCTCGCCGCGTGAGTTCATCTGGCAAATTGAAAAGATCGGGGCTGATCGGATTGGTGTGGACAGCATCCGAAAAATTTTAAAGTTGGGCGTGAGTTGATCTTTTCGTTCCCAATTTTATTGCCGATCAATGGCGCCATGTTGGAAAACGTAATTAAAACTCTGAACGCCGTGCCGCAGACGCCGGCGACCTTTGCGACAACGGATCCCGTCGATCGTCTGCCTCAGACCGCGCGCGCGAAGCTCACCGCGCTGCAAGAGCGCGTGAACCTTCTACGACTCGGCGTCGTTGATATCGCCGATCGGCTAAATGAAGCCGTCCGCGCCGGCGTGGAAGCACGCAACCGCATCGATCAGGTGCAGCATAAGGTCGACGAAACCCATCCTTCGGTAAAGCAGGCGATCGAAAAGCGCGATCGCGCCAAAGCTGAGTACGCCCGGCTGGACTTGTTGCACGCCGAGCGTGCCAAGCCGTTGCACGAGCTCGGTGGGCTCCTCAACAATCTCGAACGATGGATCAGCGAACAGCGGGACCTTGTCGCCTTCAACGGGCCGGTGCCGCCGATCGGCCGCGCCGCGCCCGCGAAGGTCGTGGAAAATGCGCGTGAAGAATTGGAGCGACTGCGGGCGGAGCTCGAGCGCGTGCGTCGCGCTCCGATCCCGGCCAAGGAAGCGAAGGCGCTGGCAGCAAAGCACGTCGAGCAGCTTGCTAGCCGCGGCGCGCCGGACGTGTCCGGACTGCTGGAGGCAGACGTCTTCGGTAAGCGCGAGATTGGCTATGCGACCGAGCGGGTCGACATGAGCCGTATGCCGGCCGGGCTGGGCGGGTCGACAATCGACGTGCGCGGGCTACTCGCCTGGCTCGACCCTGCCAAATACCTGGCCCGGCTCGAGGAGGAAATCGATCGGCGCGCCGACGATGTGCACGCGTTGCCCGATGATCAGCGCGCAACACGTCTTCGGCAGCTTGCCGCGGAAATTCTTGATGTGGAGCGGCTCGAGGAAGCGGCGATCGAAGCCGCGGAGCTCGCCGGCGTTCAGATCATCCGGCGCGTCGATGCAGATCCTCGCGCCGTGCTCGGCCTCAGCAGCGATCTGCCGGCGCCGCAAGTGGATTGAGATTTCGAGTGGCAGCGCGTCGGCATGAAACCGCGCACTGCAGGGCAGCCCCCACCGCGCGCCGACCTCCTTTTGCGATCGCGCGGTGGGGGAGAAACATCGGAAGGCTGAGGAATGGCCGATCAAGAAGAAACCATGCGGATTGTCGCGGAGATCGTTGACAAGTTCTCCAAGCCTATGCGCGATCTTCGCGATGACCTGAAGAAATTCGACGTTACGCCGGGTCAGCGGCGCCTAAATGACCACTTCTGGGAGATCAGGAACAGGGCCCAGGACTTCAAGTACGAGTTGAAGAGCGGATTGACCCCAGCTCTCGCGGCGTTCGGCGTGACGACGCTTTCGGTCGGCGGTGCACTTGGCACAGTGGCGGCCACGATGCGGGGGTTTTCGCAGAGTACGCGCGAACTCGTCTATATGCGGCGCGAGACCGGTCTGGCCATCGACTACATGCGCGCGTTCGAAGCACTCGGACGGCGCATCGGGAGCACGCCAGAAGCCATGGCCGCGGGCCTCTCGGCTTTCGCGCGCAATATGAAGGCGCTGCGCGCAGGTACCGGGGCGACATACAATCTTCTTCAGACTGAGGGCAACGAAGAAGTTAAAAAATTCTCCTTTTCGTTGCGTCAAGTCGCCAGCAACGAAGAGGCGCTCAAGCGCGTCTTGAAATTTATCGATCAAATTCCGGACGCGACCAACAGGCTTCGCTACCTCGAAGCGTTCGGCTTGCCGGGACAACTCGGCCGGCTCACCGGGCGTGAGCGCCAGCAGGCGCTGCGGGAGATTGCAAAGACACTCGGCACGACTTCGAAAGAGGCACAAGACGCGGCGATGAGATTTGCCCGGGCGATGGACGAGCTCGGCGACGAGTGGGAAGCCTTTCAAATTCAGCTCGGCTCTTCTGGGGCTCTCGACTCTGTTCGCGAACTGCTGAAGGAATTCAGAACCTTTGTCCACGAGGATAAAGATAATATCGTCGCCTCAATTAATGGTCTCGCGGGCGCGTTCGGCGAACTTGGCAAGGGCCTCCGTCTCACGCTCGATGGCTGGGCCCACATCGCGAAAATCTGGAAGGAATTTAGCGAGTTCGGGCCGCCACCTGCCCCGGCGCTGCCGAACACCGGGAGGCCGCCGGCGTTCAATGAACTGCGAAATTTCCAAGACATGAAAGATTGGCTCGGCAGCTTTTTCGGCTCCGAAGATCAAAAGAAAAAAGTGCGTGAGGGTACGTCGGAGGGCATTCAGGAAGGCCTCCGCAAGATGATGTTCGAACGTCCGGCTGGAGGCGGCGGCGTGGCACAGGTATTGCGGGCTTCGTATTCGCCAGGCGGTGGCGGCGGCGGATCGATCGCCGCGCCGATGGGATCGCTCGGCACGCGCGGTGATCGCAACAACAATCCCGGCAACATCAAGTACGGCAGCTTCGCGAAGAGCATGGGCGCGACCGGGCAAGACGCCGACGGATACGCGATCTTTCCGAGCGCGTCCGCCGGCCGCAACGCCATGTCGACGCTTCTGCAGCAGAAGTATCAGGGCCTCACGATCAACCAACTCGGCACGAAGTGGGCCGACCATCCGCCACCGTCATATCTTCGCGGCTTGCAGGGCGCGACAGGCCTGCGCGGCGATCAAATCCCTGACCTGAATGATCCGGCCATGCGCTCGCGTGTCATGGAAGGCATCATGCGCGGCGAGGGCACCGGCCGCGGCGTTCGCGACGCGCTGCGCGATCTCAGCGATGGCGGCGGTGCGGTGCCGTCTGACATTCTCGCGCAAGCCCGCAAGGTCG
>DASZVZ010000007.1:0-95308 GCA_035546875.1 Pseudolabrys sp.
GCACCTCGACAGCGTCATCGACGCCGGCAATTACGACGGTCCGCTCGGAGTCATTGCCGGAATCCTGGCGGTCGATCATTTCAAGGGCAGGCCGCCGGTGCCGATCGACGTGCTCGCCTTCGGCGATGAGGAGGCGTCCCGCTTTCCATCGACGCTTTCGACCTCGGCCGCAGTTGCGGGCGTCTTCGATATGGAAACTCTCAAAGGCGCCGACCGCAACGGCCTGACCTATGCCGAGGCGCTGAGGCAATACGGCAAGGATCCGGCCGAAATTCCTAATGCCGCCTACAAGCGCGACGAGGTGGCTGGTTACGTCGAACTTCATATCGAACAGGGGCCGCGTCTCGAAGCGGCAAATGAGCCTCTCGGCGTCGTTACCGGCATAGTTGGCTTGAGCCGTTGGCGTATCCTTGTCACCGGCGAGGCCGGCCACGCCGGCACCGTCCCAATGATGCTACGGCGTGACGCGCTTGCGGGTAGTGCCGAAATGATACTGGCGGCAGAGCGCATCGCTCGCGCACAAGACGGCATGGTTGCGACGGTTGGCATCGTCGATGCCAAGCCCGGTGCCGGCAATATCATCCCGGGCAGGGTCATGTTCACGCTCGACCTGCGGTGCATGGATGATGATTTGCGCAAGACTGCGCTCGATCATTTCGAGGTGGAGGCGCGCAAGCTCGCCGACGCACGCAAGCTCAGCATCGAATTCGACCGTTTCCACGAGGTTCCGGCGATGGTCTGCGACGCGGCTTTGCAGGATACGCTTGCTGCCGCCATCTCCGATCTCGGTCACAACGCAATCCGTATGCCGTCAGGTGCAGGGCATGACGGGCAAATGATGGCCAAGCTCTGTCCGGCGTCAATGATGTTCATACGTTGCCGGGGCGGCATCAGCCACAACCCTGCTGAGTATGCGAGCCCGGAAGACATGGGGGTCGCTATTGCCGCACTCATCCGCTTTATCGAACGTTTCCGCATCAACTGACGAGCGCTGCGATGCGCGCGAAAGCAGGGTGCTGCACGATGCCGCCCGGTAGCCGCGGCAAACCGACGACCTCGATGCCGTCGGAGAAGCGCGCGATGCTTGCCACGGTGTCAGCGAGCTCAACCGGGTTGCGTTCGCTTTCACTCACGACAATCGCCGCAACGTTGAGATGCCGCTGGGCGATGACGTGCAACGCGGTCAGTGTGTGGCTGATCGTGCCGAGATAGCCACCAACCACCAGCAGGAGCGGGATGCGCAAGACCGTCATCCAGTCAAGAACGGTGCGGCGCGCATCGAGCGGCACCATTATGCCGCCAACCCCTTCGATGAAAAGCATGCCTGCCGTAGCCTCAACGGCACGACGGCTGAACGCAATCAATTCATTGAAATCGACCTCGCGTCCTTCGCGCGCCGCGGCGATATCGGGTGACAGCGGCGCCCGAAAGCGCCAAGGAGAAATGCGCGCGATTTCATCCGCATTCACCGGCCGGCCAAGCGCAGCAAGCAGCACCGCAGGATCGCTCGTTTCGACGACGGAGGAGTCGTAACCGCTGACGACCGGCTTGAGCGCATCGACGGGGCGTCCGTCTCGGCGAAGATGCCGGATCAGCCCGGCCGCGACGAACGTCTTGCCGATATCAGTGCCTGTTCCGGTGACGAAGACGGCGGCCACGGCTTAATGCGCCAGCACGCGCTCGCGCACCAGGCTCGCAAGCCGCTCGATCTCGGCATCGGGATGTTGTGCGGTGAATGCGAGCCGCAGGCGCGCGGTGCCATTCGGCACGGTCGGCGGCCTGATCGGCGCTGCGAGAAATCCTTCGTCGGCCAGCATCCGTGCGGCGCTCATCGCCGCTTCCTCATCGCCGACGATTACCGGAACGATCGGACTCCGCGCTTCGGGCAGATTGGTGAGGCGCGCAAATGCTTTTGCTTTCCGAACCGGCAGCGCCGCGTATTCCGGTTCGCCCGCTATCAGGTCTAGCGCGGCGATGGCGGCGCCGACGATGGCGGGAGGCAGCCCGGTGGAATAAATCAGAGTACGCGCGCGGTTACGCATCAATTCGACGACCTGCGCCGAAGCGCAAAGATAACCGCCATAGGCACCGACCGCCTTCGACAACGTTCCCATTTGCAACGGCAGTGCGACGTGAGTGCCATCGGCGAAGCTCGAGCCGCGCCCACCGCCGACCACGCCGAGGCCGTGTGCATCATCCGACATCAGCCAGGCGTCATGTTTCTGAGCGAGGTCGTTGAGTTCGGCGAGAGGCGCCAGATCCCCGTCCATGGAAAACACACCGTCGGTCACGATCAGCGCGTGATCGTGCCGCGTGCGGTGTACGGTAAGCAATTCCTCGACATGGGCGACATCATTGTGTCGGAAGGGGATTAGCTTGCCGCGCGAAAGTTGCGCCCCGGCGTAAATGCAGGCGTGCGACAATTCGTCGAGCAGGACCAGGCCCTCGCGCCCGACCAGAACCGGGATAATTCCCGAATTAGCCAGGTAGCCGGATCCGAACACGACCGCCGCCTCGGTGTCTTTGATCTGGGCGAGCCGCGCTTCCAGTTCGGCATAGAGTGGGTGATTGCCGGTGACGAGGCGCGAGGCACCGGAGCCGGCGCCATAGCGCGCGAGGCCTTCGGCCGCGGCAGCCTTCACAGCGGGGTGCTGCGTCAGATTGAGATAATCGTTGCAAGAAAACGACAGAAGCCTTCGGCCACCACGCTCGACCCATATTCCATCCTCGCGCAGGGTCTCGGCTAGCGTCCGGCGCAGGTGGCGGCGCTGCAAGTCGTCGAGCTTTTCCGACGCATAGTCGTCGAGCGATCGCATCAGGTGACCTTAAGCGTTGCAGCAGGCAAAATGCCCCCCGCCAGCGAGGAAGGGAAGTGCCAAATGCCAAGTGAAGCCAGCAAAATGTTTCCGGACTGGTTGGCCAGCGGGCTACCGCACGTTTGGCGCCCCTATACGCAGATGAAGACCGCACGGGCACCGCTTGCGGTCGCCCGCACGCAGGGCAGCCGCATCGTCCTCGCGGATGGACGCGAGTTGATCGACGGCATCGCTTCGTGGTGGACGGCCTGCCATGGTTACAATCATCCTCACATCCGCCAGGCTGTGCAGCGCCAACTCGAGGAAATGCCGCACGTGATGTTCGGCGGCCTGGTGCACGAGCAGGCGCTGACCCTCGCGCGGCGACTGGCCGAGCTGCTGCCGGGCGATCTCGAGCGGGTGTTCTTTTCGGATTCCGGCTCGGTCGCGGTGGAGATCGCCATGAAGATGGCGGTGCAGTACTGGATCAATCGTGCAATACGCGGGCGCACGAAATTCGTAGCATTCAGGAACGCCTACCACGGCGACACCACCGGCGCGATGGCGGTCTGCGACCCGGAAGAAAGCATGCACGCCATTTTTTCTGGTCTGTTGCAGCAACACATCATCGCCGAACTACCGGAAAACGAACAGAAGACGGCTGCACTGGAAAGACTTATCGAACGTCATAGCGATGAGCTTGCCGGCATAATCGTCGAGCCGCTGGTGCAGGGCGCAGGCGGGATGAAGTTTCACGATGCGACGGTACTCCGCCGCTTGCGCGCTCTCTCCGACAAATTCGAGCTGCTGTTGATCTTCGACGAAATTTTTACCGGGTTCGGCCGCACAGGCACGATGTTCGCGTGCGAAGCAGAGGGTGTCGTGCCCGACATCGTCACCCTGTCGAAAGCGATCACCGGCGGTACGGTGCCACTCGCCGCGACAGTTGCGACAAAAAAAGTATTCGACGTCTTTTTGTCGGATGATCCGCAGAAAGCGCTGATGCACGGCCCGACCTACATGGCAAACGCGCTTGCCTGTGCTGCCGCCAATGCCTCACTCGATCTGTTCGAAAGCGAGCCGCGGCTGCGGCAAGTTGCGGACATTGCCGCGGCGCTTACCGAACAGCTTGAGCCATGCCGCGGCCTGCCGCATGTTGTGGACGTGCGGGTCAGAGGAGCTATCGGCGTCGTCGAGCTTGGTCGCATCGCTGATCTCGACGCCTTGCGGGCGCGGTTCGTCGATAAAGGCGCCTTCATCCGGCCAATCGGCAATATCATTTATCTCACACCGGCATTCACGATCGCGCCCGATGAGCTCGAGGTGCTCACCGACGCGGCCGTCGACGTCGTGCGGACATTGAAGTGAGGAGCAACAATCAATGACGGGTTACAGCGGGCCGGTGATCGACACACATCATCACATCTGGCTGCGCAAGGATGTGGCTTGGCTGAAGGACCCGCCGATTCCGCGCATGTTCGGCGATTATTTCGGCATCCGCCGCCTGACGGCGCGTCACTGGCCACGGTCTACGCCATGATCGGGCGCGCCGTCGGCATCACAGAGGATATTGCCACGCTGCAAGGCGCGAACGCGACAATCGATCGCTACTACTGGCACGACGCAACGCAGAAGACGACTTACTTCGGCCCCGTGACGCATCGCGCCACGATCGGTCCACTCACAACCATCGCGCCGGCAACGCGCCTTAATGGCACCAATGTCATCCACGCGTTCAATCACCAGCAGCTCGCAATCCTGCACGGGACTTTCGTCAAGAGCGGCAAGAAGATCGAGCACTGGATGTTGGGCACGCTTTATGTCACAGGCGCCGGCAACGTCATCACCGCCGTCGTGGCGAACGATCCCTATACAGGGGAACAGGTGCAGATCAGCCCGGTGAGCAAAATGGTGGTCAAGCCGAAGAACTTCCTGCTGGCGACCTTTACGGTGGACGGCTATCGCACGGTGACGGTCAATTAGACGAACCGGTCTGTTAGAAGCCGACCGTGGTGCCGTGCAGGTCGTATTCGTCGGCGCGCTCGATCTTCACTGTCGCGATTTCGCCGACCCGCAAGGGCCGCCGGCTTGCGACATAGACCGCGCCGTCGATCTCCGGCGCATCCGCCATCGAGCGGCCTTTGGCGACCGTGGAGCCGGTTTCATCGATGATGACCTGCTGGCGCGTGCCGACCTTGCGCTTCAGGCGGCGCGCTGAAATCTTCTGCTGCGCCCGCATGAAACGGTGCCAGCGCTCTTCCTTCACGTCATCGGACAACGGCGCGCCGAGATCGTTGGCGGCCGCGCCCTTCACCGGCTCGTAGCGAAAGCAGCCGACGCGATCGAGCGCGGCTTCGTCGAGCCATTGCAGCAGCGTTTCGAAATCCTGCTCGGTCTCGCCCGGGAATCCCACGATGAAGGTCGAGCGGAGCGTAAGGTCGGGGCACATCTCGCGCCATCGCGCGATCCGGTCAAGCGTCTTTTCCTGCGCCGCCGGCCGCTTCATGCGCTTGAGCACGTCGGCCGCTGCGTGTTGGAACGGGATGTCGAGATAGGGCAGTACCTTGCGCTCGGCCATCAGCGGGATCACCTCGTCGACGTGCGGGTAGGGATAGACGTAATGCAGCCGCACCCAGACGCCGAGCTCACCCAGCGCGCCGGCCAGATCGATGAATTTCGCGCGCACCTCGCGGTCGCGCCATTTGCTCGCCGCATATTTGATGTCGAGACCATAGGCCGACGTGTCCTGCGAGATGACCAGCAGCTCCTTCACGCCGGCTGCGACCAGCTTCTCGGCTTCACGCAGCACATCGGCGGCAGGCCGCGAGGCGAGATCACCGCGCAAGCGCGGGATGATGCAGAACGTGCAGCGGTTGTTGCAGCCTTCGGAAATCTTCAGGTAGGCGTAGTGCCGAGGCGTCAGCTTGATGCCTTCCGGCGGCACCAGATCGAGAAATGGGTCGTGCTGCGGCGGCAGCGCGCGATGCACGGCATCGACGACGCTCTCGTATTGCTGCGGACCGGTGATCGCCAGCACGTCCGGGTAGGCCGCCGAGATGCTTTCCGGCTCCGCGCCCATGCACCCAGTGACAATGACCTTGCCGTTCTCCTTGAGCGCGTCGCCGATCGCCGAAAGCGATTCCGCCTTGGCGCTGTCGAGAAAGCCGCACGTGTTGACGATCACGAGATCAGAGCCTTCGTGCTGGCGGGAGAGCTCGTAGCCTTCGGCGCGCAGGCGCGTGATGATGCGCTCGCTGTCGACCAGCGCTTTCGGGCACCCGAGCGACACGAAGCTCACTTTCGGCGCGGATGTATCGGGTTTCGGGGCCTGATTGCGCATGCGCGGCAAGGAGCTAATGGCGATTGCCCGCAATAGCAAGCGCCGGAACTAGCGGTTCCGGTATACCTCGGCTTCCGCGTAGAACTTCTTCTCCCATGCCTTCTGCTTCTCGGTGCCTTCACGGATGAAGGGCGTGAACATCGCGAGATGCAGGAGCAGCCAGTTGATGAAGTTGCCCGGGAAGCGCATTGGCTTGACGAAATCGACGAACAGCACCACGCGCGTGTGCGGCGTGCGGTTCCATGCCTCGTGCTCGTAGGCGTCGTCGAAGATGACCGCCTCGCCCTCGCGCCAGCGGTAGGTCTGCGTCCCGACGCGGATGCCGAGTTGGTCGCGCGGCTCGGGCACGATCAGGCCGAGATGCAGCCGCAACACGCCGTTGTACGGCCCACGGTGCGGCGGCAGGTGCTTTCCGGGCTCCAGAATGGAAAACATCACCGTAATCAGCCCGGGGATTTTCTGGCAGATGCGCCAGGTCTCCGGACATTGTGCGATATTGGCATCCGACTTGAAGCCGTAGCCGGAGAGCAGAAATGTCTTCCAGCCGCGGTCGGTGCTGATCGTCTCGACATCGGACGCAATCTCGTGAAAGCCGGGCAGGTCGTCCTTGCGCGTCAGAACGCGCTCGAGCTCGGTACGGATCGCGCGCCATTCGCGCTCGATCTCGGCTGCCCAAGGGAATACCGCTTTTTCATAAATCGCCGGATTGCCGACCTTGCTGCAGGCGAGGTTCAGGCGCTCGGCTCCGGCAACCAGACGCATGAAAAAGCGCGTCACCAGGCTCGCGCGTTCGAGCGGCTTGATGCCCGTTGTGCCGAAATTCTGAGTGAGTTCCTGCTCGTTTTGACGGGACTGCGGCTCCGCAACGCTACTCAACGGTTACTCCCCTTGAACATCAATGCTTTCGGCGGCCCCCGGGTGTCCCGACATACTAGCACGGGCGGCGAGAAGGAATAGTTCCGCCCCGATACACCGCTGTCCACCGCGATATTTGGTCGATATACGGCCGATTGATAGACTTCACAGGAATCGGCGGTTCGATTCATGAAGCTATCGGTTGCCATTGCAGGAATTTTACTTGCTGCGGGTACGTTGTCCGTCGGCGCTGCTGACTATTCGGTCCGCCGCGCCGCCCGGGCTGGCCATTTCATCGAACTGCCGTTCCCGCGCAGCTGGCGCGCGCAGTCGGTTTGGGCTTCCGACGCGTGCTGGAACGGGTGCAGGTCGCAATGCGCCTGGGGCATCACCGCATGCGTCAAGACCGACAATCAGGGCCTCTGTCTTAAGGAGGCGAACACGTGTGACCGCTATTGCCAGCGCGAGTGCCGGCTCTACGGTGGACCGCTTCCGCTGCTCAGCGCGATTTCCGACGATTAGTTCTTCGGCGCCGCGGCGCCGGCGGCATTCGGTTGAGGGGCCGCGATCTTCGTCATCGTGACGACAAACGCCGCGCCCGGGCGGGTGCCGACGCCCGTTCCGGCAAGCTTGTCTTGCGCCATCGTCGCATGGACGACGGTGAACGTTTTTCCGGCGAGCGTGAAGTGCGCGGTGAAGGTGCACGCCGCCGGAATCTCCATGCGGGCGCGCCCGTTGGTCAATGCCGCGGTCGCGGTCGAAGAATCAGTGCAGTCCGTCCTGCCGATTACACCGGTCGCGCTGATGTCGACCGCACACTGCGCCCATGACTGTCCTTCGGGAGTAGCGCCGGCCATGTATAGCTGCCAGTGGCCGGTGAGGTCGGCTTGCGTGCAGGCTGCATCGGCGATGGCGGGTGCGAACGCCGTCGCAATGGCAAGAAGGCCGGTCGATGTGATTTTGCGGCCGATCACGGGTACCCCGACGGCATCAGGCGCGCACTTTAGCGGCGAGGCGGCTGGAACAGCAAGAAGCGCAAGACCCGATAGTAAACAGGCATTCACAAGTCAAAAGAGACTCGTGGATTCGGCTGGCGGAAGGGGTGAGATTCGAACTCACGAGGGAGCTCGCGCCCCCTGCCGGTTTTCAAGACCGGTGCCTTAAACCGCTCGGCCACCCTTCCTGCGCAAGACATACGACGCCAGCGTAAAATTTGATTATCACCGCTGAAAAACGGCGCAAGATGGCCGTGCGCACCTCGGCGGGTTGAGGGAAAAGCAGGCAAACCGTTTTAAGCGCCGCGGCTCACCGCGTTTCGGCCACTTGCGCTTTCGGTGCGGGAGAAACCGTACAGCGGAAGCTGCTGGCCGCGTTCGTGCTGCCGCGTCCACTGTAGCGCGCTACCTGGGGATAGGGGCAGAGCGGGCGCTGCATCGCGATTCCCTGCTGGCGCACATCGTTGACGTATTTCGTGGCAACGATCTGATCGGGGGCGCGGCCGTGCTCGACCCACTGGATCAGGGCCGTTAGGGCGTGATGCTGTGCGTCGCGCGACGGTGGGTCTGTTACCGCGATTGTGCCGCTAAATTGATTGCCGAATGCATTCGGTCCGGGGCCGCCGGCGCAGTGGTTCATGCCAGGCACCATGAACAAGCGGAAAAAGCTTTGCGTGTTGCGCAACGCGGCGGCGCTGTATTTGCCTCCGCCTTGCGCCTTCACGACGTTGACGAAGTAGTCGATCGTGCTTTGCGGTGAAACCAGCGGGTCGGCCCAACCGTGATACATCATCAGCTTGCCGCCGCGCGCATGGAAACGCGAAAGGTTGGAATTGTCGGCGTTCAGAATAGGCGCGAGGATACTGTCCAATTGCTTCATGCTCTGGTGATAGTCGAACTGCGAATACTGCCACTGCGCGCCGAATACCCATTTGAAAAGTGAATCGAATTGCGGCTCGTTGCCGGACTCGGTGTCGTTCCAGCCAAAGGAGGTGGCGTTCTCGCTACCGCGCACGGAGCCGGGAAAGAGCCGCGCGTGAGTGACGGGATCGCGCGGACCGGCATAAATTGCATTGACCGCGATCACCTGGCTTGGGTTCAGGCAATTGGCCGGGGCGCCGTTCTTGCAGGCGAGGGCTGCTGCCGACCAATGACATTGACTTGGGTCGGTGAGGAAAGTGTCGCCGGCGACGCCGCCGCTCGTCTTCAGGCACGCTTGCAGTACAGAACTCGTGATCTGATTTACCTGGCCGGATGTTAGATAGGTCGTGGGGTGGCGGTGCAGCTGAGCGTAGATCCAGAGCACACCGACATGCGCATGCGTGCGATCGTGCGCGGGGTCGCCACCGAGAATACCGTCATAATCCGCGGGGAATCGCTGCGCCGTCATCAGCGCCTGCTGGCCTCCCGTCGAGCAACCGTTGAAATAGGAATAAGTCGGGCCGCGGTTATAGAAGCGGCGGATCAGATCCTTCGACAATTCCGTCATGACGTGGGTGGCGCGATAGCCGAAATCGATCCACTTTTGCGGGTGGCCGATCATCGCGTCGCCGTCATTGTTGGTGGAAGGTACGGTGCCCATGTCGCTCGCGGCAACCGCAATGCCGTTCTTGACCGCATAAACCATCGCCGGTCCGTCGATAGCGATGTTGCCGGCATAACCGCCGTTGCCGGTGCCTTCGAAGCGCCCAGTCCAGTTCATCGGCATCCAGAGCACGATGTTGATCGCGGAGTCGCTGCTCGGCGTCGCGAGTATCGAGACGGCGCAGAATGCCGGCAGGTTCGGGTATTTCTTTCCGTTTGGTGCGGTGACACTGCCTGAAAGCATCGCCGCCGACGTTACGGTGGCGTTGGGCAGTTGCGCGGTCACGAGATTTTCGCAAGGACCGGCATGCGCTTGCGGGATCGTGGCGCCGAAGAATATGCCGACGCAGACCGCGAGGGGGTGAAGACCGCGTTCAAAACGCCATCGCAAATGCCGCATTGGTGCACCCATCCAGTCGAGGTCCCCGCCGGTAACTCGGTATGTTCTTTCTTGGTTCCTGGCGGATAGGTCGCACGGTATGTCGGCCGTGCTCTTGAAAGGCCTGGCGTGGTGCTGTACCCGATTGCCTGACGCGGCCGGCGGGCAGGCAACTCACTGAGTGGGAACCGTTTTTTTACCACGCAGGGGAGAGTGGCATTCCCGTCGGGGTCCAATCGCGGTATTCTGCGGTCCGCAAGAGGGGATTCCGGCCGTATGGGGTGTTTTTGGGGGACTTCCGGGCTCGACCGGACGATGCGCATCGCCGCGCTCGTTGCCGGTTGTCTTGCCCTCGCCAACTGCTCCAGTGGCAATTTCTCGAGCCGAGTCGATCCCCGTTACGGCGTCGCCAGCAGCGAGCGCGTGATTGCGCCGGGCGAACCGGTGCCGAAGGGCGGCGGTGTCTATCGCGTCGGTAATCCTTATGTCGTCGCCGGTCGCACATACGTCCCGAAAGAGGACGTCAACTACAGCGCAATAGGCTACGCGTCCTGGTACGGCGACGATTTCCACGGCCGTTACACCGCGAACGGCGAAATCTTCGACATGAATTCGATTTCGGCCGCGCATCCGACATTGCCGCTGCCCTCGTACGTGCGTGTGACGAACCTGAGAAACCACAAGTCGATCGTCGTGCGCGTCAACGACCGCGGGCCTTACGCCAACAACCGCATCATCGACCTGTCGGTTCGCACCGCGAAGTTGCTCGGCTTCTATGGCGACGGGCTTGCTAAAGTGAAGGTCGACTATGTCGGCCGCGCGCCGCTTGCCGGCTCTGACGATCGCAAGCTCATGGCGACGCTGCGCGACGGCAGCCCCGCTCCGGCTAGCTCGGTGATGGTCGCGTCGACCGACCAGTATGTGCCGGCCTATTTCGACAATCGCAAACTTGCAAACGTGCCATCGCCGTCCGATCGTCCGTTCCGGCTGGGCGAGGGCGCGCATGATGTCCCCGCCGTCACCGTATCGGCGCGTTCCGCTGTCGAGCGCCATCCGCTGACCGAGGTGGCATCCGCCGCGCCGTCGCGTACGCGCGCGCCTGCGCCTGCGTCAGAGGCGCTTACGTCGCCGGTCTCCGCCTACGCTCCCGTTCGCAACGACACCAACGCGGGCTTCATGAGCGGCCGCGGCCTTTACTAAGACCGCATTTTTCATCCACGATTGCTTCTAGCCTCGCCGTTTCCGCGCGCCCGCGTGGCGTGAAAGTGCGTTGATGAAACACACGATCGTTTTTCACATCGGTCTTGAGAAGACGGGCACCGATTCATTTCAGCGCTTCTGCAACGAAAATCGCCGCTTGCTGGGGAAGTATTCCGTCCTCTATCCGACGAACAACCAGGCGTTCTCCTTGTACAATCACGCCGCCCTTGCGGCCTGCTACCTGCCGTACCGCGACTTCAGCATCGGCGGGCGGCAACGCAGAAGGGCGGACGTTGTGCGCACGTTGCAGCGCGAGATCGATCGCAGCGAGGCCTCGACCGTCATCGTCAGCAGCGAGCATCTGTCGTCGCGTTTCGGCAGGAATGAGATCGCCGCGCTCGCGTCGGATTTTAGCGATTACGAATGCCGGATTGCGATCGTGGTGCGCGACCACCTGGCGAGGATTCGTTCCGCCTACGCCCAGACCATTATCGCCGGCCGCTTTCTGACCGTCGACGAGTTTTGCGCGGAGCTTGCGCGGCCCGGCAACAACTATGCGCGTTACCGGGAAACCATCGAACCGTGGGAAGAAAGCTTCGGAAAAAGCCGTATAAACATTTTCGTCCACACGCAGGGCCGGAACATCATTGAGGCCCTGTGCGCGGCTTTCGTTTCTCCGGCGATGCCGCTCGGCGACCTCGATGCGTACCGTGACAACCGATCGCTCGGCGCCGGTGCGATCGAGGCGTTGCGGCTCGTCAACAAATCGCTGGCGCGACCCGGGCAGAACAAAATCGACGTGTCGCGCAACCTCGTGAAGTGGGCGCTGCTGTACCGCCTGCGCGCCAACATCATCAAGACGCTGGTGAAGAATACGCCCGACCAGGCCGACGACCCGGTCACGCTGGGCGAACGCAATATCGCGCTCTTTCGCGAAATCGCCGAGGCCGATTGCCGCTGGCTGGCTGAGCGCTACGGCGTCGAGCTGCCAATGCCTTCGGGCACGGAATCGGACAATGCACGATCGGCAGCGGCGGTGGGCGAAGCTAAAGCCTTGATCGAGCGGACCCTGGCCGGGCGATTAACCAAGATCTTTCAGGCAGGGCGTTAGTTCGCGCCGCGCCGTGATGTCCCTACGTTCACCAAGGTTTTCGCACCCGCCTCGGTGCGTTATGATGTTGGCCGCGACCCTCCAAGCATGGCCGCGGCCTTTACCGGGCCGCAATTCACCGGCATTTCCGCCGCCAAGCCGGCCGCGCTGGAGGGATTTGAGGCATTGATGATGGCTATGCGCTCGATGTTCCGTCTTTCGGCCGCCGCACTGCTCTCCGTAGGCGCTGCGGGCCTTGCATTTGCCGCTTCGCCGGCGGGCCCCAAGAAGGATGAGCCCGCGATAACGGCGCCGCACGCCATTTTGATCGATGCGCAAAACGGCAGCGTCCTGTTCGAGCGCGACGCCGATGCGCTGATCTTCCCGGCGAGTCTCGCCAAGCTGATGACCGCCGAGTACGTGTTCCATCAGCTCGACGTGGGAAAGGTCAAGCTAAGCGATGAGTTCACCGTTAGCGAAAACGCCTGGCGAAAGGGCGGGGCGCCCTCGCACGGCTCGACCATGTTTGCCGCCCTGCACAGCAAAGTGAGCGTCGACGATCTTTTGCACGGCGTGATCATTCAGTCCGCCAACGACGCTTGCATTGTGCTGGCGGAAGGGCTCGCTGGCAACGAGACTGAATTCGGTATTCAGCTTACAAAGCGTGCGCGCGAGATCGGTCTGACAAAATCGGTCTTCACAAATTCGAACGGGCTTCCTGATCCCGACACGAAGGTGACGACCCGCGAGCTCGCGATGCTTGCCCGCTACATCATCCTGCAGCATTCGAAATACTATCCGCTCTTCAACGAACGCGAATTCACCTGGAACAAGATCCGCCAGCAGAATCGCAACCCGCTGCTCGGGATGCTTGATGGCGCGGACGGCTTGAAGACCGGCTTCACCAAGGAAGCCGGTTACGGCCTGGTCGGCTCGGCGGTGCAAAACAATCTACGGCTGATCGTCGTCGTCAATGGACTAAAAACCGCCAAGGAGCGCGCCGAGGAAGCCAAGAAACTGCTGGAGTGGGGCTTCCGCTCGTTCGAGCAACGCGTGCTGTTCGCGGAAAATCAAATCATCGGCGAAGCCAAGGTATTTGGCGGCGCGAAGGGTTACGTGCCGCTGCGCTCGCCGAGCGTCGTGCATATCATGGTGCCCCGCGCCGGCGGCGACCGTATCGTCGCGCGCATCGCCTATACCGGCCCGGTGCCGGCGCCGGTGCAGAAAGATGCCACGCTCGGCGCGCTCAAGGTGTGGCGCAACGACAATCTGGTGCTCGAGATGCCGCTCAAGACCGCCGAGAGCGTCGGTAAGGGCAACCTGCCGCAGCGCGCCTTCGACGCCATGACCGAGCTTGTGATCAACCTGTTCCGCGCCGGAGTCGAACGGCTATGAGGTCTGCTCATGGTCCGCGCAGCGTGGAACGGCGCGCGTGACCGGCCACTCCATGCGCGGGCGCTTTATCACCTTCGAAGGCGGCGAGGGCAGCGGCAAGTCCACGCACGCGCGTCTCTTGGCCGATCGCCTGAAGGCGCACGGCATCGACGTAGTGCTTACGCGCGAGCCCGGTGGCTCGACCGGAGCCGAAGTCATCCGGCATATCCTGCTGTCCGGCGGAGCCAAGCCGTTTGGTCCGGACACGGAGGCAATCCTCTTCGCCGCCGCGCGCGATGATCACGTCCGGACCAAGATCGCGCCCGCGCTCGAAGCGGGGAAATGGGTCATCTCGGACCGCTTCATCGATTCAACGCGCGTCTATCAAGGCATCGTCAGCCGCGTCGACCATCGGCTGATCCGCGGGCTCGAACGCGTGACGGTCGGCGGCGTAATACCCGATCTCACGATTGTCATCGACGTGCCGGCGGAACTCGGGCTTGCCCGCGCTGCCCGCCGCCGCGCCAAGAGCGAGGCTGACCGATTCGAAGCCGAGGATATCGAATTCCACGAGTTGCTGCGGCAGGCGTATCTGACGCTGGTGAAGCTCGAGCCTCAACGTTGTGTCCTGATTGACGGCCGCAATGCCCGTGAAGTCGTCGCTGACGACATTTGGAAGGCTGTCGTCGAGCGCCTGCACGTCGTGCCGGTGCGCGCTCCGGAGCCCGTGGCGCCGTGAGCGAAGAGGATCCCGGCGACGCCGAAGTTCTGCACCCGCGCGAAACCGCCGAATTTTTCGGCCACGTGGATGCCGAGCGTGCCCTGCTGGAGAGCTATCAGAGCGGCCGCATTCCCCACGCCTGGCTGATCGGCGGCCCGGCAGGCACCGGCAAGGCGACGCTCGCATATCGCATGGCGCGTTTTGTGCTCGCGCATCCGGATCCGGAGGCGAGCGTCGTGCAAAAGGCAAGCACACTTGCCGTCGATCCTGCCGATCCGGTCGCGCGCCGTATCGCCGCGCAATCGCAAGGCGATCTCCTCGTGTTGCAGCGGACGATCAACGACAACACTGGCAAGCTTTACACCGTCATCCGTGTCGAGGACGTGCGGCGGACGATCGCGTTTTTCGGCGCCACGGCGGGCGAGGGCGGCTGGCGCGTGTGTATCGTCGATACCGCCGACGAGCTGCAGTACCCGCAGGGCTCGAATGCGCTCTTGAAAGTTCTGGAAGAGCCGCCGCCGCGCGCGTTGTTTCTGCTGGTCAGCAATTCACCCGGCCGCCTGCTCCCCACAATTCGTTCGCGCTGCCGGCGGCTTGCCTTGCGGCCGCTCGCCGCCGAAGACGTTGCCCGCGCCGCCGCTGCGGCGCTCGGGCGCAAGGCGGACGATCCCGAAATAAGTGAAGCGAGCGCCGCCGCCGAAGGCAGCGTCGGCCGCGCAATCAATCTGCTTGACGGCTCCGGGTTGGCGCTGCGCCAGAGGGTGCTCGATCTGCTGGCACAGCTGCCGCAGCCGGACCCGCGTGGCTTGCATGCGCTGGGCGACGCGCTTGGCGGCAACGAACCGCGCACGCTTGCCGCCTTCATGGACATCGTCAACGGCTGGCTGTCGGCGCGGCTTTCCGATGGGAGACAGGAAGCCGGGCGGATGACGCGCCTCGCGCAGACCTGGGAGAAGATCAACCAGGCCGCACGCGATACCGACACCCTCAATCTGGAGCGCAAACCGCTGGTTTTCGCCGTGTTCGGGATGTTGGCCGAGGCGGCAAGGCCCTGAGCTGACAGGGACTTCGCCTCCGCCATTTTGCGGCCTCACATGCAGGTCACTGGGGGAGACCGGCAGATCATCTGCCGTCACGAATTAGGGGGTTATCCATGCATCTGAAGTTGATCGTTGCCGCCGCCGCCATCCTCGCCATGCCGTTCGTCGCCCATGCGCAGCAGCGTCCGGCTCCGGCGCCCAAGAAAGCGACCAATGCGGATGCGCAGCGGGTGGTCAAAGCCGTCAGCAGCGATAAGACAAAAATGCAAGCTTATTGCGACCTGGCCAGGATCACCGATCAGATGGATCAGGCGGACAAAGCCAAAGACAGCAAGAAAATGGAGGAACTCGCCAAGCAGGCCGACGCCACCGCGGAAAAAATCGGTCCGGAATATGCGTCACTAATGGAAGGCCTTCAGGACGTGAACGAGAATTCTCCGGAAGGCAAGGCGATCGGCGCGACGCTTTCGGGTCTCGACAAACAGTGTCCGAAGTAACGCTCAGGCACCCGCCAGCGCGCTTTCGAGAATTTCCGTGGTGCGGTCGGGCATGTCGAGCATGACATGGTGCCCGCAGGCGAGCGCGTGCGCCGACCAAGCCGGATCGCCGTTCACCCGGTCATAGAACGGCTTGAAGGGGCTTTCGCGCGGCAAGACGGTTCCGTGAACGTAGATACGTTTGCGAACCGCCTTGTGCGCGCCGGCCAGCTTGAGCCGCTCTGTGAAGCAGCCGATTGGATGCGGCGTTGCGAGCGCGTCAACGCGCGCGGCGTCTTCCTTATTGACGTTGAAAAACGCGGCCGGCGGCGCCGGCACCGCCAGCCCGCCGATATTGCCGGCGTTGGCGATAAAGCGCTGCGTGTTCGCCGGAATATTGATGTCGAACAGCGATTGGCCGTCTTCCGGGAGAAACGCATCGAGATAGACCAGCGCCGAAATCTTATCCGCGATCTTATCGCCGACGCCGGTGATCACCATGCCGCCATAGGAATGGCCGGCGAGCACGACGTTGCGCAAGCCTTCGTAGTGGAAGACGTTGAGCACATCGGTGATGTGCGTGCTGAGGTTGATCGAACCGTTTGCCAGATGGGTGCGTTCGCCCTGGCCGGTCAATGTCGGCGTGAAGACCGTGTGCCCCTTGGCGCGCAGCCGCGCGGCCACTTTGTGGTAGCACCAGCCGCCCGACCAGGCGCCGTGGACGAGGATGAAATCGGCCATAACATGCACTCCCGAAGCACCGAATTGCGGCTTCAACGCTAACATTCCGGAGAGGCTTTCAAAAAGGCGCTGCTTGCCCACCCGGCGCCGGGTTGTTACCTAATCGCTGTGGCCGGGTGTATCTCCCGGCCATGTCTTTAATGAAGCGAAGCCACTAACGAACAGAAGTCTATGCCGGCCAAGCCCTCGTTTTACATCACCACCGCGATTTCCTACCCGAATGGGCCGCCGCACATCGGACACGCCTACGAGGCGATTGCGACCGACGCCATTGCGCGCTTCATGCGTCTTGATGGCTATGACGTCTATTTCCTCACAGGCACCGATGAGCACGGCCAGAAGATCCAGCAGACTGCTGCGAAAGAGGGGCTGACCCCGCGCGAGCTGCTCGACCGCAACGTGCCGCGCTTCAAGGCGATGGTCGAGCGGTTGAACTGCTCGAACGACGATTTCATCCGCACCACGGAGGACCGGCATCACAAGTCGTCGATTGGCATCTGGGAGCGGATGCAGAAGAACGGCGACATTTATCTCGACAAATACGCCGGCTGGTATTCGGTGCGTGATGAGGCCTTTTACGCCGAGGACGAGACGCATCTCAACGAGCAGAAAGTGCGCGTGTCGTCGAAAACCGGCACGCCGGTCGAATGGGTGGAGGAAGAGAGCTATTTTTTCAGGCTCTCGGCTTACCAGCAAAAACTGCTCGATCTTTACGCGTCCGATCCGAATTACGTGCTGCCGAAAGAGCGCCTCAATGAAGTTGCAAGCTTCGTGCGTGGCGGCTTGCAGGACCTGTCGATCTCGCGCACCACATTCGACTGGGGCATCCGCGTTCCAGGCGCCGACAAGCACATCATGTACGTTTGGGTCGACGCGCTGACCAACTACATCACGGCGGTCGGCTTTCCCGATACCGATAGCGAGAAATTCAAACGCTACTGGCCGGCGGCGCTGCACGTGATCGGCAAGGATATCGTGCGCTTCCACGCGGTGTATTGGCCAGCCTTTCTGATGTCGGCCGGCATCGCCGTGCCGAGGCGCATTTTCTCGCACGGCTTCCTGTTCAACCGCGGCGAAAAGATGTCGAAATCGGTCGGCAACGTGATCGATCCATTCACGATGACCGATACCTATGGCGTCGATCAGTTTCGCTATTTCTTTCTGCGTGAGGTGCCGTTCGGGCAGGACGGCAACTACAGCCACGAGGCGATCGTCAACCGCATCAATGCCGATCTTGCCAACGACCTCGGCAATCTGGCGCAACGATCGCTGTCGATGATCGGCAAACAACTCGACGGTGTGCTGCCGCAGCCGGGGAAATATTCCGAGGCCGACAACGCCATTCTCGCGGCCGCCGACGGCATGATTACGCTTGCCCGGGAGCACATGAAGACCCAGCAGCTTCATCAGGTTCTCAATGCCGTCTGGGCAGTCGTGGCGGATGCCAACCGCTATTTCGCGAGTGAAGCGCCCTGGGCTTTGGCCAAGACCGACCCCGCGCGGCAAAAAACGGTGCTCTATGTCACGGCGGAAGTGATCCGGCAGGTCGCGATCCTGGCGCAGCCCTTCATTCCCGCGTCGGCGGGCAAGCTGCTCGATATTCTGGCGGTGCCGGAGAAGGAGCGCGATTTCATGCGCATCGGCGGCCGCGAGCGGATCGCGCCCGGCCGGAAGTTGCCGACGCCGCAACCTGTCTTCCCGCGCTACGTCGAGGCGGAAGCAAAGACTTGACGCCATGCTTGTCGACAGCCATTGCCATCTTGATTTCCCGGATTTCGCCGACGAGCTCGACGCAGTGGTCGAGCGTGCAAAAGCGGCCGAGGTCGGCCGCATCGTCACGATCTCGACGCGCGTGCGGCGGTGCGACAAGCTGGTGGCGATCGCGGAGCGCTACGCACCCGTCTATTGTTCGGTCGGGACGCACCCGCACAACGCCGAGGAAGAAATCGACATCGGCGCGGAAGAATTATTGCAGCACACGCGCCATCCGAAGGTTGTGGCGATCGGCGAGGCAGGCCTCGACTATCACTACGACAACAGTCCGCGCGAGGCGCAGGAGAAAGGCTTTCGCGCCCATATTGCCGCGGCGCGCGCCAGCCGGCTGCCGCTGGTGATTCATTCGCGCGAATGCGACGCGGACATGGCGCGGATTCTGGAGGAGGAAAGCGGGAAGGGGGCCTTCCCGGCCGTGCTGCACTGTTTTACCGGCGGCCGGGACCTTGCCATGCGTGCGATCGCGCTCGGCCACTACGTGTCGTTCACCGGTATTCTAACCTTCAAGAACTCCGGCGCGTTGCGCGAGATCGCGGCCGCTTTGCCGGCTGAGCGCATCATGGTGGAGACCGACGCGCCCTACCTCGCGCCCGGCCCTCATCGTGGTAAACGCAACGAGCCGTCTTACGTTGTCGAGACCGCCAAGGTTCTTGCCGACGTGCGCGGCGTCTCCCTTGATGAAATCGCCCGGCAGACCACCGAGAATTTTTTCCGCCTGTTCAACAAGGTTCCGAAGACGCTGCCAGGCGCCGCATGAGCCTCACATTCACAATCCTCGGCTGCGGCTCGTCCATGGGAGTCCCGCGCGTCGGCTTGGGATGGGGCGCCTGCGATCCAAACAACCCGAAGAATACCCGCCGGCGCTGCTCGCTGCTCGTTGAGCGCGCAAACGGCGAACGCAAGCATACCCGTGTTCTCGTGGATTGCTCGCCGGATCTTCGCGCGCAGCTGCTCGACGCGGAGGTCGGCTGGATCGACGGGGTCCTGATCACCCACGCCCACGCCGACCATACGCACGGCATAGACGATCTGCGGCCGATGTTCGTGTTGGCCCGGAAGAAGCTCGACGTCTACATGGATCGGCCCACGTCTGCGGAGTTGCTCGCCAAGTTTGGCTACTGTTTTGTCAAACCCGCGGGCAGTGACTACCCGCCGATCGCGGAGGCCCGGGAGCTTGTTCCTGGCGCCAAGGTGGCCATTCACGGGCAGGGAGGCTCGATCGAGGCGCTCCCGATCCTGCAGGACCACGGCGACATCCCCTCGCTCGGCTTCCGTTTCGGCAAGTTGGCCTATTCCTGCGATATCAAAGGCCTGCCGGAAGCGAGCCTGCCGCTGATGCGTGATCTCGACGTCTGGATCGTAGACGCGCTGCGCTACAAGCCGCATCCGAGCCACATGGATCTCGCCGAGTCCTTGGCGTGGATTGCGCGCCTCGGCCCCAAGCGCGCCATCCTGACCAATCTGCACGCGGACCTCGACTACGATGAACTGCGCCGCCAATTGCCGCCGCACGTAGAGCCAGCCTACGACGGAATGCGAATCGAGGTTGGCTAAACTTAGACCGGAAGCTTTTGGCGAATAGCCTTGTTTCTACTACCGTTTCTTATCGCATCGGATGTGTCTGAAGGCGATGTTTCACTTGGGTATGCGAAGTGTAACGTCGCCGCCTGAAGTTCCATAATATGTCTTATGCGAATCGGGCACCGGCGGATCGCCGCCCGGCGGATGCTTTGATACGGTCGTTTGTCCTCCCGCACCCGATGCTCTCAGGCTTCACGTGAAACCCTCCCGCGACATCTCCCGGCTGATCGAGATCATGGCGGCGTTACGGACCCCCGGCACCGGCTGCCCGTGGGATCTCGAGCAGAGCTTCGAGACGATTGCGCCGTACACGCTCGAGGAAGCCTACGAGGTTGCCGATGCGATCGCGCGTTCCGATATCGACGGCTTGCGCGAAGAGCTCGGCGATCTTTTGCTCCAGGTCGTTTTCCACGCCCGCATGGCGCAGGAACGCGGCGCATTCGGTTTTGGCGAGGTTGTGCAGTCCATTACGGAGAAATTGATCCGGCGCCATCCGCATGTTTTTGGCGATGTGGAAGGCCGTACGGCGGTGGCGGTCAAGGGGATGTGGGAGCGTATCAAGGCCGAAGAAAAAGCTGCCAAGGCGGCGCGTAGCGGGAAGGCGGCGCCGGCGGGCGCTCTGGCGGGCGTTCCAGTCGCCCTTCCCGGGCTCAGCCGCGCGCTGAAGCTGCAGAACAAGGCTGGTGCGGTTGGCTTCGACTGGAACGATCCCAAGGCCGTGCTCGCGAAGATTCGCGAGGAGGCCGACGAGATCGACGCCGCGCTCGATCAAGGCGATACGAGAGAGGCCGCCGGCGAAGTCGGCGATCTCCTGTTCGCGGTGGTTAATCTTGCCCGGCACCTTGATGCCGACCCCGAAGCCATGTTGCGGGCGACCAACCTCAAGTTCGAGCAGCGTTTCGAGTCGATCGAGTGCGCCCTTGCGGCTCGTGGCAAGACTCCGAAGGAGGCAACGCTCGCGGAAATGGACGCCCTATGGGACGAGGCAAAGGCGGCCGAGAAGGCCGCCCTCGCCGATAAGGCCGATAAGTAAGCGGAGGCTTTGTTACGCGGGCGCCCTCTTCGCCGCCGTCGGCGCCATTCGCGACGGTTCGGATGCTGTGCCTTTGATCGCCGCAGAACATGCGGCACTTATCAGCGCGGCAAACACGACGTAGGCGCATAAATACCAGGGCTGCGAATTGTTCGCCGCTATCAGGTAAGTCGCGACGATCGGCGTGATCCCGCTCGAGAAGATACCGGAGAATTGATAGACGAATGATATCCCCGTGTAGCGCACGCGCGGATCGAACAGATCGCAGAACAGTGCGGCCTCCGGCCCGTAGCACATCGCGTAGATGATGCCGAACGGAATGATGATCGCGGCGAAGATCGCGACCACGTTGCCGCTGCTCATCGCCCAGAACGCCGGATAGGTCGAGATCGCCAGCAGAATTGAGCCGATGGCGTAGGTCTTTCCCCTGCCCCAGCTGTCGGAAAGCCTTCCGAACATCGGAATGAAGAAGATCATCACGAAGGCCGAGGTGCACACCGCCCACAACGCAGTCGTGCGCGAGAGATGCAGTGTATTGACGATGTAGGAGATCGAGAACACCGCGAAGACGTTGAAGAACACGCCGTCGATATAGCGCGCGCCCATGCCGAGCAGCACGTTGCGTGGATATTCCCGGATCATGTTCATGAACGGGATCGGTACTTCCTGGCGCTGCGCCTTGAGCTTGGCAAATTCCGGCGTTTCCATGATGCGCAGGCGGATATAGAGGCCGACGATCACGAGGATAATGCTGGCGATGAAACCGACGCGCCAGCCCCACGCCAGAAATTGCTGCTCCGGCAGGCTGGAAGCGACCGCAACGACGCCGGCGGAGAGGCACAAGCCTATCGAGAGGCCGATCTGCGGCAAGCTCGCGAACAGGCCGCGCTTGTCCTCGGTGGCGTATTCGTAAGTCATCAGTACGGCGCCGCCCCACTCGCCGCCGAGGCCGATGCCTTGCAGCACGCGCAACACCAGAAGGATGATCGGCGCGGCGATCCCGATCTGCTGGTAGCTAGGCAAAAGTCCAATGAGAACAGTGGCTACGCCCATGATCATGAGCGTGAGGATAAGCATGCTCTTGCGGCCGATGCGGTCGCCGAAATGTCCGAACAGAACGCCGCCGAGCGGGCGCGCGACGAAGCCGACCGCGAACGTCGTGTAGGCGAGCAGGATCGAGATCAGCGGATCCTGCACCGGAAAGAACAGCTTGTTGAAGACGATACCGGCAACCGTGCCGTAGAGGAAAAAGTCGTACCACTCGATGGTGGCGCCGATCAGGCTGGCGGTGACAACGCGCCGCAAGTCGCGATCGGAAGTTACCGAACTTGTCATTTACTCCCCCCGATTAGTCCCAGAGTTTTGTGACGTCGTTCCCGAACATCTTCTTCTTCCGGATCATTCTCGGAGGTTGTTCTTCGCCACCTCCGGATATCTGTGTTTCACCAACTCCGCGTTCTTCTGGTCCGCCCTCACCTTCACCCCCAGGCGTCCATCGTCCCGCATCTCGCGCGACAGCACCTCCGCATGACGATAGAGCCAGCTCAGGCCCGCGCCGTCCGCGGGATCGATCGCGAGCTCGAACGTCTGCCGCCGTTCACCGAGTTTGGATTCAATCGCCGCGAGCAGATGATCGATCCCTTCGCCGGTCAATGCTGACACGAGCAATGGATGGCGTCGATCGGTTTGTCGCTCGGCGATGTTGAAAATTTGCGCGCGCGCGTTTTGATCAAGCCGATCAATCTTATTCCACACTTCGACGAGCCGCGGATCGGCGGACTCGATGCCGAGTTCCGCAAGAACTTTTCCCACGTCGTGAGACTGGGCGGCCGAATCCGCGTGCGACATGTCGCGCACGTGCAGGATGACGTCGGCCTCGATCACCTCCTCGAGCGTCGCGCGAAACGCAGCAACGAGCATCGTCGGCAAATCGGAAATGAATCCGACCGTGTCCGAAACGATGATGCGATTGCCGCGCGGCAGATCGACGGCGCGCAATGTCGGATCGAGTGTCGCAAACAGCATGTCGGCAGACAGCACGCTTGCCGCGGTCAGGCGGTTGAACAGCGTGGACTTGCCGGCGTTGGTGTAGCCGACGAGCGCGACGATCGGATAAGGCACGCGCTTGCGGCTGTCGCGATGGAGCTTGCGCGTGCGCTTGACCTTCTCGAGCTCCGTTTCGATGCGCGCGATCCGCTCTTCGAGCATGCGGCGATCGGCCTCGAGCTGCGTCTCGCCCGGCCCGCCGAGAAAGCCGAAGCCGCCGCGCTGACGCTCGAGATGGGTCCATGAGCGGACCAGCCGGCTCTTTTGATAGGTCAGGTGCGCATGCTCGACCTGTAGCGCGCCTTCGCGCGTGCGCGCGCGCCGGCCGAAGATTTCCAGGATCAGACCGGTGCGATCGAGCACCTTGGCGTTCCACGCCTTCTCCAGATTGCGCTGCTGGACGGGCGACACCGGGCAATCCATCACGACTACGCCCGCTTCGAGCGTCTTCGTCAGGCCGGCGATCTCGTCGACTTTGCCCTTGCCGATGTAAGTCGCGGGCCGGATGTCGTTGAGCGTCACCAGGCCGGATTGAACAACATTGAGATCGATCGCGCGCGCGAGACCAACCGCCTCCTCAAGGCGGGCGTCGGGCGTACGCGCGACGTTGTCCCCTCGCGCAGGCGCGCCGCGCGCCGGGGCTTGCTTGAGCCAAGGCTCGATGACGATCGCACGGCCCGTTTCAGAGCCGGTTGCGACCGGACTGAGTTGATCCGCCCCCTGGCCCCGCCGCCGCGGTTCCAATTAGGCCTTGTCCCCGGCCGGCGGCTCGTCGCCGCCTTCGAACAATTGGATCGGATGACCCGGCATGATGGTCGAGATCGCGTGCTTGTAGACAAGCTGCGAATGCCCATCGCGCCGCAACAGTACGCAGAAATTATCGAACCAGGTCACCACGCCCTGCAATTTCACGCCATTCACCAGGAAAATGGTGAGCGGGATTTTGCTTTTGCGGACGTGATTGAGGAATGTGTCTTGAAGATTTTGTGCACGCTCGGCTGCCATGGCCGTGTTCCATTTTTTGCTCGCGTCTTTCGCGCGAGGCCTTTCGTTGCCCAAAGCCTTTCACGCGAGTTCCGCTAGTTGCGCGCCGCTTCGTCGTCAAAGCGGAAAGTCTTCAGGAGACGCCATTAGATGGTAGTGCGATGGTACGCGCAAGCGGTAGTAATGACAGGGCCTAAGCCACGGGTGAAAAAGGAGATTTACGTAATTTCGGCATGCCGGTGAAAATCCCTGCGCAGGGCGGTTGCAACCAGCCCCGGCGCGCCATTGCCGACCGGCCGCCCGTCGATCTGGACCACCGGCATCACGATTTGGCTCGCTGAGGTCACGAAAGCCTCACGGGCGCCGTAGGCCTCTTCGACCGTGAAAGCGCGCTCTTCGAGCTTGAGCCCCTGGGCCTTGATTACATCAAGGAGAACCGTGCGGGTGATGCCTGCCAAGATTCCGGTATTGAGCGCGCGGGTAAGCAGTTTGCCGTCGCGGCTCACGATCCAGGCGTTCGACGAGGCGCCTTCGGTGACGAAGCCGTCCTTATCGACGAGCCAGGCCTCGCGCGCGCCCTTGTCGCGCGCCGCTTGCTTTGCCAGCACGTTCGGCAGAAGCGACACCGATTTGATGTCGACGCGCTGCCAGCGAATGTCGGGAACGGTGACGACGGCAATTCCGTCCGCGGCCTGCTGCTCAAGCCGCGCCAGATCGTTGCTGCGCGCCGTGACGACGAGCGAGGGGCGTACGGAGGCTGCCGGAAACGGGAAATCGCGCGGCGCTGTTCCGCGCGTGACTTGCAGGTAGACGATGCCGTCGGTCACCCTGTTGCGGCGTATCGTTTCGCGCAACACCACGCCGAGCGCGGCAAACGACATCGGTTGCCGCATGCGCAATTCGCGCATCGATCGATCGAGCCTGGCGAGATGGCGGCGCTCATCGACAAGCTTGCCGCCTCTCACCTCGCAGACTTCGTAAACGCCGTCGGCGAACTGGTAGCCGCGATCCTCGATCGCGACCTTGGCTTGAGCATGCGGCAAATAACGGCCGTTGACATAGGCGACACGGGACATGGGGGCATTTCCTTGCGCGCTAGCCGATGCCAAGCGCCTTGAGCTTGCGATGTAGCGCCGAGCGCTCCATGCCGACGAATTCCGCGGTGCGCGAAATGTTGCCGCCGAAGCGGCTGATCTGCGCCACCAGATATTCGCGTTCGAACACTTCGCGTGCGTCGCGCAAAGGCAATCCCATCAAGTGTTCGCCGCCGTTGCCGTTCGGCATGCTCGGCACCATCGAGCCGACGTCCGGCGGCAGCATGCTCGCGTCGAGCACGACGTCGGGGTCTCCGCTCGCCAGAATCATCAAACGCTCGATGTTGTTGCGCAATTGCCGCACGTTGCCCGGCCAGTCGTGCGACTGCAAGACCGCCATGGCATCGTCGCCGATGCGCCGCTTCGGCAAGCCGGTCGCCAGCGAAATCTGGTCCATGAAGTATTCGACGAGATCGGGAATGTCCTCGCGCCGCTCGGCAAGCGGCGGCACGCGAATCGGCACCACCGACAGCCGGTGATAGAGGTCCTCGCGGAAACGGCCTTCCGAAATCTCGGTTTCCAGATTGCGTGCCGTCGAGGACACGATACGGACGTCGACGGCGACCTTGGCGCTGCCGCCGACACGCTGGAACGTCTGATCGACCAGCACGCGCAAGATCTTGTTCTGTGTCTCGCGCGGCAGGTCGGCGATGTCGTCGATGAACAGCGTGCCGCCGTGCGCTTCCTCCAACGCACCCGGTTTTCGTTCGCTCGACCCGTTGGAGTGATCGACGCCGAACAATTCGATTTCCATGCGTTCGGGCGTGATCGCAGCCGCATTGATGACAATGAATGGGCCGCTGGCGCGGCTCGACAATTGGTGGATCGTGCGCGCGGTCAATTCCTTGCCGGCGCCGGACGGTCCGACGATGAGAATGCGGCTGTTGGTCGGTGCGACCTTTTCGATGGTCTGGCGGAGCTGGCCGATGGCGGCCGAACGGCCGACAATTGTCGGCTGCGCCTGCGCGGACTGCTTGAGCTGCCGCACTTCGCGCCGCAGCCGCGAGGCTTCCAGCGCACGGTCGGCGACCAGCACCAGGCGGTCGGCCTTGAACGGCTTTTCGATGAAGTCATAGGCGCCGTGCTTGATCGCGGCCACGGCAGTCTCGATGTTCCCGTGGCCGGAGATCATCACCACCGGAAGCTCCGGGTGCTCCTGCTTGACCGCGTCGAGCAGTTGCAAGCCGTCGAGACGGCTGCCTTGCAGCCAGATGTCGAGGAAAACGAGATTGGGGCGCCGCGTGGTGATCGCGGTCAGCGCTTCATCGCTGTTGCGCGCCGTGCGGGCGTTGTAGCCCTCGTCCTGAAGGATTCCGGCGACCAGGTCGCGGATATCGGCTTCATCGTCAACTATCAGAATCTCTGCCGCCATGTTCCTTGCCCGTTACGTCCTTGCGGTCTTCTGGTCACCGGTATTGGCCGGCACAGCGGGGCTGGCGGCGAAGCGTATGCGCAACCAGGCTCCCCGCTGCCCCGGAATTTTGTCGGATGCGTCTCGCAGCTCGATGCTGCCGCCATGGTCCTCGATGATGCGGCCGACGATGGCGAGACCGAGCCCGGTGCCCTTCTCCCGGGTCGTCACATAAGGCTCGAGCAGCCGGCTGCGGTTTTCCTTCGGCAAGCCGATGCCGTTGTCGACCACGTCGATAACGATGTCGGCGCCGTCGCGCGCCGCGAACACGCGAATGCTGCCTTTGCCGAGCTCGGCCGGCGGGACCGCGCCGATCGCTTCGGTCGCGTTCTTGATGATGTTGGTGAGTGCCTGCGAGATCAGCCGCCGGTCGAAATGCGCCGGCATCGGGTCTTCCGAGATTTCCACCTCGATATCGATATCGCCGTGCCCGACCCGCATCAGAAAGACAGCCTGCCGCACGGTGTCGGCGACGTCGTCGGCGGCCATTTCGGGCTTGGGCATGCGGGCAAAACGCGAGAATTCATCGACCATGCGCTTGATGTCGTCGACCTGGCGCACGATGGTGTCGGTGCATTGGTCGAAGATCGTGCGGTCTTCACCGATCATGTTTCCGTATTTCCGCCGCAGCCGTTCCGCCGAGAGCTGGATCGGGGTCAGCGGGTTCTTGATCTCGTGCGCGATGCGGCGGGCGACGTCGGCCCAGGCCGACGTACGTTGCGCGGCAACCAGGTCAGTGATGTCGTCGAGCGTCACCACGTAGCCGTGGTCGGATTCGGCGGATTGTTCGCTGGTCACGCGCACCGACAGATTGCGCTCGCGGCCGTTGCGGCTGATCGTGATCTGACCCTGCGTCAGGCGCTGCACGCCTTCCTGCGCGGTGGCGAGGATTTCGCCGAGCTCGGGCAGTACTTCGACCAGCGGTTGGCCGAGCGCTTCCGCCTCGCTGCGACCAATCAGCTTTTCGGCGGAGCGGTTGAGGATGCTGACGCGCCCGGCGCCGTCGACACCGATCACGCCGGCGCTGGCGCCCGACAACACCGCTTCGGTGAACCGGCGGCGGCTGTCGATCAAGTCGCGCGCCCGCACGATGTCGTCGCGCTGCGTGCGCAATTCCTGCGTCATGCGGTTGAAGGTCTCGCCGAGATTGGCGAGGTCGCCTTCCGACTGGCGAACCGGAACGCGCACATAAAGATTGCCGGTCGAGACGATATTGGCCGCGCCGATCAGGCGGCGGATCGGTGCAACAAGGCGATTGGCGAAGTTGAGGCCGATCCAGACCGCCGACAACATGACGATCAGCGCGATCACCGTGTACATCAGCGCGAAGGCGACCTGGATGCCGAGACGGCGCGATTCGATCGCGACGTATTCGCGCACGCTCTCCTTGGTCGCCTGGAGCTGCGGCACCACCTGCGGATCGAGCAGGCGCGCGACATACAGATAATAGTCGTCGTAGTTGCGCAGTTTCACCGCCGCCGCGACGTAGTTCACGTCGGGCAAGAGGACGACCTGCGGGTCCTTCTCCGTGATCGTCGCGAGTGCCTCACGCGGCGGGATTGCGAAGGTCTGATTGGTGCGCACATTGGCGCGCCCGATGACGTTGAGATCCTTGTCGAGCACGATCGCCGCGGCAAGTCCGCGCACCGAAGCCTGGAATGTCAGGAACTGACTGAGCTTCTCGTGATCGTTGTTGAAGACCGATTTGTTGCTGCCGATGTCGACCGCCATCACCATGATGTCGGAGCGAACGATCTGGGCGTGATCGCGCAGGTAGGCTTCGGCGACGATCAGCGAATTCTCGATCGCCGATCGCGTGCGCGTGGAGAACAGCCGGTCGAGGCCGCGGTCGAGCGTCACCGTCGCGACGATGGCGACGAGGATCGCGGGCACGGCGGCGATGATGGAAAACAGGCCGACGATGCGGATGTGCAGCCGCGAGCCGGCGCGCCCCACGCGCCGCGATTGCACGACCTGCCAGACTTCCCGCCCGATCACCGCGAGCAGCAGCACGCCGGTCGCCGCGTTGGTGAGCAGGAGCGTGACCACGACGTAGTGCGTCGGGGATATCGGCGTGAAGTCCGCAAGGACGACGAAGGTGACGAAAGCCGAGAGGAGCGCCAGGCCGACGGCAATGGGCCCGAGCACGCGCGTTTCGCCCGTTCTGCCGGCGGAGCCGGCGAGCGTGCTCTCGGCGGTGACAGCCTGCTCGACGCTCATGGACCCCTGATCGGATGTGGGGCCAGGCCCCGGAATTCATTGGCAGGATCAGCCGCGAAGGCGCGATTACGCCTACGGCACTGATGCTTTTATACAACAATGTTGCCGAATTGCGACAAATCCGCGGCGCAAAAGCCACAGATTAGTTAAGGCGCCGCGGCGTTTTAACGCCCGCTACTGGCTGCCGCGGAAGACCTGGATGTCGAGGTCGCGGATTTTCTTGCGCAGAGTGTTGCGGTTGACGCCGAGCAGGTCGGCGGCGCGGATCTGGTTGCCGCGCGTGGCCGCGAGCGCCGCCGTGAGCAGCGGATACTCCACCTCGCGCAAGATCCGATGATAGAGGCCCGCCGGCGGCAGGCCGTCGTCGAAGCCGGCGAAGTAAGCGCTGAGATGCCGCTCGACGGCGGCGCCGAGGCGCTCGTCGGGGCGTCCCTCCTCCTTGAGCGTGGACAGCGCCGGCTCGGCAAGCTCGCTTTCGAGCACGGCGGCGGTGATGATCTCCTGCGGGTAAAGCGCGGCGAGACGGCGTGCGAGATTTTCAAGTTCGCGCACGTTGCCGGGCCAGCGGTGCCGCTTGAGGCGATCGAGGCCCGCCTGGTCGATCTGCTTCGGCGGCAGGCCCTCGCGCTGGATCTGCGCGAAGAAGTGGCGGATCAGGTCGGGGATATCCTCGGTGCGCTCGCGCAACGGCGGCAGGCGCAGCGGCACGACGTTGAGGCGGAAGAACAGGTCCTCGCGGAACAGGCCCTGCTGGATCAGCAGGCGCAGGTCCTTGTTGGTGGCGGCGATGATGCGCACGTCGCTCTTGATCGCGGTGCGGCCGCCGACGGTGGTGTATTCGCCCTGTTGCAGCACGCGCAGGAGCCGCGTCTGCGCCTCCATCGGCATGTCGCCGATCTCGTCGAGGAAGAGCGTGCCGCCTTCCGCCTGCTCGAAGCGGCCGGACGAGCGCGCATTGGCGCCGGTGAAGGCGCCCTTCTCGTGGCCGAACAATTCCGACTCGATCAAGTCGCGCGGGATCGCCGCCATGTTGACCGCGACGAAGGCGCCGGCGCGGCGCTTGCCGTAATCGTGCAGCGCGCGCGCGACGAGCTCCTTGCCGGTACCGCTCTCGCCGGAGATCATCACCGTGAGATCGGTCTGCATCAGCCGCGCCAGCACGCGGTATATCTCCTGCATCGCCGGCGAGCGGCCGACTAGCGGGATGTTGTCGAAGTCGTCGCTCTTGATCGCGGCGGCGCGTTTCTCCTTCGGCTCAGACAAAGCGCGCCCGACGATCGCGATCAATTCCTTCAGGTCGAAAGGCTTCGGCAGATATTCGTAGGCGCCGAGCTCGGAGGCGCGGATCGCGGTCATGAACGTGTTCTGCGCGCTCATGATGACGATCGGCAGATCGGGGCGCGCCTTGCGGATGCGCGGGATCAAGTCGAAGGCGTTCTCGTCCGGCATCACGACGTCGGTGACGACGAGATCGCCGTCGCCCTGGCTGATCCAGCGCCAGAGCGTCGCGGCATTGCCGGTCGAGCGAACCTCGTAACCCGCCCGCGACAGCGCCTGATTGAGCACCGTCCTGATCGCGGCATCGTCGTCGGCAACCAATATGCTTCCGGTCGGCATCGTCGTCCTCACGGGCTCTGCATGGTCGTCTGCGTTGGCGGCGCGCCGTCGGCGACTTCGCCGTCGCTGGTGTAGATCGGCATCAGCACGCGGAAGATCGTGCGCTGCGGCTGCGATTCACATTCGATGATGCCGCCGTGATCGCCGACGATCTTGGCGACCAGCGCCAGGCCGAGACCGCTGCCGGTCGGCTTGGTGGTCACGAACGGATCGAACAGGTGCGGCATCAGGTCTTCCGGCACGCCTGCCCCGTTGTCCTTGACGCAGAACTCGAGCGGCAACGACACGCGCGCCTTGCTGCCCGGAACGGCAAGCCGCACGCCCGGGCGGAACGCGGTCGTCAACTGGATCTCGCCGTCCTTCGAAGTCTCGCCGATCGCCTCGGTGGCGTTCTTCACGAGGTTGAGAAACACCTGCACCAGGTGGTCGCGGTTGGCGTAGACCGGCGGCAGCGACGGATCGTATTCCTCGGTGAATTTCACGTGACGCGCGAAACCCGACTGCGCGAGACGCTTCACGTGATCGAGCACGACGTGGATATTGACCGGCGCGCGTTCGACCGGCCGCTCGTCGGCGAACACCTCCATGCGATCGACCAGCTTCACGATGCGGTCGGTCTCGTCGCAGATCAGCTTGGTCAGCGAGCGGTCGCTATCGTCGGCGGACTGCTCGAGCAGCTGGGCGGCGCCGCGGATGCCAGACAGCGGATTCTTGATTTCATGCGCGAGCATGGCGGCAAGCGCGATCACCGAGCGCGCCGCGCCGCGATGCGTGAGTTGGCGGTCCATCTTGTCGGCAATGGTGCGCTCCTGCAGCATCACCACGACGTGGTCGGGAAATTCCGGCAGCGGCGCGACGTGCAGATCGACCAGCCGCTCGCCCGGATTGCGCGGCGTCGCGAGATCGACTTTGTATTCGTTCACCGCCGCACCGCGCTGGCGCACCTGTTCGATCAGCGTCAGCAAGGGTGAGCCGAACGGCACCAATTCGCGCAACATGTGCCGGCGCAGCATCTGGATCGATCCCTGGAAAAACTGCTCGGCCGCAACGTTGGCATCGGCGATCTTGCCGTCGGCTGAAACGGTAATGACCGGATGCGGCAGGGCATGCAGCACGGCGTCGGAGGGAGACGCCGCAAGGGTCGCGACCGCTTCGGCGCGATTCATGCAGCGGCCCTCCATGCAAAAGCATCGAAGGCCTCGGCGAGATTGCGTCTCGCCTGCGCGGGTTCCTCGGCGCTGCAAACGCGGGAGCGGTGCTCCTTCAAGATTTCGGGGGCAATGCCCGCTGTCGCGGCGGCGGCATCGAGCGCCCAGGCGAGATGCTTGCGCGCATGGCGGCGTCCAATGCGGATACCGTGATGCTCGAGCATTTCCTCGTAGAGAGTTGTAATCATGGAATATTGCTCGGGGAGCGCGGGCGCGCCGCCTCGTTCGCCAGTCTCAAGGAAGCGCGCGACCTGGCCGGCAAACCAGGGCCGTCCCTGCGCCGCGCGGCCGACCATCACGGCGTCGGCACCGGATTTCGCGAGCGCCGCCGCGGCATCATCGAACGAGCGAATGTCGCCATTGACCACGACCGGGATCGACACCGCGTCCTTGACGGCCCGCACGGCATTCCAATCGGCGGCGCCGTCATAGAACTGGCAACGCGTGCGGCCATGCACGGTGATGAGTCTGACACCCGCAGCTTCGGCGCGGCGCGCGAGCTCGGGCGCGTTGAGCGAGTTGGCGTCCCAGCCGAGCCGCATCTTGAGCGTCACGGGAATGCGCACGGCGGAAACGGTCGCCTCGATCAGCCCGAGCGCGTTGTCGAGGTCTCGCATCAGCGCGGAGCCGGCGGCCATGTTGGTGACGAGGCGGGCCGGGCAACCCATGTTGATATCGACGACATCCGCACCTTCGGCCTCCGCGATGCGGGCGCCTTCGGCCATCCAGCGCGCCTCGCAGCCGGCAAGCTGCACCACATTGACGGCGACGCCCTCGCCCTCGCTACGGCGGCACGCCTCGCGCCGACCTTCGACAAGCGCCGCGCTAGCCGTCATTTCCGACACCACGAGCCCGGCGCCGAGCCGCTCAACGAGACGGCGGAACGGCACATCGGTGATGCCGGACATCGGGGCGAGTACCACCCGGTTGGGCACCGTGATGTTCCCGATCTTCAGGCAAGTATTTGAGATATCGCC
Source organism: Pseudolabrys sp. (assembly GCA_035546875.1). Lineage (GTDB taxonomy): Bacteria > Pseudomonadota > Alphaproteobacteria > Rhizobiales > Xanthobacteraceae > Pseudolabrys. The sequence goes on from DASZVZ010000007.1 coordinate 32,535, forward strand.
CATTTCGGCTTGTCGCGCCTTATGCTCATCGATTAGGCAAAGGAAAACAATGCTTATAGTTTAGCCAAATCGCTGGATCGTGCAAGTGCTGCACTGCAATATTCTGTGAGGAGGAAATCCGTTTCCGCCGCGGCCGGAACCCGGCTAAAGCGTCAGGGATTGCAAGGTTCTATGGGCATGGCAGGCACAGCGGCAGTGGTGGTGGCGGCGGGGCGCGGCGCGCGGGCGGGCGGAAATGTCCCGAAGCAATTCCAGCAACTCGGCGGCCAGCCGATGCTGCGTCACAGCCTGGTGACGCTCTGCGAGCATCCGGAGATAAGCTTCGTCCAGCCGGTTATCGGCACCGACGACGCCGAGAGCTTTCGTTCGGCTGCTGCTGCTCTGGATGTTCTGGCGCCCGTGTTCGGCGGCGCAACGCGGCAGGCATCCGTCCACGCCGGACTCGAGGCGCTCGCTCAGCGAAAACCGGAATTGATCCTCGTGCACGATGCGGCACGCCCGTTCGTCACCGCGTCACTCATCTCGCGCGCGATCGCGGCGGCGGCGAAAAGCGGTGCGGCGGTTCCTGCCCTGCCCGTCACCGACACGGTGAAGACGGTCGATGCCAACGCGCGGGTCACCGGCACGCTGGACCGCGCCGCGTTGCGCACGGTGCAGACGCCGCAGGCTTTTGCGTTCGCGCCGCTGCTCGAAGCGCACCGGCGCGCGGCGAAAGAAGGGCGCGACGACTTCACCGACGATGCCGCGCTCGCCGAATGGGCCGGACTGAGCGTGACCGTGTTCGAAGGAGAGCCCCGCAACATCAAGCTCACCACCGCGGACGATTTCGCGCGCGTTAAGGCGGCACAGTTCGCGGAGCTGGGCGATGTACGCATCGGCACGGGCATCGACGTGCATGCTTTCGCTCCTGGCGATCACGTCACGCTCGGCGGCGTGCCAATTCCGCACGAGCGCGCCCTTTCCGGCCATTCCGACGCCGACGTGGTGCTGCACGCACTGACCGATGCCATCCTCGGCGCGCTCGCCGACGGCGACATCGGCGTGCACTTCCCGCCGAGCGATCCGCAGTGGCGCGGCGCTTCCTCCGACCGCTTCCTCACCTTTGCGGTCGAGCGGTTGAAGAAACGCGGCGGCCGCATCGCGCATATCGACATCAATATCGTGTGCGAAAGCCCGCGCATCGGTCCACATCGCGACGCCATGCGCGGACGCATCGCGGAACTTGCCGGCATAGAAATCAGCCGCGTCGCGATCAAGGCGACGACCAGCGAGAAGCTCGGATTCACCGGGCGCGGCGAAGGCATCGCAGCATACGCGACGGCGACCGTTCGGCTACCGTGGAGTGCCGCCGATGCTCGATGAGGACATTGTCGAGGCGGCAAAGCGACTGCTCGACATTTGCAAGCGCAAGAACCTGCTGGTCGCTACCGCCGAGTCCTGCACCGCCGGTCTCGTCGCCGGAACGTTGACGGAAGTGCCCGGCACGTCGAGCATCCTCGACCGCGGCTACATCACGTACTCGAACGAAGCCAAACACGAGATGCTCGGCGTTTCGCAAGAAATCCTTAAGCGGCACGGCGCGGTAAGCCGTGAAGCGGCCGAGGCCATGGTGCGAGGCGTGCTCGGCCATTCGCGCGTGCATCTTGCGGTATCGGTCACCGGCATCGCCGGTCCGGACGGAGGCAGCAAGGAGAAGCCGGTCGGGCTGGTGCATTTTGCGGCGGCCACGCGCTCCGGCAAGCTGTGGCATGCGGAGAAGCGTTACGGCAACATCGGGCGCGACAAAGTGCGCAAGGAATCGGTGCTGCAGGCCTTCCGCATGCTGCACGAGCTCGCGGAAGGCGAGCAGTCCAATCCGCCGCGCGAGGAAGCCTAGCTAGGCAAGACTTCTCGCTTTTTCGATCTGCGCTTCGCTGCGGGTCTTGTCCCGCGCTGCCTCGTCGAATTGATCCGCCGGCAGTTGCAGTACGGTCGCGCGCTGGCCTTCGAAGAGCCGTGTCACAAGCACAACCCGCCCGCCCGGAAACTCGAGCGCGTCATGATGCATGTTGGGCTGATTGAGATTGATCTGCCGGAACCGCGCCACGCGCGCGGGAATCCTGCCGATGCCGAAAAATGACAGCAGGCGACCGAGCCCATAATCGATTTCGACGTCCCGCTCGAACGCAAGTTCGGTGCCGGGGCGCAGGCAGACGGCAACGTTGGGATTGTCCACGCCGCCGAAGCCTCGGGTGATCGAATTGGGAAATTGCCGGGACACGAGCTCGTCGCCGATCAGGGCTGGACGGGTCGCAACGCCGGCGTGAAGGCTGTAATCGCACATCGAAGTGCTCCTTCCCGATCTTGTGGTGTCCGCGTCGTTGCCTCGCCCGCAGCGTTACGCCGCGATGGGGCAAACTTGTGTCGGCGGCAAAAATCTTTTTCAGAGCAAGGAGCGGAACGCGGCGCCCGCCGGCGCGGTTAGCAAGATTCAGAGAGCATCAAGCCCGCTTGTCGCCGTAGATTTCGTCGGCGCGCTTCTCGAATGCGGCGGCAAAGCGGCGGAACGCCGCGTCGAACATCGCGCCCATCAGCATCGCGAGCGTGCGGCTGCGAAATTCGTAGTCGATGAAGAACTCGACCTCGCAGGACCTTTCGCCCGCCGGCACAAACGTCCAGCGGTTCTGCATCTTGCTGAAGGGGCCGTCGAGGTATTCCACGACGATCTTCAGCCCCGGCCGGTCCAGTGTCACGCGGCTGGTGAAGGTCTGGTGGATCAATTTGTAGGCGACTGTCATGTCGGCGATCATCACCGCGATACCGTCGCCTTTGGCTGTCCGGCTCTTCACCCGCAGCGCGCTGCACAGCGGCACGAACTGCGGATATTTCTCCACGTCGGCGACGAGGTCGAACATGTCGGACGCGGCATGCCGCACGCGCCGTTTGGTGGAGAATTGAGGCATCTGCGAGCTCTACGCCGTCATCCTGAGGTGGCCGCGCAAAGCGCGGCCCTCGAAGGATGATCGGCCCGGGCCGTCGCCTTCGAGGCGCGTTCCGCGCCTCGCACCTCAGTGTGACGGATCATGCGCCGCGCTGGCTGGCCCGCGCGGCCTTGAGGCGCGCGAAGTCCTCGCCGGCGTGATGCGAGGAGCGCGTCAGCGGCGAAGCCGACACCATCAGAAAGCCCTTGGTGTAAGCGATCGTCTCCAGACCCTTGAACTCCTCGGGCGGCACGAAGCGGACGACTTCGTGATGCTTGCGTGTCGGCTGGAGGTATTGCCCGATCGTAAGGAAATCGACGCTCGCCGAGCGCAGGTCGTCCATCACCTGCAGGATTTCGTTTCGTTCCTCTCCAAGCCCGACCATGATGCCGGACTTGGTGAACATCTGCGGATCGAGCTCCTTCACCCGCTGCAACAGGCGCAGCGAATGGAAGTAGCGCGCGCCCGGCCGCACCGTGAGATAGAGCGACGGGACGGTTTCGAGATTGTGGTTGAAAACGTCGGGCTTCGCCTCGACGACTTTCTCGAGCGCGCCGTGCTTGCGCAGGAAATCGGGCGTGAGCACCTCGATCGTGGTCGCCGGGCAATGCGCGCGGATGGCGCGGATCGTGCGCGCGAAATGCTCCGCGCCACCGTCGGCGAGATCGTCGCGATCGACGGAGGTGACGACGATATGAGCGAGGCCGAGCTTTGCGGTCGCTTCGCCGACGTGCTCGGGCTCGCTCGCGTCGAGGGCGCCCGGCAAGCCGGTCTTCACGTTGCAGAAGGCGCAGGCGCGCGTGCAGGTATCGCCCATGATCATGAAGGTGGCGTGCTTCTTCTCCCAGCATTCGCCGATGTTCGGGCAGCCGGCCTCCTCGCACACGGTGTGCAGGCCGTTGGCGCGCATGAGCGCCTGCGTCTCGAAAAAGCCGGGCGAAACCGGCGCCTTCACGCGGATCCAGTCCGGCTTCTTCTGCGCGGGCGAATCCGGCCTATGCGCCTTTTCCGGGTGGCGCGGGCGCGGGGAATTCACGAGGTCGAGGACGACCGCCATGAGGGATACTTACGGGCCCGCGGGGTGCGTCGCAAGGGACTGTGGCTGTCGTCCCGGCCGAGCAAGCAAGAGCCGGGACCAGTAACCCGGTGCGGAATGGACCGGCTTTACTGCGTCCCCGCCTTCGCGGGGACGACTGCAGAAAGGACCTGCGGCACCGATGGCAGCTACGCCCTCCGGATCGCCCGCCAGATAAACAGGAAAATCACCGCGCCGATGACGGCGGTGATGAGATTGCCGGCAAAGCCCGGCGCCGGAACGATGCGCAGCACCTCGAACAGCCAGCCGCCGACAATGGCGCCGATGAGGCCGACGGCGAGATTGCCAAACAGGCCGCCGCGTCCGCCGAGTACGACATGCGCGAGCCAGCCGGCGATGAGGCCGACGACGATCCAGGCGATGATGCCCATTTCCATTTTTCCCCCTCTTCTACCGCCGTCATTCTTCGAGGCTCGCTGCGTTGCGGCTCGCACCTCAGAATGACGGAGCGGCTCACATATTCAACACGCGTCCATACGCGTCGAGCACCGCTTCCTTCATCATCTCGGACAATGTCGGATGCGGGAAGATGGTGTGCATCAGTTCTTCCTCCGTCGTCTCGAGATTCATCGCGACGACATAGCCTTGAATGAGCTCGGTGACTTCCGCGCCGACCATGTGCGCGCCGAGCAGTTGCCCGGTCTTCTTGTCGAAGATGACCTTGACCAGACCCTGATCCTCGCCGAGCGCGATCGCCTTGCCGTTGCCGACGAAGGGAAAGCGGCCGACGCGGATGTCGAGCTTCTTGTCCTTCGCCGCCTGCTCGGTGAGGCCGACCGACGCAATCTGCGGCGAGCAATAGGTGCAGCCCGGGATCATCAGCTTGTTCATCGGATGCGGGTTGAGGCCCTTGATCGCCTCGACGCAAAGCACGCCTTCGTGCTCGCCCTTGTGCGCGAGCATCGGCGGGCCAGCGGCGTCGCCGATGGCGTAGATACCCGGCACGTTGGTCTTGTTGTATTTGTCGACGACGATGATGCCGCGCTCGGTCTTCACGCCGAGCTTTTCAAGCCCGAGATTCTCGATATTGCCGGTGACGCCGACGGCGGAGATGACGCGATCGACGGTGACCTGCTGCGTCTTGCCGCCCTCTTCTATCGTTGCGGTGACACTGTCGGACTTTTTGTCGAGCTTCGTCACCTTGGCATTGGTGAGGATCTTGATGCCCTGTTTCTCGAAGCTCTTGCGCGCGAAGGCGGCGATCTCGGCGTCCTCGACCGGCAGGATTTGCGGCAGCACCTCGACAATCGTCACGTCGGTGCCGAAGGTGCGGAAGAAGGACGCGAACTCGACGCCGATCGCGCCCGAGCCGATGACGAGCAGCGATTTCGGAATCGACGGCGGCACCATCGCCTCGAAATACGTCCAGACGAGTTTCTTGTCCGGCTCGATGCCGGGCAGCACGCGCGGGCGCGCGCCGGTCGCGACGATGATGTGTTTAGCCTGGTACTGGCCTGCGCCGAGCGCGCCCTTCGGCGCTTCGCTCTTGCCCGCCTTGACGGTGACCTTGCCCGGCGCATCGATGGCCGCCTCACCCCAGATCACGGCGACCTTATTCTTCTTCATCAGGAAGCCGACGCCGTCATTGAGACGTTTCGACACCGCGCGCGAGCGTTTCACCACCGCGCCCGGGTCGTAGGTCACCGTTCCCGCCGACAGTCCGTAGTCCTTGGCGTGTTGCAGGTAGTGATAGATCTCGGCCGAGCGCAGAAGCGCCTTGGTCGGAATACAGCCCCAGTTGAGGCAGATGCCGCCGAGATAGTCGCGCTCGACGATCGCGGTCTTGAAGCCGAGCTGCGCCGCGCGGATGGCGGCGATGTAGCCGCCCGGCCCGGAGCCGATGATGAGGATGTCGAAGGAAGTGTCAGCCATTGTTACGTCGACCTTGCCGCCGTCTTTCGGAGGGCCCCGCCTTGTGGGGACCCTCGTTTGGGACTGTAATTATCGTGCTCAAGCCATGCACTTGTACTTGAGAATTGGGGGAACGCCATGACGAAGTTGCTGGGCCGCCTGGCGGCCATCGCGCTGTTTTCTCTCGCACAAACCGTCATCGCCGCCGCCGCCGAGATCAAGGTTTTCAGCACCATCGGCGTGCAGGCCGCTCTCGAGGAGCTAACGCCGAAATTCGAGAAAGCAACGGGCAACAAGCTCGCCATCACCTGGGGCACGGCCGCCATGCTGGTCAAGCGCGTCCAGGGTGGCGAAAACGCCGATCTCTACGTGCTGACCAAACAGGGGCTCGACGCGCTGGTGAAGGACGGCAAGGCCGCAGCCGGCTCGGATGCGCTGTTTGCATCCTCCGGCATGGCGATGGTGGTCAAGAAGGGCGCCGCCAAGCCCGACATCTCGACGCCGGAGAAATACAAGGAGACGCTGCTCAAGGCCAAATCGATCGCCTATTCCAACCCGGCCGCGGGCGGCGCGAGCGGCGTGTTCTTCGCCAAGACGCTCGACAAGATGGGCATCGCCGGCGAGATGAAGGACAAGACGAAACATCCGCCGGCTGGCGGCAATTCGGCAAACCTCGTCGTCAGCGGCGAAGCCGAGCTCGCCGTGCAGCAGGAGCCGGAAGTGATGTCGGTTACGGGCGTCGACATCGTCGGCGCGCCTCCCGGCGATCTGAACAATGTCACGATGTATTCCGCCGGCCCGGCTGCGGGCAGCGCGCAAAAGGATGCGGGGAATGCGCTGGTCCGTTTCCTGCACACACCGGAAGCGCAGGCCGTATTCAAGGCGCGCGGCTTGAAACCGGAGGGAGCGGCGAAGGCGTCGTAGCACCGCGGCCGATCTCAGGCGCTCCTTGATTTTTTCTGCGCGCGCGCCGTGTTCAAATCCACGGCGGCGCGGATGAGACCCTTTAACGCGTTCTCGTCGATCTTGTCGCCTTCATGAATATCGATGGCGCGTCGCACGTTGCCGTCGAGGCTGGAGTTGAACAACCGCGAAGGGTCCTTGAGGGCAGCGCCGTTGGCGAAAGTCAACTTGACGGCCGCCTTGTATGTTTCGCCTGTGCAGATGATGCCGTCATGCTCCCAAACCGGCACGCCCATCGGGTTCGACGGCTTTCGCCATTTGACTTCCTCGACGATGGCGGGATCGGCTTGCTTGAGGATCTTGCGGACGCGCGCGAGCGTCTCGCCGCGCCAGTCGCCCAAGGCTTTAATCTTTGCGTCGATCAACCTGGCCGGGGACTCCTTGCCGCCTGCGTCAATTCCGACGCTTTTCTTTTTCATGATTGTCCCATCTCATCTTCGTTGTGCCAACCCGACGATCTATAAGAATCGACGCAAGATACAAGCCCGGTTCCCTCATCGGAACTCCGGCCGGAGAAAGATATGCCCAGTACCGTTCGACTGCATCGCGTCCTCGCAACCAAGCCGAAGAAAGTCTATCGCGCATTCACGGAGGCCGACGCTCTGGCGAAATGGCTGCCGCCGAACGGCTTTACCTGCACGATTCATGAACTCGACCTGAAAGTCGGTGGAACGCACAGGGCGTCATTCCGCAATTTCACGACGGGCGGAAGCCATTCGTTCGGCGGAAAATATCTGGAGCTCGTGCCGGACGAACGGCTCCGCTACACCGACAAATTCGACGATCCGAATTTGCCCGGCGAAATGCAGGTGACCGTGACGCTCAAGCAGGTGTCGGTCGGCACCGAGCTCACCGTCGTGCAGGAAGGCATTCCCGACGCCATTCCGGCGGAAGCCTGCTATCTTGGCTGGCAGGAGTCGCTGCGCAATCTCGCCCGCCTGGTCGAGCCGGACATCAATCAATAACGCGCTACGCGCCCGCTACTTGCGGTACTGCGCTTTCAGCTCGCGCAGGGCGTTGGCGTAACCGAAGGCGGCGAGTTCGCAATCGGCAACGAACTGCTGTTTCAGAACCGGCTGCTCCACGTATTTGGCGCATTCTTTCGCGAGCCGCTGAACCGTTTTGTCGTTTTTGTATTGAGTGTCGCAGTAATCGATCACGTCGTACTTTTCGGTCAAGCGCTCCTCGCCCTCGGCATTCGAGTCGGCGAGTGTCTGTATCCTGGCTTCGCAGTCGGGGGCGGCGGATTTTGCCTGTTGCGCGGACAAGGGTTGCGTCATCGTCACGAAAGCGAGAGCGAAGCCGCAACAAAGAAGGATCTTTCTCATCGCCGGTTTTCCCGCCGCTGATGTGCCGCGCCCCTAAACCACCATCATCACCGGGTTTTCGATGAGCTGCTTGAAGGCGCCGATGAGCTCGGCCCCGAGCGCGCCGTCGACCGCGCGGTGATCGCAGGACAGCGTCACGCTCATGATCTGCGCGGCAACGATCTGCCCGCTGCGCACAACCGCGCGCTCCTCGCCTGCGCCGACCGCGAGGATGGTGGCGTGCGGCGGGTTGATCACGGCGGTGAAGTCCTTGATGCCGTACATGCCGAGATTGGACACCGCGGTGGTGCCCCCCTGGAATTCGTGCGGCTTGAGCTTTCGCGCGCGGGCGCGCGTGCCGAGATCGCGCATCTCGTTCGAGATGGCGGAGAGCGATTTCGTCTCTGCGTTGCGGATGATCGGCGTGATGAGGCCGTTCGGCATGGCGACCGCGACACCGACGTCGGAATGCTTGTGTCGGAGCATGCCGCCTTCAGTCCAGCTTACATTGGCGTCGGGGATACGCTGGAGCGCGAGCGCCAGCGCCTTGATGACGAAGTCGTTGACCGAGAGCTTGTAGACAGGCTTGCCGTCCTTGTCCTTGGGCGCGGCTTCGTTGATCTCCTCGCGCGCGGCCATCAGTCTGCCGATGTCGCAATCGACGGTGAGATAGAAATGCGGGATGGTCTGCACCGACGCAGTGAGCCGCTGCGCAATCGTGCGACGCATACCGTCATGCGGCACGACCTCATAACTGCCTTCTTCGTATAGCGAGCGGATCTGCTGGTCGGACATCGCAGGCGCGATGGCGGCGCCCGCCGGGGCGGCACCGGCTGGAGCCGCGCGCAGACCCTTGCCGGATTTCGCATCCTCGATGTCGCGCGCAATAACGCGGCCATGCGGGCCGGATCCTTGCACGCGTTGCAGATCGATGCCGGCTTCTTTCGCGAGCCGCCGCGCGAGCGGCGAGGAGAAGATGCGGTTTGAACCTTGTGAAACCTCGGCTTTCGCTACGGGCGCTTTGGCGCTCTCCTGCGGCGCGGGCTTTGGCGACGGTTGCGGCGCGGCTTTGGCTGTTGCCGCCTTGGCTTCCTGTTTAGGGCCCTCGGCTTTCTTCGGTGTTTCGGTCCTGGCGGAGGCCGCCGCCTTCACGTCCTCGCCTTCGCCGGCAAGAACGGCGATGACCGAATTGACCGCCACATCCTGCGTGCCTTCCGGCACCACGATTTTCGCGAGCGTGCCTTCGTCCACCGCCTCGTATTCCATCGTGGCCTTGTCGGTCTCAATCTCGGCGATGACGTCGCCCGACTTTACCTTGTCGCCCTCTTTCTTCAGCCACTTGGCGAGATTGCCCTTCTCCATCGTGGGCGACAGCGCCGGCATGAGGATGTTGGTGGGCATCGCGCCGCCTTACCGGTAACAAACCGCTTTCGCCGCCTCGACGACTTCGGCGACGGACGGCAGCGCGAGCTTCTCGAGATTGGCGGCGTAAGGCATCGGCACGTCCTTGCCCGACACGCGCGCGACCGGCGCGTCGAGATAGTCGAACGCCTTTTCCATGATACGCGCCGCGATCTCGGCGCCGACGCCGGATTGCGCCCAGCCTTCCTCCACCGTCACGGCGCGGCCGGTCTTCTGCACCGACGCGACGATCGTGTCGGTATCCATCGGCTTCAACGTACGCAGGTCGATCACTTCCGCGTCGATACCTTCGCCGGCAAGCTCTTCCGCGGCTTTCAGCGCATAGGTCATGCCCATCGACCAAGCGACGATGGTCACGTCGTTGCCGGCGCGTGCGATCCTTGCCTTGCCGATCGGCAACACAAAGTCATCAAGCTTCGGCACCGGCGAGGTATGGCCGTAGAGAATCTCGTTCTCGAGGAACATCACCGGATTGGGATCACGGATCGCCGCTTTCAGAAGACCCTTGGCATCGGCGGCGGTCGACGGCGAAATCACTTTCAGGCCCGGAATGTGCGAGTACCAGGATGAATAATCCTGGCTGTGCTGCGCGGCAACGCGCGCGGCAGCGCCATTCGGGCCGCGGAACACGATCGAGCATCCCATCTGCCCGCCCGACATATAGAGCGTCTTTGCCGCCGAGTTGATGATGTGGTCCATCGCCTGCATGGCGAAGTTGAAGGTCATGAACTCGACGATCGGCTTCAGTCCCGCGAGCGCGGCGCCGACGCCGAGACCGGCAAAGCCGTGCTCGGTTATCGGCGTATCGATGACGCGTTTCGCGCCGAACTCCTGCAGCAAGCCTTGCGTGACCTTGTAGGCGCCCTGATATTCAGCGACCTCCTCGCCCATCACGAACACGTCCTTGTCGCGCCGCATTTCCTCGGCCATGGCGTCCCGCAAGGCTTCGCGCATGGTCATGGTGACCATCTCGGTGCCTTCGGGAATGTCGGGATCGGCGGCGACTTTGGCTTCGGGCGCTTGCGGCGCTTTTTCTTCTTTTTTGGGAGCCGGCACTGCCGGCGCCTTGGTTTCTCTCTTTTCGGCTTTGGCAGGCGGGGCGGACTCGGCTGCTTTCTGTTGCTGCGCCGGTTTTACGTCTTTGATCGCTCCTTTATCCTCGCCTTCGCCGAGGATCACCGCGATCGGCGTGTTCACCGCTACGTCGGCGGTACCTTCGGGCACCAGAATCTTGCCGAGCGTGCCTTCATCGGCGGCCTCGACTTCCATCGTCGCCTTGTCGGTCTCGATCTCGGCGATGACATCGCCTGACTTGACCGTGTCGCCTTCTTTCTTGAGCCACTTGGCGAGGTTGCCCTTCTCCATCGTGGGCGACAACGCGGGCATCAGCACTTCGGTCGGCATGGGTGGTGTCTACTCGGACCGGGACAATGAAAACGCGATGCTTCAGCGGTAAACGTCGGTGTAAAGCTCCGACGTATCCGGTTCGGGATCGTGGGTGGCAAATTCGGCGGCTTCGTTGATCACGTCGCGCACATGCGCGTCGATCTTCTTCAGCTGTTCTTCGGTGGCGAATTTCTTTTCCAGGATGCGTTGACGCGCCTGCTCGATCGGGTCGTGTGTCGAGCGCACCTTCTCGACTTCCTCGCGCGTGCGGTATTTCGCGGGGTCCGACATCGAATGACCGCGATAGCGATAGGTGAGCATCTCGAGAATATAGGGCCCCTTGCCGTCGCGGCACCATTTCACCGCTTTCTCGCCGGCGGCTTTGACGGCGCGCACATCCATGCCATCGACCTGCTCGCCGGGTATGTTGAAGGAAAGCCCGCGCCGCGACAGATCGATGGTCGCGGACGAGCGCGAGATTGCGGTGCCCATGGCGTAACGATTGTTCTCGATCACGTAGACGACCGGCAGCTTCCAGAGCTCCGCCATGTTGAAGCTCTCGTAGACCTGTCCCTGGTTGGCGGCGCCGTCGCCGAAATAGGTCAGGCAGACATTGTCGTTGCCGCGATAGGAGTTGGCGAAGGCGAGCCCCGTTCCGATCGGTACCTGCGCGCCGACAATGCCGTGGCCGCCGTAGAAGCCCTTCTCGACCGAGAACATGTGCATCGAGCCGCCCTTGCCCTTGGAATAGCCGTGGGTGCGGCCGGTGAGCTCGGCCATGACGCCCTTCGGGTCCATATCGCAGGCAAGCATGTGGCCGTGGTCGCGGTAGCCGGTGATGACCTCGTCGCCTTTCTTGAGCGTCATCTGCATGCCGACGACCACCGCTTCCTGCCCGATGTAAAGGTGGCAGAAACCGCCGATCAGCCCCATGCCGTACATCTGGCCGGCCTTTTCCTCGAAGCGGCGGATGGTCAGCATCCGCTCGTAGGCCGCAAGATCCTGCTCTTTGCTGAACTCAGGTACGGGCTTGTCGGCGAGCCGCGGCTCGGATTCGGCCATTGGTTTCTTCTCGGCGACGGCCATGGCACTCCTTGCGCTGGCTGGGCGGGACTCGAAAGGTGGCGTCGAAGGCCTGCGAAACCCCATAGCTTAAATTGCCGCAGGGCGGAAGCGCGGGTGTTCCATGCACACTTGCAGGCCGCCGCCCAACGTTTTGAGCCGTAAGGTGAAATACCGGACCGGTGGATAACGGCCCGAGGCCGTGCCGGGTTCCTAGCGGGGGTGCAGAAGCAACGTCAGGTCGCGCGGATCGACGTAGCCCAGCAGCACACGCGCGCGCTCGTCCAGCATGTCGGGGTCTATCTTGTCCGACCGCAGCAGCGCCACCCGGCGTTCCCATACCGCCCGCTCGCTCTTGAGCCCGGCGAGTTCGGTTTGCATCGCCGCCATCTGCTGTTCGAGGTCCTGCTGGGCGCGCAGGCCGTGATTGCCGGTAAAGGCGTTGACGGCGAAATAGCCGATGAACAGGACCGCCAGCGTATAAAGCGCGAGCGCTGTCAGAATCGTGCGGCGGCGCCGGTGGGTGACCATGCGCGGACACTGACAGGGCGCTGTTAAGGCCGATTTAACGGCTGCGCCGCGTTCAATAGACGCCGCGCGCGCGCAATTCGTTGAGCAGAAAATTGCCGACCCGCTTGCCGCGGTTGCGCAGGATGCGCAGCAGCCCGGCGTCGACGAAATAAGTCAGCAGGATCGAGTCGCGCGTCTTGACCCGGTTGTGAACCGGATCGGCCGAATGCCAGGTGTCGTTCCCGACCGCAAAGGCGTAACCGGTGTTCGGGGCAAAACGCATCTGGGTCGTTTTCGGCATGCTGCCGTCGGGCAGCTTCTCGTGAAAGATGGTGCCGATGTCGGTATTGGCGTCGTCGCGCGGCAGATAAAGCTGGACGGTGATGCCCTTCCACTGCGTGTCGGTGTGCGGCGGGATGAGATAGCCGGGAATGTCGCGGGTCAGAATCGGGATCGGGTACATGCCGACCTCGGCGAAGCCCGGGCCAAAGCGTTTTTGCAGTCCGGGCGCGAGGCGGCGGATGAATGCGGCCTTGACCGTATCCGAGCAAAGCGCGCGGCCGACGACGTCCCACAGCGCGCGCTTTTCCGTCGGCAGATTGCGGATGTACTCCGGAAACAGATCGATCTTCACACGCGTGTGCGTTCCATCGGCGAGATCGTGTCCTTTGCTGCGCCCGTGCATGGGACGATAGTCCGCCGCTTCCGGCATCAAGGTGAGGATGGAGTTGTAGACGTCATCGGGAAAGACGCGGTCGAATTCGAGATGGAAGAACGGCTTTTCAACCGCGCGCGCTTCGTTGACGGATGACGCGATGTACGTGCCGAGACGCTCGACGGCGCGCCGCCGGTCCATCGTGGTCAAGCCGAGGTATTGGTCCATGTTCTTATGCCGCCCGACTAACCCCGCCCCGCCGGAATTTCCCGCTATTCGGCCGGTTTCGCAAGTTCGGCCGGTGCATAACGGAACCGACGCTCAGGAATGCGCCCTGAGCACCGAGCGGCCGGCGTATTTCGCCTGCGCGCCGAGTTCCTCCTCGATGCGCAGCAACTGATTGTATTTCGCGGTGCGGTCCGCGCGCGCGAGCGAGCCGGTCTTGATCTGCCCGCAATTGGTGGCGACCGCGAGGTCGGCAATCGTCGAATCTTCCGTCTCGCCCGAACGGTGCGACATGACCGCCGTGTAGCCCGCCTTGTGCGCCATCTCGACGGCGGCAAGCGTCTCGGTGAGCGTGCCGATCTGGTTGACCTTGATGAGAATCGAATTGGCGATGCCGCGCTTGATGCCGTCTTCGAGACGCTTCACGTTGGTGACGAACAGATCGTCGCCCACGAGCTGGCATTTTGAGCCGATAAGATCGGTGACGGCTTTCCAGCCTTCGAAGTCGTCCTCGGCCATTCCGTCCTCGATCGAGACGATCGGATATTTTCCGACCAGCTCGGCGAGGTATTGCGCCTGCTCCGCGGCGGAGCGTTTCTTGTTGTTCTCGCCCGCATAGACATAGCTGCCGCTCTTGTAGAATTCGCTCGCGGCCGGATCGAGCGCGATCATCACGTCTTCGCCCGCCTTGTAACCAGCCTGCCCGATCGCCTTGACCACGAAATCGAGCGCGGCTTCGGCGGAGGGAAGGTTCGGCGCAAAGCCGCCTTCGTCGCCGACATTGGTGTTGTGGCCGGCGGCCTTCAATGCGGATTTCAGTGTCTGGAAAATTTCCGCGCCCGCGCGCAGCGCTTCGGCGAAGGTCGGCGCGCCGACCGGCATGATCATGAATTCCTGGAAGTCGATCGGATTGTCGGCGTGCACGCCGCCGTTGAGGATGTTCATCATCGGCACCGGCAACAGCCGCGCGGCGGTGCCGCCGACGTAACGATAGAGTGGTGCCTTCTTTGCGGCGGCGGCTGCCTTGGCGACCGCAAGCGAGACACCGAGGATCGCGTTGGCGCCGAGCCGCGCCTTGTTGGGTGTGCCGTCGAGCGCGATCAGCGTCTCGTCGATCTTGGCCTGCGCTTCCGCGTCCATCCCGCCGATGGCGTCGAAGATCTCGCCGTTGACGGCGGCAACCGCCTTGCGCACGCCCTTGCCGCCGTATCGCGACTTGTCGCCGTCGCGCAACTCGACCGCTTCGTGCGCGCCGGTCGAGGCGCCGGACGGCACCGCGGCACGGCCCTTGGAGCCGTCGTCCAGTTCCACATCGACTTCGACGGTCGGGTTGCCGCGGCTGTCGAGAATTTCGCGGCCGATAATGTCGGTAATGGCGGTCATTTTATTCAACTCGATGGCTGCTTTTTCACCGCCGCTTCTACAGGATGGAACTCGAGGGGAAAAGGCGGGAATCTTCTCTTGCGGGGTTTATCGGCCGGGAGAAGACTCGAGATCAGGGAGCGACACATGACCAGGCATAAAATTTCCGCCTTTATTTTGTCTGCGGCCGTTGTCCTTGCACCGGCAGCCGCCCTCGCCGCGCAGGCCAAGGCCGTGCTGATCGGCACGTACGACAATCCGCTCTATGTCGCGACGCCCCCCGGCCAGGGACAGATTCCGGTCAACCAGCAATTGATGATGGTGGTGGAGCAGACCGGCAAGGTGCAGGTGTTGCGCAACGAGGTGAAGCTCAGCCAGCCGTTTCTCGACATCGGCGGGCATATCTCCTGCTGCGGCGAACGCGGACTTTTGTCGATCGCGTTCGCGCCGGATTACGCGACGAGCGGACGGCTCTACGTCGCCTTCACCGACGCGAACGGCAATGTCGAGGTCGACGAATACAAGCGCTTCGGCAAAAGCGTGGGCGCGCTGCGTGCCAATCCGGCGACGCGGCGGCTCGTCATCCGCATTCCGCATCCCGATGCCGGCAATCACAATGGCGGACAACTGCAATTCGGGCCGGACGGCTTCCTCTACATTTCCATCGGCGACGGCGGTGAACTGACGCCGCGCGGCTGGCCGGCGCGCAATCTCAACGATCTGCGCGGGAAGATTTTGCGCATCAATCCGCTGCCGAAGGGTCGGCTGCATTACACCTTGCCGTCCGACAATCCGTTCGTCGGCATGGCTGGGCGGCGGCCGGAAATCTACGCCTACGGTTTCCGCAATCCGTGGCGCTTCTCGTTCGACGGGCACAACATCGCCATCGGCGATGTCGGGCAAAGTCAGGAAGAGGAAATCGATTTGCTCAATGTCGCGACCGCCAAGGGCGTGAATTTCGGCTGGCCGCAATACGAAGGCCGCCTCCTGTTCGACAACACCCAGCCGGGGCCCACGCCGCCGAAATTTCCGATCAAGGTCTATACGCACGATAACGGCGGCTGCGCCGTGATCGGCGGCTTCGTCTCGCGCGATCCGCTGCTGCAGAACCTGAAGGGCCGTTACATCTACGGCGACCTGTGCACCGGGCAATTGCGCAGCTTCCTGCCCAACGTGCCGGCGCAAAAGGCGCAAGGCGATGCGCCGATCGGCATCACCGCGACGAACCTGACCGGTTTCGGCGTCGGCCCGCGCAACCGGCTATACATCACGCAGCAGACCGGCGAAGTCTCGCGCATCGCGCCGCCTTAACCGTATGGACTGACGCGCTCGCAACGGGCGCGGAAATGTCCTAAAAGCTGCGCCATGCGCAAGCCAAAGACACGCGTGCTCGGCCGGCCCGCCCCGATTCCCGCTTCGCCCGACGTCGCGGTGCTCGACCGCGTGCCCAATCCGCATGCGGGCACCAATTATGTCGCACGCTTCACCGCGCCGGAATTCACCTGCCTTTGCCCGATCACCGGCCAGCCGGACTTCGCGCATTTCGTCATCGACTACGTGCCGGCGCAGTTTCTTATCGAGTCGAAGTCGCTCAAGCTTTATCTCACGAGCTTCCGCAACCACGGCGCCTTCCACGAGGACTGCACGGTGGCGATCGGCAAGAAACTATTTGCGCTGCTCAAGCCGAAGTGGCTGCGCATCGGCGGTTACTGGTTCCCGCGCGGCGGCATGCCGATCGATGTGTTCTGGCAGGCCGGCAAATTGCCGAAGGGCGTCTGGGTGCCGGCGGACCAGGGCGTCGCGCCCTATCGCGGGCGCGGCTAAGCCGCAGCCGGCGGCGCGTGGCGCAGACGCAGCGCGCAGATCCAGCCGGTCACCACCAGGATGAACGCGCCGAAAACGAGCACCGGCGTGATGCCGATGGTCTGCAAGCCGAGCCCGTAGATCACCGGTCCGACCGCTTGTCCGAGAAAAAAGAAGGCGGAATGTCCCGCAACTGCCGAACCGCGCGCGGACGGAGCAAGCTCGGTAACGAAGACCTGGATGCAGCCGTGCAAGGTGTAGAAGCCGAAGCCGAGCACCATGAAGTTGACAAACTCGACCGGCCAGGGCGCCCGCAGCGCGATCACAATCAGGCACGAGCCCATGATCACGCCGCCCGCCGCCATCAGACGCTGCGGGCCGAAGGTGCGCAGCAGCCACGAGACCGTCATGGTGTAACCGATGCCGCCGAAGCCGAAGCCTGCGATCACGATGCCCGCGATAGAGGCCTGCGTGACGCCTTCGGTGTGCAGCATCGTCGCCATGTAGGGAAACACGCCGAACAGGAAAATCGCCTCGATGAATACCGCGCCGAAGCAATATTTGGCGAGTGGATTACGGAACACCGCTCGGTAGTTCGGCAGGAAATTCGATAGATCGAACCGCCCAGGCTTTTCGTTCATGCGGCGGAAGCTCGGAATGGCGACAGCGAGCGCGATGAGGCCGATTGCCGCCGTGACGAAGAACACCGCGCGCCAGCCGATCAAATCGGCGATCACGCCGGAGCCGGATGCGCCAAGCAGGTTGCCGCTCATCGCCGCAAACAGGATGCGGCCGATCGCCACCTGCCGCTGCGCCATCGGCACGCGGTCGCCGGCAATCGCGAGCGCGATCGGGAAAACGCCGCCTGCGGCAATGCCTGCGAGCACGCGGCAGATCATCATCACCTCGAAACTGGTGGCGAGCGCCGCGACGAGCGTGACCACGCTCACCGACAGCATGCAGGCGATAATCAGGCGCGTCTTGCTCAGCATGTCGGCGAGCGCGCCGATCACCGGCTGGATCAGCGCGTAGGGCAGCGTGAAGCCGCTGGTCAGCAGCGCGGCAGTGGTCGCCGCCACGCCGAGCCCGACGGCGATCTGCGGAATGATCGGATCGACGGTGCGCATGAAAAGCGTCGTCGCGAATACGACGAACGCCATCAGATTGAGTTCGCGGGGCATTGCGGGACAGGCCGCCGACGGTCAGCGCTTGGCGAGCCGGTCAAACTCGACCAGCTGACGCAGCAACGGCTCCATGTCTTTGAGCGGCATCATGTTGGGTCCGTCGGACGGCGCGTTGTCGGGGTCCTGATGCGTCTCGATGAACACGCCGGCGATGCCGACGGCAACCGCGGCGCGAGCCAGCACCGGCACGAACTCGCGCTCACCGCCCGACGATGTGCCCTGTCCGCCCGGCTGCTGCACCGAATGCGTGGCGTCGAATATGACCGGCGCCTGCGTCGTGCGCGCCAATATCGGCAGCGCGCGCATGTCCGAGACGAGCGTGTTGTAGCCGAAGGAAACACCACGCTCGGTCACCAGCACGTCGTGGTTCCCCGTGCCTGTTATTTTTTCGACGACGTTCTTCATGTCCCAGGGCGCGAGGAACTGACCCTTCTTGACGTTCACGGCCTTGCCGGTTTTCGCGGCGGCAACGAGCAGATCGGTTTGCCGGCAAAGAAAGGCCGGGATCTGCAGCACATCGACCGCTTGCGCGACGCGGCCGCATTGGTCGGCTTCGTGCACATCGGTGAGCACGGGCACGCCGAGTTTGGATCGGATCTCGGCGAAGATCGGCAGCGCGGTTTCGAGGCCGATACCGCGCGCGCTTTTGGCCGAGGTGCGGTTCGCTTTGTCGAAAGACGTCTTGTAGACGAATTTGATGCCCGCGCGCGCCGCAATTTCCTTAAGCGCCTGCGCCATTTCGAACGCATGCGCGCGGCTTTCGAGCGCGCACGGGCCCGCGATCAGCGCGAGCGGCAGAGCGTTGCCGAATTGCACATCGCCGATGCCGACGATGGCGTGCGGAATGAGGTCTTTATCCAAGCCCGGATACCTTTGCCGGGCAGACCATGAAGGGCGGCAACGGCGCGGTCAACGGGAGCCGTCATTCATGGTTTCAAACACCAGAGCCGCTCCCATAGCGGCCCGCGGCCCGACGACCAGCCGGCCGCCGACACCGGCCGCCTGAATCTTCGCGCTCCGCAGCAGCGCCTCCGCTGCGGCGAGGTTGCCGACGGCAAGGCGCATTGCGGCCAGGCGCGCGCCGCCGGCGGTGTCGGGCGCGTCCACGCCGAATTGGCGCGAATAACCGGAAGGATTCATGATCTCGATGACGCCGCGCGGCGTCGCCAGCGTAAAGCCTCCGGCACTCGCCTGCCAGTCACGGCTGCGCGCGAAGGCCGACAGAAAATCGCGATGACGCGACGGCTCTCCGGCGACGATCACGACGCCGGAGACGCTGCGCACACCGTTGGCGTGAACCTGAAATTTCGGATTCCAGAAGTTTTCCGGATAGTGCTGCTGGCACGTGGCAAAATGAATGTCGGGCGCGGCCTTGTCCTGCGCGAAGGCGAGCGAGAACGCGACCTTCACGATGGAACCATCGGGCCGTTTGCCTTCGCGTTCGAAACGCATGACTTCCGATGCCGCGACGCCGGCGCGGCCGAATGCCTGCTCATCGTCTCTGGCGTCTCTCGATTCCAGGATCAGCAGCGAAAGGCCTTCGTGGCGCTTCAGGAAATCGCCGGTGTAGGCGCCGAACAAGTTGGAGAATCCGTCGTCACCGAGCTTCTCCGGCTCGGCAAGCGTCAGCAGCTCGATGAATGTGCCCGGCATCTGCACGATGTAATTGTGCGTGCCCCAGGAATGCCTGTTGCGGGCGCCGACCGTGAAGCCCATGCGCCGGTAAAGCTCGGCCGCCGCGTCGAGATCGCGCACCGCGTGGACGATATGGTCGATACCGCCGCCCATGACGGCGAAATTATCACAGTCCGGACCGCGAAAAAGCGGCCACCCGCCCGCGCGTTCGGAGGGCGCGCGGTCAAGTGGCCGGATGAAGTCGTTCTGCGCTTCCGGGTGAAAGCGCGCGGAGTAAAATCAGCCCGAAGATTTCATCTTCTTGGCGTGGTGCGTGGTGCGCACCTTTGTTTCGCAGGCTTTCCAGTAGCCGTAGCCGAGGTCGCTGTGGGTTGAAACCCAGCACATGCTTCCTTCACGGACGACACCACCGAGGCTGTGGGCCGGTTCGGCCTGTGCAGTGAGCGCGAAGAAACCGCAGGTCGCGAGCGCGGCCGCGGCAGTCATGACGTAACGCATTTCCATTCCCCAAAGTTTTTTGCGCTTTCGAGCGCGGGGAAATCTCAATGCGCGCGGCCGCGCTATACTAATCATCTCTGTGAAAATAACGGATGCGCCGAAATAATTTTTGCGCAAACGCGGGTAACGGCATACGTCGCGGCAGCGGAACGCTTCAATGCAGGAAAGATTCCGGAAAATTATACCAGCCGGCTCTGCTCGACTGCCGCGCCGATGAATGAGGCGAAAAGCGGATGCGGCTCGAACGGCCGCGACTTCAGCTCCGGATGGAATTGCACGCCGACGAACCAGGGATGATCTTCGTACTCGACGATCTCCGGCAGGATCCCGTCAGGCGACATTCCCGAAAAACGCATGCCGCGTTGTTCGAGCCGGCCCTTGTAGGCCGTGTTGACTTCGTAACGATGGCGGTGGCGCTCGGATATTTCCGTCGTGCCGTAGACGCCGGCGACGCGGCTGCCGCGCGTCAGGATCGCCGGATAGGCGCCGAGCCGCATGGTGCCGCCGAGATCGCCGTTGGCCGCACGCTTCTGCAGTTCGTTGCCCTTGAGCCATTCGGTCATCAGGCCGACGACCGGTTCGCGCGTCGCGCCGAATTCGGTCGAGTTCGCTTCCTCGATGCCGCACAGATTGCGCGCCGCTTCGATGCAGGCCATCTGCATCCCGAAGCAGATGCCGAAATACGGCACCTGACGTTCCCGCGCGAAACGCGCCGCCTTGATCTTTCCCTCCGCGCCGCGCTGGCCGAAGCCGCCCGGAACGAGGATGCCGTTGACCTGCTCGAGGAACGGCGCCGGGTCTTCGTTTTCGAAGACGTCAGATTCGATCCAGTCGAGATTGACCTTCACCTTGTTGGCGATGCCGCCATGCGAGAGCGCCTCGATCAGCGATTTGTAGGCGTCCTTCATGCCGGTGTACTTGCCGACGATGGCGATGGTGACGTCACCTTCCGGATTGCGGATGCGCTCGTTGATCGTGCGCCAGCGGTCGAGCGCGGGCGGCGCGGCATTCTCGATGCCGAAGGCGGAGAGCACTTCGTCGTCAAGGCCGCCGGCGTGATAGGCCTCCGGTACGGCGTAGATGTTGTCGACGTCGCGCGCTTCGATGACGGCGCTTTCGCGCACGTTGCAGAACAGCGCAAGCTTGCGCCGCTCGCTTTCGGGAATCGGGCGATCGGTTCGGCAGAGAAGAATGTCGGGCTGGATGCCGATCGAGCGCAGTTCCTTGACCGAGTGCTGGGTCGGCTTGGTCTTCAGTTCGCCCGCGCTCGGGATGAACGGCATCAGCGTGAGATGGATGTAGACCGCGTGATGGCGCGGCAGGTCGTTGCCGAGCTGGCGGATCGCCTCGAAGAACGGCAGGCCCTCGATGTCGC
This sequence comes from Pseudolabrys sp., assembly GCA_035546875.1. GTDB lineage: Bacteria > Pseudomonadota > Alphaproteobacteria > Rhizobiales > Xanthobacteraceae > Pseudolabrys. The sequence goes on from DASZVZ010000007.1 coordinate 53,829, forward strand.
CGACGGTGCCGCCGATCTCGCACAGCACGAAGTCGTAACCGTCGTTGCCGTCGCGGATGAAATCCTTGATGGCGTTGGTGACGTGCGGGATTACCTGGATGGTGGCGCCGAGATAGTCGCCGCGCCGCTCCTTGGTGAGGATGTCCTGGTAGATGCGGCCGGTGGTGATGTTGTCGTGGCGTGTCGCCGGGCGGCCGGTGAAGCGCTCGTAATGGCCGAGGTCGAGGTCGGTTTCCGCGCCATCATCGGTGACGAAGACCTCGCCGTGCTGATAGGGCGACATCGTGCCCGGATCGACGTTGAGGTAGGGATCGAGCTTGCGCAGGCGGACCTTGTAGCCGCGCGCCTGCAACAACGCGCCGAGCGCCGCCGATGCGAGACCCTTGCCGAGTGAGGAGACCACGCCGCCGGTGATGAAAATGTACCGCGCCATGGGATTCAACCTTTAGCGGCCCCGAATCGATTCGACGAGCGCGAAAACCGCAGAGGCGGCTTGCGCCTGTGTGTTGCTGTGGAATTCGTCGCTCCGTCAGCGCTTTCCATCCAAAACTTCATCCTGTTCCAAGCGGTCTCGGTCGCGTCATCCGGCACATAAGTCCTCAAAACGCCGAAGGGCCGGATTTTTCCGGCCCTTCGGGAGATTTTTGTCACTTCGACTGGGGCACCTGGGGCCCCGCGGGAGCGGCCGGCGGCGCGCTCCGCTGCTGCAACTGGTCGAGAACGCCGCCGCCGGAGCCGCCGAGCGGCGGCGTCGAGCCGGGGGCCTGTTGCGCGGGCGCCGGCTGGCCGCCTTGCAGGATCGATGTCGGTTTGCGGTCCATGCCGGCGAGGATCGACAGCACCAGGCTGGTCGCGAAGAACAGCGCGGCGAGAATGGCCGTCGCACGCGTGAGCACGTTGGCGGTGCCGCGGCTGGTCATGAAGCCGCCGGTCGAGCCGATGCCGAGTCCGCCGCCTTCCGAGCGCTGCAGCAGCACGACGCCGATCATGGCGACGACGATCATCAGATGGATCACGATGATGACTTGCTGCATCTGCCGCTTTCACTCACAACGCGCCGGTCCGGGGCCTTGGGCTCCGTGCGGCGCCATGCCGGTCATATAGGAATTCGCCGCGGTCTCTACACGATCCCCGGACGTTTTGCCACCCTCGCCCGTGCCTAGCGGTAAACGGCCGCAATGCCGAGGAAATCCTGCGCTTTCAGGCTGGCGCCGCCGACCAGCGCACCGTTGACGTTGGCGATCGTGAGCAACTCGGCGGCATTGGCCGGTTTCACCGAGCCGCCGTAGAGGATGCGCACTGCGCGGCCTTCCGCGCCGAAGCGTTCCGACAGTGTCCCGCGGATGAAGGCGTGCGCCTCCTTTACGTCTGCCGCGGTCGGCGTCAGCCCCGTGCCGATGGCCCACACCGGCTCATAGGCGACGACGGTATTGGCTGCCGTCACGCCGTCGGGCAACGAGCCGGCCAGTTGCGCGCCGACGACCTTGAGGGTTTGGCCGGCATCGCGCTCGGTGCGGGTTTCGCCGACGCAGACGATCGCCGTCAGTCTGGCGCGCCAGGCGGCCGCGGCTTTCGCCCGCACGACGGCGTCGCTTTCATGGTGATCGGCGCGGCGTTCGGAGTGGCCGACAATCACCGCGGTCGCACCCGCATCCGCCAGCATCTCGGCGGAGAGGTCTCCGGTATGAGCGCCGGATGCCTCCGCATGACAGTCCTGGGCGCCGATCCGCACCGGCGTACCCGCGGCGGCCTGCGCGAAAGCCGCGAGCAAGGTCGCTGGCGGGCAGATCATCAATTCCGCCTTACCCGCATATGCCCCTGCCCCGGCTACGACCGCCTTGAGCTCGGCCGCGGAGGCCTTCAGGCCGTTCATCTTCCAGTTGCCCGCGACCAGCGGGCGCGGCGGCGTGCCGGCCATGCGTTTACCCCTTCCGCCAGCGGTTATCAGAGCCATTCAAGCGGCGCCAGTCGCGCGCTCGCGCCGCGGGCGATCCTACTTGAGTTGCAATGCGTTGGGGCGCTATTGAAGGCGCAGCAAAGCCTTATTCACCAGCAAAAGCAGGACTTAATGCTCCGGGGTATCCACAAGGCCTCCGCCAGTTGGCTCGGCAAAGCCGTGATGGCCGTCATCATGGGCTTCCTGGTCATCAGTTTCGCGATCTGGGGCATCGGAGACATTTTCCGAGGGTTTGGCCTGTCGACTGTCGCTACGATCGGCAGCACCGAAATCGGCATCGAACAGTTTCGCCAGTATTACAACGACCGCCTGCAGCAGCTTAGCCGCCGCGTCGGCCGTCCGATCACGCCCGATCAGGCGCGCGCGCTCGGCATCGACCGTCAACTGGTCGGCCAGTTGGTCGCGGAGACCGCGCTGGACGAGCAGGCGCGCCGGCTCAAGCTCGGCCTCTCCGACGCCGAGATCGCGACCCGCATCACCAACGATCCGAATTTCAAGAACGTCACCGGCCAGTTCGACCGTGCGCGCTTCGAACAGATGATCCGGCAGGCCGGTTTCACCGAAAGCCGCTATGTCAACGAGCAGCGCCAGGTGATGCTGCGCAAGCAGATTGCCGACGCCATCACCGGCGACATCAAGGTTCCGACGACCGCGCTGCAAGCGGTCAATCAATACCAGAATGAAAAGCGCACGGTCGACTATCTCGCGCTCGGACCCGCACAGGCCGGCGCTGTTCCGAAGCCGACACCGGAAGAGCTCAGCAAATATTTCGACGAGCGCAAGGTCCTGTTCCGCGCGCCGGAATACCGCAAGGTCGTGTTCCTGCCGCTGACGGCGACCGACCAGGCGAAATGGATCACGGTCTCGGACGACGACGCCAAGAAATATTACGAGCAGCATAAAGGCGACTTCGGCACGCCTGAGCGCCGTCACATCCTTCAGATCGTCTTCCCGAAGGCGGACGATGCGACAGCCGCCGCCGAGCGCATCGCCAAGGGCGCAAAGTTTGCGGACATCGCGAAAGATCGCGGGCTGAAAGAGACGGATATCGATCTCGGCACGATCACGAAATCGGCAATCATCGACCCGGCAATCGCGGACGCCGCCTTTGCGCTGAAGGACGGCGCCGTGAGCACGCCGATCAAGGGACAGTTCGGCACCGTGCTTGTCCAGGTGACCAAGATCGAGCCCGGCAAGCAGCCGAGCTACAAGGAGGTCGAAGCGCAGATCAAGCGCACGATCGCCGAAGGCATCGCCAAGTCCAAGATCGGCGAGTTGCGCGACAAGATCGAGGATGACCGTGCCGCCGGATCGACTCTCGATGAAACCGCCAAGAAGTTCGGGTTGACCGCGACGACAATAAACGCGGTCGACCGTTCAGGCCGCGGGCCGGACGGCGCGCCGGTGCCCAATTTGCCGAAAAACCCCGACGTCGTCTCGGCGGCGTTCGCAAGCGACATCGGCGTCGACAACGACGCGCTGCAGGCGCCAGACGGCGGTTACATCTGGTACGAGGTCGCCGGCATCACGCCCTCGCATGAGCGCAAACTCGACGAGGTGAAGAGCCAGGTCGAGGCGCGCTGGCGCGACGACGAGATCGCAAAACGGCTTTCCAAAATGGCCGACGATATGATCGGCAAGCTCAAGGCCGGCAGCACGCTCGCGTCGCTGGCGCCGGACGGTCTCACGGTCGGCAAGGCCAAGGACCTGCAGCGCGGCCATCCTGTCGACCAAATCCCGGCGCGAGCGCTCGACACGATCTTCCGCACCGCCAAGGGCGCGCCCGCGACTACCGAAGGCGACAAGCAGACGGAGCGTCTGGTGTTTGTGATCACCGATATTACCGATCCGAAGCTCGACCCCGCATCGCCGGCCATGAAATCGGTCTCGGACACGCTATTGCGATCCTTCGCCGATGACATGCTCGGCGAATACGTGACGCGGCTCGAAAGCGATCTCGGCGTCAATATCAACCAGCAGGCGGTCAATCAGATCATCGGCGGCACGGCGAGCCAATAAAAATGCGCCCGTTCGCACCGCTCGGGATTGCGCCCTAACGCCATGCAAATCGAGCCGTCGGAAACCGCTTTCGCCGAACGCTATGCGCGCGGCGAGCCGCAGGTAGTCTGGACGACGCTCGTCGCCGACCTCGAAACGCCGGTTTCGGCGTTCCTGAAGATCGCCGGCGGCAGGCCGATGAGCCTGCTGCTGGAGTCCGTCGAAGGCGGCGCGGTGCGCGGGCGCCATTCGATCATCGCCCTCGAGCCCGACCTGATCTGGCGCACGCGCGGAAAAACCGCCGAGATCAACCGCGCCGCGCGCAGCAAGCCTGACGCCTTCACCCCTTGCCCGAAGCCGCCGCTCGAGGCGTTGCGCGCGCTGATCGCGGAAAGCCGCATCGCCCTGCCGGAAGGACTGCCGCCGATGGCCGCCGGCGTGTTCGGCTATCTCGGCTACGACATGGTGCGGCAGATGGAAGAACTGCCGGCGGAAAATCCCGACCCGATCGGTATTCCGGATGCGGTGATGATCCGCCCAACGCTGGTCGTCGTGTTCGACGCGGTGAAGGATTCCATCACCGTCGTGACGCCGGTGCGCCCGGAGAAAGGCATCGACGCCAAGGCCGCCCTCGCGCGCGCGGTCGAGCGCCTGTCCGGCATCGTCGAAAGCCTCGACCGGCCGCTCGACAAATCGCTGACCGAGGCGGACGCAGGCCCGATCGCGGTTGCCCCGAAGTCGAACACCACACCGGACGAATTCAAGACGATGGTGCTCAAGGCAAAGGATTACATTGCCGCGGGCGACGCCTTCCAGATCGTGCTCGCGCAACGCTTCGAGGCGCCGTTCGCGCTGCCGCCCTTCTCGCTCTACCGCGCGCTGCGGCGGACCAATCCGTCGCCTTATCTCTACTTCCTCGACTTCGGTGGCTTCGCCGTCGCCGGGTCGAGCCCGGAAATTCTGGTGAAGGTTTCCGGCGACCTCGTCACCATTCGTCCGATCGCGGGTACGCGGCCGCGCGGCGCGACGCCGCACGAGGACAAGGCGCTCGAAGAAGAACTGCTCGCCGATCCAAAGGAGTGCGCGGAGCATCTGATGCTGCTCGACCTCGGCCGCAACGACGTCGGCCGCGTCGCGCGCATCGGCACCGTAAAAGTCACCGACCAGTTCTTCATCGAGCGTTACAGTCACGTGATGCACATCGTCTCTAACGTCGAGGGCAAACTCGATCCGAAGTACGATGCGCTCGATGCGCTCGCGGGCGGCTTTCCGGCCGGTACCGTTTCCGGCGCGCCGAAGGTGCGCGCGATGCAGATCATCGACGAACTGGAAAAGGAAAAGCGCGGGCTTTACGCCGGCTGCGTCGGCTATTTTTCGGCCGCGGGCGAGATGGACACCTGCATCGTGCTGCGCACGGCGCTGGTCAAAGACGGCGTGATGTATGTGCAGGCTGGCGCCGGCGTGGTTGCGGACAGCGATCCGTCCTACGAACAGCAGGAATGCATCAACAAGGCGAAAGCGCTTTTCCGCGCCGCCGAGGAAGCACGCCGCTTTGCGAGCGCCGCCAAGCGCGGACAGTGACCTCGCCAGACGAGGGAAGCGGCCTGAAAGGCTCTTGCGGAAAAGCAGGCCCTGAGGTTTGCGATGCCCGCCGCATGGGCTGCTCACCTGAGGGCCGATAAACCTCGTTCATTGCGGCTGCTTGACCCCCTCTGCCCTGCGCCGTAAGACCTTGAGCAGGCGGCAGAACATGATCGTTTTGATCGACAATTACGACAGTTTCACCTTCAACCTGTTCCACTATTTGGGCGGGCTCGGCGCGGACGTCGTCGTCCACCGCAACGACAAGATTGCGGCAGCGGACGTGATCGACGCCGATCCGGACGCGATCGTGCTCTCACCCGGTCCCTGCACCCCGAATGAAGCGGGGATCTGCCTCGACCTCGTTGCGAAAGCCTCGTCGACCATTCCAATTCTCGGCGTTTGTCTCGGCCACCAGACCATCGGCCAAGCCTACGGCGGCAAGGTCGTGCGCGCGCCGCTGCCGATGCATGGCAAGGTCTCCGACATCCGCCACAAGGACACGGGCGTTTTCCGCGGTATCAATGGGCCGTTCAAGGCGACGCGCTACCATTCGCTTGTCGTGGACCGTGACAGCATGCCGAATGATCTCGAACTCACCGCCGAAACGGATGACCGCGTCGTCATGGGCGTTGCGCACAAAACGCTGCCGGTGCACGGCGTGCAGTTTCACCCCGAAAGCATCGCGTCCGAGCACGGCCATCTGATCCTGAAAAATTTTCTCGACATCGCCGCGGCGTGGAATGTGCAACACGGCCGCCGCGCACCCGCGCGCAAGCGCGCGGTGCACTAAGGGGCATCTCCGTGGCCGACGATTTCAAGGCGATCATCGCCAAGGTCGCGACCGGCGCGACGCTCACGCGCGAGGAATCCGCCGCGGCCTTCGACAGCATGATGTCGGGCGATGCGACGCCCTCGCAGATGGGCGGCCTGCTGATGGCGATGCGCGTGCGCGGCGAGACCGTGGACGAGATCACCGGCGCAGTGACGACCATGCGCGCCAAGATGCTCGGCGTGAAAGCGCCGTCCGGCGCTATCGATGTCGTCGGGACCGGCGGCGATGCTTCCGGCTCGTTCAACATCTCAACTTGCGCGGCGCTGATCGTGGCGGGCGCGGGCGTGCCGGTCGCCAAGCACGGCAACCGCGCGCTCTCCTCGCGCTCGGGCGCGGCGGACGTCCTCGGCGCGCTCGGTGTGAAGATCGACCTCACGCCGGATCAAGTCGGCCGCTGCATCCGCGAGGCCGGCATCGGCTTCATGTTCGCGCCGGCGCATCATCCGGCGATGAAGAACGTGGGCCCGACCCGTGTCGAGCTCGGCACGCGCACGATCTTCAACCTGCTCGGGCCGCTATCGAACCCCGCGAGCGTGAAACGCCAGATGATCGGCACGTTCTCTCGGCAATGGATCGAGCCGATGGCGGAAGTTCTGAAAATCCTCGGGTCGGAGAAGGTCTGGGTGGTGCACGGCTCCGACGGACTCGACGAGATCACGACCTCGGGCGCGACCAGCGTCGCCGAACTGGACGGCGGCAAAGTACGTACTTTCGAGATTGCTCCGGAGGATGCCGGATTGCCGCGGGCAAAGCCCGGCGCGCTGCTCGGCGGCGACGCCGCGCACAATGCCAAGGCGCTCATGGATGTGCTGAAAGGCAAGCCGAGCGCGTTCCGCGACGTCGCCGTCATCAATGCCGCGGCGGCGCTCATCGTCGCCGGCAAGGCGAAAGATCTGAAGGAAGGCGCGAGCCTTGCCGCCAAGTCGCTCGATTCAGGGGAAGCGGAAGGGCGGCTCGACCGCCTCATTACGGTGTCCAACGCCGCGGGGGCGTGATGGCAGACATCCTGGCGAAGATCGAAGCCTACAAGCGCGAAGAAATCGCCGCGGCGAAGCTTGCGCGCCCGCTTGCCATGCTCGAGCGCGACGCCAAGGCGGCATCAGCGCCGCGCGGCTTCCTGCGTGCGATCGAAAAGCACATTGCCGCCGGCCGTTTCGCACTGATCGCCGAAATCAAGAAGGCGAGCCCTTCGAAGGGGCTGATCCGCGCCGATTTCGATCCGCCGGCGCTCGCTTGCGCCTATGAGGCGGGCGGCGCGACCTGCCTCTCGGTGCTTACAGACGCGCCTTCGTTTCAAGGCCGTCCGGAATTCCTCGCGCAGGCGCGCGAGGCGACCGCGCTGCCCGCGCTGCGCAAGGATTTCATCTACGAGCCGTATCAGGTCGTTGAATCGCGCGCGCTCGGCGCGGATTGCATCCTGATCATCATGGCGGCAGTCGACGACGCGGCCGCAAAAGCCATTGAGGACAGCGCTTTCTCGCTCGGCATGGATGTGCTGCTTGAAGTTCACAATGAAGTTGAACTTGAACGCGCGCTGAAGCTTCGCTCGCGGCTCGTCGGCATCAATAACCGCGACCTGCACACCTTCGAGACGACGCTTGCCGTGAGCGAACGGCTCGCGCCGAAAATCCCGCGCGATCGCGTGATCGTGGCCGAAAGCGGCCTCAACACGCCGGAGGATCTCGCGCGACTGTCGAAGATCGGCATCAATACGTTCCTGATCGGCGAAAGCCTGATGCGGCAGCGCGATGTTGCCGCCGCGACGCGCGCCTTGTTGTCGCGCGGCGTCTCGCACGCAGCGGAGTGACGGTGATGGCGCGGGCGGCGAAAAAGAAAAAGCCGGCACGCAAGGGGGCATCGCCCGCCAATCCGCCCGCCAAGACGCTGAGTCATATCGGGCAGAAGGGCGAAGCGCGCATGGTCGACGTGTCCGCGAAGGCCGCGACCGAACGTCTCGCGGTCGCGGAAGGACGCGTGATCATGAAGGCCGAGACGCTCGACCTCGTGCTCGAGGGCAACGCCATGAAGGGCGACGTGCTGGGCGCCGCGCGCCTTGCCGGCATCATGGCGGCGAAACGCACGCATGGCCTCATCCCGCTCTGCCATCCGCTGCCGATCACCAAGGTCGAGATCGAGATCAACCCGGAACATTCGTTGCCCGGTTTCCTGGTGCGCGCGACCGTGAAGGTGACCGCGCAGACAGGCGTCGAGATGGAGGCGCTGACCGCCGCCTCGATCGCGTGCCTGACCATCTACGACATGGTCAAGGCGGTCGAAAAAGGCATGCGCATCGAAGGTATCCGCCTGATCGAGAAGCGCGGCGGCAAATCGGGCGACTGGCACGCGGAGGAGTAGCGCATGATCCCGAAAAGTGGGAACCGGTTTTCGGATTAGATCATGCGCAACGAACAAATGGCGAAGGCGTTGATGCCGGTTGCCGAGGCGCTCGCGCGCGTGCTGGCTGACGCCAGGCCCCTGCCCGCCGAATCCGTGCCGATCGCCGAGGCATTCGGCCGGGTGCTGGCGGAAGATCTCGTGGCGCGGCGCACGCAGCCGCCCGCTGCGGTCTCGGCGATGGACGGGTACGCGGTGCGGGGTGACGACGTCGCCAAGGCGCCCGTGACGCTCGAATTGATTGGCGAGGTCGCGGCCGGTCATCCGTTCGACGGGGAAGTGGCGGCCGGACAAGCCGCGCGCATCTTCACCGGCGGCGTGATGCCACGCGGCAGTGACACCGTGGTGATTCAGGAGTTCGCGACGCGCGACGGCGAGAAGGTCGTCATCAACAAGGCGACCGCCAAGAACAAGAACGTGCGCGCCGCCGGAATCGATTTCACCGAGGGTGCGTCTCTTCTCGGCCGAGGCCGCCGCCTCACCGACCGCGACCTGATGCTGGCGGCGGCGATGAATTATCCGGCCCTGCGCGTGCACCGCCGCCCGAAGGTGGCGGTGCTCGGCACCGGTGACGAGCTGGTGCCGCCCGGCACGGAGCCGAAGCCCGGCGAGATCGTTTATTCCAACGGCTTCGCCCTGATCGCTCTCGCAAGACATGAAGGCGCGGAAACAATCGACCTTGGCATCGCGCGCGACAGGATCGAAGACATAGCCGCCGCGGTGCGCAAGGCGCGCGATCTTAAAGCCGACATCCTCGTCACGTCGGGCGGCGCGTCGGTCGGCGAGCACGATCTCGTACAGCGCGCTCTCGCGTCGGAAGGTCTCGACCTGTCATTCTGGCGCGTGGCGCTACGTCCCGGCCGGCCAATGATGCACGGGCGGCTCGGCGCCATGCAGGTGCTGGGCGTCCCCGGCAACCCCGTGTCGTCCTACGTCTGCGCGTTCCTGTTCCTGGTGCCGCTGATCCGTACCTTGTGCGGGCGAATGGATGCTCTGCCGCAGCGTGAGCCGGCCAAGCTTGGCCGCGCGCTGCCGGCCAACGACGAGCGCGCCGACTACCTGCGCGCGACGCTAAGCAAGGGAGCGGACGGTTCCCTGATCGCTACGCCGCTACCGGCGCAGGACAGCTCGCTGATGGCCCCGCTCGCCGCGGCGGACTGCCTTTTGATTCGGGAACCATCCGCACAATCGGCCCAAGCCGGTTCAGAGTGCGTCATCCTTAAGCTCGCGCTTTAGCGGCCTTTCGAGTTGTTCACTTCAAATTAAATGGTTGCGGAACACATATCGAACATATAGTGTCCGTTCATGCTTTGTTTCTAGCTGGTTCCCGGTCCGGGACATGGGATTACGGGGGAAAACCCGATGCTGACGCGCAAGCAGTTCGAGCTCCTGCGTTTCATTCACGAGCGCCTCACGGAAGCAGGCGTTCCGCCCTCTTTCGATGAAATGAAGGATGCCCTCGACCTGCGTTCCAAGTCGGGCATCCATCGCCTGATAACCGCCCTCGAGGAGCGTGGCTTCATTCGGCGCCTGCCGAATCGGGCCCGCGCCATCGAGGTAATCAAGCTGCCCGAGTCGGTCGCCCACGGCATGGGCGGTAGCCGCAGCCGCGGTTTCACGCCGAGCGTGATCGAAGGCGATCTCGGTCGCGTGCGGACCAATTCGGAGGACGAAGGCGGCCATCCGATCGCGGTTCCGGTGATGGGCCGCATTGCCGCCGGCACGCCGATCGAGGCGATCCAGACCCGCAGCCATGTCATCAACATGCCGCCTGACCTGCTGTCGGCCGGCGAGCATTTTGCCCTCGAAATCCGCGGCGACTCGATGATTGAGGCCGGCATTCTCGACGGCGACGTGGCGCTGATCCGCCGCACCGAGGCCGCCGATACGGGCGACATCGTGGTGGCGCTGATCGACGACGAGGAAGCGACGCTCAAACGCTTCCGCCGCCGCGGCGCGTCGATCGCGCTCGAGCCGGCGAACACCGCCTACGAGGTCCGCATCCTGCCGCCCAATCGCGTGCGCATTCAGGGCAAGCTGGTCGGGTTGTTCAGGCGATATTGACGCTGTCTGTCATTCCGGCCGCGCAAAGCGAGAGCTGGAATCCATACTTCGCAGCGCCGGGTTATGGATTCCGGGTTCGCGTACCATAGCGCGTCGAAGACGCGCGTAAACGCGCTCAGGCACGTGCCCCGGAATGACAGGACCATTCAATCCCCCGCCTCCATATCTTCGGCTTTCGGCGTTGCATCGCGCGGCGTCGCCGTTGCGGGCGTGACTTGCGGCATCACCCGCGGCCCCTGCGCCCAAGGACGCTCGTAGCCGGGAGGGCGCGCGGCGCTCTGCGCGAAACCGTTGCCGGTCAAGCGCAGCGACATCGCGCCGTTGGCACGCCAGACATTGCGGTCGATCAGCCGCGCGCCGCAGGCTGACGGCGCCTCGCGCGGGCTGATGACGACGACGGCGCGCGCGCAGTCTTCCGCGAAGGCTTCCGCCGACAGCGCTATCGAGACAAGCTTGCCGTTGGCGAGACGGCCGATGCAGCCATCCGCATCGCAGCGCACGCCCTCGCTCAGGCTCTTGTCCTTCGCCGTGCGCGCATCCGCGTCGGCGGCAAGCCATTCCTTGATCGCGAACGTATCGCGGCCACTGCGCAGCAAGGCAAGGTGTCCGTCCGCGCCACGGAACGCCGCCGTCTGTCCATCGGCCGCGACCAGCACATCCGGTCTCGGCACGGCAAGCACCCATGCGCAGGCCAGCGCAGCAAGCACCGCGCCGCTCCAGCGCAACGGCGTGCGCAACAGGCAGATCAGGAGCATGCCCGCGGTGCCGAGCAGCAGCGGGCCAGTGCCAAAAGCATGGATGTGACCGACGGCGCCGGGAAGGCTCGCAACCCAGAGCGCGACATTGTCCATCCAGTCGATGCCCGCGCCCATCAGATGCCAGAACGGCGCATCGAAGCCGAACGGCATCGCCAGCACGCCAAGAATTCCCATCGGCATCACGAAGCCGGATACGACCGGCATTGCCAGCAGGTTGGCAATCACGCCGTAGGGCGCAAGCCGATGGAAGTGATAGGCGGCGTATGGCGTGGTCGCGAGGCCGGCAACCAGCGAGGCAAGGATCAGGCCCACGATCTCGCGCACGCCCCAGAGCGCAAGCCGCGCCGCCAGCGGGGTGTCTTTGCTGCCATGGAACGGCAACCCGTATTGATAGGCGGCGATAAGCGCAAGCGTCGCCGCAAACGACATCTGGAAACTCGGGTGCACGACCGCTTCCGGCGCGAACAGCAGCACGCCGAGGGCCGCAACGGCGATCGTGCGGAAGGTCAGTGCCGGCCGATCGAGCATGACGCCGATGAGCACGATGCCGATCATGATGAACGAGCGCTGCGTCGCCACCTCGTTGCCGGAGAGCAGCAGATAGAACAGCGCGGCGGCGAAGGCCGCCGCAGCCGACCATTTCTTGATCGGGTGCCGGACGGCGAGCGACGGGACAAGCGCGAGTCCGGCGCGCAGGAAAAAGAACACGATGCCGGCGACCACCGCCATGTGGAAGCCGGAGATCGAGAGCACGTGCGCGAGGCTCGAGACGTACATCGCGTCGTTGACCGGCTGCGAGATGGCATCGCGTTTTCCCGTGATTAACGCGGAAGCGATCGCGCCTTCATCGCCTGGAATGGCCGCACGGATGCGCCGGTCGATCGTTTCGCGCAGATTGTCGAGGAACGCGGCGTAGCGCAGCCACAGGGTCGGCGGCTGCGGCGCGGTCGCGGGCCTGATCGCGCCGAGTGCGTAGCCGGAGGCGCCGATCTGCTGGAAGTACATGTCGCGCGCGAAGTCGTAGCCCCCGGGCCGCAGCGGCGGCAGCGGCGGCGTTAGTCGCGCCTTCATCTCGACGAATGATCCGACAAGCGGCGCCGTGCCCTTCTTAACCGCCAGCCGCACGCGCTCGGGCGCGGTGTCGAGCCGCCTGCCCTCGACATGCGAAACACGCAGGACGATACGGTCGCTGCGCTCGCGCTCTTCCCGCTTCTCGACGAAGCCTGAGAGCGACACGCTCGATGCCGGATAGCGCAGTACCGGATGCGCGACATGTGTCGTCCGGAAGGTGGCCGTCGCGAAGCCGGCGGCGAGCGCCGCAACGCCGAGCGCAAGCGGAAAGCCGAACGGACGGCGGCGCGAGACGTAAGCAACCGCTGTGAATGTCATTGCAGCGGCGAGCGCGGCCCACAGTGCCGGCTCATGATCGGCGGTGAAATAAAGAACGATGCCGAAGCCGAACGCGACCGGCAGCCATGGCGCGAGCCGCCCCGGCGCGGCTTCCGCCGCCGCCCATTGCTCGACGGACGCGCTGAGCCGGCGCAACGCGTCCAGTAGCGGCGCCGGGAGCAGCAAGCCGGCGCGGCGCCGCGCGGCGTCGATCTCCGCCGTCCACGCTTTCGCCCGCGCCCGCCTCTCCCCACCGAACGCCATACCGCCTCGCTGTGCGCGAGGCTGATGCTACGTCACGGGGTGCGCCTGGCTAGGAGAACGGTTGCGAACTCCCGCAATTTCAACCCGCCGCCTTCTCCTTGGCGACGTCCTTGGCGAAGGTGTCGCGCAGGCCGATGGTACGGATGAACACCGGCTTTTCGGGCGTGGAGTCCCGGTCCTTGCAGAAATAGCCCTGGCGCTCGAACTGCACCGGCTCTTCCGGCTTCGCATTGCGCAGCGCCGGCTCGATGCGCGCGTCTTTCAAGACCTCGAGCGAATTTGGGTTGAGATCCGCGGCGAAATTGTCGGTGTCCGGGGTCTCCTTGGTGAAGAGCGGATTATAGAGGCGCACTTCAGCGACAACTGAATCGGCGGCCGAGAGCCAATGCATCGTCGCCTTCACCTTGCGGCCATCGGGCGCATTGCCGCCCCTGGTCGCGGGATCGTAGGTGCAGCGCAATTCGGTCACCTCGCCTGCGGCATTCTTCTTCACCTCCTTGCAGGTGATGAAGTAGGCGTAGCGCAGGCGCACCTCGTTGCCCGGAGACAGCCGGAAGAATTTCTTCGGCGGCACCTCCATGAAGTCGTCCTGCTCGATGAAGAGCTCGCGCGCGAACTTGATCTTGCGTGTGCCAGCCGCCGGATCGTCGGGATGATTGACGGCCTCAAGCTCTTCCGTCTTGCCCTCCGGATAGTTCTCGATCACGACCTTGAGCGGTTTCAAGACCGCCATGCGCCGCTGCGCCGTCCGGTTGAGCACTTCGCGGATCGAAAATTCGAACATGCCCGGCTCGACCACGCTGTTCGCTTTCGCAACACCGATACGCTTGATGAAATCGCGGATCGCCGCCGCCGGCACGCCGCGCCGGCGCAAGCCCGCGAGCGTCGGCATGCGCGGATCATCCCAGCCGGTGACGTGACCGTCGCGCACCAGCAATGTCAGGACGCGTTTCGACAACACCGTGTAGCTGAGGTTAAGCCGCGCGAATTCATACTGTCGCGGACGGGACGGAACGTTCAGATTCTCGATAAACCAGTCGTAGAGCGGCCGGTGATCCTCGAATTCGAGCGTGCAGACCGAATGCGTGATGCCTTCGATGGCGTCCGACTGTCCATGCGCGAAATCGTAGCTCGGATAGATGTGCCACTTCGTGCCGGTGCGCGGGTGCGGCGCGTTGAGGATGCGGTAGAGCACCGGATCGCGCAGGTTGATGTTGCCCGATGCCATGTCGATCTTGGCGCGCAGCACGCGCTTGCCGTTCGGAAATTCGCCGGCCTTCATGCGGCGAAAGAGGTCGAGGTTCTCCTCGATACCGCGGTTGCGGAACGGGCTGTCCTTGCCCGGCTCGGTCAGCGTGCCGCGGTTCACCCGCATCTCTTCATGCGTCTGGTCGTCGACATAGGCCTTGCCGGCGCGGATCAGATCCTCCGCCCAGCCGTAGAGGCGGTCGAAGTAATCCGAGGCGTGAAAGAGGTTCTTGCCCCAGTCGAAGCCGAGCCAGCGCACGTCGCGCTCGATGGCGTCGATATACTCCTGCTCCTCCTTGGCGGGGTTGGTATCGTCGAAGCGCAGGTTACAGTGGCCGCCGAATTCCTCGGCGAGGCCGAAGTTGAGACAGATCGACTTGGCGTGTCCGATGTGCAGATAGCCGTTCGGCTCGGGCGGAAAGCGCGTCACGACCTCCTTGACCCGCCCGGCGTCAAGATCGGCCTTGACGATGTCGCGGATGAAGTCGCGGCCGATCCCTTCGCCCGCCTCTGCCGCCGCCTTTTCGCCTGCCATCTGCCGAAACCTTGAAATGATCAATGCCGGTGCCGCGCGGCCTATGCCACGATGAGCGCTATTCCTCAATGCCAAATGCGCTGACAATTTGATCGATAGTTATGGTAGAGGGGCCGCGATGAGCGAGCCCGTCGTCACCCGTTTTGCCCCGTCCCCTACCGGCTTCCTCCATATCGGGGGAGCGCGCACGGCGCTGTTCAATTGGCTCTACGCGCGCGGACGCGGCGGCAAGATGCTGCTGCGGATCGAGGATACCGACCGCGAGCGCTCGACCGCGGCGGCGATCAACGCGATCATCGACGGGCTGACCTGGCTCGGGCTGACCTGGGACGGGGATATCGTCTTCCAGTTTTCCCGCGCGGCGCGCCACAGGCAGATCGCCGAGCAGCTCTTGGCCGACGGCAAGGCCTATTACTGTTACGCCTCGCCCGAGGAGCTCACGCAGATGCGCGAGGCCGCGCGCGCCGCCGGGCGCTCCAAGCTCTATGACGGGCGCTGGCGCGACCGCGATCCGTCCGACGCGCCGCCGGGCGTCAAGCCCGTCATTCGCCTCAAGGCGCCGCTTACCGGCGAGACTGTGATCGAAGATCAGGTGCAGGGCCGCGTCGTCTGGCAAAACTCGGACCTCGACGACCTGGTGCTGCTGCGTTCCGACGGCACGCCGACCTACATGCTCGCGGTCGTGGTCGACGACCACGACATGAACGTCACGCACATCATCCGCGGCGACGATCATCTAACCAACGGCGCGAGGCAGAAGCACATCTACGATGCGCTCGGCTGGCGCGTGCCGGCGATGGCGCACATTCCGCTCATTCACGGGCCCGACGGATCGAAGCTGTCGAAGCGGCACGGCGCGCTTGGCGTCGATGCCTACCGCGCCATGGGCTACATGCCGGTCGCGCTGCGCAATTACCTGGTGCGGCTCGGCTGGAGCCACGGCGATCAGGAAATTTTTTCGACCGAGGAGATGATCGCCGCGTTCGATCTGCCGCAGATCGGCCGATCGCCCGCGCGCTTCGATTTCGCCAAGCTCGAAAGCCTCAACGGCCATTACATTCGCGCTACCGCCGACGCCGACCTGGTGGCCGCGCTCGAAGCCTTGCTGCCGCACATCGCCGGCGGCGGCGAACTCGCCAACGTGATGACGCCGGCCTTGCGGGCAAAGCTGGCGGCAGCCATGCCGGGTCTCAAGGAACGGGCTAAGACTTTGGTCGAATTGTTTGAAAGCTCACGTTTTATCTGGGCCACGCGGCCGCTGGCCATGGACGAGAAGGCCGCTGCCCTGCTCACCCCGGAAGCGAAGTCCCTGATCACAAAAGTGTTGCCTAATTTCGAGGCGCTGGGGGACTGGAGCGCCGCGACGATAGAGGCCGCCGTGCGGGGGTTTGCCGAACAGGCGGGCTTGAAACTCGGCGCGGTGGCGCAGCCGCTGCGCGCGGCCCTGACGGGGCGCACAACCTCACCGCCGATCTTCGACGTGCTCGCGGTGCTTGGCCGCGACGAGAGTCTGGCGCGGCTGCGCGATCAGGCCGCCTGACACTTTCGATTCGGCGACGCGGCCCTCTGTTTTCGGCGACAACCCCGCCTATCTGATTGGCAGACCTGCGCTGTTGCCTGTCTTGCAGCGCACAGTTGAATGGGTTACCCAAAGTAGCCGCGGACATCCGCCAGGCCATGCTGGCCTCCCCGCCGTCCCGGCAGCCCAGTTCGCGAAGTCCGCTCCGCTCCCAAATTCGAGGGTTCGACCATGGACGCCAAAACGGATGCCAAAGCAAAAACCGGCACGCTGACGGTCGGCAACAAGAACTGGGACTTCCCGATTTACTCCGGCACGATCGGACCCGACGTCGTCGACATCGCCAAGCTCTACAGCGAGAGCGGCCTGTTCACTTACGATCCCGGCTTCACCTCGACCGCGAGCTGTGAATCCAAGATCACCTATATCGACGGCGATCAGGGCATCCTGCAGTACCGGGGCTATCCGATCGAGCAGCTCGCCGAGCACGGCGACTTCCTCGAGACCTGCTATCTGCTGCTTTACGGCGAACTGCCGACCGCCGCACAGAAGGCCGACTTCGACTACCGCGTCAGCCGCCACACGATGGTGCACGAGCAGATGATGCGGTTCTTCCAGGGCTTCCGCCGCGACGCGCATCCGATGGCGGTGATGGTCGGCTCGGTCGGCGCGCTGTCGGCGTTCTACCACGACTCCACCGACATCTCCGATCCGCACCAGCGCATGGTCGCCTCGATCCGCATGATCGCCAAGGTGCCGACGCTTGCGGCCATGGCCTACAAGTATTCGATCGGCCAGCCGTTCGTGTATCCGAAGAACGATCTCGATTACGCCTCGAACTTCCTGCGCATGTGCTACGCGGTGCCGACCGAGGAGTACAAGGCCAATCCGGTGCTGGCGCGCGCGATGGATCGCATCTTTATCCTGCATGCGGACCACGAGCAGAACGCTTCCACCTCGACCGTGCGGCTTGCCGGCTCCTCCGGCGCCAATCCGTTCGCGTGCATCGCGGCCGGCTGCGCCTGCCTGTGGGGGCCGGCGCATGGCGGCGCCAACGAGGCGGCGCTCAACATGCTCGCCGAGATCGGCCGGCCCGAGCGCATCCCCGAGTTCATCAAGCGCGCCAAGGACAAGAACGATTCATTCCGCCTGATGGGCTTCGGCCATCGCGTGTACAAGAACTACGATCCGCGCGCGAAGATCATGCAGAAGACCTGCCACGAGGTCTTGACCGAGCTCGGCATCAAGGACGATCCGCTTCTCGACGTCGCCATGGAGCTCGAGAAGGTCGCGCTGCACGACGAGTATTTCCTCGAGAAGAAGCTCTACCCGAACATCGACTTCTATTCGGGCATCACGCTCAAGGCGATGGGTTTCCCCACGACCATGTTCACCGTGCTGTTTGCGGTCGCGCGCACGGTCGGCTGGATCGCGCAGTGGAAGGAAATGATCGAGGATCCGAAGCAGAAGATCGGCCGCCCGCGCCAGCTTTATACCGGCGCGACGCGGCGCGATTACGTGCCGATCTCGCGGCGGAAATAATCAGAGCCAGTCGGATTTTTTCAGCTTGGGCTTCGGCGTATTGCCGTTGAGCTTCGGCGCGCTTGCCCCGTCGTAAGCCCACGTCACGTAGGCGCCGCCCCAGGTGAAGCCGCCGCCAAATGCGGCGAGCAACAGGCGGTCGCCTTTCTTCAGCTTCTGTTCGTAATCCCACAGGCTGAGCGGGATCGATGCCGTGGTGGTGTTGCCGTATTTGTGGATGGTCAACATCACCTTGTCGAGCGGCAGGCCGATGCGTTGCGCCGTCGTCTCGATGATGCGGCGGTTCGCCTGATGCGGCACGGCCCAATCGAGCATGTCGACGGTGAGGTTGTTGCGCGCCATGATTTCGTGCGCGACCTCGGCCATGCCGGCGACTGCGAACTTGTAGACCGTCGCGCCTTCCTGGTGAACGTAGTGCAGCCGTTTGGCGACGGTGTCGGCTGTCGGCGGCATGCGACTGCCGCCGGCTTTCTGGTGCAGGAATTTCGCACCGGAGCCGTCCGAGTGCAGCACGGTATCCATGATGCCGTAATCGCCGTTCGGCTCGAGCAGCACGGCGGCCGCTCCGTCGCCGAACAGCACGCAGGTCGCGCGGTCCGTGTAGTCGACGATGGCCGACATCTTGTCGGCGCCGACCACGATCACCTTCTTATAGGTGCCGGCGGTGATGAACTGGCTCGCGACGGTCATCGCATAGAGAAAGCCCGAGCAGGCCGCCTGGATGTCGAAGCTGCCGACATTGTTGATGCCGACCATGTCGCAGATCAGATTGGCGGTGCATGGATGCAGGAAGTCAGGCGTCACCGTCGCGCAGATGAGCAGTTCAATGTCTTCCGGGCGCGTGTTGGTCTTGGCGAGCAGGCCGCGCACGGCCTCCGCGCCCATATGCGAGGTGCCGAGGCCTTCGCCTTTGAGGATGTGGCGCTGCTTGATGCCGGTGCGCTCGGTGATCCAGGTGTCGCTGGTGTCGACCATGCGCGCCAGGTCGGCATTGGTGAGCACGTCAGGCGGCAGGTAACCGTGGACGGCGGTAATCGCGGCGCGGTGTTGGAGGTTCAACGGGCGGGTTCCAGTTTCCAGCAATGGCCCACGGCCATGTGGCCGGATTCGGGCGCAAATTACGCCCTTGGCGGCTCCGGCGCTACTGCCGCAGGCCCCATTTGGTTAAGACCACCAGCATATTCCAGCACGATTGTGGCGGCGCGGTCACTGGGCGAAACAGCGCCTATTTCCATGACATCGTCGAGCCGGGAGAAGGCGGCAAGCTGGCGGCGCCGCTCCTGCGTATTGCCGAGGAGCGGCAGCAACGCCCCCGCCAGCCGTTCCGGCGTGCAATCATTCTGGAGGAATTCCGGCACCACGTTCTCGCCGAGCACCAGGTTGGCGAGGATGACGGAGGGAACATTGATCAGCATGCGTGCGACAAAAGCCTCGATCGCCGACACCTTGTAGCCCGCGACCATCGGCACGCCGGCGAGCGCCAGTTCGAGGGTCGACGTTCCCGACTTGGTCAGCGCCACCCGCGCGCGGCGGAAGGCGGCATTCTTGACGCCCGGATCGGACACGACCCGCACCGGACACCCCCAGCCTTCGACCGCCTCTTTCACCGCGCCGTCGAGATGCGGCACCGTCGGCACCACGACCTCGAGTTCGCCGCGTTCGGCCCGCACGCGCGCGATCGCCTCTCCGAATACGCGCTGCATCCGGCGAATCTCGCCGGCGCGCGAGCCCGGCAGCACCAGCACCAGTGGCGGGTCGGATTCCCGCCTCTGCATCTCCTCGACGTCCGGCCGCAGCTCCTGCACTCGTTCGCTCAAAGGATGGCCGACATAATTCGACGGCGGGCCACCAAGCTCGCGCAGGATACGCGGCTCGAACGGCAGCAGCGCCAGCACGTGGTCGATGTAGCCGCGCATCGCACGCGCGCGTCCCGAGCGCCACGCCCATACCGAGGGGCAGACGTAGTCGATAATGGGGATGCCCGGCGCGAGGCGGCGCACGCGGCGCGCGACGCGGTGGGTGAATTCCGGACTGTCGATGATGACCAGCACGTCCGGCCTCGCTGCGGCCGCCGCATACGCGGTCTCGCGGATACGCCGCAAAATTTTTGGCAGCCGCGC
Source organism: Pseudolabrys sp. (assembly GCA_035546875.1). GTDB lineage: Bacteria > Pseudomonadota > Alphaproteobacteria > Rhizobiales > Xanthobacteraceae > Pseudolabrys. Next base: position 74,033 of record DASZVZ010000007.1, read on the forward strand.
CGGGATCGCGGCGAAGCCGACGATCGCGAGTTCACCGAGCGGAAAGAGACTCTTGAGGCCCTGCTCCGCCATGTGGCGGCCGCCGACACCGGAAAATCTCACGCCGCCGGCCGTGCGCGCCTTCAGCGCGCGCATCAAAGCGGCGCCGAGGCGATCGCCGGATTCCTCGCCCGCCACCAGGAAGACATGCAGGCCCGACCCGGCGGTCATCGCGCGCTACCGGTGCGCACGCCGGCGACGAAAATCCCGGCGTCGTCGGCTGCCGCAATCACCTGCTGCGGTTCGGCGATGATGGTCTCACCGGCGACGACGGCGATGCCCGCGAGTTTCGCGCGCGCAACTTCCTCGACGGTTTGCGGTCCGATCGACGGCAGGTCGAAACGGCGGTCCTGTTGCGGCTTCGGCGCCTTCACCAGCACACCGCTGCCCACGGGCGCGCGGATGCGACCGGATGCGCGCAACTCGGCGACGCGCGCCAGCATGTGGTCGGTGCCTTCGATCGCCTCGACCGCCAGCACGTGGCCGCCGGACACGACCACCGCCTGCCCTACATCATGCGGACCGGCCGCGCGCAGGTACGCAAGACCGGCATCGACATCCGAGCGGTCGCGCTCCGTCATTGCAACGCTGCCGATGACGCCTTCCGGCACCAGAATTTCGGGCGCGACTTCGTGCGCGCCGAGAAGCCGGAAACCATGCTGCTCGAAAATTCGCGCAAGGCCGGACAGCAAATGATTGTCGCCGCCGCGAAACGCCCTGGCTATGCGCGGCATCAAGAGCAGTGTCTTGAGATCGAAGCGGATCTGCCAGAAGCCGGGGCGCACCAGCCCGCCGATGAACACGACGTCGCGGCAACCCGCCTCGCGCAACAACCGCTGAAGGCGTCCGAACTGGCCAAGCGCGCCCCATTGGTGCGGATAACCCGCAACCCGCACCGCATCCGCCGCGCCGCGCACCGCGAACAGCACCACCTTGCGGCCGCGCTTAATCGCTGCGTCGGCGACTGCGAAAGGAAGGGTGCCGCTGCCGCAAATGATAGCGAGCGGACTATCCGCAGCGCCGGCAGCCGCGGCGCTCATGCTGGCTCATCGAGTTCGGCGCGGTGGACCGCCATGGTCAACGGCCGCTTGCCGGCGCGGATGAACTCGACCATCTGCTTTACCAGCGCGTTAGCGCCCGCATGTTCGGCCATCGCATCGAGTCGGGCGCGGAATTCGCCGGAGCCGAAGAACAATTCCTGGTAGGCGGCGCGATAGCCGTGAATGTCGTCCTTGGAAAAGCCGCGCCGGCGCATACCGATCACGTTGAGGCCGATGAGATTGGCGAGCGAGCCGTGCGCCATCCCCCACGGAATGATATCCGCCCGCGCGCCGCTGAGGCCTACGATCATCGCGCCCTCGCCGATACGGACGAACTGGCGCACCGCGACGCCGCCGCCAAACACGACGTAGTCTCCCACCGTCACATGGCCGCCAAGTAGCACGTTGTTGGCGACGGTCACGTTGCTGCCGATCTTGCAATCGTGCGCGACGTGCGAGCCGATCATGAAGAAGCACTTGTCGCCGACTTCCGTGACGGCGCGGTCATCTTCCGTGCCGGTGCTCATTGTCACGTTTTCGCGGATGTCACAATCGGCCCCGATCACGAGCCGCGTCGGGCCGCCGCGATATTTCACGGATTGCGGCGGAGAGCCGAGCGAAGCGAACGGATAGATGACGGTGCGCTGGCCGATCGCGGTGTGGCCCATGACATGCACGTGCGCCACAAGACGGCAGCCGTCGCCGATGGTGACGTTCGGACCGATGGTGCAATAGGGCCCGATCGAAACGTTCGCGCCGATCTTCGCGCCCTTTTCGATTTTTGCCGAGGGATCGACTACGGCCGCGTTCGCGCTCATGGACAAGGCGCTCACGGGTCGGAAATTATGGCGCCGACTTCGGCCTCGGCCACGATCTGCCCGTTCACCTTCGCCTCGCCGCGATACCACCACATCATCCGGCGCTTGGCGATCCGGTTCATGTGGTACTCGATCGTATCGCCGGGCAACACGGGCTTGCGGAATTTCGCCTTGTCGATGGTCAGGAAGAAGACCGATTTCGGCTGCGTCGACGATGTCGAGGCGATGCACAGAACGCCCGCGGTCTGCGCCATGCCTTCGATCATCAGCACGCCGGGGAAAACAGGGTTATTCGGGAAGTGGCCCTGGAAGTGCGGCTCGTTCACGGTCACGTTCTTGATGCCGATGCCGTGCTCGTCGCCGCGAATGTCGATCACGCGGTCGACCATCAGAAACGGATAGCGGTGCGGCAACATCTTGAGGACCGTCAGGATGTCGGCCGCTTCGAGCTTGGTGACGGGTTCGTTCATCGACGCCTCACTCGTCCCGGGCGCCGGCCTGGCTCGCCTCGCCTTTCTCGCGTGCAAGACGTTCGAGGATCATCATTTCGCGGAACCACTGTTTGACCGGCTTGGCAGGCGTCCCGCCCCAACGCGCACCGGCCGGCACGTCGCCGTGCACGATGCTGGTTGCGGCGATCTGCGCGCCCTCGCCGATCGTCACGTTGTTATTTAGGCCGACGCGCGCGCCGAGCACAACAAAGTCTTCCAGCGTCGAGGAGCCGGAAATGCCCGTTTGCGCCACCAGCACGCAGTGCCGACCGATGCTGACATTGTGGCCGACCTGAACGAGATTGTCGATTTTGGTGCCTTCCCCGATCACGGTATCGCGGATGGCGCCGCGGTCGATCGTGGTCCCGGCGCCGATCTCGACGTCGTCCTGGATGATGACGCGGCCGACCTGCGGAATCTTGAGATGCCCTTTGGCGCCCATCACGAAGCCGAAGCCGTCCTGCCCGATCTTGCAGCCCGGATGAACGATGACGCGGTCGCCGAGAAGCGCATGCGTGAGGACCGCGCCCGCGCCGATCGCGCAGTCGCGTCCGATGCGCACCTCGGGTCCGATCACCGCATTGGCGGCGATGACGGTGCCGGAGCCGACTTCCGCGCGCGGGCCAACGACTGCGCCGGGATCGACGGTGACGCCGGTTTCCAGCCGCGCCGAGGGATGCACGGACGCACCCGCCGCGCCGTGCCCGTCGTAGAGCGAGGACGGCCGTAGCGCATCCGCAAACAAAGCGCGGCTGACCGCGACGAAGGCCTTGTAGGGTTCGCGCACTTGCAATGCGATGGCGTGCTTCGGCACGCGGCCGGCAAGCGCGGCTGTAACGAAGCAAGCGCCGGCATGCGTCGCCGCGAGTTGATCCGCGTAGTTATTGCTTTCGCAGAACGCGATGTCGGCAGGCCCGGCCCGGTCGAGCGGCGCGATGTTGACGATACGCCGCTCCCGCGCCTTGCCCGTTACCGGCTCGGCGGCGGTCATGGCGACGATCTCATCCACGGTGAGACCGCGCGAGTGCCTCAGGAATACCGGATCGGTCATATCGCCAGCGCTGTGCCCGACTGCGCGGGCAGGATCAGAATGTCGTTCCGCCGCTGAAGCGGAACCACTGCGTATGGTCGTAGCTCTCTTTGGTGAGCGGGAAGCCGAAGTCGAACCGCAGCGGTCCGAGCGGCGAATCCCAGATCAGGCCGACACCAACCGACGAACGTACCGATTTGGAGTCGCCGACGTTCAGTCGTTCGCCTGTTCGGCTCCAGAAGGTCGGCCCGGTGTAATCCCAAAGCGAGCCGGCGTCGGCGAAGACGGCCATCTTCACACCGACTTCCTTCGGCAGGAAATAAAGCGGTGTCTGAAATTCAAGCGTGCTGCCCCAGTACAACGTGCCGCCGAGCGCGTCTTGCGTCGGCGAGGTCAGGTCGCGCGGACCAAAGCCGGCCGGCGCAAAGCCGCGCACGAGGTTCGGACCCATCTGGAACATGTCGAGCGCGCGCAGATCCTTGCTGCCCCAACTCGTAATGTGGCCGCCCTGCAAGCGCACCAGGCTGACGACGTCCGGGAACACTTCGTAGTAGTTGCGCAGGTCGCCGGTGGTGCGGATGAAGTTCACGTCGCCGCCGAGGCCCGCGATGTCCTGGTTGAGCTCGCCGTAGAAGCCGCTGGTCGGGTTCTTGTTGTCGTCGAGCGTGTTGTAGGCGAGCGTGTAGCCAACCAGCGACGTCAGCGTGGCGCCGCGCGACAGCTCGATGCGGATCGGCAACGATGCCTCGCCGTCCTGGAAGCAATCGTTGCTCGGCTGGACGCCGGGGCCGATGCCCTTCTGGAACTGGTTCGCTGCCTGCGTTGCGATACAGTTATTCAGAATTTCTGGCAGCGTAATTTTCTGCTGGTAGATCGAATAACGCGGCGTGATCGAGAATTCTTCCGTGATCGGAATGCCTACCTTGAGCGTCGTGCCGACCGTCTTGGTGTTGTACGACAGATACGAGTTCGCCAGCGTTTCCTTGTAGAAGAGGTCGATGCCGCCGGCGAGCCGATACCCCATCAGGTACGGCTCGACAAACGAGAGCTGCACGCCGCGCGCATACTGACCGTACTGCACTGACGCGCGCGCGAGCTGGCCGCGGCCGAACAGGTTGCGCTCGGCGACGCTCACTTCCGCGAGGAAGCCGTCGGTGGTCGAGTAACCGCCGCCGATCGAGAACTCGCCGGTCGCCATTTCATCGACGTCGACGTTCACGACGACGCGGTCGGGCGCCGAGCCGGGCTCGGTGGTGATTTTGACCTTCTTGAAGAAGTTAAGATTCTTGAGCCGGCGCTCGGCGCGGTTGATCAGCGCCTGATTGTAGGCGTCGCCTTCGCCGATATCGAATTCGCGGCGGATCACGTAGTCGCGGGTGCGGACGTTGCCGCGGATGTTGATGCGTTCGATATAGGCGCGCGCGCCTTCCTCGACCACGAACACCAGATTGATCTTCTTGGTCTCGAAATTGCGGTCGCCGCGCGGATGCACGGTCGCAAAGGCATAGCCGCGCTTGGCGACCTCGATGGTCATGCCCTCGACGCTCTTTTCGACGAGGTCCGCGTTGTAGACGTCGCCCGGCTTCATGCGCAGCCGCGAACGCACGATGTTCGGGTCCACGGCCTGCACGTTGGAGACGACGTCGACGGTGCCGACGTGATACTGCGCGCCCTCGTCGATCGTGTAGGTGATCGTGAAGCCCTTCTGCGCGGGATCGTATTCGCCGACGGCGGACACGATGCGGATATCGGCGTAGCCGTGGCTCAAGTAGAACTTGCGCAGCAGGTCGCGGTCGGCCTGGATACGATCGGTGTCGTAGATGTCCGTCGTCTGCAGGAAGCTCAGCCAGTTGCTCTCGCTGGTCTTGATGACGTCCTTCAGGCGCTGCGTCGAATACGCGCGGTTGCCGACGAAGATGATCTTCTTGACGCCGGTCTTGGGGCCTTCGTTGATTTCGAAGACGAGGTCGACGCGGTTGTTCGGCAGCTCGATGATCTTCGGAACGACCGTGACGTCGTAGCGGCCGCTGCGATGATAGATCTCGACGATGCGCTGCACGTCGGCCTGCACGGTCGGACGCGATAGCGTGCCGCGCGGCTTGGATTGAATTTCGCTGGTGAGCTGGGCGTCCTTGGCTTTCTTGTTGCCTTCGAACGCGACGCGATTGATCACCGGATTTTCGACGACCGTAACGACGAGCCGTCCGCCGACGTGATTGATGCGCACGTCCTGGAAAAGTCCGGTGCCGTAGAGCGCCTTCAACGCCGTGTCGATGCTCGCGGCGTCAAGCTGGCCGCGCGGACCTGGCTTGAAATAGGAGCGGACGGTATCCGCCTCGACCCGGCGGTTCCCCTCGACGACGATCGAGCTGACGCTCTGGGCAGCCGCGACGTCCGCGGACGCAACGGTTGCGATAGCCGATCCGACAAGAAGGCTTGCGAGGACAAACCAGCGAATTGCCAGTCCTCGTACCACCCGAACTCGACGTCCCATGCGTTACGCGCCCTTTTTTATCGTTCGGCGGCCGCCCCCGCTGCGGATTTGACAGGCTGTCGGGCGATCTTGTGCAAGTTTGTACAGCGTTTTTCCGACGCTGCAAACGAACTTCCCGCCCAACTTCCCCTTTACCCTCAAAAAGTTGCTCTGCGGCAACGATCAGGATGTGGCGAGGTGGATGATGTCGTTAAAGGTCGCGAAAATCATCAACATGACGACGATCGCCAGACCGATGCGGAACCCGACTTCCTGCGCGCGCTCGGACAGCGGGCGTCCGCGCGCGGCTTCGATTCCATAGAACAAAAGGTGACCGCCGTCCAACAGGGGGATGGGGAAGAGATTGAGGAGGCCGATCGACACGGAAAGCACGGCCGTCAGGTGGATCAACGCGACGAATCCGGCCGAGGCCACCTGTCCGGACACCTGGGCGATGCGGATCGGGCCGCCGAGCTGGTCGGCCGCCTCGCGGCCGGCAAAGACGCCGCCGATGTAGGAGAGCGTCCGATCGACCACGAACCAGGTCTCCTGCGCCCCCATCACGACCGCCGTCAGCGGGTCGACGCGCTGGGTCTTCACGTCGCCGGGGGCCATCGAACGGCTGATCCCAAGCACACCCAAGCGGTGGACGTTGCCGAAATTGTCCTTCAGTTCCTTGAGCGCCGGCGTCGCCTTGAGCTTGAGGTGCCCGCCGCCGCGCTCGACCTCGATGGTCAGCGTCTCGCCGGCACTGATGCTGACGATGCGCTGCATATCGGCGAAGCTGTCGATCTTGCTGCCGTCGATCGAGAGAACAAGATCGCCCGGCTGGAATCCGGCCGCAGCCGCAGCGCTTCCGGGTTGCACGGTGTCGACGCGCGCGCTGGTCGTCTGCTTGCCGTAGAGCGCGAAAATCGCCGCGAAAATCAAGATCGCCAGGATGAAATTCGCGATCGGGCCGGCGGCGACGACGGCGGCGCGCGAACCGACCGGCTGCTCGGCAAAGCTCTCACCTTTTTCGGCTTCGCTCATTCCGGCGAGCGCAGTCTTGTCCGGGACGCTCGCGGCGTTGTCGTCGCCGAAGAATTTCACGTAGCCGCCGAGCGGCACGGCTGAGATTTTCCAGCGGGTCCCGTAGCGGTCATAGAAACCGAACAGTTCGGGGCCGAAGCCGATCGAGAACACCAGCACCCGCACGCCGCACCAGCGCGCAATGATGAAGTGGCCGAATTCGTGAAAGAAAACGACGACGGTCAGAACGAACAGGAAAGGAATGAGATAGCCCACGACTCCGCCCCCGAAAGCGCTGAGTGACCCCAATACATCAAAACCCATTGTTTAACCTCGTCCCACCCCTGCCGCACTTTTCCCCACGAAAAGGCTTCCTAGGATGCCTTTAAGGCAATTTCGGGCAAGAGGTCGCGGGCCAAACATCTCGCAACATGGTCAACGGCGATGGCCTCTTCGACCGCCGCCGGCTCGCCCAGCAGGTTATTCGTGGCGGCCGCCTCGAGTGTTGCCGAAACCAGCGCAGGAATGGCGCCAAACCCGATGCGGCCAGCGATGAATTCCCCGACTGCAATCTCGTCGGCGGCGTTGAGCACGGTCGGCGCAGCCCCGCCGGTCGCCAATGCCTGTCGGGCCAGCGCCAGAGCCGGGAAACGCTGCATATCCGGCGCTTCAAACGTCAGTTGTCCGACCGCCGCGAGGTCGAGCCGCGGCGCCGCGCCGGCCATCCGCCTTGGCCAGGCGAGGCAATGCGCGATCGGGATACGCATGTCAGGCGAGCCGAGTTGCGCCACAACCGACCCATCCTTGTATTCAACCATGCCGTGTATGACCGACTGGGGATGAACGAGGACGTCGATCTCGTCGGGTGGCAGGCCGAATAAATGATGCGCCTCAATGAGTTCGAGGCCTTTGTTCATCAAGCTTGCCGAGTCGACCGTAACCTTGGGTCCCATCGACCAGTTGGGATGACGCAACGCCTGTTCGGGCGTTGCCGCCGCGATCTGCTCCAGCGTCCACGTGCGGAATGGACCGCCCGACGCGGTGAGGATCACCCGCTTGACCTCGTCGCGAGCGCCGGCGCTGAGCGCCTGAAACACGGCGTTGTGCTCGGAGTCGACCGGCAGCACCGTCGCGCCGGTGCTCGCGGCGCGCCGCATGAACAGCGCGCCTGCGCACACCAGACATTCCTTGTTGGCGAGCGCAACGGTTGCGCCGCGTTCGATCGCAGCGAGCGTCGGCTTCAACCCTACGGAGCCGGCAATCGCCGCCATCACCCAGGCCGCAGGCCGCTGCGCAGCCTCGAGCAACGCCGCCTCGCCCGCCGCCGCTTCGATGCCTGAGCCTGCAAGCGCGCTCTTGAGATCGCCATAGGCGCTCTCGTCGGCGACGACGGCAAAGCGCGCATTGAGCTCGCGCGCGAGCTTGGCTAGCCCGGCCGCATTGCGCCGTGCGCTCAATGCTTCGACGCGGAAACGTCCACGCTCGCGCTTGATCAGATCGATGGTGCTCGCACCGATCGATCCGGTCGCGCCGAGAATAGTGATGCCGCGCTCGGCCGGCGCGGACATCGGTTGTGATGGGGCAAGGCCTGCCGGCGTCATGGGCTCACCACAACAAAAGCCCGCGCGCGGCACCATCGAATCCACCGCGCGCAAGTCCGATAAGGACGCCGATGAGCGCGGCGGCCCAGAAGCCATCCAGCCTGTCCATGACTCCGCCGTGCCCCGGAATGAGCTGGCTCGCATCCTTGGCGCCAAAACGGCGCTTGAGGGCGGATTCGAGCAAATCGCCTGCTTGCGCAATGATCGAAAGCATCAGTGCAATAAAGACGATGACGATCCAATTGGTTCCCGCGACGAAACGGGCCAGTAACAAAGCAATAACCATCGCCCCCGCCGCCCCTGCGATAGCGCCGGACCATGTCTTTTTCGGGCTTATGGATGGCGCGAGTTTTCGCCCGCCAATCGCCCGGCCGGCGAAGTAGCCGAGAATGTCGGTTGCCCATACGACCGCAAAAAGGAAAATCAGCGCAATAAATCCAAAGACGGCATCGGCCCGCAGCAGCACGGGCGCCCACAGCATGATGCCGGCGTAGACGACCCCGGCCGCCAGCCACAGGCGTCGTTCAGCCGGCGCGAATATCGTGGTCGCGAGCGCACCGAGCATGACGACCAGAATGGCTGCGCCCGGATGATCGAGTTCGAACAGTGCCGCGACGACGATGAGCGCCACCGCCCCGACGGAGAATGCGAGCCGGCTGTCGGAGCCCGCGATCAGCGCCATCCACTCCCACAGCACCGCCATAGCGGCGACAGTCCAGAAGCAAAGGAACGGCCAGCCACCGACATAGGCGGCGCCAAGCGCAAGTGGCGCCAGCACCACGGCCGATGCAATGCGGAGCGCGAGATTGTGCCCTCCCGCGGCCGATCCGGCATCGCGTGAGGCATGGTCGGCATCGGACACGGGGTTCAGGATCCGGTGCGCGCGACCAGGCCGCCGAAACGGCGCACGCGTTGGCTGTATTCGCGGATGGCGCTTTCGAGCGCGGCTCGGTCGAAATCGGGCCAGTAGGTCGGCACGAACACCAGCTCGCTGTAGGCTGACTGCCAGAGCAGAAAATTCGACAGCCGCTGCTCGCCGCTGGTGCGAATAATCACGTCCGGATCCGGCAAGTCGGGTGCATCGAGAAACCGGCCCAACGTCTCGACGCTGACGTCGGCGGAACTAAGCCTACCCTGCGCGATCTCGTCGGCGATGCGGCGCGCCGCGCGCGCGATCTCCTGCCGTGCGCCGTAGTTGAACGCGACGACGAGCGTGAGACCGTTGTTGTCGCGCGTGAGGTCTTCCGCTTCGACCAGCAGGCGGCCGATGTCCTGATCGAGCCCTTCGCGCTCGCCGATAATGCGGACTCGCACGCCGTTACGATGAAGGTCGGCGAGGTCGTGCCGGATGAAACGGCGCAGCAACGACATAAGGTCGCGCACTTCCGAAGCGGGGCGCGACCAGTTCTCCGAGCTGAAGGAAAAAATCGTCAGCACATCGATGCCGAGTTCGCCGGCCGCGCGTACCGTGCGCCGTAACGCTTCGACGCCGCGCCGGTGGCCCTCGCTGCGCGGCAAGCCGCGCGCCGCGGCCCAGCGCCCGTTGCCGTCCATGATGATGGCGACGTGACGCGGCATCTCTGGCGGCGTCGTTTCGAACTGGTTTTGGGCCTCGGACATTCCTCGCGACCTCAAACGGTGAGGATCTCCTTTTCCTTCGTCCCCAGCATCTGTTCGATCTCGTGGATCGACTGATCGGTCGCCTTCTGTACGTCGGCGGAAAAACGATCATGGTCGTCCTTGCTGATCTTGTGATCCTTCTCCAGCTTTTTCAGGACATCCATGCCGTCACGGCGCACATGGCGCACGGCGACGCGCGCCGTCTCCGCGTACTTGTGCGCGATCTTGACCAGCTCCTTGCGGCGCTCCTCGTTGAGCTCCGGGATGCGCAGGCGCAGCATCTGTCCTTCCGTTGCGGGCGAAAGGCCGAGATTGGAATTGACGATGGCCTTTTCGACAGCGTGCACCAGTGAGCGGTCCCACACGTTGACGGTAATGAGCCGCGGCTCGGGAATGCTGACCGTCGCCACCTGGTTGAGCGGCATGTGCGAGCCGTAGGCATCGACCTGAACGGCGTCGAGCAGATGCGGCGAGGCTCGGCCCGTTCGCAACCCGGAGAATTCCGTCTTGAGAACGGCTATTGCACCCTGCATCCGCCGTTTCACTTCATTGAGATCGTGCGTTTCATTGGCCATGGCGGTTCCCCGAACACTGCCGTCGTTGCCGCGGGCCGGATCCACTCCTGGTGATCGGAAACGGGCGCGCCGCCGATCTATCCCACGATGGTCGCCCGACCCTTTCCGCGCAAAACGGCCTCGATTCCGCCCTTCTCGCGGATCGAGAACACGATGATAGGCATACGGTTTTCGCGGGCAAGCGCGAAGGCGGTCGAGTCCATGATCTTCAGGTGCTTTTCAAGCGCTTCCTGATGGCTCAGCTTGTCGTAGCGCGTCGCCTTGGGGTCTTTTTTCGGATCGGCGGTATAGACGCCGTCGACATCGGTCGCTTTGAGCACGGCATTGGCTTCGAGCTCGGCCGCGCGCAGCACGGCGGTCGTGTCGGTGGTGAAATACGGATTGCCTGTGCCGGCCGCGAGCAGTACGACGCGGCCCTTCCCGAGATTTTTCACCGCGCGCTTGCGGTTGTAGGTCTCGCACACCGTCGGCATCGCCAGCGCGGATAGCGTGCGCGCTTCCTTGCCCTGCCGCTCGAGTGCGGCCTCGAGCACCAGGCAATTCATCACCGTCGCCAGCATACCCATTGTGTCGCCGACCGGCCGCGGCACGCCGTGTTCGGAGACGTCGATGCCGCGGAAGATGTTGCCGCCGCCGACCACGACGCCGACTTCGACGCCGAGCTTGCACGCGCCGATAAGATCGCCGGCGATGCGGTCGATCATCGGCTGATCGATGCCGAAACCTTGCGGGCCGGTGAGCGCTTCGCCCGAAAGCTTGATGATGACGCGGCGGTAGAGCGGGTCACTCATCTGCGCGATCCCTTCCCGGATTCGCCGGGAGCCGAGACGACCGGGAAGCGGTCAGCTCTGACCGGCGGCGGCCGCCACTTCGGCGGCAAAATCGGATTCCTGCTTCTCAATGCCTTCGCCGAGCGCGTAACGCACAAAGCCGGTCACCTTGATCGGGCCACCAGCCTTGCCTTCGGTCTCCTTGATTGCCTGCGCGACGCTCTTCTTGTCGTCGAAGATAAACGGCTGATCGAGCAGCGTCTGCTCCTTGTAGAAAGTTTTCAGACCCGATTCGACGATCTTCTCGATCATGGCCTCGGGCTTACCCTGCTGCCTGAACTTGTCGGCGAGGATGTCCTTCTCGCGCTTGATCACCGCCGGATCGACGCCGGCCGCGTCGACCGCGAGCGGATTGGCCGAGGCGACATGCATCGCGACCTGGCGGCCGAAGGCCATCAGCTCGTCGGCCTTGCCCGGCGACTCGAGCGCGACCAGCACGCCGATCTTGCCGAGACCGTCGCTGACCGAATTGTGCACGTAATAGGCGACGACGCCCTTGCCGACCGACAGCGCGGCGGCGCGACGCAGCGTCATGTTCTCGCCGATTTTGGCGATCGTCTCGGAAATCGCGTCGGCAACGGTGCGGTCGCCGACCTTTCCCGCCTTGATCTTTTCGACGTCGGTGCCGGCCGACATCGCGACGTCGGCGATCAGCTTGACCAGTCCTTGGAAGAGATCGTTGCGCGCGACGAAATCGGTCTCGGAATTGACCTCGACCATCACGCCCTTGGTGCCTTTGACCGTGATGCCGATCAGGCCTTCGGCGGCGACGCGGCCGGCCTTCTTGGCGGCCTTGGAGAGCCCCTTCTTGCGCAGCCAGTCCTGCGCGGCCTGCAGGTCGCCCTTGGTTTCGACGAGCGCCGCCTTGCAATCCATCATGCCGGCGCCGCTGCTCTCGCGCAGCTCCTTGACCATTTGGGCGGTGATTTCAGCCATCAGACTTTTTCCTTTATCCGCCGCGGCAGGCGCGAACCGCGCCCCGCGGCGTATCCAATATAGTTACGCGAGCCGCGATTGCCCGCCACCGGAACGGCGGCGACGATTATTCAGCCGTCAACTCTTTCGCCTTGGCGATCCAGCCATCGACACGGCCCGGAAGACCGACTTCCTCGCCGACGTTGTGCGCCGCCTTCTCGTTGAGCTCGGCGATCTGGGAATAGTGGAAGATACCGAGGTCGTTGAGTTGCTTCTCGATCGCCGGCGATACGCCGGGAAGCTTCTTGAGGTCGTCGGCGACGCCGCGCGGGCCGGGCAGTTGCTCGAAACCGAGATCGCCGAGCGCGGGCACCGTCGGCACCTCCTCGACCACCGGCTTTTCGGCCGCACCGACGTCGACGCCCAGTTCGCCTTGCGCGCGCGAGATACCGTCGAGGGCGGCCTTCGCGACGAGATCGCAATAAAGCGAGACGGCGCGGCTGGCGTCGTCATTGCCGGGCACCACGTAGCTGATGCCGGCCGGATCGCAATTGGTGTCGACGATGGCGGCGACCGGGATATTGAGCCGGCGCGCTTCGCTGATCGCGATGTCTTCCTTGTTGGTGTCGATGACGAACAGCAGGTCCGGCACGCCGCCCATATCCTTGATGCCGCCGAGCGCACGGTCGAGCTTGTCGCGCTCGCGCTGCATGGTCAGGCGCTCTTTCTTCGTGTAACCGCCCGCCTCGTTCGACGCGAGCATCTCGTCGAGCTTGCGCAGCCGCTGGATCGATCCGGAGATCGTCTTCCAGTTTGTCAGCGTGCCGCCGAGCCAGCGCGAATTGACGTAATACTGCGCGCAGCGCTTGGCCGCTTCCGCGATCGCATCCTGCGCCTGGCGCTTGGTGCCGACGAAAAGGATGCGGCCGCCCTTGGCGACGGTGTCGCTCACCGCCTGCAGCGCGCGATGCAACATCGGCACAGTCTGGGCGAGGTCGACGATGTGGATGTTGTTGCGGGTGCCGAAGATGTACTCGCCCATCTTCGGGTTCCAACGGTGGGCCTGGTGGCCGAAATGCACGCCAGCTTCCAAAAGCTGACGCATGCTGAAGTCAGGAAGCGCCATTCATCTTCTCCGGTTGTTCCGCCGCGGGCCGTGTGAGCCCGGAAATCCGGGCCACCGGAAGGCTTGCCGGCCCATTGTCGGGGCCAAAAGCCAAGGTCCGCGTGAGAGTTGCGCGGCTTATATAGGCGCCGCCGGAAGGTTGCAAGGATTCCGGGCGGTTTCGTGCGGCATCAGATCACATGGCGAAGGCTGAGTTCCGTAACCAGATCAGAGGCATAGCGACCGAAGTCAAGCGACGGATTTGGCCGCGTCTCCGCGAAATCAATGGAGAGCGCCATGAACACCGACCTCGTCAGGCACAACCGTCCGGTCACCGACCGGCTTCACCCACTCGTCTACCAGGGCCTCGGCGCACTGGCGCTCTGGCTCGTAATCTCGGTCTGGGCGCTCTTCGACCGCGGTCCGTATATGGCACTCACCGTGGTGGTTATCACCGGCTTCTTTCTCATGCTCGCCGCTTTGCCTTTTCTCATCTGGCGAACGTGGCGCAAAGCCGGCGGTTCGGAAGATTCGCCTGGCCGCGCAAATTCATTTCAGGACTGGACGCACGGCGAATTCCAGACCTGGACCGGGCCGCTATCCGGCCGTGAAGCTGCAACGCAGATTTTTCTGCCGATCGCCGCCGTTTCGGTCGGCATGACAATATTCGGATTGGTGCTGTTCTTCACCCTGCCGCAACTCGGCTACTCGTGACGAAGCGACAGCGTCAGAGCGCCTGCACTTCGACCACGCCGGGCACCGCCTTGATCGCGCCCGCGATCTGCGGCGAGACCTTGAAGCGGCCGGGCAGCTTCACCTCGACCTCGGTGCCCTGCTCGAGCATCAGGACCACGCTCACCTCGCCGTCACCGTTGGCCTGACCGGACCGCGCGGGCGGCGTCGGCTCAAGCCGCTTGGCGACCGCCTCGATCGGCGCTTCGTTGCGCAGGAACACGCGCAGGCCTTTGTGCAGATTGGCGGCGGCATGATCGAGCGGCTCGACCGATTGGATACGCGCGCGCACGTCATCGCCCTGCACTTCCGCTGACAGGAACAGCAACACCGCCGTGCCCGGCTCGAGCAGGTCGCGGTGCTCCGCGAGCCCTTCGGAAAAAATCACCGCCTCGTAATGACCCGTCGGATCCGACAGGCCGATGATGCCCATCTTGTTGCCGGTCTTGGTGCGGCGCTCGACGCGCGAGACGACTGTGCCGGCGACGCGTCCCGCGGTCGCGCCGTTCTTCACCGCGCGCGCGAACTCGGCCCACGGTTGCACGCGCAGGCGCTTGAGTGCGGCCGCGTAATCGTCGAGCGGATGGCCCGACAGGAAGAAACCGATCGCTTCATATTCACGGCGCAGCCGCTCGGCCGGCAGCCATGGCTCGACATTCGGCAGGGCGAGCGGCTCGCGCGTGCCGCCGCCGAATAACTCGTTCTGCCCGACGGCGGCGGTTTCGTGCGAATGCTGCGCGCGGCCGAGAATGGTATCGACCGCGGCGAACACGCGCGCACGGTTCGGCTCGAACGCATCGAACGCGCCGGCAGCCGTCAGGCTTTCCAGGACGCGCTTGTTGACAGCGCGTGGATTGATACGGCTCGCGAAGTCGGCGATGTCGGCAAACTTGCGCTCGTTGCGCGCGGCGATAATGCTTTCCACCGCCTGTGCGCCGACACCTTTGAGCGCGGCGAGCGCGTAGATGATCGTGTCGCCTTCGACCTCGAATTCGATGTCGGAGCGATTGACCGACGGAGGATCGAGGCGAATGCCGAGCCGCTCCGCCTCAGCGCGGAATTCCGCGAGCTTGTCGGTGTTGCCGGTATCGAGCGTCATGGTCGCCGCGAGGAACTCGACGGGGAAGTTCGCCTTCATGTAGGCGGTCTGGTAGGCGACAAGCGCGTAAGCCGCCGCGTGGCTCTTGTTAAAGCCGTATTCCGCGAAGCGCTCGAGCAGATCGAAGATCGCGTCGGCCTGGTGGCGCTCGACCCCGCGCTCGACGCACCCGTCGACGAAGCGCTCGCGCTGCGCCCGCATTTCCTTCATGATCTTCTTGCCCATGGCGCGCCGCAGCAGGTCCGCGTCGCCGAGCGAGAAGCCGGCGAGGATCTGCGCGGCCTGCATCACCTGCTCCTGGTAGATGATGACGCCGAAGGTCTCGCGCAAAATCGGCTCGAGCTTCGGGTGGATGTAGTCCGGCTTCTCCATGCCGTGCTTGCGCGCGCAATAAGTCGGGATGTTCGCCATCGGGCCCGGGCGGTAGAGCGCGACCAGCGCGATGATGTCCTCGAAACGGTCGGGCCGCATGTCGAGCAGCGCGCGCCGCATGCCCGCGCTTTCCAGTTGGAAGATGCCGACCGCTTCCGCGCGCGCCAGCAGCTCGTAGGTTTTCGGGTCGTCGAGCGGGATCGAGGCAAGATCGATCTCGACGCCGCGCCGGCGCACCAGTTCGACCGCCTTTTGCAGTACCGTCAGCGTCTTCAGGCCGAGAAAGTCGAATTTCACCAGTCCGGCCTGCTCCACCCATTTCATGTTGAACTGGGTCACCGGCATGTCCGATTTCGGATCGCGGTAGAGCGGCACAAGTTCGGACAGCGGACGGTCGCCGATCACAATGCCGGCGGCGTGCGTCGAGGCGTGGCGGGTCAGTCCTTCGAGCTTCCTGGCGATATCGAAGGCGCGCTTGACGGTCGGATCGCGCTCGGCTTCCGCTTGCAGGCGCGGCTCGTCGTCGATCGCGCGCGCAAGCGTCACCGGATTGGCGGGGTTTTGCGGCACCAGCTTGCAGAGCTTGTCCACCTGCCCATACGGCATTTGCAGCACACGCCCGACGTCGCGCAGCACGCCGCGCGCCTGCAAGGTGCCGAACGTGATGATCTGCGCGACCTGGTCGCGGCCGTAGCGCTCCTGCACGTAACGGATCACTTCGTCGCGCCGGTCCTGACAGAAGTCGACGTCGAAGTCCGGCATCGACACGCGCTCGGGATTGAGAAAGCGCTCGAACAGAAGACCGAAGCGGATCGGATCGAGATCGGTGATGGTGAGCGCGTAAGAAACAAGGGAGCCCGCGCCGGAGCCGCGGCCGGGACCGACCGGGATGCCCTTCGATTTCGCGTACGTGATGAAATCGGAGACGATCAGGAAGTAGCCCGGGTACTTCATGCGCTCGATCACGTCGAGTTCGAACGCGAGCCGCTCCTTGTATTCCTCCTCGGTGTGTCCGTCCGCGAGACCGTGGCCGGCGATTCGCGCGGCAAGTCCTTCATGCGCGCGCTTGCGCAATTCGGAACTCTCGTCGGCTTCCGCACCGCCTTTGCCGACCGAAAAACGCGGCAGGATCGGATGATGGGTACGCGGACGGAAATTGCAGCGCCGCGCGATCTCCACGGTCGAGTTGAGCGCTTCGGGCAAATCCGCAAACAGCGCAACCATTTCGGCGCGTGTCTTGAAGCGGTGCTCCGGAGTCAATTGGCGCCGGTCGGCTTCCGCCACAAACCGTCCCTCGGCGATGCAGATGAGCGCGTCGTGCGCGTCATAATCCTCGCGCTTGGCGAAAAACGGCTCGTTGGTAGCGACCAGCGGAATACCCTTGCCGTAGGCGAGATCGATCAGCACCGGCTCGGCGACCCGCTCCGACTTGTGCCGCTGCAACTCGATGTAGAGCCGGTCCCCGAACAGTTGCAGGAGCGTCTCGACGCGCGATGTCGCGAGATGGCTCTGTCCGGCGAAGATCGCGCGATCGAGCGGTCCGCCCGGACCGCCGGTCAGCGCGATGACGCCGTCGGTCTTTCCTGCCAGCCAATCGAGCTTGAGATGCGGGGTTTCGTTCGAGGACGTTTCCAGAAACGCGCGCGAGCATAGCCGCATCAGGCTGCGGTAGCCGCCGTCGCTCGCGGCAAGAAACACGATGCGCGGCCGGTCCTGGGTGGCGTTGACCGCGCGCACGCCATGGTCGGCGTCGGCGAAATCGACGCCCAGCGCGCAGCCGACGATGGGCTGGATGCCGGCGCCGGCCATCTTCTCGGAGAATTCGAGCGCGCCGAACATATTGTCGGTATCGGTGAGCGCCAGGGCCGGCTGCCGGTCTGCTTTAGCAAGCTCGGCCAACCGCGCGATCGGCAGCGCGCCCTCGAGCAGCGAATAGGACGAGTGCACGTGCAAGTGCACGAAATCGAGTTCGGCCATGGTTTCTGGAACTTGGGTGATTCCTTCGCGCTGATCGTGCGACCCGTGGGCGGCAGAGTCCATCGCGACGGCCGTCTATCCCCGTCATCCTGAGGCGGCCGCACAAGAGCCACAGCACAGGTGACTTGGCTGCGGAGTGCGACCCTCGACCGGCGGCAGCTCGGGGAAACCGCTCACCGTCGAGGCGCGCCGGGCGCGCACCTCAGGGGGGACCCGACGGATTTTCAGAGGCTGCCCAGCACCTGCGACCAGATGCAAATCATGCTGACGAACAGCGAGAGCGAGGCGAGCGCGGCAGCTTCCTTGACGACAGCTTTGAACATCGATCCCTCCCTAGAACGGAAAGAGAACGTAGTTCATGGTATGTTCCAATGTCAAGCCCTACTGTTTATCCCTTGACAGCAAGTGACAGTTGCACCATGAATCCTCAAGGATTTGGGTGGGTTACGCGCTATTCCGCGCGCGGCCTGCCTTATCAGGTGTGGCGTCCAATGCCTTGGATCGAACCACGTTATCTCGAAAGCACCGTCTACCTTTACCCCTCCGAAAAGGAGGCTGACGACGGCGATGCCATTGGCGGCAGCGGTTTCATCGTTGGCATTCCTGTAGATGAGGATCGGCGGCAAAGCCTCTTATTCGTCGTGACGAATAAGCACGTCGTTGACGACGGCAACATGGTCGTTCGGCTCAATACAGTCGATGGAAAGCGAGACACTCTCGCTCTTGATGGAGAACATTGGTTCTTTCACCCAGACGGAGACGATCTAGCCGTCTGCCCGATTGGCGCAAATCCGTTGCACAAGGCCGCCTATTACTTTGTGCCGGCGGCCTCTCTCATAACCAAAGAGGACATTCGAGAGTTTGAGATAGGACCAGGTGACGACGTTTTCATAATCGGGCGCTTCATAAATCACGAAGGTAAGCAACAAAACTTACCTAGCGCGCGTTTTGGCAATATCGCCCAGATGCCTTGGGAGCCGATCGTAATAGATGGATTTCCGCAGGAGAGCTTCTTGGTCGAAGCTAGATCGATCGCTGGATACAGCGGCTCTCCAGTTTTCGTTTATTGTCAGCCGCCTCCCGTCCCACACAATCTAAATCCGGTGGTCAAAAACAAGGTTCGAAGCGGCGAGTTGTCATTGCCCGGCGTTAGTAGAAAACGACTCGATATTCCTATTCGACTAGGGCCTTGGTTGTTGGGGATCGACTATTGCCACATCCGGTGGGACGAACCCGTTCTAAACAAACAAACGGGGAAGCCCGTAAATCCTGATTGGTTTATTAAATCCAACACTGGCATGATGGGGGTAATTCCTGCTTGGAAACTCCAAGAAATATTCCAAGGCCCGGAGCTGGGTCCTTTGATTGACGCTTACAAAAAGCACATCGCTAAGGAACCGAAGAAATCTTCGGCCGTCGAACTGGACTCTGCGAAGTCTCCTGAGTCCACCGACGAGAACCCCAAAGGCCGAGAGGATTTCACGTTTCTGCTAAACGCGGCAGCGCGAAAGCAGAAACAAGGCGATTAAACATTCCGACATGCGACTGACGGAAATTCCGGCGGTAGTTGAACTCCGCGCAATATTTCCAAAGGTGCTTCGGCGAAATATGGACGTGCGTGCCTTTAACCGCGCGCTTGAAGTGCGACCAATGGCCTTCAATCGTGTTGGTGTGGTGGATACCCACGACGTATTCGTTTTCAGAATGTTTGACGACACCATGTTCGTAGCTTCGGCCTAAGTCCTGATAGGACGTGTGGCCGTCAGTCGTGACGATTGTGTTGCTCGCAACGTTCTCAAGGATGATCGGCTCAAGCGTGAAATTCTTATCGTCCGGGACCGGACCAGTCCGCAGCATGCCGTCCCGCTCGACCATACCCATGACGATGGTCTTTTTCGCGCGGCGACCTTTGCCTTTACCGTGACGGCGCGCAGCGCCGCCGATCAGTGTTTCGTCTACCTCGACGTGCTTCCCGGAACCACCAAGCGGGCCAGCGTAGTCGGCGCTAGCCATCAGCTTGCGAAGCTCATGCGCCATGCGCCATGCGCACTTGTAGGTAACGCCCAGCGCCCGCTCTAGCTCTTTGGCGGCAACGCCTGAGCGCGTGGAGGTCATCAGATACATGGCGAGGAACCACTTAGTGAGTGGCGTGCGGCTCTTGTGAAAGATGGTCCCGGCGCACGGGTAGACGTGGTGGCCGCACTCTTGGCAGGCGAAAGCCTTGCGTTTCCGCATCAGGTGGAATTTTGCCCCCTCGACATCGCAGGCCGGGCAGGTGATTTCGGTGCCCCCGTGTTGGACCTCCATAAGCTTCTCTAAGCATATGTCATCGTTGGGGTATTCGGCTTGGAACTGCTGGACGGTGTACTTCATGGGTTATCCCCCTACCTGCGATTGAGGGATATCCTATGGAACCGATTACTTGCTGTCAAGGGATAAATGCGCAAGCCCTGGTAGTGGGTCATTTTGAATTGTGGCAACCCCCATTAGTTGGGGGAACGCGATTATGGCCTTTGTGTTTGTTTATTAACCGAGCGGACACCAGATAATTTTAAGGAATGTTGGCTACGTTCGGAGTCTAGCCACCCAGGAAAAGAGTGGCGGGGATTTAGGCGAAACAGTTTTATCAGGAGCTTCCCCCATGATTGCTTCGCGCACATGGCGACGGGTGATCCGTGCCCGCACGATCGAAATTGCGATACTGTTTTTGACACTTTTAGTGGCCGTAGCGGCATACTTTAAGTAGTCATGCGCTCGCGGACTTTTTGAGCTCGCGTCGGTTGTAGAGCCAAACCACGGCTTCGCACCTGATCCATGTGATCGCGTCAGCCTTGCTCGCAAAGCTCTTGCGGATTTCCTCATTCTCGCCGGTCGGAAACGACGCACGGACAAACCAGCCGTCGCCGATCTTGTTTTGCTCAGGCTCGAACTGCGGTTCGGTTTCGCGCTGAGCTTCGTAATCCTCCAGCACTTGCACCAGGTCTTTAATTTCCCAGAGCCGATCAGTGACGCCGGCAGCCATCGCGGGAGTGACTTTTAAAGTCTGATGCACCCGCACGAAATTGTAGAACATCGTGTGGAGCGCGACCGCTGCGACGTGGTTCTCCACCTTCTTTGAGAACGCATTGGTCAGTCGAGTGAAGCGGCGCATGTGCATCCGCATCGTGAGATTTGCGCGTTCAGCATAGGACGTGCTGACGTGCTTTACGTCTGGGTTGCCTGTGACGCGGCGCTTTTGAGCGCCGACGCAAACAGCAGGGCTGTACCGCTTCTCGCCTACCGGATCGCTGCCATAAATCTTGTGCAGCATCGCGTAATCAACATCGTCGCCAAACACTGTATCGACGGCGGTCAGATAGGGCCGATGGCCGTCGCTTGTCAGTTGAACGCGATTGCTGAGACGCGAGCGCAGATCATCCACGAAGCGCAGCGCGCTGGTGGTGTTGCGCTGGCCTACAAGCCAGCTGACAAGCAGTTTTGAGTCCGCGTCGATCGCCGTCCACGTCCAAGCATCGCCAGCGTCTTCGGGCGCGTTCTTCGCGCGTTTA
>DASZVZ010000008.1:0-13275 GCA_035546875.1 Pseudolabrys sp.
TTATTTCGAGGCGCACTCAACCGCGTATCAGGCCATTCAACGGGAAAAAAACATCAAGCATTGGCCGCGCGCTTGGAAAAGTCGACTCATTGCGCGCACCAATGCAGAATGGCGTGATCTTTATGACGAGATCGTATAGCCAGTGAATCGGGATCGCCGGGACAGGCCCGGCGATGACAGTAGAACATGTGGCTCCGTTACCTGCTCGTATGACCCTCCCCCTCGCAGGTCTCCTCGTCGTCTCGATCGACCAGGCGGTGGCGGCGCCGTTGTGCACCTGCCGCCTCGCGGACGCCGGCGCGCGCGTGATCAAGATCGAGCGGCCGGAAGGGGACTTCGCGCGTGGCTACGACCACATCGTGCACGGCGAGAGCGCGCATTTCGTCTGGCTCAACCGCGGCAAGGAATCGGTCGTGCTCGACCTCGGCAAGGCGGAAGACAAGGCGGTGCTGGAAGCGCTGCTCGCGAAGGCCGACGTGTTCGTGCAGAACCTGAAACCCGGCGCGCTCGCCAAGCTCGGCTTCGCCGTTCCACGCCTGCGCAAGGATTATCCGCGTCTGATCTGCTGCTCGATTTCCGGCTACGGCGAGAGCGGCCCCTACGCGCAGCGCAAGGCCTACGACCTGCTGGTGCAGGCGGAATCGGGCCTCTCCTCGGTGACCGGCGGCCCGGAAGCGCCGGCGCGCGTCGGCGTGTCGGTCGTCGACATCGCCGCGGGCATGAACGCCTACGAGGCGATCCTCGAGGCGCTAATCGCGCGTGCGCGCACCAATGAGGGCGCGGACATTTCCGTCTCGATGTTCGACGCGATGGCGGAATGGATGACGATCCCGCTGCTCAACGAGGAGGGCGGCAATCCGTTCAGGCGCGTCGGGCTCGCGCATCCGACCATCGCGCCCTACGGCGTGTTCAAGACGCGCGACGGCGCCGACATTCTCATCGCCATCCAGAACGACCGCGAATGGCGCGTGCTGGCGGACAAGGTGCTCGGCAATGCCGCGCTCGGCAACGATCCGAAGTTCGCCACCGTGCCGAAGCGCCTCGCCAACCGGAGCGAGACGGACGCGCATGTGGCGAAAGCATTTGCGGCAATCGACGTCGCGCCGCTGATGCAAAAGCTGGAAGCAGCCGACATCGCCTTCGCGCGCGTCAACGATACCGCGTTGCTCCGCACGCACCCGCATCTGCGCCGCGTCACCTACGATTCGCCGAGCGGGCCGGTGAGCTTGCCGGCCCCTGCATCGCGGCGCGCGGGCGAGCAGCGCCGTTACGGCGCCGTGCCGTCGCTCGGCGAGCATACGGAAAAGATCAAAAAGGAATTTCTCGGACGCTAGCTCCGTCATCCTTTGAGGCTCGGCGCTTCCGCGCCTGGCACGTCAGGATGACGAGGATAGTATTTAGTCCATCGCGTGGACTTCGTCCTGTTTCGGCGCGTTCGATGCCTTGGGCGCGGCGCCGAAGATCATGACCATCGGGATCATCGCGAAAGTCAGGATCATCAACAGCTTGAAGTCGTTGAGATAGGCGATCATCGCCGCCTGCTGGGTGACGATGGCGTCCAGCATCGCGCGCCCGGTGTCGGTCGTGAGATTGAGGATAGAGGCGACATCCGGCATTTGCAGCGCATCGTTGAACGGCGTCACGCTCTCGGTGAGCCGCGCGTGCATTTCCGTGGTCTTGCTGGTGAGATCGGCGATCACCATCGAGATGCCGACCGAGGAGCCGATGTTGCGCACCAGCGTCAGGATCGACGTGCCGCTGTTGCGCAGATGACCGGGTAACGTGAGGAACGCCGCGGTCGAAATCGGCACGAACAAGAGTCCGAGGCCGACGCCCTGGATGATGCTGGTGACGACGATCGTTTCCTGCGTCGTGTCGAGCGAAAATCCGGTCATGTACCAGAGCGTGCCGCCGGACAGCAGCAGGCCCATGAGGATCAGATAGCGCGTGTGGAACAGCCGCATCAGGCGCGGCGCGACCATCATCGTCATCAGTGTGCCGACGCCGCGCGAGCCGAGCAGGAAGCCCGCTGTCTGGATCGGATAGCCGAGCAGGTTCTGCATGAAGGGCGTGACCAGCGCCATGGTGCCGAACAGCACCACGCCGATCACCACCATGAACACGGTGCCGCTGACGAAGTTGCGATCCTTGAACAACTCGAAGCGCACGAACGGCTCGGGCGTCGTGAACGAATGAGCGAAGAAGTAATAGAATCCGGCAACCGAGATGATGGTCTCGACCCAGATTTCCGTCGCGCCGTACCAGCCCACCTGCTCGCCGCGGTCGAGCAGCAGTTGCAGCGCGCCGATGCCGACCGCGAGCGCGATGAAGCCGAACCAGTCGAAGCGCAGATGCTCGTGGCGCTTGGTCTCGTCCATGAACAGCATCATGCCGAACACGGTGCCGACGCCGATCGGCAGGTTGATGAGGAAGACCCAATGCCAGGAATAATTGTCGGTAAGCCAGGCGCCGAGCGTCGGGCCCATGATGGGGCCCAGCATCACGCCGATTCCCCAGATCGCCATCGCCGAGCCGCGCTCCTCGGCCGTGTAGGAATCGAGCAGAACCGACTGCGAGAGAGGCACAAGTGCCGCGCCGGCCATGCCCTGCATCAGGCGGAAGAGCACCATCTGCTCGATATTCTGCGCGAGCGCGCACAGGAACGAGGCGACGGTGAAGCCGGCGACGCAGACGATGAAAAGCTTCTTTCTGCCGAAGCGATCGGCAAGCCATCCGATCGGCGCGGTCATGATGGCGGAGGCGACGATGTAGGAGGTGAGCACCCAGTTGATCTGGTCGAGCGACGCCGACAGCGAGCCCTGCATGTAAGGCAGCGCCACGTTGGCGATCGTGGTGTCGAGCGCCTGCATGATCGTGGCGGTCATGGCGCAAACCGTCACGAACATGCGCCGTGTGCGCGGCGCAAGCGCTGCGGTTGCCGCGGGACTCATTTTTGCTCTTTCGCCGTCGCCGAGGCGAACGGCCAGCGGCTGTGGCCGGTATCTATATCGACGACCACGCTCATGCCGGAGCGCAGCAGGCGGGTGTCCTCGTCCTTGTCGAAGGCGATGCGCACGGGCACGCGCTGCACGACCTTGACCCAGTTACCGGTCGCGTTCTGCGGCGGCAGAATCGAGAATTGCGCGCCGGTGCCGGGGCTCACCGCCACGACGGTGCCTTTGAACGTGTGGTCGGGAAAGCTGTCGACGTCGATCGTCGCCTTCTGGCCGACGCGCAGATAGGTGATGTCGGTCTCCTTCGGATTGGCATCGACCCACGGCGCGGAATCGTCGATCACGCTCAGGATCGGCGTGCCCGCGGCGACGAAACGCCCGAGCTGGATGTTGTCGACCTGCGTCGCGGTGCCGGAGATCGGCGCGCGCAGCGTGGTCAGGTTGAGATTGCGCTCGGCATCCTTGAGTGCGGCTTCGGCCTGGGCGTATTCGGGAAATTCCGCGATCGGCAGGTCGGGATTGCCCAGCAATTGATTGAGCGTCGATTGACGCTGCTGCTTGGTGAATTCGGCCTGCAGTTTCGCGGTCACCATCGCGGAGGCAGCGTTGTCCACGTCGGCCTGCGAGCCGGCCTGCGAGCGCACGAGTTGCGACTTGCGGTCGAAATCGCGCTGCTTGAGCTCGACGTTCTTCTCCGCAAGATCCGCCAACGTGTTGAGCGAGCTCAGCGTCGTCTTGAGCTTGTCATAGGCGGATTTCGCGGCCGCAACTTTCGCCTGCGCGGCGGCGAGCGCGAGCTGGTAGGGCACGGGATCGAGCGTGAACAGTTCGTCGCCGGCGTTGACGTGCTGGCCCTCGCGCACGGCGACGTGCGTGACCTTGCCGGAAACATCCGGCGTGATCAGCACTTTCTGCGCGCCGACATACGCATTGTCGGTCGAAATGTATCGCCCGCCGGAGAGATAGATGCCGGCGCCGGCGATCAGCGCGAGCGCCGGCAAGCCGACGAGCAGAATCATGCGCAGGCGCTTGCGTCCGATACGCGCGAACAGGCCGGGCTTTTTGTCGGCGACGGGCGCATCCGGCGCGATTTTCGCTTCCGGCATGGCCACGATCTTGCGGGGTTGCTCATTCATGGCGTCTAACCGCTTGCCGTTTCTTGTTGCGGCACGTTTGTGCCGATAGCGCGGCGGAGATTTTCCTTCACCGCACCGAGTTCGCTCAGCATGCGTTCGATCGATTTCGGCGGCAGGCCCTCGAGGACCGTCTCCATCATGTCGGAACCGAGCGTAGCGAGACGGTCGAGCAGCGGCCGCGCGGCCGGCGTCAGGTACAACCGGTTGGCGCGCCGATCGTTCGGATCGGCGCGGCGCTCGATCAGTCCGTTCGCGCTCAGGCGATCGAGCAGGCGCGTCAGGGTGATCGGCTGCAGGTCGAGGATTTCGGCGAGTTCGGACTGCTTGAGGCCCTCGGAGCGATCGAGGCGCACGAGCACGCCCCATTGGGCGCGGGTCATCCCGAAGTGACGCGCCTTCTGGTCGGCGTAGGTGCGCATCAGCCTTGCTACGTCCATGATAGTAAAAGCAAATTCGCGATTAGCGGACAGCCCCGGCATGACAAGGTTCCATATAATAAGCAAGCTTATAATAAGCGCCGCTAGTAAGTGCGTCCAGCCTCGTTTCGCAAGGCAGCCTTGCGTGACGCGCATCGACCGGTCGGGCAAAGTCCGCGCCGGCATTGGAGGGATTTCATGGACATAGGCTTTATCGGGCTGGGCAACATGGGCGGGCCCATGGCGCGCCGGCTGGTCGCGGCCGGGCACAAGCTCGTCGTTTGCGACACGCGCAATGACGCGACGGCGCCGCTGGTGGCGCTCGGCGCGGCACTTGCCGCCTCGCCGCAAGACGTTGCGGACCGGGTCGAGACGGTGATGGCGAGCCTGCCGTCACTTGAGGTCTCGGAGAAGGTTGCGACGGGGGAGGGCGGCGTGATCCACGGCAAGCGGATCAAGCGCTTCGTCGATCTGTCGACCACCGGCTCGCGCGTCGCAGCCAAGATCGCCGCCGAGCTTGCCAAGAAAAACATCGTGCAGATCGACTGCCCGGTGTCCGGCGGCATCGGCGGCGCCAGCAAGGGCACGCTTGCGGTGATGGTCTCCGGGCCGAAGGCCGAGGTCGACAAGGTGAAGGACGCGCTTGCCGTGTTCGGCACGGTCTTCTTCATCGGTGAGAAGCCCGGCATGGCGCAGACGATGAAGGTCGCCAACAATTTCCTGTCGGCGAGCGCGATGGCGGCGACCGCCGAAGCCGTGGCGATGGGCGTCAAGGCGGGACTCGATCCGGCCGTGATGATCGACGTCATCAACGCCGGTTCCGGGCGCAGCAGGGCTTCCGACCAGAAATTTCCGCAGAGCATCCTGCCGCGCACGTTCAACTACGGCTTCGGCACCGCGCTGATGCTCAAAGATGTGCGGCTGTGCTTCGAGGAGGCGGAAGGGCTCGGCACGCCGCACGCGGTGATGGGCACCGTGCGCGAGCAATGGGAAACGACCAACGCCGAATACGGCGGCGACAGCGACTTCACGTCCATCGTCAAGATGGTGGAAACGCGCGCAGGCGTGACGATCGGGGGCAAGAAATCATGAGCGACGACATCCACGAGGTCTTCGCCGTCCGCTACGCCTCGCACGAGCGCCGCTCATCCGAGAATTACATCTTCGGCGATCCGCACGACGTGCTGACGTCGATCTCGTATTACGTCTGGGTGATCAAGGGCGCGCACGGCACGTTCGTGGTCGATACCGGCTTCGACGAGGCGGCGGCGAAGGAGCGCGGCCGCAAGATCATCAATCCGGTCGGCAAGGGCTTGCAGGCGCTCGGCGTCGAGCCGGACAAGGTCGGCAACGTGATCGTCACCCACATGCACTGGGATCACGCCGGCAACTACGATCTCTTCCCGAATGCGCGCTATCACGTGCAGGACACCGAGATGGCCTACTGCACCGGCCGCTGCATGTGTCACCAGATACTGCGCGTCCCGTTCAGCGAGAGCGACGTGCATTCGATGGTGAAGAAGGTCTTCGCCTATCGCGTCGATTTTCACGACGGCGTGGAGGAGCTTGCGCCCGGCATCACGCTGCACCTGATCGGCGGCCATTCGAAGGGCCTGCAATGCGTGCGCGTCAAGACGAAACGCGGCTACGTCGTGCTCGCGTCGGACTGCTGCCACCTCTATTCGCATATCGACGAGGGCCGCGTGTTCCCGATCACCTACAGCGTCGGCGATACGCTCGAGGGCTATCGCACGATGAAGAAGCTGGCGTCGTCACGGCATCACATCGTGCCCGGTCACGATCCGGAAGTCATGAAAATCTACCCGGCGGCGAAGAGCGGATTGGAAAGCTGGGTCGCGCGGCTGGACGTCGAGCCGCGAGTTTAATCTGTCGTCCGCGGCGGGACCGATTATGCCGCGGCGGCCACGAGACGCCGTGCTTCGCACGGCTCCTCACCATGAGGCCGACTAGACCAATCCCAAATCCGCGAATGCGTTCTTGTGATGCTCCGCGCTGTCCGCCGAGAAGCAGCAGAAGGCGACGCGCGTGATGCCGCGCGCTCCTGCCGAAATTTCCGACGCGACGGTGCCGACGGCGATGCGCGCCGCGCGGTCGGGCGGAAAACGGTAGACGCCGGTCGAGATCGCCGGGAAGGCGATGGAGGCGAGCCGGTTTTGCCTCGCGAGATCGAGCGCGCTGCGATAACAGCCGGCGAGCAGCGCGTCCTCATCCTTGCCGCCGCCGCTCCACACCGGCCCGACCGCGTGGATCACGTGCCGCGCTTTCAGTCGATAACCCTTGGTGATTTTCGCGCCGCCGGTTTCGCAGCCGCCGAGTGTGCGGCATTCCGCCAGCAGCTCCGGCCCGGCGGCGCGGTGAATGGCGCCGTCGACGCCGCCGCCACCGAGCAGCGACCGGTTGGCCGCGTTCACGATGGCATCCACGTCGAGCGTCGTGATGTCGGCGACGATGACTTCGAGCCGCGTCGCGCCGATTTCCGCAATGAGCCCGTTCATGCCGGCGACTATATCACGCGCCTTCCGGATGGAGCTCGGTCTCGAAATCGACGCTCGATCGCACGCCGATATCGTCGAAATGCGCGTCGAGAAAACGCCGGGCCGCCCGCCGGCCGTTATTGCGCAGCATCTCGAAGAAATCGTAGTCGGTGCTCAGCCGGCTGGCGGCGTCGAGCGTCTCCGTCGAGCCGGAGAGCGCGATGCGGTGCAGGTTGATGCGGCGATACTGGCCGGCGGCGCCGCCGCGCGGCAATTTCCCCTCGTCGATCAGCCGGCCGACGAAGGTGATGCCGCGCAATTCCGACATCAGCGACGAATTGAACGTGATCTCGTTGATGCGCGCCATGATTTCATCGCGCGTCTTCGGCACCTGCTTGCGCTGCAAGGGATTGATCTGAACCAGCAGCAGGCTTTCCGTCTGCGTGTGGCCGACGAGCGGGTAAAGCGCCGGATTGCCGACATAACCGCCGTCCCAATAGGCCTCGTCGCCGATCTCGACCGCGCGGAACATCTGCGGCAGGCAGGCCGATGCGACGATCATGTCGGCGGTCATCTCCTCCCGCCGGAAAACGTGCAGGTGCCCGCTGCGCACGTTCGTTGCCGACACGAACAGTTGCAGGTCGTTCGCCGCGCGCACCGCATTGAAATCGACGAAGCGCTCGATCAGATCCTTCAGCGGATTGATGTTGAGCGGATTGAAGTCGTAGGGCGACAAATACCGCGTCAGCGCCTGCATCCAGAGGCCGACCGGCGTGTCCTCGATCGGCCAGAATGAAAACAGCCGGTCGACGGCGCGGCGTTGCAATTCCGGCAGGTTGCCGCCGAGACTTGCCGCGCGCCAGAAATCGGCAAGCCGCTTGCGCGCTTCTTCCGGTCCGCCGCGGGCGAGCCCGTCAGCGAGCAGGATCGCGTTGACCGCGCCGGCGGACGCGCCGGAAATTCCCTCGATTGCGAGACGGCCGTCCTCGAGCAGATGATCGAGCACGCCCCAGGTGAACGCGCCGAGCGCGCCGCCGCCTTGCAGCGCAAGGTTGATGCGCTTCGGCCCGTTGGGATCGGGCGGCTTGCCGCCGCCGAAGGCGCGCGTGAGGATGTTCACTGCGCGACCCAGCCGCCGTCGATCGAATAGGCGGAGCCGGTGATGGTCGCCGCGGCGTCGCTCGCGAGAAACACGGCGAGCGCGCCGATGCTCTCCGGCGTGGTGAACTTGTGCATCGGCTGCTTCTCGGACAGCAGCGCGATCTCCGCCTCGCGCACCGTCTTGCCGCTTGCTTTCGCGCGCGCGTCGATCTGCTGCTGCACCAGCGGCGTCAGCACCCAGCCGGGACAGATCGCGTTGCAGGTGATGCCGTCGTTCGCCGTCTCGATCGCCACGACCTTCGTCAGACCGACGAGTCCGTGCTTGGCCGCGACGTAGGCGGCTTTCTCGCCGCTCGCGACCAGCCCGTGCGCGGAAGCGGTGTTGATGATGCGGCCCCACTTGCGCCGCTTCATGCCCGGCAAAGCGGCGCGGATGGTGTGGAACGACGAGGAGAGATTGATGGCGATGATCGCGTCCCATTTCTCGACCGGGAAGTTCTCGATCTTCGCCACATGCTGGATGCCGGCATTGTTGACCAGCACGTCGACCGCGCCGAATTCCTTTTCGGCCGCGGCGATCATGGCGGCGATCTCCGCCGGCTTGCTCATGTCGGCCGGCGAATAGCGCGCCTTGATGCCGAAATCCTTTTCGAGGCTTGCGCGCTCCTTCTCGATCGCGTCTTTCTCGCCGAAGCCGTTGATCATCACATTGGCGCCGTCCTGCGCCAGCGCGCGGGCGACGGCTAGGCCGATGCCCGAAGTGGAGCCGGTGACGAGCGCGGTCTTGCCCTTCAACATGGAAATGTCCTCACGGAAAACGGGGCCGGAAAGGCCAAGGAATCGGGGGGTCTGAATGAGGCCGGCAGGGTGCTCTTATTTTTGTTGCAGCGCAATATGTATCGGCGGAACCCGGCTCACCTTTTCGCGATTTGGCCGGCAGCCGTTATGGTGCGGCAGAGGTTATTCGCGTGGCCAGAAAGGCATCTTCGCGGGCGGTGTTTCCCGCGCCCGATCACGACCATGAGCGTTGCGCGAGCGACGCCATCGGCCATGCCGAAGCCGCGTGCGCGGCGCGGGGCGAAAAGCTGACGCCGATCCGCCGCCGCGTGCTCGAAGCGCTGCTCGCGAGTCACCATCCGCTCGGCGCCTACGATCTGATGGATCGCCTTGCCACGCGCGAAACCCGGCCGGCGCCGATCACAGTTTATCGCGCGCTCGATTTTCTGCGCGAGCAGGGGCTCGTGCACCGCATCGAAAGCCGCAACGCCTTCATCGCCTGCGTGCACAATCACGCAAGCGGCGATCCGGTAGTGTTCATGATCTGCGAGCGGTGCGGCGCGGTCGGCGAGTCCGCCTCGGCGGCGATCGCCGACACGATCAAGAGCGCCTCGCGCTCGGCCGGCTTCACGCCGAAAACCCCGGTGATCGAAATCACCGGCATCTGCGCGCACTGCCGCGCGGCGTGATTTCTTCGTCGCCGGGTCATAGGCGCGCGAAAATACGCCGTCCTTCGAACGGCAAGGCCCGGCCATGACAACCTGGTGAGGCGCTATGCCAAACATTGCATAGCCTCTTACGCGGTCTCGCGCTAAGACCGCCTGTCACTCACCCGCCGGAAATCCCTTCACATGTCGACCGCGACGTCACCCGCCGATCATGTCACGCGCCCGCTCGATGCGGTTGCCGCGGCGGTCGTGGTGTTGTTGTGCCTGTCGTGGGGTTTCAACCAAGTCTCGGTAAAGCTTGCGATCCACGATATTCCCCCGCTGACGCAAGCGGCTATCCGCTCCGTCGTCGGGGCGCTGCTCGTCGCCGGCTGGGCGAAGCTGCGCGGCCAGCCGCTTTTCGCGCGCGACGGCTCGCTCGCGGCCGGGCTCGTCGCCGGGGTTGCGTTTGGTGTCGAATTCATCCTGATCTACCAGGGCCTCGTTTACACGACGGCGCTGCGCGCGGTGCTGTTTATCTATCTCGCGCCGTTCATCGTCGTGATCGGCGCGCGCATCTTCCTGCCCGCCGACCGCTTCAGCCTGTTCCAGTGGATCGGTCTCGCCTTGTCGTTTGCCGGAATGCTGGTGGCATTCGGCGTACCGACGCCGGCGATCGATCCGCGCCAGGTCGTGGGCGACGTGATGATGGTCGGCGCCGCGGTTTTCTGGGCGGCCACCACACTGATCATCAAGGCAAGCACGCTCAACCGGGTGTCGGCCGAGAAGGTGCTGCTCTACCAGCTCGTCGTTTCCGCGCCGATGATGACCGTGGCCGCGCTTGTCTTCGGCGAGCGCATGCCGCACATGCCGTCGGCGCTCGCGCTCGGCGCGCTCGCCTACCAGATATTCTGGGTGGTGTGCATCACCTTCGTGATCTGGTTCGCGTATATCGCGCGCTATTCGGCGAGCCGTCTTTCGGCTTTCACATTCCTGACGCCATTATTCGGGGTCGCCGCCGGCCATCTGGTGCTCAACGAGCCGCTGACGCCCGCTTTTGCCGCCGCCGTCGCGCTGGTAGCCGGGGGTCTGGCGCTGGTGAACCGGGCGCGCTGACATACTATTATAGGGAACTTATCGGACAGGAAGCCCGTTTCTCCGGCATTACCGCATGAGCATCAGCGCCCAGGAACGCCGTAAATCGCTTGCAGTCGACATCGGTGGTGTCACCGTCGGCGGCGGCGCGCCTATCGTCGTGCAATCGATGACGAATACCGACACTGCCGATGTGGAGTCGACCGCGCGGCAGGTGGCGGCGTTGGCGCGCGCGGGCTCGGAGGTGGTGCGCATCACCGTCGATCGCGACGAGGCGGCGGCTGCCGTTCCGCACATCAAGGACAAGCTCGGCAAGCTCGGAGTCAATGTGCCGCTGGTCGGCGACTTCCACTACATTGGCCACAAGCTGCTCGCCGAGCATCCGGCCTGCGCCGAAGCGCTCGACAAGTATCGCATCAATCCGGGCAACGTCGGCTTCAAGAACAAGCGCGACCCGCAATTCACCCGGATCGTCGAGATGGCGATCAGGTACGGCAAGCCCGTGCGCATCGGCGTCAACTGGGGCTCGCTCGACCAGGAATTGCTCACCAGGCTGATGGACGAGAACAACGACGCGCCGCAGCCGAAAAGCGCGCGCGAGGTGACGCACGAGGCGATGGTGCAGTCGGCGCTGACGTCGGCCGCGCGCGCGGAGGAAATCGGCCTGCCGCGCAATCGCATCATTTTGTCGGCCAAGGTTTCCGCGGTGCAGGACCTGATTGCGGTTTATCGCGAGCTCGCGCGCCGCTCCGACTACGCGCTGCATCTCGGGCTGACCGAAGCGGGCATGGGCTCGAAGGGCATCGTCGCCTCGAGCGCCGCGCTCGGCGTGCTGTTGCAGCAGGGCATCGGCGACACCATCCGCATTTCGCTCACGCCGGAGCCGAACGGGGACCGCACGCTTGAAGTGCAGGTCGCGCAGGAATTGTTGCAGACGATGGGTCTGCGGACGTTCGTGCCGCTGGTCGCGGCGTGCCCCGGCTGCGGGCGCACGACCTCGACCACGTTCCAGGAACTTGCCGCAGAGATCCAGGGCTTCATCCGCACGTCGATGCCGGAATGGAAGACGCGCTATCCCGGCGTCGAGACGCTCAACGTCGCGGTCATGGGCTGCATCGTCAACGGCCCGGGCGAGTCAAAGCACGCCGACATCGGCATCTCTCTGCCCGGCACCGGCGAGCAGCCAACCGCCCCGGTGTTCATCGACGGCAAGAAGGCCGCCACCCTGCGCGGGCCGACGCTCGCCGCCGACTTCAAGCAAATGGTCACGGACTACATCGAGCGTCGTTTCGGCGCCGGCTCGCGCGCCGCGGCGGAATAGCGCCTTAAGTATTTGACAAGCTCGGTGTGCGATCGAATGGTCGCGACGCCACTTGTCTGTAAGGGCGCATCGAGAGGCCAATGAGAATCCGGGGGCTGATCCTTCTCGCGCTAGCCCTGGCTGCTGCGCCCGCTTCGGCGCAACAGACGACCGCGCCCGCCGCCTCGGCGCAGCGCATGGTCATGACGTGGATTCCGCCGTACGCGATCGACGCGTCGCTCGCGCAGCTCAAGGCGCTGCACAGCGGCGAAGGGCCAAGCAAGGCGCTCACCCACATCGCGCTGCAATTCTGGCACCCGACGTCATCGGGCGGCGTCACGGTGACGAATGCGTACGATCCGATCACGCCCGCGCAGATCAAGCGCATTGTCGCTTGGGGCCATAACCACGGCATCAAGGTCGTGCTCTGCGTCTATAACTTCGACGAGAACACGCAGAAATGGGATTGGGCCTGGGCGAAGTCGGCATTCGCGACGCATCGCGCCGCATTCGCCGCCAATCTCGCGGCGGAAATGAATCGCCTCGGCCTCGACGGCATCGACATCGACTTCGAAGGCGACGACAACATCATTCCCGACCGACTGTTGAACAAGGACAAGACGGCCTATGTTGCGTTCGTCAAAACTTTGCGCGCGAAGACGCGCGGAAAGCACCTGACTATCGACAGCTTTTCCGATCAGTACAACGCGCCCAACTGGAACTGGTGGACGTCTCTGTTTCCCTACGTCAATGGCATTACCTCGATGGGCTATCAGTACATCGGCATGAACGCGCCCGGCGGCGCGAGCTATGCCAGCCAAAGGCGGCGCGCCGGCGCCAATGCGCCGAAGCTGATGCTCGGCCTGCCGTCCGACCGCAACACATGGCAAGGCAACAACGCCAACGATCAGACGCATTGGTTCGTGACCACGACCAAGGTCGGCGTTGCGATCTGGGATGCGCAATTTACCGGCAGCCTGTGGCGGCAAGCGCCGGTGTGGCAAAACCTGCGCGCCGTCAGCGGGCGCTAGGCAGCCGCTACGCTACCGGTACGCCACCCAAAGCCTGATCGAGCGCGGCCAAAGTCTGCGGGGTGATCTGCCCGTCCGGCGTGAGCCCGTGCTTCTGCTGGAACGCTTTTAGCGCCGTGCGCGAGTGCTGGCCGAACGAACCATCCGGCACGAGCGCGGGATTGGCGCCGAGCGTGTTGAGCGAAACCTGAACCCATGTCGCGCTGTGCAACGGCGGCTTGTCGACGCCGAGCGCGAGCTTCCACAGTTTCAGCGCCGCCTTGCGGTCGTCGAAGCCCACCACGTCGGAAGGATCGCTCACCAGGTGACCGACATTGAGCAGC
>DASZVZ010000009.1:0-25887 GCA_035546875.1 Pseudolabrys sp.
TGGCGGAGAGAGTGGGATTCGAACCCACGATACGGTTTCCCGTATACACGCTTTCCAAGCGTGCGCCTTCAGCCACTCGGCCACCTCTCCAACCGACGACGACAAGCCCACAGATTGCGGCGCAGGGTGCAGGGCGCTCATGCACGCGCCTGCCTAGCGGCTACTTTGAATCGTCAAATCCTCAGATTCCGCAAGGCATATAGTGGCCGCTGGGGGCTGACAACCCGGGCCGTCGACTGGCACACCGGCATGCATATTTATGCATGTATTACCTCTATTGACGTGCTACGGAACAGGTGCACAAATTCCTACGCGCCGAATTGCCGCTGAATTTTATGGCATTGGTCGGCACGGGGGCACCGGAAGGTCCAAATGCCGGACAACGTTTCAGCGCTCCACCTCGTCCTGTCTGCCGACCCGGCCCTGTTCGCCATTGTCAGATTGTCGCTCGTCGTCAGCCTGAGCGCGGTGCTTTTTTCCGCGCTGATCGGCTTGCCGGTCGGCGCGCTGATCGCGCTGACGAAATTTCCCGGGCGCGAGGCGGTGATCGTTGTGCTCAATGCGCTGATGGGCCTTCCGCCTGTTGTCGTCGGCCTTGCGGTCTTTTTGACATTGTCGCGCTCGGGACCGCTCGGCGAATGGGGACTTTTGTTCACGCCGGAGGCGATGGTGATCGCGCAAACGATTCTTGTTGCGCCGATTATCGCGGCGTTGGCGCGGCAAACGATCGAGGATTTGTGGGTCGAATATCGCGACGAGCTCGCCGCGATGAACGTCGGCCCGGCGATGCGCGTCGTGACGCTGATCTGGGACGCGCGATTTTCCCTTGTGACAGCGCTACTTGCGGGCTTCGGACGGGCGGCGGCGGAAGTCGGCGCCATCATCATCGTCGGCGGCAATATCGACGGCTTCACGCGCACCATGACGACCGCGATCGCGCTCGAAACGTCGAAAGGCGACCTGCCGCTCGCGGTCGGGCTGGGCATGGTGTTGATTTCAATCGTGGTTTTGATCAACGCGCTGGCCTGGGCCGCCACGCGCGCCGGCGAACGCTACGCGGGGTGACGATGCACGCACCCGCCTCCGACCTCCCGATCATGCTCTTAGAAGCCGAGATCCTCGCCGGCGAGGTGACGTTGCTCGGCCCGGTTTCTGTGGCGATCAAACATGGTCTTCCCACTGTTCTGATCGGCCCGAACGGCGCCGGCAAGACAACGCTCTTGCGCGCCGCCATGGGGCTTATCCCCGTCACGCGCGGGCGCGTGACCTGGGGCGGGCGCGAGCACGCGCCTCCGACGCGGCGCGCGATCATGTTCCAGCGGCCGGTCATGCTCCGCCGCAGCACCGCCGGCAATGTGCGCTACGCGTTGAAGGCGGCCGGTGCGCCGCGCGCGCACTGGGAGCAGCGCACCGCGGAATTGCTCACGCTCGTCGGACTCAAAGGGCTGGAGAAGCGGCCGGCGCGCCGGCTCTCCGGCGGCGAGCAGCAGCGTCTTGCGCTGGCGCGCGCGCTCGCGCGCGATCCGGCCGTGCTGTTTCTCGACGAGCCGACTGCGAGTCTCGATCCGGCCGCGACCAAGGCAATCGAGGACATCGTGCGCACCATCGCCGCGCGCGGCGTGAAAGTGGTGATGTCGACGCACGATCTCAGCCAGGCCAGGCGCATTGGCGGCGAAACCATGCTGCTGCACCGCGGGCGGCTAATCGAAACGGCGGCGGCTGACGATTTCTTCGTGACGCCGAGAACCGAAGAGGCCAAGAAGTTCATCGCCGGCGAATTGCTGGTGTGACTCTGAAACCATCATCGCCGGGCCTAGCCGGGCGATCCTGACTAGGCGGGCGCATTGCCTTCCCAAGCGAGATGGCCAGGACAAGCCCGGCCATGACAAAGAACGGGAAAACAAAAAGGAGGATTACATGTTTACGCGCCGCACACTGACCGCCGCGATTGCCCTTTGCGCAGTCGCATTCGTCGCGCCGCAATCGTTCGCGCAAGACAAGTCGATCGTAGTCGCTTCGACGACGTCGACGCAGGATTCCGGTCTGTTCGAGTATTTGCTGCCGTTGTTCAAGAAGAAGACCGGCATCACCGTGAAGGTGATCGCGCAAGGCACCGGTCAGGCGCTCGACACCGGCCGGCGCGGCGACGCCGATGTCGTGTTCGTGCACGCGAAATCGGCCGAAGAGAAATTCCTCGCCGAAGGACAGGGCGTGAAGCGTTATCCGGTGATGTATAACGACTTCGTGCTGATCGGGCCGAAGAGCGATCCGGCCGGCGTCAAAGGCATGAAAGACGTCGCCAAGGCGTTTCAGACCATCAAGGCCAAGCAGGCCTCGTTCATTTCGCGCGGCGATCGCTCCGGCACCAATATTGCCGAGCTCAAGCTCTGGAAAGATGCCGGTATCGACATCGATAAGGACAAGGGCCCCTGGTACAAGGCGATCGGTCAAGGCATGGGCGCCGCGCTGAACACAGCGGGCGCGGGCAACGCCTACGTGCTGTCCGACCGCGGCACCTGGATTCATTTCAAGAACAAGGGCGACCTTCAGATCCTCGTCGAAGGCGACAAGCGCATGTTCAACCAGTACGGCGTGATGCTGGTGAACCCTGCGAAGCATCCGAACGTGAAGAAGGACCTCGGCCAGCAATTCATCGACTACCTGATCTCGCCGGAAGGCCAGAAGGACATCGCCAACTACAAGATCAACGGCCAGCAGTTGTTCTATCCGAACGCGAATGATCACAGCGCGTGACGACCTGGTCGTTCCTCGACGGAACGAGGTCAGCAGGCGTCGCCCTCGGATACGCCAGGGATCAGATCGCGAAATGTCTGCTATATTTGAAAAGCCGTGTACGGCCGCAGCGAGCGCCGTCACGGCGGAAGAACGCGATGCATTTCACCCGCCGCGCAGTTCTGGCTGGAGCATCCGCCGCGTTGATGACGCCGCACGTTGCGCGCGCGCTAACGGTGGTCGACGACGGCCATCGCGTGGTAACCGCGCCGCCGCAAGTTCGGCAGGTCCTTCCGGCCGGCATGCCGGCCGCGATCATGCTCTACACGCTTGCGCCCGACCTGCTGCTCGGTTGGCCGCACGACAACGGGCTGGAACAGTGCGCCTATCTGCTGCCCGATGTCTGTGAGCGGCCGGTTGTCGGGTTGCTCACGGGACGCAACAGCACCGCCGACCTCGAGCGCATTCGTACGCTCAAGCCGGACCTTATCGTGGACGTCGGCGGGATCGGCGAGCGATATGTAACGATCGCCGCGCGCACGCAGGAGAAAACGGGAGTTCCTTACGCGCTGCTCGACGGCAGCTTGCTGTCGCTGTCGACCAGCTACGAGAAGCTCGGACGGCTGATCGGGCGAGAGCGCGACGGGCTCGATTTCGCCGACTATTGCAACATGACCCTCGGCAGCATCACAAACCGGATCGCGCTGGTGGCGGCGGAGCAGCGGCCGCGTGTCTACTACGCCCGCGGAACCCAAGGGCTGACCACCGGGCTACGTGGCGCGAGCCACGTCGAATCGATCGAGTTGCTCGCGCGCAATGTCGCCGGCGGGCGCACGGGCGGTCTTGCGGACGTAACCGTCGCCGAAGTCTTGCAATGGCAACCGGATGCGATCGTCGCGACCGACGCGCAATTCATCCGCAACGTGCGCAGTGATCCAGCCTGGAGCGGCATCAAGGCGGTTCGCGACGGCCGCATCCATCTTGCGCCAAACTTGCCGTTCGGCTGGGTCGATGCACCGCCTTCGGCCAACCGGCTGATCGGACTATGGTGGCTCAGCACGACTCTTTATCCGGACTTTTTCCCGGAGGATATCCGCGAGCTGACGCGCGATTTCTTCACGAAGTTCTATCGTGTGGCGCCAAGTGACGCCCGCATCAGCCATGCGCTCGGGGAACGGCTCTAGCCGACTGCGCTCACCGACGCCGACGGCCGGACGGCGTTTCTGCCGGGGTAAAGAGCTCCGGCTGCGCGGCCGGGTAGGTCAGTGTTCCGTCGGAATGCTGCTGTACGCCGGGCGTCAGCGTTGCGGGCGCAACCTTGTCGCTACCGAGGATGTGAAACACCTCCTCGCCTGCCGCGATGAGATAGTCCGCGATGATGCGGCGGTGGCAGCGCCACCACACCGCTTCCGCGCACATGACGGCGCAGCGGCGGGCATGGCCCACCTCGCGCAAGTGCGCGAGACCGGCGCGGAAGCCGGCGCTCATGGCGTAGTCGGCGTAGTTGTGGAAACTCTGATTTTCCCAAAAGCCGTTGACGTGCGGTGGAACGTCTTTCGCGCGTGGGCGCAGGCCGCCGAGCGCAGCGACGTGCTCGTAGCCGATCTGGCGCCCGGCGAGCGCGCCGGGCAGCGTGTCGGTGTTGAACTGCGGATTGGTGCGCGAGCGCGGCACGGTGCGCACGTCGACGAGCGTGCCGATCTCGGACGCGGCGAGCAGATCGATGAATTCGCCGAGCTGATGCGTCGAATGGCCGACGGTGAAGAAGGGCAGCGCCATAGGGATTTATATGGCGGTCCGCGCCCGCGCTTCCACCGCAAAAACCATATGAAAAGGAGCGGCTTTCAAGGCCGCCGGCAAGTGCTTACATTAGCCGCATGGCGAAAGACCCCTACATCATCCGCCCAAACCCGCACGATCCACGGCTGACCGAGCGTGTGACCGGCATCGACCAGACCGGCGCGAAGATCGAAACGGCGGTCACGGTCGAACGCGCCCTGACGATTTTCCTCAACAGCCAGGAAATCGTCACGGCGATGACGATCAACGATTATCCGGAATATCTGGCGATCGGCTACCTGCTCAACCAGAACATGCTGCTGCCGGACGACGTCGTCACCGGCGTCGACTACGACGAAGAGCTTAGCGTCGTCGTCGTGCGCACCAGGCGCAAGACGAACTACGAGAAGAAGCTGAAGAAGAAGGTGCAGACGTCCGGCTGCGCGCAGGGCACCGTGTTCGGCGACCTGATGGAAGCGCTGGAAGACGTGAAGTTGCCGAAGGCGCAGTTGCGAACGTCGTGGCTCTACAAGCTCACGCACGAGATCAACACCACGCCATCGCTTTACCTCGAGGCCGGCGCGATCCACGGCTGCGTACTGGCGAAGGAAGACAAGCCGCTCGTCTACATGGAAGACGTCGGCCGCCATAACGCAGTCGACAAGATCGCCGGCTGGATGTTCAAGGAGAAGGTGAAGCCGGGCGACAAGATTTTCTACACGACGGGCCGGCTCACCTCCGAGATGGTGATCAAGACCGTGCGCATGGGCATTCCGATCCTGATCTCGCGCTCCGGTTTCACGGCGTGGGGCGTCGAGCTTGCGCGCAAGGCAAACCTGACGCTGATCGGCCGCGCGCGCGGCAAACGTTTCGTCGCGCTTGCCGGCGAGGACCGTATCGTGTTCGACCAGGATCTCGCCTTCGTCGAAGAGGAAAGCGCCAAGCACCGGCGCAAGGCCGCCGTGCATGACGAGTAGATTTTCGGGATGTGAGTGCGACGCGTATTCGTTTCCCCTCTCCGCCGAAAAGAGAGGAAAAAGATGGTCGCTGCAGTCGTCGCCTCACGTCATTACATACGCCGCATGACCACACCCGCCCCCCCCACCTATGGCCTGGTGCTCGCCGGCGGCCTGGCGCGGCGCATGGGCGGCGGCGACAAAGCGCGGCTCGAGATCGGCGGCGTCACCATTCTCGACCGCGTGCTGGCGACGCTGTCGGCGCAGTGCGTGGGCGTCGTGATCAACGCCAACGGGGACCCGACGCGATTCGATGACACCGGTCTCCCCGTGATTGCAGACAACGTCGCGGGACACCCCGGTCCCCTCGCCGGCATTCTCGCCGGCCTCGACTGGCTGGCGGCGCAGGACAACGGCGTCGAATGGCTCTTGAGCGTGCCGGGCGATTGCCCGTTCCTGCCGGACGATCTGGTCGAGAAGCTGCACGTGGCGCGACGCAAGATGGGCAGCGGCGTGCCGCTCGCCTGCGCGCGCTCGGGTCAATGGCGGCATCCGGTCGTCGGTCTGTGGCCGCTCGCGCTGCGCGAGGACCTGCGACACGCCCTGGTGGACGAAGACTTGCGCAAGATCGAGGTATGGACGGCGCGACACGGTATCGCAGTTGCCGACTGGCCGGATCAACCGGTCGATCCGTTCTTCAACGTGAATACCCCGGACGATGCGCGGCGAGCCACCGACATTGCGTTGCAACAATCCGGCGGCTGACGGTTGCCGCTGCCGCCGGCGCGTCCTATCTGCTATAATGGCGATACGTGGGGCGGGAGAGGAACAACCATGAAATCATTTATTATCGCGTGTGTCGCGGCCATCGTGATTGCCATTATCGGCGGCGTGGTGCTCAGCAGCGTGCAGGAGGACGCCGATCAGGCGTTCACATCCTCGAGCGGCGTGCGGCTCGATAGCTGATCAGCCCGTCAGCGCGGCGTAGGAGAGAAACCCGACGCGCGCGCCCGGCTCGATCGACGTCACGTCTTCGGGAAACTCCAGCAGTCCATCGGTCTCGGTGAGCGACGTCAGGATGCCGGCGCCATCCTGCGGATGCTTGACCGCCTCGATTTCGCCGTCGGCCGTTCGGCGCAGCGCGACGCGCACGTACTCGCGCCGGCCTTTCTTCTTCTTGTAGGCGAACGCCGCGCGCACCGGCAGCGCGACGAGCTTTTGCGGCCGCGCCCCGGCGAGTTGCAACAGCAGCGGCTTTACCACCCGCACGAACGTCACAAACACAGCGACCGGATTTCCGGGCAGACCGACGAAAGCCGCACCGGCCTCCGCCTCTTGCGCACCGCTGCCGCGTATGACGCCCATGGCCACAGGACGGCCGGGCTTGATGGCGACGCGCCAGAACACGAGCTTGCCTATTTTCTCGATGGCGTCGCGCACGAAATCGGCTTCACCGGTCGAGACGCCGCCGGACGTGACGATGAGATCGTGGCCGGCCGACGCCTCGCGGAGGGAGCGTGCAAGCTCGTCCGGCCTGTCGGGAAGAATGCCAAGATCGGTCACGACGGCGCCCAGCCGTTCCAGCAATTCCGACAGAAGATAACGATTGGCGTCGTAAATCGCCGCGCCGCCGCGCGCCGCGCCCGGCTCGACCACCTCATCGCCGGTCGAGAAGATCGCGACCTTCAGCCGCCGCCGCACTTCGATCTCGCTGATGCCGAGCGCGGCGGCGAGCGCGACGTGCTGCGGCTCGAGCACGGTGCCCGCCGGCAGCACGACGGAGCCTTTGCGTACGTCCTCGCCTGCGAGCCGCCGGTTCGAGCCGAGCTTCAATCCGCTCGGCACGGCAACGTTGTCGCCGTCGACCTTAACGTCCTCCTGCATGAAAACCGTGTCGGCGCCGGCCGGCATCGGCGCACCGGTGAAAATCCGGATAGCCTGCCCGGCACTCAGCGTCATGTCGGCGCGGCGGCCGGCGGTCACGCGGCCGGATAGTTTCAGCGTCGTGTCGCCGCCGCTGTCGAGATCGGCGTGGCGCACCGCGTAACCGTCGACCGCGGAATTGTCGAACGGCGGCAGATCGACCGGCGCGATCACGTCCCGCGCCGTCACACGCATGCGCGCGCCGTGCAGCGGCACACGCTCCGTTTCGGCCACCGGCGCGATGCGCCCGGCGATCAGTTTCTCCATGTCCTCGATAGGCATCAGAGGACCGGAGAAGGCAAAGCAGTCATCGGTGAGCTGCGCCATTCGGACTCACCCGCCCGCGAAGCTTGCGACCGGCACCGCGCGCGCAATCAAAAGATCGACGACGGCGTCGATGTCGTTGAGATCGACGACCGGCACTTTCGCCTGCGGCAACGGGCTGTCGCAGGCGACCGCGACGATGTACGGGTCATCCGGATGCAGCAGCGGCTTGCCGTTTTCGGCGCGGTGGATTTCGAGCTTGGGAAATTTGTCGCGCTTGTAGCCTTCGACCAGCACCAGATCGACCGGGGACATCTTGCCGAGCAGCGCCGGTAAATCCCACTCCGTCTCCTCGCGCAGCTCGTGCAGGATCGCCCAGCGTTTGGCCGACGAGATGATCACCTCGGTCGCACCGGCGGCGCGGTGGAAAAAGGAATCCTTGCCCGGCTGATCGAGATCGAAGCCGTGATGGGCATGCTTGAGGGTGGAGACGCGCAGGCCCCGCGCGATCAGGCGCGGGATCGCCTTGGTGATCAGCGTGGTCTTGCCCGAGCCGCTCCAGCCGGCAAGCCCGATGAGGCGCATCGAGCCCTTCAGAGGTGCATTCATCGCAGGTCCTTTGCCGCCCCTTATAGCAAAACGCCCGGCCGTAAAGGCCGGGCGTCGTTCGTTGCGGATTTTTCGGGGCTTATTCGGCGGGGGTCGCCATGGGCTGCCGCTGCGTCTGGTTCGGGCCGGTGCGGGCCTGCTCTTGCTGCAGCCACAGACTGTGATGCTCCTTCGCCCAATTGACGTCGACGGTACCCTCTCCCATCGCCTCGAACGCGCCTTCCATGCCGATGGTGCCGATGTAGATGTGGCCGAGCATCGCCGCGATGAACAGCACCGCGACCACGGCGTGAACCATCTGCGCGTATTGCATGGAGTCGATGTCGGTGCCGTAGAACGGGAACATCAGCACATAGCCGGTGACCGCCACGGCGCCGCCGCCGAGCACGACGATCCAGTACACCGCCTTCTGGCCGCCGTTGAAGCGGTAGGCCGGCGGATGATCGTGGCCGACGATGCCGCCGCCGCGCTTGAACCATTCGACGTCGACCTTGTTCGGAATATTGCCGCCGATCCACATCAGGAAGATCAGCACCACGCCGATGGTGAACGGGAAGCTCAGGTAGTTGTGCGCGTATTTGGCGCCTTCCGACCAGGCCGTGAACGCGTCCGGCGACATCAGCGGCAGCAGCAGCGAGCGCCCGAACGTGATGTTGAGGCCCGAGATCGCGAGGATGATGAAGCAGGTCGCCGTCATCCAGTGCACGAAGCGCTCGAACGCGTTGAAGCGGACGATCGTTCGTCCCGAACGGCCGCTCTCGAGCCGCACCATGCCGCGCCACAGATAGAAGATGACCAGCACGGCGAGGATGCCGAGGATGGCGATGCCGC
Source organism: Pseudolabrys sp. (assembly GCA_035546875.1). Lineage (GTDB taxonomy): Bacteria > Pseudomonadota > Alphaproteobacteria > Rhizobiales > Xanthobacteraceae > Pseudolabrys. The sequence continues at coordinate 9,096 of DASZVZ010000009.1, forward strand.
CGATCCAGCGCAGCGTCACGTTATGGAAACGCTGCCAGTCGCGGCCGGCCGGATGCTCGATCGTGTAGGATTTCACGTCGGGGATCGTGCCGCGGCCCTGGATCTTGTTGAGCTCCTTCAGGAGCTGCTGCTCCTTCACCGCGTCGGCCGTCGGATTGACCGAGCTCGGTTGCTGGGCGGAAACCGGAGCCGCCACGGCGACCACGAAGAAAAGCGCCAATGCCCCCGCGATCAAGCGCATATGCGTGAAAAATTTCGCCATGCGGTCCTCTCCCTGCTTTCGAGTTTTTCAAAACGAAACGGCGGTGCAAATTGCGCGCACCGCCGCGCAAAGCATCACGTCGCGATCGACTCGCGGTAGGCGGTCTGCCACCCCCAGGCTCCCGAACCGTATCCGCGCTTCGACACACGCTCCTTGTAGATCTGGGCAATCACGTCGCCGTCGCCGGCGAGCAGTGACTTGGTCGAGCACATTTCGGCGCATAGCGGCAGCTTGCCTTCGGCAAGCCGGTTGGCGCCGTACTTCTCGTACTCTTCCTTGCTGTTGTCGGCTTCCGGGCCGCCGGCGCAGAAGGTGCACTTGTCCATCTTGCCGCGCGAACCGAAGTTGCCGACTTTCGGATATTGCGGCGCGCCGAACGGGCAGGCGTAGAAGCAATAACCGCAGCCGATGCAGATGTCCTTGGAGTGCAGCACGACCGCGTCCGCGGTCGTGTAGAACGCGTTGGTCGGGCACACCGCCGCGCAGGGCGCATCGGTGCAGTGCATGCAGGCCATCGACACCGAGCGCTCGCCGGGCTTGCCGTCGTTGAGCGTGACGACGCGCCGGCGGTTGATGCCCCAAGGCACCTCGTGCTCGTTTTTGCAGGCGGTGACGCAGGCATTGCACTCGATGCAACGATCGGCGTCGCAGAGGAATTTCATACGTGCCATGGTCGTTGCTCCTTATGCCGCTCTGATCTGACAGAGTGTGACTTTGGGTTCTTGCATGCCCGTCGCCGGGTCATAGCCGTACGTCGTGATCGTGTTCGCGCTTTCGCCGAGCACGTAGGGATCGGTGCCCGCCGGATAAGCGCCGCGCAGGTCCTTGCCCTCGAACCAGCCGCCGAAGTGGAAGGGCATCCACGCGACGCCCTTGCCGACGCGCTCGGTGACGAGCGCCTTCATCTTGGCCTTCGAGCTGTTCTCCGCGCCGGTGACCCAGACCCAGGCGCCGTCCTTGATCCCGCGGTCCGCCGCATCGGCAGGATTGATCTCGATGAACATGTCCTGCTGCAATTCGGCGAGCCACTTGTTGGAGCGGGTCTCTTCGCCGCCGCCTTCGTATTCGACCAGTCGCCCGGACGAAAGGATCAGCGGGAACTGCTTGGCGATACCTTTCTCCGCCGCATCCTTCTGCACCGTGAAACCGATATTCGGCAGACGGAATTTCACGGCATCCGGATAGGTCGGATACTTGGAGATCAGATCGACGCGCGGCGTGTAGATCGGCTCGCGGTGGGTCGGCACCGGATCGGGCAGATCCCACGCCACCGCACGCGCCTTGCCGTTGCCGTACGGGATGCAGTTGTGCTTGAGCGCGACGCGCTGGATGCCGCCCGACAGGTCGGTCGACCAGGACACGTCATCGGGCTTGGCGCCGCCGATCTTCTGGATGGTCGCAAGCTCCTCGGGCGTGAGGTCGGCATCCCAGCCGAGCTTCTTGAGCACGCCGTAGGTGAATTGCGGATATCCGTCCTTGATCTCCGAGTCCTTGGAGTAGGTTTCGGAGAGCAGCGACACGCCGTTGCGTTCCACGCCGAAGCGGGCGCGGAAGGTGCCGCCGCCATCGCGGATGCTCTTCGTCGTGTCGTAGAGCAGCGGGGTTCCGGGGTGCTTGACCTCCGGTGAGCCCCAGCACGGCCACGGCAGCCCGTAGTAGTCGCCTTTGGCCGGGCCGGTTGTGGCGCGCATGGTGACCAGATCGAAGTCCTTCTGGTTCGCCATGTGCAGTTTCAGACGCTCGGGCGACTGGCCGCAGTAACCGGTCGACCAGCTGCCGCGGTTCATTTCGCGCAACACGTCCTCGGCCACCACCTTGGTGCCGTTGACCTTGATGTTCTTGAACATCTTGTCGGCGAAGCCGAACTTCTTCGCGAAGAGATAGACGACCTCGTTGTCGTCTTTCGATTCGAAGATCGGCGGCACGATCTGCTCGCCCCACTGGAGCGAGCGGTTGGAGGCCACGCGCGAGCCCGCGCTTTCGAACTGCGTGCAGATCGGCAGCAGGTACGTGTTGTCCTTTCTGCCGCCGTTGACCGCGAGCGAAGCCCAGGTCGTCGGATGCGGATCGGCGACGACCAGCAGATCGAGCTTGGTCAGGCCTTTCACGGATTCAGGGATACGCGTGATCGAGTTGCTGGCGTGGCCCTGCACGAACATCGCGCGCACCACGTCCTTCTGTCCGACCTTGTCCTTCGGCAACAGCACCGCGTCGAACCAGCGCGTGAGCGGTATGCCGGGGGTCTCCATGATCTTCTTGTCGACGAACTGCTTTTGCAGCCAGTCGTAGTCGGTCTCCCAGACGCGCGCCCAGTGCTTCCACGCGCCTTCGGCGAGTCCGTAGTAGAACGGCAGCGTCACCACATCGAGGCCGATGTCGGTCGCACCCTGCACGTTGTCGTGGCCGCGGAAGATATTGGCGCCGGTGCCGGGCCGGCCGACGTTGCCGGTAGCGAGCAGCGCGATGCAGCTCGCGCGCACGTTGGCGGTACCGACCGTGTGCTGGGTTTGGCCCATGCACCAGATCAGCGTGGCGGGACGTTCGGTCGCGAACAGCTTTGCGACGCGCTCAAGCTGGGCCGGCGGAACGCCGGTCAGGTTCTCGACCACGTCGGGGGTGTACTTCTCGATTTCCTTGCGCGCCTCGTCCATTCCGTAGACGCGCTGCTTGATGAATTCCTTGTCTTCCCAGCCGTTCTTGAAGACGTGCCACAGCATGCCCCAGAGCACCGGAATGTCGGTACCGGGACGGATGCGCACGTATTCGGTGGCGTGCGCGGCGGTGCGCGTCATGCGCGGGTCGATGACGATGAAGTTCGCCTTGTTGAGCTCCTTGCCTTCCAGCAGGTGCTGCAACGACACCGGATGCGCTTCCGCCGGATTGCCGCCCATGATGATCATGGTCTTGGCGTTGCGGATGTCGTTGTACGAGTTGGTCATCGCGCCGTAGCCCCAGGTATTGGCCACGCCGGTCACCGTCGTCGAATGGCAGATGCGCGCCTGGTGGTCCTGGTTGTTGGTGCCCCAGTACGCCGCGAGCTTGCGGAAGAGATAGGTGCCTTCGTTGGAGAACTTCGCGGAGCCGAGCCAATAGACCGAATCCGGTCCCGACTTCTCGCGGATCTGCATCAGCTTGTCGCCGATCTCGTTGACCGCCTCGTCCCACTTGATGCGGGTCCATTGGCCGTTCACGAGCTTCATCGGATATTTCAGGCGCCGCTCGCCCATGACGAGTTCGCGCACCGAAGCGCCCTTGGCGCAGTGCGAGCCGCGGTTGATCGGCGACTCCCAGCTCGGCTCCTGGCCGATCCACACGCCGTTCGACACTTCGGCGGTGACGGTGCAGCCGACCGAGCAATGCGTGCAGACGTTCTTGCGGATGGTGACCGCGGCGCCGGCCGCGGGCGGCGGACCGGCTTTCGCCTTGCGCACGCTTGCCAGCGGCAGGGCGCCGAGTGTCGCAAGGCCCGCGCCGACGAGACCGGAGCGCTGCAGGAAGGTACGGCGGTCGAGCCTGATGTTGCTTTGAGCGGCGAGTGCGGCGAGCGTACCGCGGCGCGCCTGGCGTTCTGTTCGTTTGATCAGCACGGCGTGCCCTCCTTCAGCTCGGATACCGGTTGACGCGGTAGTAGGTCTTCACCTCGTCCGAATCGGCCTTGTAGCGAGCCTTGCGCTTGTCGGCATTGCTCTCGGAGTCGGCGTGCGCTTCGGTCACGAGCGCGGCGGGAGTAACCGCAACGCCGGCACCGGCGCCAAGGACGCGAAGGAAATCGCGTCGAGCAACTTTGGCTTTGCCATCTGTCTTCATCGCCAGTCCTCCTGATCGCTCGTGTTCCGTTGCGCGCTTAAGCGGGCAGCGCGAATGCCTCCGTCTCAATTTCCATGAAGACGCGACCGAGCGCGCCGACGCTGCGATAGAAGTTCGCGCCTTCGGCGTTCTCGAGATCGGCGAAGAACCGCCCGATCCACGGTTGCAGGTGCTTCTCGAACAGCTGGCGGTCGGCATCCTCGGGCGCGGACAATCGTCCGCCGACGACGCCGGCCATGATCTCGCAGAGAATGGCAGCGTTATCTTCCGGCTCGTATTGATCCTCGACGCGCTCGATGCCGAATGCGGTCAAATCCTGGCGCAACCGCGCCAGCGGACGTTCGTGCAGGAAGCCCGTCAGATAATAGGAGCCGTACGGCACGAGTTCGCCGCGGCCGATTCCGATGAACAGGTTGAAGAACTCGCGTTCGACTTTCTCCACGTCGGCTTTGCTCGCGGCATCCGCGAGACCGACATGCGCGACGCCGAGCGGAGTCGGATCGCCGCGCAGCGCGGCGAGACGCTTGAGCAGCGCGGCATCGGGCGCGCGAGCCAGCAGCGCCGCCAGCAACGCGTATTCCTGCGCGCGGGCAAGATCGACGTCGTCGACGCCGCTCGGCGTATCGCTGTAAAGGTCGGGGCGCAAAATGGCGCGCGCGACGCCGGTGACTGCCTCGACAGTGAGCACACGCTCCGCCGGAATGCGGTCCCAATTGGAGACAGAAGGCTGGGAGATGCCGATGCGGCGCGCAAGTTCAGTGACGCCGCCGGCGGCGTGGATAGCTTGCTGAAGTCCCCGATCGGTCATGTCACTTTTTTCTTATTGTTTCCGCCCCGGCCGCCCGCCCTTGGCGCATTTTGTCAACACGCTCAGGGCCCTGCGGTGCCAAACAATAATAATTAAAAACTATCGCCCCCCAACTCCGCAGGGTCAATAGCTCGAAGCTATGGGCTAATAACTATTTCGGTAGAGCGCTGCCGTGCCCGCGCCGGCGCGGCAGTGGGCTCGAGTCCGGTGGATCAAAATCTTTTTGCAACGCAACTTGAGTTTTGTTGCGCTGCAAAGCGCTCTCGTCGGCGAGAGCGGGGTCCGGATCCGGCGCATGGCGCGTTTCCGCTGCAGCGGGCGGATCGGGCGCGCGGTGCTGTTTTTGCTCAGGATTATCTTGCACCTCGGCAGCGCGCTCTGCCTTGCCGGTATCGGGTTGAGGCGCACCAATCGCCTGCGCAAGCAGGCTCTTGATGTCGATGCCTTCCGGAAGCGGACCAAACCCGGGCATGCCGCGTGGGTCGTTGAAGTCGCCCACGTTCTCAACCAGCCCAATGAAGTCGCGGATCTGCACGTCGGTGGACCACGCGCGACGAAGGGCCGCATGCCGTAACTCCAGCGGCACGCCCGGCTGCATGAAGGCGCGCACGTCGGAGTTGGCGCCGATCGACTCGAGCGACGGCAGCGTCGACACGTCGAACGGCTCATCTGCTTTCGGCGCGGCGGCGGATCCTTCTTTCGGCGCGTTCGGAGATCCTTCCTCGCGCGCGTGCGCGCGTGCTTCGTCTACCGGCTTTTCCGCGCGCGCGTCGACGGCCGCGTCGCGCTTGCGCCGCGACCACCGCTCGAGGAATTTCTCACTATCGCTCATCGCTTCTCATGGTCGTGGATGGGCGAACGCCGCGCCAGCGCTTCGGGATCGGCGCGGTCGCGCTTGCGCTTGACGAACGCCTGATCGACATGGTGTTCGGCGACGAATGCCGCAAGCACGTCCTGGATCGCCGGCGGCATCGGCACCGGCTCGATCAGGTCGCTGCCCGCTTCGGTCAGGGCCTCGCCTTCCGCCGGGTCGGCGGTGACGGTGAACAATTCATATGGCGGCTCGGCGCCGGTCGGCCGCAGGGCCACCCAAAGCTGTGGCGTCTCGGTCATCAGGTTGTTGCGGTAGTTGTCGGCTTCCGTGCGATGCAGCTCTACGTCGGCGGCGCCCGCGTAGAACGTCACGCGCTCGGCCTCCTCGCTGAGCTTGCTCCACGGCGGCGCATCCGGCTCGCCTACCAACACGCCGACCGGGCGCCAGACGAACTCGCTCCATTGCGTCACGCCTTTGCTGCGCTCGACCACGACGCCGACCGTGATCGTCTGAAGCGGCGGAGAGACACTCAACTGACGGCCTCCAGATGGCGGATGGGCAACCCGGTGACGAGATTCTGCGGCTTCATGCGGATCAGCTTGTCCGGCGTCATCGACAGGATCAGATAGACCGGCTCGCCGCGCACTTTCTCGATGGCAATCGCGGGATCGGCGAATGTAAGCCTGAACAGTCCGACCACCCGCGACAGGGTGCCTTCGTCGAGCTCTTCGCCGTTCCACAACTGATCGCCGATCCGGGTGGCGTCGGAGTCCAGTCCGACATACCAGGCGAGATTGACGTTGTTGAGCTCGGTCAGCGGCTCGACCGAAACCTCGACGCCGTGGATATGCGAAATCCAGATCCGCATCGCCTCGGCCAGCGCTGCGAGGCCGCTGCGTCCAGCGGTGACATCGAGCGCCATGTCGAAACGGTCGCTGCGCTCCCAATAGCTTTGCGCGTTGTCGTCGTTGAGCACGTCGATCTCGGATTCGGCGGGGATGCCGAGCATCGACACCAGCGGCGAAACCGGCGCGGCGTTGACGCCGCCGATCGTCTCTTCGTCCGCCGCGATCAGGGACTCCTCGTGCAGCGTCACGCGCTGGGTGCGGAAGAACATCTCGGCGGCGCGCAGCACTTGCGGATCGGCGCAGCCGTCGAGCGCGTTGCGCAGCACGACGTGCACAAGCTGGTTGATGAACAGCGGCGGCGTGTTGCCGGGCCCGTGCCGAACGAGTTCGGCGTATGCCGCCTCCAGCGTCTTGTGGCGGAGAAGGTGATCGCGGAATGCGAGGAGAAACCGCCAGTTTTCGCGCGCATCGGCGTCGGCAATCGCCGCGATGTTGGATTGCGACACCGGCATGCGCGGATTTTCCAGCAGCGCATCGTAGAGCGTGCGCTCGACCGCGCAGGCTTCCGGCGGCGGAATCAATTCGGGCCGCGCCAGATAGACCTTCAGGAACTCGTCGGTCACGCGCAGCCCGCCGCCCTCGTCGCGCTCGAGCAGATGGTGACCGCAGGAAAGCCAGAAGTCGTTCATTTGCTTTCTTTCCCGGCCATGGCGACGAGATCGACTTCCTCGCCCGGCTCGCTCTCGCCTTCGACTTCCATGAAGGAGAATGCACGCAGCGGCTTCGGACCGTTGCGCGGACGCAGCGTGCGGAAAGACTCGCGCACGTTGCCGTCTTCATACGATCGATGCACCGCGACCAGTGTATCCTGCGGCTGGCTGCACAGCGATTGCGCGAACGCAACTTCGTCCTCCGCGGCCGCGCGGGCTTGTTGCAAATCGGGCGCGCCGAAATTCTCCACCAGCTGTTGCGCCAGAGCGTCGACGACGTGCGCGCGGTCGGTTTCGCTCACCTCGACGATCTGCACCAGCGTCGACCCGCCGAGCGAGGCGATACCGAGAAAGCCGCCCCGGAATGCAGAGCGCGCCTTGCCTTCAAGCTTTGCCGGGTCGCGATCCCAGAATGCGAACGCGCCGGACACAGCCCATTCGCCGGGCTCCGCCGCCCGCTCGAACACGAAGGTGTCGGATGCATCGAGCCGGATCGTGCGCAGCAGTTTCATACCCGCGGCCCTCCGGTCTTCGGATCGAGCCAGGCCGGCTTGCCGAGCGCCGGCACCAGTTTCTTGCGTTCGGCGTCGGACTTGCCCGCGCGGCGGACGAGCAGATCGCCATTATCGTCGATGTCGCGGCGCACGCCGCTCTCCTTCGTCAGCCGCGCCAGATAGTCGTGCGCCACTGCGGCAAAACCGCGCTCCTGCCAGCCGTCGGTTGCGAGCATCAAATGGCGCGCGAAACTTTCGACCAGCCGCGCGGCGGTGAAATCCGTGAAGCCTTCTTCTTCCAGCGCCGTCGAAAGCGGATTGAGCCCCGGCTCCGTATTCATCGAAACCGTGCGGATCATCGCGCCGAAGACGAGCCACGCCGGCGGCTCGTCTTCGTCGGTGTTGCGCGGCCAGGCAAGTCGCCCACCGCCGACGATGCCGCCATTGATGCGCACGGTGTCGGGCCACACGACATCGAGCGGCGTTTCCGGCGGCGCGTGCGCGACCAGCGCGTCGGCCAGCGCGACCATGCCGGCATAGAATCCGCGCCGCGCCTGCCGCAACGGCTCGTCCGGCTCCAGCACCACCGCGAACTCGGCGAGATCGAAACGGCCGACATAGACAAGCGTGCCCGCGCCCTGCTCCGCCGCAACCGCCGTCGCATGCGCGAACGCGTCGCCCACCTCGCGCAATGTCACCAATGTGAACGGCGGCGGCAACGCCAACTCGGACGAAAACGGCGATCGCAGGGTCCGCGTCTCAAGCGGCATTCGTTCTGTACTCGTACTTTCTGTCTTGAATAACTATAAGTATAGCCAGCGGGGGCAAGAGAGCCAGTCCCGTGCGCGACCGTCATTTTTCATGCTGGCCGCGCGGTGCCAGATGCGGCCCGAATTCGCAGGTGGCAGGCCGATAAAACAGGTTAACGCGCCTCATGGCGGAACGTCCGCACACGATCGTGATGTGTTCCTGCGAGGACACCATGCCGCTCGACACCGGCGCGGTGCAGCGCTCCTGCCGTGGCGCCGAGGTGCTGACCGGAAGGCAAATGTGCCGCGCCGAGCTCGAGCGCATGCGCGCGCTCACGGCGAGCGGCGAGCCTGTTGTGGTCGCCTGCACGCAGGAAGCGCCGCTGTTCCAGGAGATCGCGGGCGAGAAAGAAGACGCGCTGACCTTCGTCAATATCCGCGAGACGGCCGGCTGGTCGAAAGATGCGAAGGCGGCCGGGCCGAAAGTCGCCGCGCTGATTGCGGCTGCCGCGGAAGCGACGCCCGCGCCGGAATATTTCAGGCTCGACAGCGACGGCGTCGTGCTGATCTACGGCAAGGATGAGCGGGCGATCGAAGCCGCCAACTTGCTGAAAGACCATCTCGACGTCACGGTTCTCGTCAATCGCGGCGACGTTGTCCCGATGCGCGTCACCGAATTTCCGGTCGTGAAGGGGAACATCCGCTCCGCCAAAGGCTTTCTCGGCACGTTCGAAATCACGGTCGACGATTACGCCGCGCCGAGGCCTTCCTCGCGCGGCGAGCTCATGTTCGACGAAACGCGCAACGGCGCGGTATCGCGTTGCGACGTTCTGCTCGACCTGTCCGGCGGCACGCCGCTCTTTGCCGCCGCCGATCTGCGCGACGGCTATTTGCGCGCCGATCCGGGCGATCCGGTCGCCGTGCTGCGCGCGGTGCTCAAGGCGCGCGACCTAACCGGCACTTTCGACAAGCCGCACTACATCAATTTCACCGCCGATCTTTGCGCGCACTCGCGCTCGAAGATCGTCGGCTGTCATCGTTGCCTCGATCTCTGCCCGACCGGCGCGATAACGCCGAACGGCGACCACGTCGCGATCGATGCCGGGATTTGCGCCGGCTGCGGACAATGCGCCGCCGCCTGCCCGACGGGCGCGGCGGCCTATGCACTGCCGCCGTCCGACGCGCTGCTGCGCAAGCTGCGCACGCTGCTCATCGCCTATCACACCGCCGGTGGAACGAAGCCGGTTGTGCTGTTCCACGACGAGACGCACGGCGCCGAGCTGATCGACGCGCTGGCGCGTCACGGCGATGGTCTGCCGGCGAACGTGCTGCCGGTGGCGGTCAACGAAGTCACGCAAGTCGGAATCGAGTCGATCGCCGCCTCGCTCGCCTATGGCGCGACCGCCGTGCGTTTCCTGCTGCGCGCGAAACCGCGCCACGATGTCGCGGGCCTCAGGAAGACGATCGCGCTTGCCGAACCAATCGTTTCCGGACTTGGCTTTGCCGGCGTGCGCGCCGCAGCGATCGAGACCGACGATCCGTTCGCGCTCGGCGAAGCCTTGCGCGCGATTGCGCCGATGCAGCCCGCGCCGCGGCCCGCGACATTCTCCGCGGTCGGCGACAAGCGCGACGTAGTGCGGCTTTCCCTGCGCGCACTGCATGCCGCCGCGCCGACACCCGTCGACGTCGTCCCGCTGCCGCAAGGAGCGCCTTTCGGCAAGGTCGAGGTCAACGTCGACGGCTGCACGCTTTGCCTCTCATGTGTTTCCGCCTGCCCGACCGGCGCGCTGTCGGACGATCCGGAGCGGCCTATGTTGCGCTTCGCCGAGGACGCGTGCGTGCAGTGCGGGCTGTGCAAGGCGACTTGTCCGGAAAAGGTGATCAGCCTGAGTCCGCAGATCGACTTCCGCGCCGCCATTGCGGCGAGTCGCGTCATCAAGCAGGAAGAACCATTCCTCTGTATCCGGTGCAGCAAGCCGTTCGGCACCAAGAGTTCGGTCGAGCGGGTCGTCGCAAAGCTCGAAGGCAAGCACTGGATGTACAAGGATTCGAAAACGCGGCTCGACGCCATCAAGATGTGCGCGGATTGCCGGGTGCAGGTCATGGCGGAGGAGAACTTCGATCCGTTCGGCGCGCCGCAGCGTCCCGCCCCGCGCACCACCGACGATTATCTGCGCGAGCGGGAGCAGGAGCCGGAGAGCTAGGCCGCTGTAGTTTTCAAGCGTGGGAGACGCACATGAAAAAGCTTCTTCTCTCCATCACGTTTGCCACCGCATTGTTAAGCTTCGCCGAAGCGCAGCAAGTCTCCGACGCCCGAGTCGCCGACCTCGCAAAGGCCGGCAAAATTCGCGTCGGGGTGAATCCTTTCTTGTACAAAAAGGATCCGCAGACGGGCGAGCCCAAGGCAGCCGGAGTCGGGATCATTTTTCTCGATATTGCTCGCGCGATGGGCGCGCGGATCGGAGCTGAGATCGTGCTGGTCGGATTTCCGACCATTCCCGAAGTGTTGACGTGCGTGACGGCGGGCGCATGTGACATGGGAGTCATGGGGCCCGACCCGTCCCGGACCGGGGTCGCCTTTTCGCCCCCCATTCTTCAGCTGGACTACACCTTTCTGGTGCCGGCGGCCTCTTCGATTCAGCGCATCGCAGACGTCGATCGACCGGGCGTTCGCATCGCTGTCGTGCGCGATCACGCTTCAACCCTGGCCTTGAGCCGAATACTCAAACACGCCCAACTGGTCTATGCGGCGACTCCGGACCCCACTTTCGAGCTTTTGCGTTCCGGCCAGGCGGACGCCTTCGCCTCGATCCGCGGCGGGCTTCTGGCCTATTCGGCGAGGCTTCCCGGCTCGCGGGTGCTGGACGAGCACTACGGAGCCAACCTCGTCGGCATTGTGCTTGCGAAGGGGCAGGCCGCGCGGCTCGCCTACATCACCGAATTTATCGAACAGGCCAAGGCGTCGGGGTTGGTGCAGCAGGCGATCGACCGCGCCGGCTTGCCCGGATACAAGGTGGCGCCTGCAACTGCAGACTAGATCAACTCGAAGCGTCTGAAAGCTCGTCGCGGGGTGGAAATCGGAACGAACCCGATAACCGTCCATTACTTCGTCGCCTTGCCGAGAAACTCCACCAGCGCCTTGCGGTCTTCCGGCGAACCGATGGTCTGCTCCGGCATCTTGGTGCCGGGTGTGTAGGCGGCGGGACCGATCTCGAACAGTTTAGCCACCGTTTCCGGCGTCCAGACGATGTCGAGCTTTTTAAGGGCCGGCGAGAAATTGTAGCCGGGCAGCGTGGCGATGCGGCGGCCGAAAATCCCGTGCAGCGTCGGTCCGGCCTTGTTGCCTTCATCCGGTGTCAGCGTGTGGCAGGCGACGCAGGCGCGGAATACTTCCGCGCCGTGATCGCCGGCATACGCCGCGAGCGGATCGGATGGCGCGCCGACCGCAACCGAACCGATCGGCTCGCCGTTTACCGCATCCCAGCGGCGGATCATGCGGTCGGTGCCGCCGGTCAGCAGCGTGCGGCTGTCGGGAAAGAATGCCACCGACCATACCGGCAGGCCGGGGCCGACCAGCGTGCGCGCCAACTTGCGTTCCTTGCGATCGATCACCGCGACCGAGCCGCGGATGCCGGCGGCAGCGACCAACGTACCGTCGCGCGAGATTGCCAGGGCGATCACCGGAACGTCGGAAGCCTTCACATCGCCGAGCACCTCGCCTTGCGGCGAGAGGAAATAAACCTTGCCGTCGGCGCCGGCGGTAACGATCTCGCCATCCGGCGCGACCGCCACGGTGTTGAGCGGCGTCGGCAGATTGCGCACGACATTTTGCCCGGCGGCGAGCGGCCAGATGCGTAGCGTCGCATCGTAACCGGCGCTCACAAGATTTTTTCCGTCCGGGGTGAAGGCGACACCGTTCACATTCTGCGTGTGACCTTCGAGCACGCGCGGCGCACCGCCTGACAGCGGCCACAGCCGCACAGTGCGATCCCACGCGGCAGAAGCGAGTGTCGCGCCGTCCGGCGACACGGCAAGCGCCGCGATCGGCGCGCCATGACCGTCGAGAACTTTCTCCGGCTGCGGCTCGCCCGGCTTCCACAGCGCAATGTGCGCGTCGGCGCCCGCCGTGGCGATACGGCCGTCCTTCAAGAACGCGACCGCATTCACCGCGCCGTCGTGATAGCGCATCACCTGCTCGGCGACGTTGCGTTGCAGCGACCAGCGTATCGCGGAGGTGTCGAAGCTGCCCGAAACGGCGCGCGTGCCGTCCGGCGAGATAGCCAGCGCGCGCACGGGACCGCCGTGCCCGCGCAATTGCGCGTGTGCGATCGGCGGCAAGAACATCAGCGCGGCAAAGAACGACGTGAACAGACGTCTCATCGCGACATGATGGCGCGCGAATTTAGACATCAGCGAGGCGCATGCCGAGCGCGGCGATGCGCGCACGTACTTTTTCGTCGCGCAGCGCGGCGAGGAAGGCCTGCACCGCCGGGCGCCGGCGGCGCGCCTCGACCAGCAGGAAATCGTAGTGCTCGGGCGCGAGCGGGATGAAGCCGAGGCCATAGAGCTTCGCCACCGGCTCGATGGCGACACCCCAATCGGCGCGATTTTGCGCGATCGCGGCGGCGACCGCGTTGTGCGACTTCGGCTGGTTCGCGTAGCCGGGCGGCCGGACGCCGTCGAGCAATTTGTCGATCAGCACACGCGTGCCGGAGCCGGCGTTGCGGTTGACCATCAGGCAGTCGGGATCGGCGAGCGCACTCTTGCGCGCGGCGTCCGCATCCTTGCCCTTGAAGCGCGTGTCGCCTGGACGGAAAAGGATGCCCTGCATCCGCCGCCAGCCAGGGACCAGGCCCAGATCCGACGTTGCGAGATGCTCGTTATATTTTCCGGTTTTCGGATCAACGATGTGGACCGGCGCAATGTCGCATTCGCCGCGCGACGCCGCAGCGACACCGCCGAGGCTGCCGACCGCGAGTACGCGCGCGGAAAAACCGCGTTCGGCGAGCGCGCCGACAACCGCGTCGAGTGCGACGTCGTGGCTGCCCATGATCACGAGATCGGGCGCGCGCGCGGCACTGCCGATCAGTGTCACGTCGACCTGCGAATTTGCGTCGAGCGCGGAGGCGAGCGCGTCGATCTCGAGGAACCCGTCCGCCTGCGAGAAGCTCGTCACGGAGCCTGAACCCTTGGCGGTCGGGAACGCCACAGCGCCGTCCTCGCCTTGCGTCAGCGCCACCAGCACGAATTCCTTGCGACCGAGCTCTGAGGCAACGCGCACCGGCACGCGCGCGGAGATTTTTTCCGCCGCTTCCGGCGGCAGGCCGGCGCGGGCGCGGATCACGGGCGCGACGAAAGTGTGGAAAGTGAAGATCGCCGAGGTGGGGAAGCCGGGCAGCACCATGATCGGCTTTGAATCGACGACGCCCAGGCAAAGCGGCTTGCCGGGCTTGAGCGCGACGCCGTGCACCAGCACGCCGGGCTTGCCGAGCTTCGAGACGATTCCATAGGAAAGATCGCCGGCGCCCTTCGACGTGCCGCCGGAGAGCACCACCATGTCGCACTCCGAAAGTGCCTGCCGCACAGCCTTTTCCAGCGCCTGCTCGTTGTCGGGAAATGCGCCGAAGGCAACCGGTTCGCCACCCGCTTCGGCAATTGCCGCGGCGATGATGGCGCCGTTGCTGTCGTAAACGCCGGCGGGACGCAGTTCCTCGCCCGGCGCAACCAGCTCGTCGCCGGTCGAGAGCACCGCGACTTTCGGCTTGCGCACCACGTCGACGGCCGCAAGCCCGCACGCGGCGAGCGTGCCGATCTCACGCGAGCCGATACGCGCGCCGCGCCGCAGCAGCGTTTCGCCACGCGCGATGTCGGAGCCGGCGTAGGACACGAATTGCCCGGGCCCTACGGTGCGACGCAGCTCGATCGCGGGCGCGCCGTCTTCGACCAGTTCCGTGTGCTCGATCATGATGACCGCGTCGGCGCCGCGCGGAATAACGCCGCCGGTCGCAATCGCCGACGCTGTGCCGGGCCGCACCTCGATCACCGGCGCACGGCCACAGGCGATTACTTCGGTGTTGAGCGTCAGCCGTTTGGGCGCAGCATCGCTCGCGCCCGCGGTGTCCGCGGCGCGCAGCGCAAAGCCGTCGACATTGGCGCGGTCGAACGGGGGCGCGTCGACTTTGGCGATGACGTCGTGCGCCAGCACGCGCGTGAGCGCGTCGGCGAGCTTGACGTTTTCCGGCGCGAGCGGCGAAAGGTCGAGATGCTTCTCGAAACGCGCGCGCGCTTCCTCCGCCGAAACGACGTCGAGGAACTGCTCCTGGCGCGCGGCGGCGCGCACGCGCGCGATCAGCTCGTCGTTCGTCTGCGGGCGCGGCTTGCGCGGATCGTTCACGGCCACGGCCTCACGGATACGGCGCTGCCGGCCTGGAAGCCTTCGCTTCCCGCCGGCACCAGCACGAAACCATCGGCCTGCGCGAGCGCGGAGAGCGAGAGATATTTCATCGCCAGCGGCTCGACACTGTCGCCGGCGCGACGCACCGGCACGAACTCGGTGAGGCTCACCGTCGATGTGATCTTGCGCGACAGCGTTGCCTGCGTGCTTTGTTCTTTGTCGTTCAACCCGGAAAGCCGCGCCAGCATGTGCCGCCCCACCGTCAGCCACACCGCAAATGCCGCGCCGAGCCGTCCCGGAATAAGCAACACCGGGCGCGAGCCGGAAGTTCCGAACGCCGCCGTCTCACCCGGCATCAAGGCTACGCCATGCACCGCGACGCGCCCGGCGCGCGCCAGCGCCTGCACGCTCTTGTCGTTGCGTCCGCTGCCGGTGCCGCCGACGACAACGAGGGCATCCGCGCCTTCGTCGCGCAGCGCGCGGTCGAGATCGCCCGCTGCAATTTGCGCGTCGCCGCCCTGCCGCGCCACATCCGTCGCGATGAAATTCGCCGCTGCATCGAGAATTGGATCCGTGCGTACCGGCACGATGCTCACGCGCGGCATCCGCACGCTCACGCTCGTGGCGCCGGTTGCAGCGAAGACCGCGGCGTCGCTCGCGCGCACGCGCTGACCGGCCGCACGCAACACCTTTCCAGCCGCGCAATCGCTACCCGCTGCCAGCACGCCCTCGCCGGCCGCAACGGCCGCAACCGTTTCCGCTTGCCCGCCGCGCATCTGGATTGTCTCGAACGGCGCCACCGCGTCGGTGCCGTTCGGCATCGGCTGCCCCGCTTCGATGCGCACGGGCGCCTGCGGCAAAATCGCAGGCGCATAGCCGCCGGCGTCGCGCGTTGCGTCCGCGCTCACCGCCCAGCCGTCCTGCAACGCAATGGCCGTCGGCGGCAGCGCCCTCGCCGCGGCGACGTCTGTTGCGAGCACGCGCCCGCGCGCCGCCGCGACCTCGACCTCGCATGCGGCGACCGGCTTCGCCGCCGCGTCGATAGCGGCCAGCACGTCGGCGAGCGGCGTGAGCCGCGCGATCGTCTGATGGGTGTCCGGCATTGCAGTCATTTTCGCGCGCTTGACGGTGGCGTCCATGAACTGTGCATTCTATCCTAAACGGGCAAGCACCGGCGGGCTTTTCTGCCCACGAAATCAAGGGGTTTTGCATGTTCACGGTGACCGAGGGCAAGGCCCTGCTGACCACCACGACCGGCGCGCTGCCGCGCCCCTCCTGGTACACCGAGAACCTGCGCGGCCTGCCGCTGTCGCGCGGCTTCTCGCAAGCCGCCTATCGCGAGCAGCATTTCGACTGCCTCGCCTGCCACGTCGCCGCGCAGCATCGCGCGGGCATCGACATCTTCGTCGACGGCGACACGCGCCTCGACAACGACGTCGCCGGGCGAAGCTGGGTGAGCTACGCCACCGAGCGAATCGAGGGCATCGGCGCGCCGCGCGTCGAAGTGCCGCCAGCGGGCTTCATGGCCGACAAGGGCCCGGGCGACCTAATGTGGGAAGTGATCGAAACGCGCATGACGCCGCCGGTGACGGGCAAGATCGGCGCGACGTCGTTGCAGCTCGACCGCGCCTACAAGGCGATCGCGCCGATGACCGACAGGCCGGTGAAGATCGGTTCGATCTCGGCGCAGATTCTCGCGCTGATGCTCACCGACGAGCACTACAAGGACCGGCTGCAATTGCTGATGGATCTGTCCGCCGCGCTCAACAAGGAATATCACGCGCTCGCGGATTGCGGCGCGCCGCTGGTGCAAATCGAGGAGCCGGCAATCCATCAGGTGATCGCGGATCCGAACCAGAAGATAAAGCCGCAGCAATGGGTCGATGCGTTCAACGCGGAGGTCAAA
>DASZVZ010000010.1:0-4040 GCA_035546875.1 Pseudolabrys sp.
AATGAGCAAGTATTCATTCTTTCGGCCAAAGACGGCACCGGCTTTGACGCGCTGCTGACCGCCTTGGGCAAGCAGGCCGAAGCCTGGCTCGGCGGCGAGCCGGCGCTGGTCACGCGCGAGCGCCATCGGCAGGCGCTGGAATCGGCCGTTCATGCGCTCAAGCGCGCCGCAAGCAAGGATGTCGCCAGCCGCGAGGACTTGGTGGCCGAGGAGCTGCGCAGTGCAGCGCATAGCCTCGCCAGGCTGACCGGCCGGGTTGACGTCGAGGATGTCCTCGACGTGATCTTCCGCGACTTCTGCGTCGGGAAGTAGGCACAGGTGTGGGCGGCGAGTCCCCGCAAGAACGCCGGTCGAGTTATGGCGAGAAGAAGAAAATGCTCTGCGGGTTCTGCCGTTTCCTCGGCCGGAACGAATCACCGATCGGCTGGAAGAACATGGCTGCTCGGGCTGATGTTTCACGTGAAACATTGCCGGAAAGGCCCGATTTTACGGCATTTCCTTTGACCGGCCCCCTCGCCTTACGCTAAAGCTCGCTCGAATGCGCGCTCTCTACGACGTCATCGTCATTGGCGGCGGCCATGCCGGCTGCGAAGCGGCGGCCGCAGCGGCCCGCATGGGCGCCAGGACCGCGCTCGTCACACACAAGTTCGCCACCGTCGGCGCCATGTCCTGCAATCCTGCCATCGGCGGCCTCGGCAAAGGCCACCTGGTGCGTGAGATCGATGCGTTGGATGGCCTGATGGGCCGCGTCGCCGACCAGGGCGGCATCCAATTCCGCGTTTTGAACCGCCGCAAAGGCCCCGCCGTGCGTGGCCCCCGCGCCCAGGCCGACCGCAAGCTCTATGCGGCCGCCATGCAGGCTGCGATCCGCGCCACGCCAAATCTCGATGTGATCGAAGGCGAAGCCGACGATCTGGCCATCGAAAACGGCCGCGTTTCCGGCGTTGTCCTGAAGGACGGCCGCGTCTTCGCGACCGGCGCCGTGGTTCTCACCACCGGCACGTTCCTGCGCGGCCTCATTCATATCGGCGAAAAGCAGATTCCCGCAGGCCGCGTTGGCGAAGCCCCCGCGCTCGGTCTTTCGACAACGCTCGAGCGTCTCGGATTCGCGCTGCGCCGATTGAAAACCGGCACGCCACCGCGCCTCGACGGCCGCACGATCGATTGGGCCGCGCTCGAAATGCAGCCTGGCGACGAACCGCCTGAGCCGTTCTCGATGCTGACAACGCGCATCGAAAATCCTCAGGTTCAATGCGGCATCACGCGCACGGTCGACCCCACGCACAAGATTATCCGCGACAATGTGCATCGCTCGCCGATGTACTCAGGGCAGATCGCGTCACGCGGCCCGCGTTACTGTCCGTCGATCGAAGACAAGATCGTGAAATTCGGCGAGCGCGACGGCCACCAGATTTTTCTGGAGCCGGAAGGCCTCGACGATCATACGGTTTATCCGAACGGAATTTCGACGTCACTGCCTGAAGACGTTCAGCACGCGCTCGTCGCGACAATTCCTGGATTGGCAAACGCGCGCTTCATTCGTCCGGGCTACGCTATCGAATACGATCACGTCGATCCCCGCGAGTTGAAGCCGACGCTCGAGACAAAACGTTTGGGCGGCTTGTTTCTGGCCGGACAGATCAACGGCACCACAGGCTACGAAGAGGCTGCGGCACAGGGACTTCTTGCGGGTCTCAATGCAGCGTCGCGCGCGGGTGAGGGCGCTGAGATCATCTTCGATCGCGCGGAAGCTTATCTCGGCGTGATGATCGACGATCTCGTTACACGCGGCGTCAGCGAGCCGTATCGCATGTTCACCTCGCGCGCCGAATATCGCCTCGCGCTGCGCGCGGACAATGCCGATCAACGTTTAACTGCAAAAGGAATCGCGATCGGTTGCATTAGCGATGAACGCGCAAAACTATTTGCTGCGAAAAATTCCGCGCTCAAAGTCGCGCGCGAATTTGCCAAATCCGTATCGGTGACTCCGAAAGAAGCCGAGCGTCACGGCATTGCGCTCAACAAAGACGGTCAACGCCGCACGGCATTCGAGTTATTGTCATATCCGAACGTCACGATTTCGGATCTCGCGAGAATCTGGCCGCGCTTTGCAGAGCTCGCGCCAAAGATCGCGGAGCAGATCGAGATCGACGCGAAGTACGAAGTTTATCTCTCGCGCCAGGCGGCTGACGTCGCCGCATATCGACGCGACGAAAGTTTCGAATTGCCCGATGAAATCGACTACGCGGCATTGCCGGGTCTATCGAACGAAGTGAAACAGAAACTGCAAATGCTTCGGCCGCGCACGATCGGGCAGGCGGGCCGCATCGACGGCATTACGCCGGCGGCGCTGACGCTGCTCGTCGCGCATGTGCGCCGCCGCGGAAAGAAAGCGGCGAAAAGCGCTTGAACACGGCCGAACAGCGCGCGCTCGATGCCGACAAGAAGCGCGCGCTTGAGCTCACGCCCGTTTCACGTGAAACGGAAAAGCGCCTCGTAAGCTTCGTAGAAGTGCTGTTGCTCTGGCAAAAAAAGACGAACCTCGTCGCGAGCTCGACACTTCCTGTTCTTTGGACAAGACACATTGCCGATTCGCTGCAGCTCCTGGCCCTGGCGCCACAGGCGAAGGTCTGGGTCGACCTCGGCGCAGGCGGCGGCTTCCCGGGAATGCCGATCGCCTGCGCTCTGGCCGAAATCGGCGGCTTCGTTCATCTCGTTGAAAGCAACAGCAAAAAGGCCGCATTCCTGCGCGAAGCAGTGCGAATCACGCGCGTGCCTGCGCAGGTGCACGCGATGCGCATCGAGAATTTTGGGGAAAGCTTCGCAAAAAGAGCGGACGTGGTCACAGCCAGGGCTCTGGCATCCCTGAAAATGCTTTGCGATCAATCCTTTAAGTTGATCGAACAGGGCGCCTTGGGCATCTTTCCGAAGGGACAAGATGTAGATGCCGAATTGACCGAAGCCGCTAAATATTGGAAAATTCAATCCTCTAAGCTGCCAAGCCGCACTAGCCCGGACGGCACGATCATCGTTATTCAAGGCCTCAAACCCCGCGAAAGCCTCTAGGGTTGGCCGCCAGTCGGCCATTGAACGAGCCACGCACATGGACCATAGCCGCGACGAGAATTCCGCACCGCCGGGCGCGCAGACCGCGTCCCAAGCGGCTCCACAGGTCGTGCCCTTTGCCAAGCCCGACACGACGCCCGGCCCCGCTGCCGTGGTGAAGCGTGACCCGGTCCGGCCGCGGGTACTCGCGGTCGCCAACCAGAAGGGCGGCGTCGGCAAGACCACGACCGCGATCAATCTCGGCACCGCGCTTGCCGCCATCGGCGAGACCGTCCTGGTGGTCGACCTGGACCCGCAGGGCAACGCCTCGACCGGGCTCGGCATCGAGCGGCGCGCACGCCGCACCTCGACCTACGACGTGCTCGCCAGCGCCGTGCCGATGCGCAACGCCGTGCTGCCGACGGCGGTGCCGCGTCTCTTCATTGCGCCCTCGACGCTCGACCTGTCCGGCCTCGAGCTCGAGATCGGCCAGGCGCGCGACCGCGCTTTCCGCCTGCGCACCTCTTTGCTGACGCTCAACACCGGCACGCGCGAATCCGATTTCACTTATGTGCTGGTCGATTGCCCACCGTCGCTCAATCTCCTCACCATCAACGCGATGGCGGCGGCGCACGCGATCCTCGTGCCGCTGCAGTGCGAGTTCTTCGCGCTCGAAGGCCTGTCGCAACTGCTCAAGACCGTCGAGCAGGTGAAGACGAGTCTCAATCCGGATCTGTCGATCCACGGCATCGTGCTTACCATGTTCGATGCGCGCAACAATCTCTCCAACCAGGTGGTCGCCGACGTGCGCCAGTTCATGGGGCGCAAGGTTTACGAGACGGTGATCCCGCGCAACGTGCGCGTCTCCGAGGCGCCGTCCTACGGCAAGCCGGTGCTGGTTTACGATTTGAAGTGCGTCGGCAGCGAAGCGTATCTGCGTCTTGCCACCGAAATCATCCAGCGCGAGCGCGAGCTGAAGGCGAGTTAACTCAACT
>DASZVZ010000011.1:0-79343 GCA_035546875.1 Pseudolabrys sp.
TGAGGCCCGGCCAGAAGGTGACCCCGCAAGAACAGGGTGCCGGTCCGTCGGGTCCGCAGGCCAAGAACCAGCAATAACCCGCAACGAGAATCGGTAAGGCACCGGCGATATGCGGATTTCGCACTTCTTCATCGATCGGCCGATCTTTGCCTCGGTGGTTTCGATCGTGATCGTGATCCTCGGCGGGGTGGCCTTCAGCCGCCTGCCGGTCGCGCAATATCCCGAGATCGCGCCGCCTGTCATCAGCGTGTCCGGTCAGTATCCCGGCGCGAGCGCGGAAGTCGTTGCGGCCACCGTGGTTGCCCCGATCGAGGAGCAGATCAACGGCGTCGAGAACATGCTCTACGTCTCGTCGAACTCGACGGCGGACGGGCGTTTCTCGATCGCGGTAACGTTCGACATCGGCACCAACCTCGACATTGCCCAGGTGCAGGTGCAGAACCGCGTCGCCATCGCGCAGCCGCGCCTGCCGGCGGATGTGCGCGCCATCGGCGTCGTCGTCGCCAAAAGCTCGCCCGATCTGATGATGGTCGTGCATCTCTTTTCGCCCGACAAATCGCGCGATCCACTGTTCATCTCCAACTACGCCACGCTCGAGATCAAGGACGCGCTCACGCGCGTCGATGGCGTCGGCTCGCTCATCGTGTTCGGCAGCCGCGACTACGCCATGCGAATCTGGCTCGATCCGGACCGCCTGCAATCGCTCGGCATGACCGCCGGCGACGTCGTCGGCGCATTGCAGGCGCAGAACGTGCAGGTGGCGTCGGGCACGCTCAACCAGCCGCCGGTCGAGCATCCGGGCGCGTTCCAGATTGCGGTGCAGACGCTCGGCCGTCTCGCGAATCCTGACGAATTCTCGAACATCGTCATCAAGCAGACTGCGAACGCCGTCGTGCGGCTGAAGGACGTCGCGCGGGTCGAGCTTGCGGCGCAGGACTACTCGTCGAATTCCTATCTCAACCTCGATCCGGCGGTCGCGATTGCCGTGTTCCAGCGCCCGGGCTCCAATGCGCTGAAGACCGCGCACGCGATCCGCGCCACGATGGCCGATCTGGCGAAGCGCTTTCCGACCGGCGTCAAGTACGACATCGTCTACGATCCGACCCAGTTCATCCAGGAATCGGTCGACGCCGTGCAGAATACGATCGGCGAGGCGATCATCCTCGTCGTGCTCGTGGTCATCATGTTCCTGCAAACCTGGCGCGCCGCGATCATTCCGTTGATCGCGATCCCGGTATCGCTGATCGGCACGTTCTTCATCATGTCGGTCTTCGACTTCACGCTGAACACGCTGTCGCTGTTCGGACTGGTGCTTGCCGTGGGCATCGTGGTCGACGACGCCATCGTCGTGGTCGAGAACGTCGAGCGCAACATCGAGGCGGGGCTCAATCCGCGCGAGGCGGCGATCAAGAGCATGGACGAGGTCGGCGCCGCGCTGATCGCCATCGCGCTGGTGCTTACCGCGGTGTTCGTCCCGTCGGCGTTCATCACCGGCATTTCCGGCCAATTCTACCGGCAATTTGCGCTCACCATCGCGGGAGCGACCGTCATCTCGCTGACGTGCTCGCTTACGTTGTCGCCGGCCCTGTGCGCGCTGCTGCTCCAGCCGCACCACAAGCGCCGCCGCGTCGCGTGGTGGCAGAAGCCGCTGCGAGGTTTCTTCGGCGCGTTCAACAAGGGCTTCGACTGGCTCGCCAGCAGCTACGGATGGCTCGCCGCGCGCGCGGTGCGGTTCGCGGTCGTAATGCTGGTGATCTACGCCGGCGTGCTTGCGTTCGGCCTCAACGAATTCCGCAAGACGCCGGTCGGATTCATCCCGCAGACCGATGCCGGTTACCTTGTCACCGTCGTTCAACTGCCGCCCGGCGCGTCGCTCGATCGCACCGACGCCGTCAATCGGCGCGCCGTCGAACTCGCACTGAAAACGCCCGGCGTCGTCGGCGCCGTGAACATCGTCGGATTTTCCGGCGCGACGTTCACCAACGCGCCGAATTCGGGCGCGATTTTCCTCGTATTGGCGCCGTTCAGCGAGCGCGCCGGTCATCCGGAGCAGAGTGCCGCCGCCATTCAAGGTGCGCTGTTCCGGAAGTTTGCCTCGATCGAGGAGGCGCTGGTCATCGTGGTGACACCGCCGCCGGTGCGCGGCGTCGGCAATGCCGGCGGCTTCCGCATGATGATCGAGGACCGTGCCGGGGCCGGGCCGCAAGCGCTGCAAAACGCGGCCTATGCGATGATGGGGCGCGCCGCGCAGACGCCCGGTCTTACCGGCGTTTTCTCGCTGTTCGAAACGGCGACGCCGCAGCTCTATCTCGACATCGACCGCACCAAGGCGCAGCTGCTCGGCGTCAACGTGCAGGACGTTTTCGCCGCGCTGCAAATCTATCTCGGCTCGGCCTATGTCAACGACTTCAACTTGTTCGGCCGCACGTTCCGCGTCGTGGCCCAGGCGGACAGCAAATACCGCCTCGATACGCGCGACGTTCTCAAGATAAGGGTCCGCAATTCGAACGGCGAAACGGTGCCGCTCGGCGCCTTTACGACGGTGCGCAATATTTCAGGACCGTATCGCGTGCCGCGCTACAACCTTTATCCGGCGGCCGAACTCGACGGCAACGCCGCGCCTGGCTACAGCCAGGGACAGGCAATCGAGATCATGCAGAAGCTCGCGGCGCAAACGTTGCCGGCCGGCTTCGGCTATGAGTGGACGACGCTCGCCTTCCAGCAGATCCGTGCCGGCAATACCGCAATCTTCGCCTTCGTGCTGGCGGTGGTGTTCGTCTTCCTGGTGCTGGCGGCGCAATTTGAAAGTATCACGCTGCCGCTGGCCGTCATTCTGATCGTGCCGATGTGTCTTGTTGCGTCGATCATCGGCGTCGTGCTGCGCGGTCAGGACAACAATATTCTCACGCAAGTCGGCTTCATCGTGCTGATCGGTCTTGCCGCCAAGAACGCGATCCTGATTGTCGAGTTCGCCAAGCAGGTCGAAGATCGCGGCAAAAACCGTTTCGAGGCCGCGGTCGAAGCCGCGCGCCTACGCTTCCGGCCGATCCTGATGACGTCGCTGTCGTTCATTTTCGGCGTGTCGCCGCTGGTCTGGGCGGTCGGTGCGGGCGCGGAACTGCGCCAGACGCTTGGCACCGCCGTCTTCTCCGGAATGATCGGCGTCACCATCTTCGGCTTGATCTTTACGCCGGTGTTCTATGTCGTCAGCCGCTGGATGGCGATCCGCGCCAAGCGGCTGACGGCCCCAAGATCGCAACCGGCCGAATAGGCGGAAAGCGCATGGCCCCGGTCAAATTCGGCTTCGGTCAGGCAGTCACCCGCAAGGAAGACGACCCGTTGCTGCGCGGGGCGGGGCGCTATGTCGCCGATGCCGTGCCTGCAGGCGCCTTGCATGCTGTGGTGCTGCGCTCGCCACACGCGCATGCGCGTTTTCGACTTGTGGATATCGAGACGCCGCGAGCGATGCCGGGTGTGCGGCTGGTGCTGACAGCCGCCGATCTCGCCGATCTCGGCGATTTGCCGTGCGAGGCGGCGATCCCGGACGTGCCGATGAAGGTGCCGCCTTATCCGGTCTTGGCGCGGGACGTCGTGCGCCACGTCGGCGATGCGATTGCGTTCGTAGTCGCCGACACGTTGGCGCAGGCCAAGGACGCGGCGGAATCGATTGCGATTGATTGGCAGCCGCTGCCGCATGTCATCGGCGCGCGCAAAGCCCTGGAGCGGAGCGCGCCGCAGATTTGGGATGACCCGCCGGGCAACCTCGCTTTTGAGGCCGCGGTCGGCGATGCAGCGGCGACACGGGAAACATTCGCGCGCGCGGCACATGTGGTCGAGATCGACCTCGTCAACCAGCGACTGGTGACGAATTACATGGATACGCGCGGCGTCATCGCCGAATACGACGGCGAACGCTATACGCTCACGCTCGGCAGCCAGGGCAGTCACGGTATCCGCGATATTCTCTGCAGCAAAGTCTTGAAGATTCCGCCGGGCGAGATGCGCGTCATCACACCCGATGTGGGTGGCGGGTTCGGCACCAAGCTGTTTCCGTTCCGGGAATATCCGCTGGCGGCGGTAGCGGCAAAGCGCCTGCGAAAGCCGGTGGTGTGGCTCTCCGAGCGAGGGGAGCATTTCCTCGGCGACACGCAAGGGCGCGACAACCTGACGAAGGCGCGCCTCGCGCTCGACGAGAAGGGTCGCTTCCTCGCGCTCGAGCTCGACATCGTCGCCGACATGGGCGCGTATCTGTCGTGCTACGCGCCGTACATTCCGTGGCTCGGCGTGGGCATGGCGCCCGGCGCCTATGACATTCCGGTTTGTTACGTGCGCCTGCGCGGCGCCTACACCAACACGGTTCCGGTCGATGCCTATCGCGGAGCGGGACGTCCGGAAGCGGCCTACGTGATCGAGCGCCTGGTCGATGCCGCCGCGCACGATCTCGGCATCGCGCCGGACACGTTGCGCAAGCGCAACTTCATCCGCCCGAAGGCGATGCCGTACACGACGGCCACTGGCAAGGTTTATGACTCCGGCGATTTTGCCGCGCATATGGCGCGCGCGCAGCAGATCGCGGACTGGGACGGCTTCAACAAGCGCGCGGCCGCTTCGAAGCGCGCCGGCAAGCTGCGCGGCATCGGGCTTGCAAGCTATATCGAGGCTTGCGGCTCGAACGGGCCCGAGACGGCCGTTGCGCGCCTCGACGCCGACGGCGGCGTCACCGTGCTGATCGGCTCGCAATCGAGCGGGCAGGGACATGCCACGGCTTACGCGCAGATCGTCGCCGACTATCTCGGGCTTCCGCCCGACAAGGTCCGGATGCTGCAAGGCGACACTGATGTGGTTGCTTCCGGCGTCGGCACCGGCGGCTCAAGCTCCATTCCGGTCGGCGGCGCCGCGCTCGAAGGCGCGACGAAGAAGCTCGCCGAGACCATCAAGCGTCTTTCCGCCGACGCGCTCGAAGCGTCTCCGGGCGATCTCGAGATCGATGCGGGCAGCGTGCGGGTCGCCGGCACCGATCGTATCGTTTCGTTCGCAGAACTTGCGGCGCGCGACCGGACCAAGCAACTCAGCGCGAGCGACGAGTTCGCGCCGAACGCGCCTACCTATCCGAACGGCACGCACATTGCCGAGATCGAAATCGATTCCGGCACCGGCGCCGTCGCGATCCTCAATTATGTCGTCGTCGACGATTTCGGAGCGACGCTCAATCCGCTGCTGCTCGAAGGCCAGGTGCACGGCGGCTCGGTGCAAGGCATCGGCCAGGCGCTGATGGAAAACACCGTCTACGATTCGGCATCCGGTCAGCTCGTGAGCGCGAGCCTGATGGACTATGCGCTGCCGCGCGCGGCGGACGCGCCGTCGTTCACGTTCGAAACCAGCAATGTGCCGTGCAGGAACAATCCGCTCGGCGTCAAGGGCGCGGGCGAAGCCGGAGCCATCGGTTCGTGCCCGGCGGTGATGAACGCCATCGTCGACGCGCTGTGGCGGGCCTATCGCATCCGTCACATCGACATGCCTGCGACGCCGGAGCGCATCTGGTCGGCGATCGCGGCCGTGCAAAAAACCGCTGCGCCATAGCGGTTTCCACGACTGTTCACAATTTCGTGATCCGGCCGGTTTGGCATCGCGGGCGCGGGTCGGAATAAGCGACAACCTCCAGTGTTTGCCGGATTGTCCGATTCCTCCTCCCAAAGGTGACAGCAATGCTCGTTCGCTCGGTGATCGCTGCGCTCGTCGTGGCCTGCGGCGTGAGCGCGGTAATCGCGCAATCCGACCCGGTGACGACGCGTGAAAACCTGATGAAAGAGAACGACCGGCAGGCGCGCATCGTCGTCAGCATGATGCGCGGACAATCGCCGTTCGATCCCGCGGCCGTCGATTCTGTTTTCGCGCAGTGGGCGGATACGGCGCAGAAGCTGCCGTCGCTTTTCCCTGACAATTCGAAGACCGGCGGCGACAACCGCGCTTCGCCGAAGATCTGGGAAAACAAGAAGGACTTCGAAGCCAAGATCGCCGAATTCGGCAAAGCTGTCGCCGACAATCGCGCGAAGGCCAAAGCCTCGCTCGACGGCCTCAAGGCCGCGGTGGCCGCGGTCGGAAAATCCTGCGACGATTGCCACAAGGATTATCGCCTGTCGCGGCGATAAAATTGTGGACCGCTCGAGCCGTCGCGGTCCTCGCGACGGCTTTTCATCTCATGTATGATTGCCGCGCCGATCGAAAGGGCCGCCGGTGCTCCGCAAGCTGATTCTCCTCGCACTCGTCGCGGCCATCCTTGGCGTTGCGGCGCTCTGGCTGCTTACGATTCCATCGAGCGTGCCGGCAAGCGCGCTGCCGCCGCACGAACCGAATCTCACCAACGGCAAAGAGATGTTTTTCGCCGGCGGCTGCGCGTCTTGCCACGCGGTGCCCCATCAGAAGGACACGAGCAAGCTCGGCGGCGGTCTCGCGCTTAAATCGCCGTTCGGCACATTCTACGTTCCGAACATTTCGCCCGACCCGAAGGACGGCATCGGCGCGTGGACCGAAGCGCAATTCGTCACGGCACTGACGAGGGGCACCTCGCCCGAGGGCGAGCATTATTATCCCGCGCTGCCGTACCCCTCTTATCAGCGCATGCACATCGGCGATGTGCGCGACCTGTTCGCCTACATCAAAACGCTTCCGCCGGTATCCGGCCGCGTGCGCGATCACGATCTGCCGTTCCCGTTCAACATCCGGCGCGGGGTCGGACTCTGGAAACTCCTGTTTCTCGACGGCAAGGAATTTCAGCCGGATGCGGCGAAGTCGGCGCAATGGAATCGCGGCGCTTATCTGGTGAACGGTCCCGGCCATTGCGCGGAATGTCACTCGCCGCGCAACGCGCTTGGCGCGATCATCGAGAGCAAGCGTTTCACCGGCGGCCCAAGCCCCGACGGGCAGGGTGGGGTTCCGAACATCACGCAGTTCAAGCTCAAGAACTGGACCGAGGCAGAGATCGCCGGCACGCTCGAGGACGGCATGACGCCGGATGCCGATCGCGTCGGCGGAGCGATGGTCGATGTGGTGAGCAACACCGCGCAGCTTACGGCGGCAGACCGTGCGGCCATGGCCGCCTACATCAAGTCGTTGCCGGCGGTCGCGGGCGAGCAGCCGCCCAGGAAAACAAGCCAATAGACGGTCCGGGGGCTCGTGCACAGGCGCGGGCGCCTCTTCTCCGGTTGATGACGGGGAATGGGCCGAGACAGACTCAAAGGCTGCGGCTATCTATGGGCGAACGTCGCCCAATGCACCTTCTCCGTGCCATCGCCTACAAGGTCGCCTCGGCCCTGCTTTTTGCGGTGATGTCGGCTCTGGTGCGCGACCTCGGCAAGGTCGCGCCTGTCGGGCAGATGGTGTTCTTCCGCAGCGCCTTTGCGATCCTGCCTGTGGTCGTGATCTACGCCTTCCGCGGCGAGCTTGCGAGCGCGGTGCGCACCAGCCGGCCGTTCGGCCAGCTCGGCCGCGGCCTGCTTAGCGTCGTCAGCATGTTCACCAATTTCTCGGCGTTGACGAGGCTGCCGCTCGCCGATGCCACGGCGATCAACTTTGCTTCGCCGCTGATGACGGTGGCGCTGGCGGCCTGGATCCTCAAGGAACGCGTGCGCATCTACCGCTGGTCGGCGGTGATCGTCGGTTTCGGCGGCGTTCTGGTGATGCTCCTGCCGCACTTCGATCTCAGCCACTTTGCAGTTGCCGGCAATACGGCGAGCGCGCTCGGCGCGATATTCGCGCTCGTCTCGGCTTTCTGCAGCGCCGGGACGGTGATCCAGACCCGGCGGCTGACGCAAAGCGAGACCACACCGTCGATCGTCTTTTACTTCTCGCTGATCTGCGCGATCGCCGGTGCGGCGACGCTGCCCTTCGCCTGGTACCCGCCGTCCGCGGGGGAGCTCGTGCGCCTGATCTCGCTCGGCGTGCTCGGCGGCCTTGCGCATATTTTTCTCACCGAGAGCTACCGCTATGCGACGGCCTCGGTGATCGCGCCATTCGATTACACCTCGATGCTGTGGGCGATACTGCTGGGCTATTGGATGTTCGGCGAAGTGCCCACGTCACTTGTGTTCGTCGGTGCGGCCATCGTTGCCGGCGCGGGACTGTTCGTGATCTGGCGCGAACGCCAGCTTGGATTGCGGCGGGCGCGCGCGGCGGCGGCAGGATCGCCGGCGGCTACCTTGTTCTGATTCTATTTGTGCTCGATTAGCAGCACCCAGTCTCCGTCGCCGCCCTTGTTCTGGCCCGGAGGCCTGAAGTGTCTGCTGCCGCTGTTCGAAAACGGCGAGCCTGCGATGGCGGCAAAGGTGCCGTCAGTCGGATCGTACCAATAGGCCCTGCTGCTTCCGGCCATTCGTGTCATGTCGACCGTAATGGTCCGGATGGTCGGCATGTAGACGATCAGCAACGAGCCATCCGGCGTCCGGGCCGCGGTCGCGTAGGTGTCGGTGGTGATGGAGTCACTATCCGAGAAAACGCCGAATCCGGCTGTGACCGCCTTGTGCGCATAATCGGGCACGAGCATGTACCATTTCCGGCTTGCGAACAGTCTCCGCATGAAGGAGAGCTGCAGCATTCCGGGCGTATTCAGGTTCGTCTGCCAGCCGGATTGCAGACGCCAGCTATAGGCGCTGCCGTAGAGCTGGCCGGTGGCACCGCTCAGCATGGTCCAATATTCCTGATGACGCAGGTTGAGCAGCGAGCCGCCGTCGGTGCCGCCGTTCTGCTCGAACTCGTAATTCGCCTCGACCATGAAGATCGGGCGCGGCTGCGCGCGCCGATATTCCGAAAGGATTTTCGCGTAGGTCGGCCGATACGTGTAGACGGCGTCAAGCTCGGCGATATTTTTGAACGCCGGGTCGTCCAATGTCGCGCTGACGTAGTAGTCGAGCTCTGCCGTGTGCAGGTGGTTCGTATCTTCCTGCTTTATTCCTTTGGCGACGGCGGCGACCAACGCGTTGTCCGACGGGTTGCGCCAGGACTGGAAGTCGTTACCCGACATCCAGATGATGTTCTTGAAGTTCTTGTAGCGCTGGCCGAGGTAGCGCCCGTAGGCGGCCGCCTTGCTCATTCCGTTCGCCTGCAGCACACCGAGCCAGCCGCCGGTTTCGATCGGATCGAGCAACACCGTCATTCCGTATGACGCCGCAAGATTGATCATGGCGTCGGCACGCGCAAAGTAGGCGGGGTTCGGTGTAGAAAGATCGCCCGCAACGGTGAACGGCGCGATACCGTCAAAGGTCGTGCCGTCCGCATTGCAGGCCGTGTAGCTGTCGCACAACAGATTGATCCACAGCGTGTTCACGCCGTAGCGCGCGCGATTGGCGATGAATTTCTTGGCCTGATTGACCGACAGGTTGCCGATCAGCGCTTGCGGCGAATCTCCCACGATCAGGAAAGGGGCGCTTTTCTGGTCGATCAGGTAGCGGTGGTTGGTGCTGACCTTCAGCGGATAGTCGGGACCGGCCGCGAAAACGCCGGTGGAAAATCCGGCGAGCGCGATGAAGCCGAGCGCAAGAATGTGGGCCGAATGGCGGGCCTTGCCGATCCGCCTGTTCATGGGTGCTTCTCGGGTAAGCGGTCGAGTCGCGTTTTCGAGTCTACGCCGCCCCAAGCGCGCGTCTAGGTCTGGAACGCCTTGAAGGTAATGATGGTGCGCGTGTCCTGGATGCCTGGAATGACCTGCACCTGCTCGTTGACGAAGTGGCCGATGTCCGTGTCGCCTTCGACGTAGAATTTCACCAGCAGGTCGAAGTCGCCGGCCGTAGAATAGATTTCCGAGGCGATCTCAGCTTCGGCAAGCTTGCTCGCGACCTCATAGGACTTGCCGAGCTGGCATTTTATCTGGACGAAAAAGGGGGTCATGCGCGCCTCCGCGCCCGCGGAAAAGCAGCTCCCGCGGGCCCGCCGCAATCCAGCAAAAAGGCCGCCGCGTTGCAAGGCGCTCTTGCGTAACCGTCTGCTACCGACTAGCTTTTTCAGAGCAATCTCGTGGGGTGTCCGGCACTCGCGCCGGACTGAGAGGTCGATCGGACCAACCCAACGAACCTGATCCGGGTCATGCCGGCGGAGGGAGATGAGATGCAGGTTCCGCAAACGCCACAGCCGGCAGACCTGCCGAAGCTTGCCGCCACCATCCTCGGCCGTGTGCGCGGACAGGGACCGCGCGTGCATTGCATCACCAACGCTGTCGCGCAGAATTTTACCGCCAATATGTTGCTCGCCGCCGGTGCCGTGCCGTCGATGACGATCACGCCGGACGAAGTCGGTCAATTCGTGGCGCGCTGTGACGCGTTGCTGATCAATCTTGGCACATTCGACGAAGAGCGCCGCGTGGCGACTGACATCGCGATCGAGGCCGCCGCGCAAGACGACCTGCCGTGGGTGCTCGATCCGGTCTTTATCGACCGCTCGCCGGCACGCGCTGAATTTGCGCGCGAGCTGGTGCAGCGAAGGCCGGACACCGTGCGCCCCAACCATGCGGAGTTTTCCGCGCTGTCCGGAGTCGGCGTAAGTCATGACGCGCTGATGCAGTATGCGCGCACGCAGGACGTTGTGCTCGCGCTTTCCGGTGAAACCGATCTCGTCGCCGATGCCACGCACATCGCGGCGATCTCGAACGGCGATCCCTTGATGGCGCGCGTCACCGCCATGGGCTGCGCGGGCTCGGCGCTGGTTGCGGCCTGTCTCGCGGTCGAGGCCGATCCGTGGAGCGCGAGCGCCTGTGCGTTGCTCATGCTTGGCATTGCAGGCGAGCAGGCTGCGCAGGACTCCAAAGGACCCGGCAGTTTCGCCGTCGCGATCGTCGACGCGCTCGCCAATCTCGACGGCAAGGTCATTGTCGAGCGCGCGCGAGTGACCTGATGGCCGTCGATCTTCGTCTTTATGCGATCATCGATCCGGAAAACGCCGGCGGGCACAAGCTTGCTCCGCTTGCGGCTCAGGTCGCCGCCAACGGCGCGACGCTCGTTCAATTGCGCGACAAGAAAGGCACGACACGCGAGATGCTTGCTCGCGCCCGGTCGCTGATCGCGGCGCTCGCATCGACCGGGGTCCCGCTGTTGATCAACGACCGCGTCGACGTCGCGCTCGCCGCCGAGGCGGCCGGCGTTCACATCGGGCAGGAAGACATGCCGGTTCCCGACGCGCGGCTGCTGCTTGGCCGCCACGCCATCATCGGGCTGAGCGTGAAGACGCTGGAACAGGCGCGCGCGGCGCCGCTCGAGCTGCTCGACTATGTCGCCGTCGGCGGCATCTACGCGACCACCTCGAAAGACAATACCGCGGCGCCGATCGGGCTCGACGGCTTGCGTGCGATTGCACAGGTGGTGCGCGCGCGAGCGCCTGGCTATCCGATCTGCGCCATCGCCGGCATCGACGCGGGCAACGCCGGCGGTGTGATCGAGGCCGGCGCCGACGGCGTTTCGGTAATCTCCGCGCTGTCACGTGCGCTCGATCCGGGCGTTGCCGCACAGAAGTTGCGCGGTGTGGTCGACGGCGCGCTGGGGCAGCGGGGTGCGCGATGACCGCCATCGCGCTCACGATCGCGGGATCCGATTCAAGCGGCGGCGCAGGCGTCCAGGCTGATCTCAAGACCTTTTCCGCGCTCGGCGTTTACGGCGCGTCGGTGATCGTTGCACTGACGGCACAGAACACGCGCGGCGTCACTGCGATCCATGACGTTCCGGCGGATTTCATCGCGGCGCAGATCGACGCCGTGTATTCGGATCTCGCCGTATGCGCGGTGAAGATCGGCATGCTGTCAAACCGTGCGGCGATCCACGCGGTGGCCGCCGGGCTCGGGCGGCACAAGGCAAAAAATATTGTGCTCGACCCGGTTATGATCGCCACGTCGGGCGACCGGCTGCTCGCGCCTGACGCGGTCGACGCGCTGCGGGATGAGCTCATTCCCCGCGCCCTGATCGTGACGCCCAATCTGCCGGAAGCGGCTGCGCTGGTCGGCGCACCGCTGGCCCGCAACGAGACGGAAATGGAAGCGCAGGCGCGTGAAATATTGTCGCTCGGCGCAAGGCGCGTGCTGATCAAGGGCGGTCACGCCGAGGGCGACGAGGCGGTAGATCTGCTGATCGGCGAAAGCGGCGTCCACCGGGTTTTCGCCAGGCGCATCGCCACCAAGAACACGCACGGCACCGGTTGCACGCTGTCGTCGGCGATCGCCGCCCATCTCGCGCTCGGCCGTGATATCGAATCCGCCGTTCGGGAAGCGAAGCAGTATGTTACGCGCGCGATTGCGGCCGCCGACCAACTCGCCGTCGGCTCCGGGCATGGCCCGGTGCATCATTTTCACGCGCAATGGACAGGGCAATGAGCGCAACATCCACTCAATTCGTTTGGAGGATGCCATGACAACACGCCGCCGGTTTCTCACGGCCGCCGCAATCGGCACTCTTGCCGCGCCGGCCATTGCGCGCGCGGACACGAAGAAATGGCGCATGGTCACCTCGTGGCCGAAGCGGCTGCCGGGTCCGGGCATGTCGGCCGAGCGCGTGGCGGAGCGCATCCGCGCGCTGTCGGGCGGCAAGCTCGACATCAGCGTGCACGCCGCGGGCGAGCTGGTGCCCGCCTTCGGCGTGCTCGACGCGGTCGGCAACGGCGTCGCCGAGATCGGCCATACCGCCTCGTTCTACTGGCAGGGCAAGATGCCGGCGGCGGCGTTCTTCACCACGGTGCCGTTCGGGCTGACGCCAAATGAACACGTCTCCTGGATCGACGCCGGCGGGGGACAGGCGCTGTGGGACGAGCTTTACGCGCCGTTCGGCGTCAAGCCCTTCATGGGCGGCAACACCGGCGTCTGCATGGGCGGCTGGATCAAGCGCGACATCAAGAGCATCGCCGACATCAAGGGCCTCAAGATCCGCTCGCTCGGGCTTGGCGGCGAAATCTACCGCCGGCTCGGCGCGACGCCGCAGACCACGCCGCCCGCCGAAATCCTCGTGAGCC
The DNA here is from genome assembly GCA_035546875.1 of Pseudolabrys sp. GTDB lineage: Bacteria > Pseudomonadota > Alphaproteobacteria > Rhizobiales > Xanthobacteraceae > Pseudolabrys. The sequence continues at coordinate 12,976 of DASZVZ010000011.1, forward strand.
TGCAATCCGGCGTCATCGACGGCGCGGAGTTCGTCGGGCCGGGCTCCGACATCGCGCTCGGGCTCTATCGCGTGGCGCAGTCCTATTATTACCCCGGCTTTAACAAGCCGAACGGCACCGGCGAATGCATCGTCGCGCTGAAAGAGTGGAACGCACTCGACAACGAATTGAAGGCGATCGTCGCGCACGCCTGCGCGACGGAAGCAAGCTACGCGCTCGCCGAGATGGAGCGGCTCGACGCCGAGGCGCTCACGGCCTTGACCGGTCAGCACGGCGTCAAGCTGCGCGCATTTCCGGCCGACTTCGTCGCCGCCGCGCGCAAGCAATCGGTCGACGTGCTGGGCGAGGTCGCCGCGCGCGACAAGATCAGCGGCAAGGTGCACGGCTCCTACGTCGCGTTCCGCGACCGCACGGCGACCTGGTCGCGCGTCTCGATCGAGGCGGTGCTCGGGGCGCGCACGGCCTGACCCGGCCGCGTCCAAAAGTTCCCTTGGAACGCGGGTTTCTATGGTTAACCCGCCCTTAACGATTCGTGCGCTCATGTAGGGCGGATACGTAAGCGTATGGCGCGGTCGCGCGCCGTTTCACGTTCAAGCCATGCGTTGTCGACCGGGTGGATCAGGGTGATCGCCCGCTAGCGACTCTCAAATTTGCGCCGGAGGGGCCGATAATGAACTCCAAACTGATCCGATCTGGTTTTACATGCATGGCGCTCTTGCTTGCGCCGCTGGCTGCGCAGGCCGCCGATCTACCGCCGGCCTACAAGGCGCCGCCTTACGTTGCGCCGAGCTATTCCAACTGGAACGGCTTCTACGTCGGCATCAACGGCGGCTACGGCTGGGGCTCCTCGAAATGGGATTTCCCGTCGGTCAACACCAAGCCGAGCGGCGCGCTGGTCGGCGGCACGCTGGGCTACAATTTCCAGACCGGCACCTGGGTCTGGGGCATCGAGGGCGACTGGGATTATTCGAGCGAGAAGGGCAGCGTGAGCTGCGTCGGCGGCACCGCCACCTGCACGACCAAGAACGACTGGCTCGCCACCGCGCGCGCCCGCCTCGGCTACGCCGGCTGGAACAACTGGCTGCCCTACATCACCGGTGGCGCGGCCTACGGCGACATCAAGGCGACCAACACGGCGGCGAGCTCGGCGCACAAGGGCGAGCTCGGCTGGACGCTCGGCGGCGGCGTCGAATACGCGATGTGGCAAAACTGGACCGTCAAGCTCGAATATCTCTACGTCGATCTCGGCAAGTTCACCTGCGGCACCGCCTGCGGCGGCACGCCGTCCGATCACGTGAACTTCACGACCAACATCGTGCGCGCCGGCATCAACTACCGCTTCTGATTTCTGGGGCGCCTTGTGGCAACGAAACCCCGGGCGATGAGCCCGGGGTTTTTCTTTTCGGCGCGGACCGGCATCGAACCGATCAAATAGACCGGCATCATCTGTTTGGATGATGCGCCGTCCTTTTTCGCCCGGCAGGGTGTCCCCGGTCTGCCGGGCGCAGGTGCGGCATCGGTTTTGCGCGCGCCTTGGGTTGTGCCGGGGGCGCTCCACAATGCAAATGCATCAAGTGAACTATTTTCTCGCGGTTTGCGACGAGCGCAGTTTCACCCGCGCCGCGCGGCGCTGCGGCGTTTCACAGCCTTCGCTGACAAGAGCGATCAAGCTTATGGAGGATGAGCTCGGTAGCGGACTGTTTGTCCGCCACCGCCGCGGTGCGCGGCCGACCAGCCTTGGGATGCTGCTGCACGCCGATCTTGCCCAGATCGAGCGATCCATTGCTGCCGTCAAATGCAAGGCGGCGACATTCAACGCCGGGTCCGCGGGCGGCATGGCTATAGAAGAACGCGCCCTGATGGAGCAGGCGGCCGTCCACGAAGAAGCGGCGGAATGATCGCGTGCCGCGCGCAATTCGCGACGCGGCGCGCGGCCTGCAGGGCGCCTAATACTTCCCCTTCACCACCTTCTGCTTCTGCTCGCCCAGGCCCTGAATACCGAGCGTCACCACGTCGCCTTCCTTGAGGAACACCGGCGGCTTCATGCCCAGCCCGACGCCGGGCGGCGTGCCGGTGATGATGATGTCGCCGGGGTTCATCACGAAAAACTGCGAGCAGTACCAGACGAGGTGCTCGGCGCCGAAGATCATCGTCTTGGTGTTGCCGCGCTGGCGCTTCTCGCCGTTGACGTCGAGCCACATGTCGAGGTTCTGCACGTCCTTCACTTCGTCGCGCGTAACGAACCAGGGGCCGATGGGCCCGAAGGTCTCGCAGCCCTTGCCCTTGTTCCACTGGCCGCCCGAACGGTCGATCTGGAAGGCGCGCTCGGAGACGTCGTTCGAGACGAAATAGCCGGCGATCGCGTCCTTTGCCTTCTCGCGCGCGAGATAGCGCGCGCGCTTGCCGATGACGATGCCGAGCTCGACTTCCCAGTCGAGCTTGCTCGAATCCTTCGGGATGATGGTGTTGTCGTTCGGCCCGCAGATGCAGGTGATTTCCTTGTTGAAGATCACCGGCTCCTTCGGGATCGGCATGCCGGCTTCCGCGGCGTGGTCGGAATAATTGAGGCCGATGGCGATGAAGTTGCCGACCTTGCCGACGCAAGGGCCGAGCCGCGGCTTGCCGGAGACGGGCTTGAGGCGCTTGAGGTTTGCTTTTTTGATCTTGGCGAGGCCACCCGCGGCGAGCATGTCGGAATCGACGTCTTTGACCACGCGCGAGAGGTCGCGGATCTTGCCGTCGGCGTCGATGATGCCGGGCTTCTCGCGGCCGGGCGCGCCGTAGCGGACGAGCTTCATGTCTGGTTCCTCTTCCTTGTTTTGGGTCGGTTTGGCGGGCGCCGCGTTACGGCGCGTAATTGACGATCATGTGGAGGTCGCCGAATTCGACGGTTCCGGTCGATGAATACTGGATATCGATTTTGTGGGCGCCCAGCGCGACCGACTTGAAGATGAAGCTGGTCATCTCTGCTGCGGGGACGCCGCCGGAGTTAAAGACATGGATTGCCGACGGATCGCCGGCGACGTTGTCGAGCACGGCCCGAACCTGGACGGCGCTGCTTGAGACGACGCCCATCGAAAAATAGACGATTACGCAGCTCTTGGCACCTTGCTTGATGCTGGTCGCCATGGCCGGAAGAGTGGCGAAACCGGCATTGGCGGGGAGCGCATATCTCGGGTAGTCGCCGGGCGCTATCACCACGCGCGTCGCGCCGGTCGCGCAGTTGAGCGTGACGGCGGCGTTGGCCGCGGCCGGCGCGAGGACGGCAAGGGCGGCGGCGCAGGCGAGCCGTGTGACGGCGTTGCTCATGGTTTGCATCCTCGGCGTTATCGGGCCGCTTTCGGGTGGGTCGGCGCGATCATGCGACGGCGGAGGGGCGGGGGCAACCCTGTCCGGTTCCTGTGCCGATGCGGACGGGACTTGCCTTTACGCCGGGAGCTCAGTGCACGCCGTAGGCCTTGCGGTCCTGGTCGGTCTTGCGGCGGCAGGCGATGTATTCGCGCGAGCCGGGCTGCGCGCCGTAAGCGCGGCAGCGGGCGTCGTCGATCGACTCGACGGTCTTCTTGTCCTGCTTCTGCTGCTCGATCAGCGCATGCCCTTCCGTGCCGGGCGGACAATCGGCGCGCGCCGTGCCGGTGGCGCATTCGAGCGACGAGCCGCCGCCGCATCCTGCGAGCAGGACGGCGATGAGAAGAAAGAGTGGCGCGCGGCGCATGCCCCGAATCCCTTATCGGAGTCTCGGCCAACGCGGGAATGAAGGCAACCGTCCGGCCCAAGGCGGCGGTGCAAAGGTTGCGCGGGGTGCGCGCCGGATCGGATCAGGGATGCCGGCCCCTTCCGTTCTCGCCGGAGCTTGCCAGTGCGGAGATCGCGTAGATCAGGATCGCGGCCGCGAACAGCGTCGGCATCCAGTTCTGCCCGACGTAGCCGAAAAAATGAAAATCGGCGACGAGCCAACTGATAAGGGAATTGCCAGTTTCCGGCACGCGACGCCCCCAGTGACAGGCCTCGCCTTTCTAGCGCGAAATTCGGCCGGCCTTCGTAAATTGCGAATAAAATACACGGTCTCAAGCATAACGCGGACTCGACAAATGCAGCAATTTGCCGGGCGCGCGTGGTTACCAAACCGCTACGCGACAAGGCGTATTTCGACGCACCGCTTTAGCCTTCGATAAAAGCGCAGGCGTAGCATCGCGCGCATCGGTCAGCCGTCTGACCATCGGCCGGCGGCGGCGCGGCAGAAGCCCGCGACCGCCGGCATTGACGGAGAGCGCAAATGGAAGAGAGACGCAAAGTGCCGCGCCATCGCACGCTGAAGGCTGGCAGCATCGTGTTCAATCGCGCCTCGGGCATCGATTGCCGCGTGCGCAACATGTCGGACGTCGGCGCGTGCCTTGAAGTGGAAAGCCAGGTCGGCATTCCCGACGACTTCCTTCTGGTGATCGAGCACGATCACGTCAAGCAGCCGTGCCACGTGGTGTGGCGTGAGCCGAAGCGCATGGGCGTGGAATTTCGCCACGTCGATCGCGCGGCGTAATCCACAGTCCGGGGCGGCGGGAGCGCGCGCGTTTTCCTAAAACGCCGCCGGAAACGTGCCGCCGTCGATCAGCAGATTCTGCCCGGTGATGTAGCCGGCCTGCGCAGAACATAAGAACGCGCAGGCCGCGCCGAACTCGGCCGGATCACCGAAACGTTTGGCGGGAATTCCGGCGATGCGGTCGGCCGCTACTTGCGCCACGCTCTTGCCTTTCGTCTCCGCCGCCTTGCTGAGCGTGCCGCGCAAGCGGTCGGTGTCGAAGGCGCCGGGCAGGATATGGTTGATGGTGACGTTTTTCTCAGCGACCGTGCGCGCGACGCCGGCGAGGAAGGCGGTCAAGCCGGCACGCGCACCGGACGACAGATCCAGTCCGGCGAGCGGCGCCTTCACCGCGCCCGAGGTGATGTTGACGATGCGGCCGAAGCGGCGCTGCGTCATCGGGTCGATTACCTTCTGGATGAGCTCGATAGCGGTGATCATGTTGGCAATGACGCCGTCGATCATCTGTTGCCGCGTCAACTCGCGGAAATCGCGTAGCGGCGGGCCGGCATTGTTGTTGACGAGGATGTCAGGTTGCGGGCAGGCGGCGAGCAGCGCCTTCTGACCCTCGGGCGAGGCGACGTCGGCGACGACCGGAATGATCTTCGCATTGGTGAGGCTTTTGAGCTCGCTCGCGGCCGCGTCGAGTTTCTTTACATCTCGACCGTTGATGACGACCTCGCAGCCGGCCTCGGCCAGCGCCCGCGCGCAGGCTTTGCCGAGCCCGCGGCTTGAGGCGCAAACGATGGCCTTGCGGCCGGAAATTCCAAGATCCATGAGCGTTTCTCCAAATTGCCTTTTCAGTGTCAGTGCCGGGCGCGCAGGCGTCAAGGTGCGTCGCCAATCTGTAGCAAAACGCTGCTACCGGCTTGACCGTCTCGACAAACCGGCCGGAGCCGCCATGCCGCACGCCACTTCGCACGCCTTTCCGCTGCATGAGCGCAACGCCGTCCGGCAACGGAGATACCAACAGCGGCTTGATCCGCTCTTGCCGCGGCGCGGCCGGCGGCGCTAGCCTCGCAGATATGGGCCTGATGGGAACCGTGAAGCGGCCGACGGCCGCCGACGTCGAGGCGGCGGCGAAGCGGCTTGCCGGCGTGGCCGTGCGCACGCCGCTGATCAATGCACCGGTGCTCGACGAGCGGCTCGGCGCGCGCGTTTTCCTCAAGGCCGAGATTCTCCAACGCACCGGGTCTTTCAAATTCCGAGGCGCCTACAACAAACTGTCGACTATCCCGCAGGACAAGCGCGAGGGCGGCGTGGTCGCCTATTCGAGCGGCAACCACGCGCAGGGCGTGGCGGCGGCGGCAAAGCTGCTCGGCATGCGCGCGACCATCGTGATGCCGAGCGATGCGCCCAAGGCGAAGTGCGAGCGCACTGCGGCACTCGGTGCCGAAGTTGTATTCTACGATCGCGAGAAGGAAGACCGCGCGGCGATCGCGCGTGGCATCGCCGAAAAGCGCGGCGCGACACTGGTTCCGCCGTTCGACGATCCGATGATCATCGCCGGCCAAGGCACTATCGGCAGCGAGATTGTCGAGGACCTGGCGGCACTCGGTCTCAAGCCGGAGATTGTCGTGATCGGCGCCTCCGGCGGCGGGCTCGCGGCGGGTGTCGCGCTCGGCGTGAAGTCGCGCGTGCCGGAAGCGAAGTTCTATACCGCGGAGCCGGAGGGTTTCGACGATACCGCGCGCTCATTCAAGAGCGGCCGGCGGGAGTCGAACGAGCGGCTGAGCGGCACCATCTGCGATGCGCTGATGACGGTGACGCCGGGTGAACTGACGTTCCCGATAAACCGCGAGCTGATCGGCGAGGGCGTGGCGGCAAGCGACGCCGATGTGACGCGCGCGGTAGCGTATGCCTTCCGCGAGCTGAAACTCGTGGTCGAGCCGGGTGGCGCAATCGGTCTTGCGGCGCTGCTCGCCAACAAGGTCGCGATCAAGGGCAAGGTCGTGGTCGGCGTTTTGTCCGGCGGCAATGTCGACGCCGACACCTTCGCGAAACTGATTGCGGCCTAGTCTTTTAAGTAAACAGCGCGATGCGCTCTTCTTCGCTCAGCCCTGCAAGGGCCGCGAGCGCATTGGCGGCGGCCATGCGCGATTCGATCGTGTCGAGCGCGGGAGGCGGCGCCGGTGTTTCGGCTGCAGCCGGGATCGCGGTCCTGGCGGCGGTGCTTTCGACCGCGGTTGCCGGTTCGATGATGGTTTCGCCGGCGGCCGTCTGTTCGGCATGCGCCGGGCCTTGCTCTGCCACGGCTTCGGCAGGCGTCGGCTCACCCAGCGGTTCGAATTGATAGGGCGCGACAGCGCGTTCGCCCGCATGGAAGACGTGCGGCGTGGGGGGCGGCGCTGATGCGGCAGGCGCGGGAATTTTCGGTTCGATCTCCGCAACGGAGATTTGCACGGCTTCGGCGGATGCCGCCTCTTTGACCAAGGCGTGAGCCGATTCCGGCAGCGGCTCCGATTCGATTGCGGATACATCCGGCAGCGCAAAGCCCTCGGCGGCGCTGTCGATTTCGAGCGACATGTCGTGCGCGCCGCCGAACGCCATAGGCGCGGGCTCTCGTTCCATGCCGGGCGCCGGCGTGCTTTCCGCGGCAGATGCAGCCGTCCACTCAGCGATAGCGCGTGCTATTTCGTCTTCGGTGATGTTTTCGACGGCCGGCTGCCGCGCAACCGGCTCGGTGAGGTAGGTCGCCTGCGGTTCGTTCTCGTTGACCGGCGGCGCTGGTTGCATGTCGGCGAGCGGTGCCTCCGCGACCGGCTGCGTCGTCGCAGCGACTTCGGATTCTGGCGTGGCGGTAGTCGCCGGCGACGGTTCAGTCCACGCGATCGATGGCATCAGCGCGGACGTGTCCTCGGCCGGCTGCGCGGTCTCGGGTTCGGAGGGCACCACGGCGAGATGGCTGCGCGGTTCGCTTTGCGGCGTGTCGGCAATTTCCGGCGCGGTCGCGGCCACACGCGCCGGCTCGCCGATCATCGCGTCGATGCGTCGCTCGATCTGCGCGAGCAGCACCAGCAGCTTGGCGGTTTCGCCAATCTCGTCGGCCGCAGCTTCCGCCCGGCTCGCGCGGATGGTCTCGAGGATCGCGCGCAATTCCTGATGCAGCCGCGCGAACACATCGGGCGATCCGAGTTGCACCAGCGCTTCGATGCGATCGAGCGCTTTCAACAAAAGTCCGGTGTCGGCGTTGCGATTGCGGTGGGTGAATTCGGCGAGGAACCAGCGTCCGCGCTCGTCATCCATCAGCGCATCGCAGAACGCCTGATACTCGGCCTCGGCGGGGTCGGCCGGTTCGGTTTGTCGCGCCAGGGCGGCGTAAGGGTCGGCGGCCACGGTCACCTGCCATGTGCAATTCGCGCGGCGCAGTTTATCAATCACGCTGGCTGATTCGTCCAACGCTATTGGTGCATGGCGCCCCGTCCCATGAGCCCCGCCGGATTCGCGCTCCGCACGGCGGCGCTTTACGCCGCTATTTTTGGCGTGGGCGGCATCCAACTGCCGTTCTTTCCGCTCTGGCTGAAAGCCAAGGGCCTCGATGCGCAGGCGATCGGCCTCGTGCTGTCGGTACCCATGGTGGTGCGCGTTTTCATCGTGCCGGTGATTGCGCGCCAAGCGGACCGGCGCGATTCGCTGCGCACGCTGATTGTAGCCTCATCCTGCGCCACGGTTGCGGGGTACTTGCTGGTCGGGCTAGCGAACGCGCCCGTGACGATTTTCCTCGCCTTCACGCTCGCCTCGCTTGCCTATACCCCGATCCTGCCGATGGCCGAGACCTATGCGCTGCGCGGACTTGCGGCGATCGGCCGCGCTTACGGCCCGGTGCGGCTGTGGGGGTCGCTCGCCTTCATTCTCGGAGGGTTTGTCGCCGGGTTTGCCGTCGACCGCATCCCGGCGCGCGACCTGATCTGGCTCCTGGTCGCGGCTTACGCGCTCAGCGCGCTGGCGGCGATTTCACTCGCGGAGCTGCCGCCCGCACCGCAGCGCGCGCAGGAGAAGGCGGCACGCACGGGCCTGTTGCGCGATGGTGTGTTTCTCGCCGTGGTGATCTCCGCGGGCCTCACCCAGGCAAGCCACGCCGTCTACTACAGCTTCTCTGCCGTCGCATGGAGCGCGGCCGGTCTTGACGGCAAGGCGATCGCAGCGCTGTGGGGCCTCGGTGTTTTGGCGGAGGTTCTGCTGTTCGCGCTGTCCGGTCGCCTCCCGCGTTCGCTCGGACCGCTGGCGCTGCTGCTGATCGGCGCGGCCGGCGGTGCAATACGATGGGCGGGAATGGCGTTCGATCCGCCGGCTGCCGCGTTGCCGTGGCTGCAACTTCTGCACGGGCTATCGTTCGGCGCGACCCATCTCGGCGCCCTCGGCTTTGTCGCGCGTCACGCGCCGCACGGCCAAAGCGCGACCGCGCAAGGTTACCTTGCGATCGCGCTCGGCTTGATGATGGCGGCGATGACAGGTGTTTCCGGGCTGCTCTACGCGGCTTTCGGCACGTCCGCTTATGCGGCGATGGCGCTAGCGGCTATTACTGGCGGCGCTTGCGCGCTGATAGCGCAGCGCTTGCGGCGAGAAGTGGCGATGTGAGCGCGCCTGCACATTCCGGCGCGGCGAGCCGCACATCGGCACGACGTTCGCGAGGTCGCGGCCTTGCAAATAAATCATCTTGCGCGACAGGCCGCCGTGCCGGTTGATCCAGTGACGCACCGACATCGGATAAAGATTCCACAACGCCTGCGTGCCCATCGGGCTGGTCACCGGATGCCCGTCGGCGTCCGGCATCCACGCGGCATGAAAGCCGAGGCGCGCGCGAGGCGTTACACAAATGCGATCGCGCGGAATGATGCCGAGCACCAGCGTGCAGGCTGAAAGACAATTGCCGTCGATGATGACGTGTTCGCCGGTCGAGCGAAGCATCGCGTAGGTTTGCAGGTAATGTCCGATCTGTCCGCCGCGGTCTTCGGAAATGAGCATCGTCGCCTTCGCAGGCGCAACACTGGCGGCCGCCAGAACAGCGGCCAATACCGCTAAACCAAAACGCATTACCCCCGTCTCCCCGTACACGCGGGCGGCTTTTCTTTCCGCCATTTTGGCAAAGTCTAAGCCAATGTGGGGCGGCGCGGAAAGGTTTGGTTAACCAAAAGCGGTGGGAAAATTACTTAAAATTTTCAGCATCTTGCCCTAGCCCCAGAGTTCCACGGGGGCGGGAAAAACCTGGTTTTTGTCGTAGCGGAGACCCCCCGGCCGGTCGCGTTGAAGCAAGAGCGGTCCGTCGAGATCCACGTATTTGGCCTGCTGCGCCAGCAGGACAGCCGGAGCCATGGCGAGCGAGGTCGCCACCATGCAGCCCGTCATGAGGGCAAAGCCTTGCTTCTCGGCCTCAGCGGCCATCGCCAGGGCTTCGGTCAGGCCGCCTGCCTTGTCGAGCTTGATATTCACGGCATCGTATTTCCCGGCCAGTTCCGGCAGGGAGGAACGGTCGTGGGCGCTTTCATCGGCGCAGACGGGGATCGGGCGCTTGATGCTGGCGAGCGCCTGGTCGCGCTGGGCGGGTAGGGGCTGCTCGACCATTTCAACCCCCGCGCGGGCGCAGACAGCGAGATTTTCGGCCAAATTGTTGTCGTTCCAGCCCTCATTGGCGTCGACGATCAACCGGCTTTTGGGGGCAAAAGCGCGCACAGCCGCGAGCCTGGCGCGGTCCCCTTCAGCGCCGAGCTTGACCTTGAGCAGCGGCCGGGAAGAGGCCTTTTCGGCCGCCTGGGCCATCGTGGCGGGATCACCGAGCGAGATGGTGTAGGCGGTTACCACCGGCTTCGGGACAGGCAATCCGGCGAGCACGTGCGCCGGCTTGCCGGTGCGCTTGGCCTCGAAATCCCAAAAGGCGCAGTCGATGGCGTTACGGGCCGCCCCGGCGCTCATCGCCTTTTGCAGACCCTTACGGTCGAGGCCCTGCGCGAGCGCGCGCGTCATTTCCTGGATGGCCCGCACTACCCCTTCGACGCTCTCGCCATATCTTTGGTAGGGCACACACTCGCCGTGGCCCCGGTGAACGCCGTCGGTGATGGTGGCCACCACGACGATCGCTTCGGTTTTGGCCCCGCGGCTGATGGTGAAGCGCCCTGCGATCGGCCAGTGCTCGATTGTTGCCGATAACGTAAGGGTTTTGGAGCTATTCATGGGATGGCCGTTGCACAAACCCTCGACAGGTTCGCAGGCGATGGTCAAGTCAAGTATTGTAGGTACCAAGGTTGTGCATACGAAAGCTTACGCTCAGGTGCGAGAATCCCGTGAACGACAGACTGGGCCGATTCAATTCACGGCCGGAGCGGTAGCGTGAGCGAGTTGCTCCAAGCCACGATGGAAGGCGACGGGCTCAGGCTCGCCGCAGGTGGCGCCTGGACGGCGCAGCACGCTCGAGCGCTTGAAAGCGTCATCGACGCGCAAACCCGAAAGACCGACGCCGTGCGCCGGGTGGTCATCGACGTGGCCGGGATCGAGCGGCTCGATACCTTTGGCGCCTGGCTTTTGGAACGGCTGGTGCGGTCCTGGAAGGCGCACGGTGCCGACACCGACGTTGTCGGCCTCGCCGAGACCTATCGCGGGCTGGTTGAAGAGGTGCACGGCGTCGGCGCGGAGGGCGAGCCGCCCCATCGCGCGGAAAGCAAGCTGACGCGCTCGCTTGCCGACATTGGACGTACGATGGTCGATGTCGGCGAATCCATGGTCGCGGTCGCCAACATGCTAGGCGCGGTCGTGGTCGCGCTCGGGCGGGTGGTCGTACGGCCTGCGAGCTTCCGCTTCACCGCGATGGTGCATCATCTCGACAATGTCGGCTGGCGCGCGGTACCGATCATCCTGCTGATCACCTTCCTCATCGGCTGCATCATCGCGCAGCAGGGAATTTTCCATTTCCGCAAATTCGGCGCCGACATCTATGTCGTCGACATGATCGGCATCCTGGTCCTGCGCGAGATCGGGGTATTGATCGTGTCGATCATGGTAGCGGGCCGTTCCGGCAGCGCCTACACGGCCGAGCTCGGCTCGATGAAAATGCGCGAAGAGATCGACGCGCTGCGCACGATGGGATTCGATCCCGTCGAGGTGCTTGTGCTGCCGCGCATCATCGCGCTGATCATCGGCGTGCCAATCTTGACTTTCCTTGGCTCCATGGCGGCGCTCTACGGCGGCGGCCTGGTCGCTTGGCTCTACGGCGGGATCGATCCGGATATTTTCCTGCAACGCCTCAAAGAGGCGATCTCGCTCGACACCTTCGAGGTCGGCATGATCAAGGCGCCCTTCATGGCGCTGGTGATCGGCGTCGTCGCCTGCATGCAGGGCATGAAAGTGAAGGGCAGCGCGGAGTCGCTCGGGCTTCAGACGACCGCCTCGGTGGTCGAGTCGATCTTCCTCGTGATCGTGCTCGACGGCTTTTTCGCCATTTTCTTCGCCTCGATCGGGATGTGAATGATGGCGACGAACGGCAAAGGTGAAAAGGAAGTCGTCATCAGCGTGCGCGACCTCGTGGTCGGCTTCGGCGACAGGAACGTGCTCGATCATCTCGATCTCGACGTCTATCGCGGCGAGATTCTCGGCTTCGTCGGCGGTTCAGGCGCCGGCAAGTCGGTGCTCATGCGAACGATTATCGGCCTGCTGCCGAAGCGGGAGGGCCGGATCGAGGTTTTCGGCGTCGATCTCGGCGCGGTGAGTGACACGGAGCGCCGTGCGATCGAACGGCGCTGGGGCGTGCTGTTCCAGCAGGGCGCGCTTTTTTCCTCACTGACGGTGCGCGAAAACCTGCAATTTCCCATTCGCGAAAATTTGAGATTAGGCCAGCGTTTGATGGATGAATTGGCCGTCGCAAAGCTCGAGATGGTCGGCCTGCACGCCGATGTACTCGACAAATTTCCGTCCGAATTGTCCGGCGGTATGACCAAGCGCGTGGCGCTGGCGCGGGCGTTGGCTCTTGACCCCGAAATCGTGTTTCTCGACGAGCCGACGTCGGGCCTCGACCCGATCGGGGCCGGCGATTTCGACAGCCTGATAGCGACTTTGCAGCGCACTTTAGGACTCACTGTGTTCATGGTAACCCACGACCTCGACAGCCTGTACACGGTGTGCGATCGCATTGCGGTTCTGATTGAAGGCAAGGTCATCGAACAAGGGACGATGGAAACGATGCTCGCGTCCAAGCATCCCTGGCTGAATGCGTATTTCCACGGCAAGCGAGCGCGCGCGGTGGAGCGCGCGCCCGCGTCCGGCGTTTGAGTGGAGCGGTTCGATGGAGACCAAAGCCAACTATGTGGTGATCGGGCTTTTCACGCTGGCGGTGATCGCCGGCGTGTTCGGCTTTGTCTACTGGTTCCAGAACATCGGCGGCACGGGCGAGCGCGCCTTCTACCGGGTGCAGTTCGACGGCTCGGTCTCCGGCCTGCGCACCGGCGCGACAGTGATGTTCAACGGTATCCGTGTCGGTGAAGTGACTTCGCTCACGCTAAATCCGTCGAAGCCGAAGCAGGTGCTGGCGAACATCTCGATCGATAAAGAGGTCAAGGTACGGCCGGACACCGAGGTCGGCCTTGAATTCCAGGGCTTGACCGGCATTGCCTCGCTGGCGCTCACCGGCGGTTCTCCGAACCTGCCGGCGCTTTCGGGCACGAAGGAAAATCCGGCGATACTTGTCGCTTCGGCGGCGGCAACCCAGGACGTAACGCAGTCCGCGCGGGACGTGCTGCGGCGGCTCGACGAGTTCCTGGTGGACAATCAGAAGTCTCTGAAAAACGCGATCCAGAACATAGACACCTTCACCGCGACACTCGCCCGCAACTCCGATCATATCGATAGCGTGCTCGACAAGATCGACACCTTCTCCGCGGCGCTGGCGCGCAACTCCGGCCGCGTCGACAAAATCGCGGAAGGCTTGCAGAATCTGACCGGCGGCGAGGACGGCAAGGGCGGTGACATCAACGAAGCCGCTCGCTCGATCAAGAAGCTCGCCGATCACCTCGACGACCGCACCGCGGAGATCACGACGAACGTCAACAAGCTGACGGCGCAGGCATCGAAACAGGTCGATAGCCTTGCGGCCGACGCGCGGCGCACGCTCAACAACATCGACCGCACCGTGACCAACCTCGACAAGAACCCGAGCCGCTTGTTATTCGGCGGCAGCGGATCAACGCCGGCGCCGACCGGCAGGAAACGCCAGTAGTTCACGGATCCTATCTTGCCAACATCCTACCGCGCGCGGCGTGCCCTACGCTGCGCCGAGCCTGCGACGGCGTGTTGGTCCTAGTCGAAGCGGCCGGCCGCGTGCGCCAGCATCGTGTAGACCTTACCGGTCTCCGAGGTGAGATATGTGCGCGCCACCACCTGGCCGCGGTCGTCACGCGAGACCTCGTCGAGCAACCGTTCGAATTCGGCGATGTAACGATCCACGGTCTGCTTGAACTCGCGGTCGCCACGGTACTTGCGACGGATTTCGTCGAAGGCCTGCTGCCCCTGCAGCGTATAGAGCCGGCGCGTGAACACGTTACGTTCGCCGCGCTTGTAGCGGTCCCACAAGTCGGCGGCGGCCTCGTGGTCGATCATGCGGGCGATGTCGACCGAAAGTGAATCGAGCGACTCGATCGAATGGCGCGGCGTGCGCTCCTCGGTCCCGCGTCCAAGCTCGCGCGCAAGCTCGGCCGCCGGGTCGTCGTCCTCGCGTGACGCCCGGTTAAGGAGGTCGGTGAGCCAACCGCGGCTGTTGCCTTGCGCGGGGCTCAGCGCCGGGGCCTCGGCGGGACGGCGCGCGGAGGGCGGCGCAAAGCCGCCGATGTCGGGGCGGGTCGGCGAGCGCTGTGAGCCGAGATCGGAGCGCCCGAGCCCGACGGCAAGCGTCGGCTCCTCGCGTGCCGTGCGCCGGCTCGGCTCGACGGTGTCGAGATTGCGGCCGTGGCGCGCGACGATGCGGTTCAATTCGGCCAGCGCTTCGATCTGATCGACAATGACGCGGCGCATCTGCGCGGCGCTTTCGGCGGTCTCTTGCGGCAATTCGAGAATGCCGCGGCGCAACTCCTCGCGCGTCGCATCGAGCTCACGCTGCATTTCCGACGTCATCTGGCGCATGCCCTGCACGATTTCTGTGAAGCGCTCGCTGGCTTCGCGGAAGATGGCGTGCGTGTCGCCGGCTGATTGTTCGTAGATGCCGCGCATCGCTTCCGCGGTGCGACGGCGTTCTTCTTCGGCGGTCGCGCGCACCCGCTCGAATTGCTCGGTGATGATAGCCGAGCCCTCGGCGCTGCTTTCCGACACGACGCGGGCGATCTCGCGCGCGCGGGTGGAGGCCTGCTCGAGCGACTCGTCGAGCAGACTTGCGAAACGCTTGAGGCGCTCGTCGAGGTCGCCGGTGCGGATGTCGAGCGTGGCGACGAGCGAATCGAGCGTGACGCGCCGTTCGTTGACGGCGTCCTGGGTGCGAATGTTGCTGCGCTCGACCTGTTCGGCGACCTTGCCGAGATCGCGGCCTTGCGCCTCGAACTGGTTGGCGAGTTGGCCGAGATCGGTGACGACACGGGCCGTGACCTCGCGGAAGCCGACGATGCTCTCGTCGAGCTTTTCGCTGGCCTGGCCGGTTGAAGCGCGTACCTCGTTCATCGCCGCGACAAAGTCGGAGACGCGCAGCATCAGCGTGTTCTCCAGCGCCGCGATATTTTCGTGAGAACCGCTGAGGACTTCCTGCAGCATGATGTTGGCTTCCCGCAGCCGCTCGAACAGGGCGGTAGTGTCGGAGCTCAACATGTTGTGCGTCTCGAGCATTTCGGAGACTGCGGCGGTCGACGTCTGTTTCGACTGCTCGATCGCAGTCTGCGCGGTCGCGTGCATCTCGTTGAGCGCGCGCGTAACCGAGGTGGTTGCGGTGTCGCCCGCCTTGTTGATGAGACGCGCGATGTCCTCACTGTTCTCCATTACGGCGCGGGCGAAGTTGATGCCCTTTTCTTCGATCGCCTTCATCGCGCCTTCGGTGGCTTTTTCGATGTTGACGGCGAATTCGTCGCCCTTCTGCGTTATCGATGCGAGCACGCCGCCGGTCTGGTTCGACAGTACGGTGGTTATTTCGGCGGTGCTCCTGTTTACCGTTTCCGTGATTTCGTCGGCTTTGCCGACAAAATTGCGCGCGACCTCCGCGCTGACGCTGAGCAGGGTGCGCTCGACGTCGCCGGCGCTGCTGCGGATCGCTTCCGTGGTCGAAATCGCAAGCTGACTGAGCGCGCGTTCGGCTTCCGCCGAGTTCGACTTGATCGATGCCGAGAGCTGTTCGACGCGCGCATTGAGTGCGTCGGCGGCCGCCTTGGTGCGGGTCTCGATCTGGTTGGTGACGGTTTCGGCGCGGCCGACCAGCAGTTCCTCAAAACGGCCGACGCGGCTGTCGAGCGTGTTGGCAACCTCGATCGCGCGATTGCCGAGGGTTTGATCGATCTCGCCGATCTTGGCGCCGATCGTCTCGGCGACTTCCGTGCCGCGCCGCTCGATGGTGCCGGCGACCTCGCCAATACGCTTGTCGAGCGCTTCGAGCACGCCGGCGCCGCTCGTGGTCAAGGTTTCGGACAGGCCGCTGACGCGCGAATCCAGGTTCTGCTCGAAGGCGGTGAGGCGCTGTTCGAGGGAGCCGCTGACTTCCTGCGTACGCGTGGTAACCCGCTCGTCGAAGGTGTCGACGTAGTTGCGCATCGCCTCCGCAACGTCCTGCGTGCGCTGGCCGAGCCGTTCAACCAGCTCGCCGCCGTAGGTTTTCACGGTACGGTCGAATTCGGCGATGTGGCGGACGATAAGGTTTCCGAGCGTGCTCGAATCGCGCGAAATCTTTTCGGTGAGCTCGATGCCGCCGTGGCTGAACATGTCCTCGAAGGTCTGCAGGCGCTGCGCCAGCATGTCCTTGATCTCTTCACCGCGGCCGCTGAGCTGATCGGCAAGCTGTTCGGCGCTTTGGCTAAAGGTTTCGGCGACCTTGTTGCTGCGCGCGACGATGGTGTCGGTGATACGGGCGCCGGTCTGCTCGAGCTTGGAGACGACGTCGCCGCCGCGCAGGCTAAGATCGAGTACGAGCGAATCGCCGGTCGCGCGCAGCGTGCTGTTCACTTCCTCGACGCGCGCCGCGATGTTCTCGGTCATGCGGCCGCTGGTGTCGATGATCGAATCGGTCAATTCGCGCGAGCGCGCGGCCATCTGATCGATGGTCATCGCGGATTTCTGCGCAAAGCCCTGCGCTACGTCGTCGAGCCTGGTCGACATCATCTGTTGCAGGCGCGCCGCAAGCTGCGCGAACTCGTCGTGCACGTGGTCGGTCTTGAAGGAAAGGCTGGCGCTCAGACGGTCGCTTGCCGAGGCGATCGCGGCCGTAGTGCGGTCGCTGGTACCTTCGAGGCGCAGCAAAAGATCGCTGCCGCGCTCGCTCAACGCATCGATCATGGAGTCGCCGGCGTGGCCGAGCGCAAGCGTGATGTGCTCGCCTTTCTCGGTGAGCGTGCGCGTCACGCGCTGTGCCACCTCGTTGACCTTCTCGGCGACCAGGTCGCCGACCGAAGTGATGTCATGCGAGAGGTCGAGGTGCACGCTGGAGATGGCGTTGCGTACGTGCTCGGCCTGGCCGACCAGGGTCTCGCGCTGGGAGGAAAGCTCGGTAAGGAGGTCGCGAATGCGGATTTCGTTGTCGTTATAGGCCCGCTCGAGCGCGGAGACTTCATTGTGGACGAGCGCCTCGAGCTCGGCGGCGCGGGCGAGCGCCCGTTCAACGCCGTCACCCATTGCCGCGACCTCGCGGCGGATCGCCTGGCCGACCGACACGATCGACTCGCGGGCAGTGCCTTCCGGTTGCGTCAGGCGCACGGCGACTTCGGCGAGTGACTCCGCTACGTAGCGCAGATCCTGCGAACGCCTGATCAATTGCGCGATGACGAAGAAGGAAATGACGGGAACGAGTATCGCGGTGGCAATGCCGACGATCGCGGGAGGGCCGAAAGTCGTGGCGCCTATCAGTTGCAAAAGGTCGGTGCGGAACAAATAGGCGAACGACAAAATGCCGGCTGTCCACGCGAACGAAACCAGGCTCGCGATGACATAGGACGCGCCCGACGGACGATGCTGTAAATTTTGCAGAAGCTGGCCGACGGTGGCCCGGTCGTCGTTGGCGGCCGTGCGGCGCGGCGGAAGCTCTTCATCGGCCCACCCGCTCGACTCGGGCTCCTGATGGAACAGATCGGGCGGCGCGGCGGCCGGCGTCTCGACGCGAGGTTCGCTGCGCGGCTCCATCCGCTGCTCCGGCAACGGCTCGGGACGGGGTTCAATTCGCGGTTCGACGGGTGCACTTGGCGGCGGGGCGCTGGCGTCGCGGACGTTGAGTGCTTCCTGGATGGCGGTAAGCGCCTCTTCGGTCGCGTCCTTTACCTTTTGGGGATTCTTCGCCATTGCGCTTGTTGCCTCGTCGTTACGCGATACGGACGCGGCCCGGGCAGCCACCGGAGCGGCGACGGCGCGGGCGCGCGAGCAAACCTTCGGCAGCCGGCGGACCGCCCCGTTGCGGCCATTACCGCCGGCAGTTGATCCTATCGGCTTGGCAAACCAAAGAAAACCGTCGCTTTAAGGACTTTTTCATCATCGTTAATTCCGATTAACCATGACGACTCCGCTAGTTGCGTAGCGTGATCATGTACCGCTCATTGCGGCTGCCGTGCGACCGCGGGACGCACCGGTAGCACCGCATTAACGATCGGTCGATTTGGCGCGCCCACGAGCCGCGGGGGTGGCCCGCAATTTACCCGGTTTTTGTCGTTCGCGGGTCATAGTCGGCCGCCAGAAGGGCCAAAAGAGCCCGCGGGAGGAACGATGCGCCACATTGCCAGCAACGCGATCGAAATTTCCGTGCCGGACGGCGCGGTCGGGCAACCGATCGACCGCGCGCATCTCACGCGCATGACTTTGGGGGACCGCAGTCTCGAGCGCGAGGTACTGCAATTGTTCGAGCGGCAGGCGGAGATGCTGCTTGAGCGCATGAACGAAGTTGAAGCGGCCTCGGTGCCGGCGTTGGCTCATACGCTGAAAGGTTCGGCTCGCGGCATCGGCGCCTGGAACGTCGCGCGCGCTGCCGAAGCGCTCGAACTGGCGGACGGCGCGCCTGCGGAATTCGAGGCGGCCAAGCGCGAGCTTGCCAGCACAGTTGCGACGGCGCGCGCCATCATCACAGAGCTCTTGCGGGCGCACTGATCCGCCAAGTGAACAATTGCGGGTTTTGCGGGTTGGCAGTGCACTGGCGCACGCCAAAATAAGCCTATATTAGAAGGCGGCCCGCCGTTCCGGCGGGTCAGTTTTTCCGCAATCCTGTTGTCATGGCGAAGATCACCTACATCGATTCCGGCGGCACCTCGCGCACGGCAGATGCCGAAAATGGCGCGACGGTGATGGAGACGGCGATCCGCAACAACATTCCCGGCATCGAGGCTGAATGCGGGGGCGCTTGCGCTTGCGCGACCTGTCACGTCTACGTCGACGAAGCCTGGCGCGAAAAGGTCGGCGAGCCGTCGCCTATGGAAGAGGACATGCTGGATTTCGGTTATGACGTACGTCCGAACTCGCGGCTATCCTGCCAGATCAAGGTGACAGACGAACTCGACGGGCTCGTGGTAAGGACGCCGGAACGGCAGGCTTAGACGGCTAGCGCACGGCCGCGGAATCGACAAAGACGATTTCACAATCGCTCGCATTTCGGTGGCAGTTCTCGAGCGCGCCAGCCCGTGCGTCATCGACCGTCCGCTGTCCGGTGCGCCAGCCGAAATGGCCGTCCGGCGAAACGGCAAATGCCTTGTGCGGGCCGCTCATCAAATAGGTTTCGAAGGCTTGGCGGCCGCGCCCCGAAAGCTGCGGCGGGGGCGTTAGCATAGGGGACGAGGGGCGCGCCAGTAGCGACGCACGAGCCGTGAGGCGATGTTCCGCCAGAAACGCATCCACATAGCGCGGCCAGACCGAGATGCCGCTCGCAGAAAAAAGAGAATGGCCGTCCGCGCCGAACGGCGGCACTTTCACGAATTCAACGTGGCCGCCCGCGCCGCTGAATGCGTCCTTGAATTTCTGCGCGAGCCGCGGCCCGAAAAAGCGGTCGTTCTCGGCATAGACCCACAACATCGGAATACGCGAGTGCTGGCCGAAGGTGGCGAACGCCGCGACCAACCGGTCGGCGTCGCATACTTCATCGTCCGATTGCGAGCCGCGTCCGCCGGCAAAGCTGATGCCCGCAGCGAGTCCCGGCGGCGGATCGGCGGTGAGCGCGACAGTGGCGAAGCCGCCTGCCGAGTGGCCAACGCTGATGACGCGGGAACCGTCGATGTCTGCCCGACCGGCGAGGGCCACTATCGCTGCCTTGAGATCGGCCGCCGACGCGCGCCCGGCGCTCAGATAATCCGGGTGATTGCAGGAGCCGAACGATTCCGCGAAACCGCCGCCGGATTCGCCATAGCCGCGCCGCATAAGAATAACCGCCGCCCAGCCGCGGCGCGCGAATTCCAGCGCCTGCGGTAAAAGTGCCGAAGGAGTCATGCGCGACGCGTTCGCACGCGTGCGCGGCGAACCGTGGTTGATCAGCGCGAGCGGAAAGCGTCCAGGCGCGTCGGGCCGCACCAGCGTGGCTTCGAGACCGCGCGATCCGGTCGCAGCCATCGGAATACGCAGGTCTTCGCGGAAAAATCCGTCCGCCGCGTCGGCGAGGGCAGGCAAGGCGCATAGCGCCAGGATGACGAGCGCGCAGCGACACGCCGGGTTCAACATGCCGGGCCGCCCCCAAACGGCCTGCGCGGTTCACGGTGAAAGCGTGGACTCAGTTGAAGCGGTAATTTAGCCCCGCGCGCACGATGTGCGAACGGAAACCGACCGTCTCCGAAAGCGTAATCGGGCCCAGTTGCTCGTTGAATGCGTGGTGGCTGCCAAGATCGACGTAAAGATATTCGAGTTTGCTGCTCCAGCGATCGTCGATCCTCGCTTCAAGTCCGGCGCCCGCGGTCCAACCGGTTCGCGTATTGGTGCCAGATCCGAAGAGCGAGATCGGCGGCGAACCTTCCGAGGTTTCGAGCGAGCCGACGGCAAGGCCGCCGGTAACGTACGGCAGCAGGCGGTCCCACGCATACCCGACGCGCGCGCGCACGGTGCCGAGCCAGCGCAGGCGGCTGTCGCAGTTCGCATAGAAGCCGCTGCCACTGCATACAGGCGTACTGAAATCGGAGACGCCGCCGGTTGCGCCCTTTATCGAGGAATAATCGATGTCGCCTTCGACGCCGAAAACGAAGCGCTCGCGCTGCCAGTTGTAGCCGAGCGTAGCTCCCCCAAGCGCGCCGCTCACGTCATAGGATCCGCGATTGAAGAGCGCATCTGATTGAGAAGCGCGGCCAGCTCCGCCGCCGAAGTTGACGCCGGCATAAAGGCCGGACCAATTCCACGGACCCGCGCTCGGACCTGGATTGGGCGGCAGCACCGGCAAGAACGAGGGACCGGGTTCGAATTTGTAGTTCAATCCGGCGCGCACGACGTGGACATGCATGCCGATCGATTCGGTTGTGTTCGTGCCGGCGATGTTGCGGTCCATGAAAACGCGGCCGTTGCGCAAGTCCGCGTAGAGGTACTCGATCTTCGCGCTCCAGTGCCGGTCGATCATGCCTTCGAGGCCGCCGCCGACGGTCCAACCATAGTGACTTTCGGCACCCGAGCCGGCGATGCCGCTCGCGGCCGGCGTCGTGCCTTCGGCGCCGTGGATGTAACCCCAAGCCATGCCGCCCGTCACATAAGGCAGCCAACGATCGACGGCGTACCCGAGACGAAGGCGACCGGTGCCGAACCATTGCAGCTCGGACTCGCAATGGTTCCCGCCGCACGGGCCATTCAGCCCGCTGGCGCCGGTGGTCGAACCGCGGATGTTGCTCCAGGCGGCGTCGCTCTCGAAGCCGACGACAGTGTTACCGATCTGCCAGTTGTAGCCGAAGGTCACCCCGGCCAGCGCACCGCTGAGATCGTACCAGCCGGAGTCGAATGGGAACGGGTCACGCTGATGCGCGCTCGCCCAGCCGCCGCCGCCCTGAACACCGAGATAGAAGCCGGTCCAGTCGACCGCACGTGCTGCGGGGGCGGCCTTCACAGGCATTCGCTCGAGATCGGCGGATTGAGCGGCGCCTACGGCCGCAAAACCGGCAAGCCCGGCTAACACAGACAAGACGATTTTTTTCATGACGCTACCCACAGCCGACGCGCAAGCATGGGCCAGTGTGCCATGCCGCCGCAAGAGGGCTTATTCACTTGTTAAGCAGAACTGCGTTTGCGACGCTTGCGGGCAACATAGGTGATCAATGACGACCCCGCGCGACATTCAAACCACCTGCTGCGTCGTGGGCGGCGGACCGGCCGGGATGATGCTTGGCTTTCTGCTGGCGCGCGCCGGTATCCGGGTGACGGTACTGGAAAAGCACAAGGACTTCTTGCGCGACTTCCGCGGCGACACCGTGCACCCTTCGACCCTGGAATTGATGCACGAGCTCGGCCTGCTCGACGCGTTCCTCAAGTTGCCGCACTCTCAGGTCGACCACGTCAGCATGCAGATCGGCGCTGATCACGTGACCATCGGCTATTTCGGCAAGCTGCCGGTGACTTGCAAATTCATCGCGCTGATGCCGCAATGGGACTTTCTCAATTTTCTCGCCGCACACGGCAAAAAATATTCGGGCTTCGACTTGCACATGCGCGCGGAGGCGACGGATCTGATCGAGGAAGGCGGGCGCGTTGCGGGTGTGCGTGCGATGACTCCGGAAGGTGAAGTTGCAATCCACGCCGATCTCGTTGTCGGCTGCGACGGACGACACTCGACCGTGCGCGAGCGCGCCGGATTTCATGTGGACGATCTTGGCGCGCCGATGGACGTGCTGTGGTTTCGCATCGCGCGCAAGCTGCAGGACGGCGACGAGGTCGTCGGCCATATCGAAAGCGGACGCATGCTGGTGATGCTCAACCGCAACGACTACTGGCAATGCGCCTTCGTGATCCCGAAAGGCAGCATTGATGAAGTCAAAGCCCTGGGCCTCGACCATTTCCGCGCAACCGTTGCCGAGATGGCGCCCTTCGACGTAGGCGGACGCATTGAAGCGATTCAAAGCTGGGAAGACGTAAAGCTGCTTACGGTGACGGTGGACCGTTTGCGAAAATGGTACAGGCCCGGGCTGATCTGCATCGGCGACGCTGCCCATGCGATGTCGCCGATCGGCGGGGTGGGCATCAATCTCGCGGTGCAAGATGCGGTCGCGGCGGCGAATATTCTGGCTGAGCCGTTGCGGCGTGGTGCAGTGACGGTCGAGACACTCAACGACATCCAGCAGCGGCGCGAATTTCCCACGCGCGTGACCCAGCGGGTTCAGATCGTGATGCAGAACAATCTGATCGGACCGGCGCTGCGCGGCGGCAAGCGGCCGAAGGCGCCGCTGCTGATCAAATTGATGCAGTGGCCGCTGCTGCGGCAGATTCCCGGACGCATTCTGGCGCTCGGCATACGGCCCGAGCACGTGCACACGCCGAGTGTGATCTAAGGGCAGCGCCTTTCCCAGGTGTCGAGATTGCGCTTCTTGAGCAGCGGCGAGAGGCCGAGCGCTTTCGCCTGCGCACAGAAATCAGGAAAGCTGATGTGGTTGTCGGTGTATTCGATGGCGAAGACCGGTTTGTTCCTCACGATGAAATTCTTCGATACCGCGCACCATCCCTGTTTGAAGCAGTCCTCGGTGACCGCAAAGTCCATATCGGCGAGCACCTGCGGCGCGATCTCGGTCGCATTCTTCAATCCAACGGCAAGGCCGCGTTGATGAGCCGCGCGCGCGAGGAAACGCACATAGGCGATTGCGTCAGCCCGCGTGAGGGGAAACCCGGTGTTGGCCTGCCAGCTATCGACATTGTCGGGATCGGCGCCGTCGAAGCCCTTGCGCTTGCACAGGTCGAGTCGCGCTTTCATCTCAGTCCAGACAGCGATGCTGCGGATGTCGAGGTAACGTTCGCCCGCCCAGCCGGCGAGCGGGTTGCCGCGCACGCTCGGCGGAAAGCGCGTGCGATCCGGCCGCCAGTTTTCCCACGAACCGGCGCTGAAATAACAGATGACGCGCTTTCCCTGCTTCTTGAGTGCGGCGACGACGGCGGACCTCGTGTCGAACAGGTCGACATCGACGACTTGCGCCGGTGTCACGATCGTCGCCGGAGCGACCGACAGGATGATGGAAAAGCTGGTGCCGGCGGGCGGATGCCAGCGCGCGTCGGGCGAGGCGGCTTCAGCCGGCAGAGCCAGCGCTAAGAGCAACAGTGCAAGCGCCAGCCGGCGCATTCTCGTTCCTTCAGGGTTTCATCCCGGCGGGCGCGACTTGCGAGGACTTCAGGCCCATTTCGTCAAGCGCTTGCCGCACGAGACCGGATGCCTTGGCCTCCTCGATGAATTCGTTGGCCGCCGCAAGCGCGGCCGCCCTGTTCTTCGGTAGCGCGATTGCGGTGGTCGAATTCATGAACGCATCGTCCAGGATGCGCGAGCCGGGTACTTTTGCCTGAAGGCCGGTGAGCGATTCACGCGAGAAGGCGATCGCATCGAGTTTGCCGTCGCGCAGCGCGGTGACGGCGGCGTCGGCATTCTCGAAATTCACGTGAGTCGCGTTCGGCGCGCTGCGGTTCGAGGCGCGGAAGGTGGCGGTGTTGGCGATGCCGCCGATGCGGGTGCCGGCGGCGTTGGCATCGGCGACCGACTGCATCTTCGAGCCCGGGGCGACGAGATAGGTGCTTTGCAGAATGTGATAGGCATTGCCGAAGTCGACGAATTTCTTTCGCTCCTCGTCGACGGGCATAAAGGCGACATCCCACTTGTTGCTCGCCGCCGAGTTTTGAATCTCGCCGGAACCCTGGTGCACGATGTAATCGACCGGCATGCCGAGCTTTTTCGCCAGCGCAGCGCCAAGTATCACGGCCACGCCGCGCGGCTTGCCGTCCTCGCCCCGAACGGCGAATTGCGCCGAAGGCGCAGGCGCAATCGCGATGGCGACACGCAGTTTTCCGGTGGGAGCAAGTTCATTCATGACGGTATCGGCCTTGGTCAATGGAGCAGCCGTGCACGCAAGCGCGGCGGCGAGGATTGCAATGCGGACGTAAGGCATCCGAGATTCGGTCTATCGGCCATACTGCCGCGCTCTCAGGCGCTAGGCAATTGCTGCGCGGTGCCTCCGGTTGGCCGGCGCGGGGCGGCAAGCGCGATGAGAGCGACCAAGGTCGCAAGCCAGACGACACGCGCACCATAGCGGTCGTGCGGATTGGCGAAGGCGCCGCATACGATGGCGTTGGCCAGGATGGCGCCTGCAATCGTCAAGGCGAGATCGCCGACATCGGTCATGCCCTTGCGCCGCCACCCGACGACGACGATCACCGGCAAGAGGACCATCGAGACGAGGCCGACAGGCCAGTCGATTAAGTTGATTACCGCGAAGGAAATTCCGTCCCTTTGCTGGCGCGCGGCGCGCATCTGCGGCAGCGCCCACGGCGTGTAATCCTTCATGATACCGTATGTGTGCCAGATCCAGTTCACCACACCTTCGCCCGAGTGCATGTCGACGATCTGACGCAGCATCGCGCGCAAAGCAGTTTCGGCTTCGAGTGCCGGATAATCGAGCAAGCTGTCGATGGCGATCTTTTTCATTTCGTCGTTGAGGCCGCGGAAGCGTCCGAGCTTGTCGAATAATGGGCTGCCCCAGAACCATTCGTCGGCGTCTTGAGGGAGTTCGTTCTTGTAGGCGCATAATTGCAGAGAAGCATTCGGGCAGTGCTCGTCGAGGTATTTCTTGACGATGCCATCTTGAAGCATGCGGCCGAACGAGAGCGCAAAACCGCCCGGCGTCCAGGTGAGTTGGCGAACGATGAGATAGTTGGCGGCGAACACCATCGCGGCGCCGAGCACGAGGGCGACCAGGCCGCGGCCGAGGCCAACGGCTGGTACACGTGTCCTGTCGATGAGAAAAGCAATCGCGGCGGCGGCGAGCAGCGCCACTAGCACGGCAAGGGTTGCACTGTGAGTTGCGGCCGCGATCGCGACCAGGAGGACGAGCGCGATGCGCTCCCAGCGGTGTAGCGCTCCGCCACGCACGACGATGAGATAAAGCGCGAGCACACCTACGCCGCAGAAAATGTCCGTGAGCAAGATCGCGGTCAGCCAAGGCAGGGTAGTGAGCAGCGCCAAAGTTGCGATGATGCCGGCGAGGACGGGCGGCTGGTTGAGGCGGTGCACGCGCAGCACGAGTGCAATTATCCAGATCGTGAGTCCCGATTGCAGCGCGACGACGGGCCAGAAATTTGCCCACGCGCCTGCATTGAGGATCAGGCCGTAGACGACGGCGCGGCTGATCACCAGTGTGCCTTCGTACCAACGCGCGAGATAGCCGCCAGTGTCGTACTGCAGCAGTGGAAAGCCGTTCCAGATCGCGGGCGCGACCAGAAACAGGAATGAAAATGAAAGGGCGAGCGCCCAACGGACGCGCCCATGCCGGACCATGCGAGTCTCCCACCCGTGCGGCACCCTGTTACCTGCTTGGGCGGCGCGCGCCTAGAGTAAAGCGTCAGGCGCGCGCCAGCTCAGCGGACCCAATGCTTGCCGCGCACGCTGAGGTCGAGGGTGGTGTCGCTACCGAAGAAGATGGTATTGCGCGCAAAATACGGCGGCACGGCCATGTCTGGCGCGATGAAGCCGTCTTGCACGCGCGGACGGAAGAGGTCGGTGCGGCTGGCGATGCGCAGTCGCAACGTGTCGCCAGCCTTGATCGCTGCCGCCGCGGGCGTGAGGCTAAAGCGCAGCGACACGGGCATGTTCGGCACGAGTGGATCGACGGTGCGCAAGTCGATGGCGATCTCGTTTCGGCCGCTCGCGACATTGTCGATGCGGCGCCGCGCCGGACGCAGATGGCCCATGGCGATAAGACGCGCGTCGCCGGTACGGCCGATGCAATCGAGCCGCGCGACGACGTAAGAATCGATCTCGTTGCAGGCAAAGCGCAGATTAAGCGTCACTGGCCCGAGTAATTCGAGGTCGTCGGCGACGCTCCACTCATACGTCAACTCCTGCGGTTCGACCCCCGGCGGCACTGGCGTCCCGCGTGGGACTGAAAGCCAATGCGCGGTCCCGCTTGCCGGGATTTCCGGGGCCAACAGCCCTCCGGCATGTAGATAGAGCCGCTGCGTGTTCGCGTCGGTCGGCGGAATGTCGTCGGCGCTGCCCCATTCGTTCGCGCCGTCGCGCCAGTACCGCACGCGCGCGAGCTTGTCGTAGCCGTTGTCGAGCCCCTTCACGACGTGATCGAAGAAGGCGAGGGCCTCGAGCTGCCACGAGTACACCGGCAGTGTGTATTCCGCCGGCCCGATGATGAGATGGCGCTTCCCCGGCATCGTGCCGGCATGCGCGAACAGGTCGTAGGCGCCGAATTGATGCAGCGCGATCAGGCCGCGATTTTGAACGACGACGAAGGGAATTTCGATGCGGTGTAGCTCCTGGTACGGGCCTTCCCAGAAAGGCTGCGGCAATCCTTTGTCGTCGTCCGCGAGCAGCGCCATGAAATAACGCAGCGCCTCGAACGTGGGCCGGTTTTTCTTGAACCCTTGCATGATGCGGTCGATGCGCGAGCGCATCAGTCGCCAGACCCACGGCCGGTTGATGACGTAGCTCAAGAGCGCGCGCTTGAGCGGCGACATACGGCGGTGCATGGCTTCCGGCGTGAAGTTCGCGCCGAGCCAAAGGCTCAGGAAGTCGGCGTTGAAGACGCCGCCGTAGCGGAACAGGTGGCGGCGGAAGTCAGTGCAGATCTCGTTGCAGAAAAATGCCTTGAGCATCGGCAATTGCCGCGCCGCGATCTCCGGCTGGTTCATGCCGTAGTAAGATGTGCCGAACAGGCAAACGTCGCCGTTGCACCAAGGCTGCGCGGCGGCCCATTCGACGCAACGCTGGTGGTCGTCGACTTCCGCCTTGCAGTGCCACGGCTGAAGCGTGCCTTCCGAACAGCCGGTGCCGCGCGCATTGACGATGACGTGCACGTAGCCGCGGCTGGCGATTATCGGCGGCGAACCGATCTCGTTGGTGCCGGTCGGCACGCCGGCTGTGTGGAGATCGCGGTTGTAGGCCGAGAAGGCGAGGACTACCGGATAGCGGCCGTCGCGGCGCGGCATATAAACGTCGGCGGACAGATGCACACCGTCCGCCATCGGAATGCGCATGTCGGCTTCGAGCCGGCAGCCAAGCCCCGAATCGGCGACTCGGGTGGGCGTCCAACCCGCAAGCTGCCACTCATTGAGACGGGCGTGCAGCGGAATAAGATTGTCGAGCTGTCCGCCCGGCATAAAATCCTCGAAATGCTTTTTTGCTAGTGCAAGCAAGGCCGACGAATCGGCCGGGGTCAAGGCGACTTGTCATTCGTGAAGCGCCAGGGGCTCGTCAACGCCGGCCTTGACCCGGCGCCCCCGATCAGGGACGCATTGCCTCTAGACAGGATGGCCGGGACGAGCCCGGCGTGGCTGAAATGTTCGTCACCTTCTTTTCGGAACTCAAAAGCGCCGGCGTACCGGTGACCCTGCGCGAGTACCTGACGCTGATGCAGGCGATGGAGGCCGATCTCGCCGGCCGCCGTGTGGAGGATTTCTACTACTTGTCGCGCGCCGCGCTGGTGAAGGACGAGCGCAATCTCGACAAGTTCGACCGGGTGTTCGGCCATGTGTTCAAGGGCCTCGATCTCCTTGGCGACGCGATCGAAGCGGAGATTCCGGCGGAGTGGTTGAAGAAGCTGGCTGACAAGTATCTTACCGAGGAAGAGAAGAGGCAGATCGAGGCGATGGGCGGCCTCGACAAATTGCTTGAGACGTTGAAGAAGCGGCTCGCCGAGCAGAAAGGCCGCCACCAGGGCGGCTCGAAATGGATCGGCACCGGCGGCACGTCGCCATTCGGCAATGCCGGATATAATCCCGAAGGCATCCGCATCGGCGGCGAGAGCACGCACCGCCGTGCGGTGAAAGTCTGGGACAAGCGCGAGTTCAAGGATCTCGACGACGACGTCGAGCTTGGCACGCGCAATATCAAGCTGGCGCTGCGCCGCCTTCGGAAATTCGCGCGCACGGGCGCGCCCGACGAGCTCGACCTCGACGGCACCATCAAGGGCACCGCGCACAAGGGCTATCTCGACATCCTGATGCGGCCGGAGCGGCACAACGCGGTGAAAGTGTTGCTGTTCTTCGATATCGGCGGCTCGATGGACTGGCACATCAAGGCCACGGAAGAGCTCTTTTCGGCGACGCGCGCCGAGTTCAAGCACATGGAGTATTTCTACTTCCACAATTGTCTGTACGAAAAAGTATGGAAGGAGAACCGCCGGCGCTTCCAGGCGACCACGCCGACCTGGGATGTGCTGCATACCTATCCGCACGACTACAAGGTGATCTTCGTCGGCGATGCCTCGATGTCGCCTTACGAGATTTCGTCGCCCGGCGGCTCGGTTGAGCATTACAACGAGGAAGCGGGTGCGCTGTGGCTCGAGCGCGTGGCGCGCACTTATCCGGCTTGCGTCTGGCTCAATCCGGTGCCGGAGCGCGAGTGGGAGTTCACGTATTCGATCAAGATGGTGCGCCAGTTGATGGGCGGCCGGATGTATCCGCTCACGCTCGAAGGCCTCGACCGTGCAATGCGGGAGCTGGTGCGCTGACGCGCCGCCGCCGTCAGCGCGGGGTCCAGACGTCGCCGGATTTGACGTAGCTGCGTTTGACCGCCGACCACGCGATCATGTGCGAACGCCTTTCACGGTCTGCTTCACCGGCGTGCGCCGTGTACGCGTGATTGAACGCCTCGCGATAGATATCTTGCGCGTGCTCCGGCAGATGATTGCGCACCGATGGCGGCAGGTCTTCGTTGATACGATAGGGCATTGGACACAGCCTTGCTAAAGGTCGCCCATTGAACCCGTGTCGCCCGCAATGCGCCTTGCGTCAGGTCAAATGATGCAACCCCGCCTCAGCACCCGGTCACGTCGGTGGGTCGGTCACTGTTGAGGTCGGGCGTGCCCGCCGGGTTTGTCGGGGTTGATCCGGACGCCGCATCGCAAGGTCGACCGTTGATGCCCGTGCGAGGTGCGACCGACGGACTGTTGATCCCGCGAAGTGTGCCCGAGGCCGGCGGTCGCCCAAATCCCGTCGTCGCGTGTGGCGTGCCAACGGGATTCGTCGGCGGCATGCCGGCCGGGTTGGTTGGTGTAGTGCCTCCTGGGTTGCCAGGGGGCCTTCCGGCGGGATTCGTTGGCGTCGCGCCCGCGGGATTGGTTGGCGTGCCTCCGGTGACCCCGGCGGCTGGGGCGACTACTGCCGTGCTCGCAACAAGCGCGGCGGCCAACGCGGTAGCCATCAATCGGGTTGTCAGCATTGGGAGCTCCGTCAGGCGGCTCTGTCGACGAAACGACAGAGGCGCTGCGGAGTTCCTGACGAACAAAAGTCCGGCTATCTGTCGCGGCCGGCGGGCGTCTTCCCCAGGACGCCGTACTCTTCCGACTTCGCTCCGAACGGTGCCGTCTGAAAGCCTTCCGCCGCGAGCCCGCGCTTCAGCAATTCGCGCACGGCCGCGGCCCGGCTCGGCATTCGTCTCTTGAATCGGAAGTCGTCGAGGACCAGGAGTTCCTCGCCGGACAGCATTATCTGTAACCTCTCGCCACGACTGCCATTTCCCGCCATTTCCGACCCCCTAGCAAGCTGCGGCCCCCTTTCTTGGCCGATGGTCTTTACTACAAATGAGTATATAGCTCACTCCTATGGGAGCAAGCCGTGCTCTAAAAACGCGCAATTTACTGAAACGGTTCCAAGGCCATGTTCCGCAGCCACTGCGGTGTCACGGCCAAATCTGTGCTTTGCATCCATTATGGTTGCAAAGAAACAGAATTGACCTCTTCCGTGTGGGGCGTAGCGTTCAGCCATGGACCAGATACAGCTCAAAATCGAAACAGGACTTACAGCCATGAAAGCCATGGATCCCAAGACCTGTGACCGTTGTGGCGGCCCCATGCGACTGGTCGGCACCGAACCGCATCCAGTCTACGCGGAAACCGATCTCTTCACGTACGCCTGCACCGAGTGTGACGGCATACAGGTGGTTTCCGTTCCGATTAAACCGGCAGCCTGACGGGCTACCCCCCCAAAAAAACATCGCCGGGCACGTGGCCCGGCGATGTGATCAGCTTATTGATGCGCGCGCTTAAGCGGCGTTGGCGGCCACCGGATCCGGCCCGCTCTCGTCGGCAGCCTGACGGCGTTGCAGCGCCAGCACTTCGCGCATCAGGCGCGCAAAGTCCTTTCGGCCGGTTTCGAGTGCCCCTTCCACGACGGCGCGTTCGAGCTTCTCGCGGCGGAGCGCGGCGTTGGCTTCCTCGAGTTGCTCTGCGGCAGTCTGTTTCGACGTCTCGAGTTCGGCCTGCAGGAAGGCGATGCGGTCGCTCATCACCTGAATCGCTTCGCCAGCACGATTGAGCGCCGATTCCTTGCCATTGAGCGCACGCGCCAGCGCGGCGTTGCGGTCGAGCAGCGTGGACTGCGATTGCTCGAACTCCTTGATCTTCGCCTCGTACTGGGTGTGCTCGGCCTCAAGCTCGGCAAAGCGCGTCGACAGCGTGTCGCGCACCAGCATGGCTTCCGCCAGGCGCCGGTCGTAAGCGCGGATCTCTTCGGTGCGCGCCATGATGTGCTCGCGCGCCTCGCCGAGAAGCTTCTCGGTCGACGCCGAGCGCGCTTGCAAAGCCTCGAAGCGCATGCGCTGGGTCGACAGCTCGTTCTCGTGGCGCTCCTTGATTTCGTCGAGCATCGTGGCGAGACGAGAGCGTTCGGTGTTCGCTTCGGTGAAGTTCGCTTCCACATGGCGCAAGCGGCCTTGCGTCATGGTCAGCGTGCTCTCGGCCTCCGCGAGACGGCGCGTAGTCTCCGCGACCGTGCGGTCCAGCGCGCTTTGCAGCGCACGCTTCTCATCTTCCGAGACGACGAGACGTTGGCGCACGCTGTTGATTTCAAATTCGAATTGGACGATGCGCTTGTCAGCGCCGACCAGCCGTTCGTCGAGTCGACGGTTTTCCTCGCGCAGCGCCTTCGTTTCGGAAATTTCGTGCTGGAGACGGCCCTCGAGATCGGCGATTTGCGTGCGCAGCGTAGCGACGTCGCCGGAGAGCTCGGATTTCGCGGCCTCCAGAGTACGGACCTGATTTTTGCTGGCAGTGGCTTCCTGGCGCAGCCGGTTCGCCTCGGCCTCGAACGTCGCGGCCTTCTTTTCAAGATCGCTGATCTCATTGCGCAGCTTTCCATAAGCGGCGCGCGTATTGTTGAGAACGGTCTGAAGGCTGACCTTCTCGGATTTCTCAGCCTCAAAGGCGCGCAGGGCCTTGCCGACCGGCTCGACCAATTTGCCGACGGCGTCCCGGATGGCGTCGAGCTCGCCAATCTTGTGATTGGCATCGAGCAGCAAGTTCCGCAAGGCTTCGTTTTCGCCGCCTAACTGCGCGCCGAGCGCGGAAAAAAGCTCCTCATCGACTTCAAGGGGCGCGGTGGGTTCTGCGGTTTCAGCCGGCTTGTCCGCAGCGCCCGACTTGCGGGCGAGAAACGCCCCGAATTTGCTCATCGCGAGATCCTCCGTGCGCCGATTCCGCCCGGCAAATGCGACGCCGAATCACCCAATTTCGGAAACATTAGCCGAAACCGTTGATTCGGTGGAAACATTCGTCGCGGGAGGGGTCCAGTTCTCTGCGAGAAAGCGGCGGAGTGTGACATGTCTGCAAGGCTGAAGCCGGGCGGCAACTCCGCCCGGTCGGAGAGGGGCGGCAAGCTCCCCACGCCGCGCCGCTGCGGAACCAATCAGCATTTCGTGCCTATTATTCCTTGCGGCACAGCCGTTTCCTCGACTTGAACGGTCGAACCGGCCGGCAATGTCGCCGCGCGAGCCGAGGGAGTTCACATGCACCGGATATCCATGCTTGCCGCCACCGCTGTGACGGCCATTGCGTTTTCATGCCAGATCGCCGACGCGCAGCCGCCTCGCCACCGGCCTGACCCGCGGCTAACTGCGGTATCGATCGGGGTCGGCGCAGCCGGGACGGCGGCGTACTTCGGCATCAACGATTGGAAGTGGCGCTGGAACAACGGCAGCGGTCTGACCGCGCTCGGTGCCTGGGGCATGCTCACAATCGGCTGCGCGGCGATATCACCGATGGTCGGGACCGCGGTGCTCAACCGCCCGCTCACCAACCGGGAAGCGGGCGTGCTGATCGGCTCCTGCGTTGTGCCCATCATCGGCGGATGGCTGGTGAATGCGGCTTATGACGCGCATCCGGAGTGGGAGGCGCAACCGGCACCGGTCCGCGCCGTGGCAGTCAGGAAGCACCGGCACGTTCGCTAGGCCGCCGACTATCGCGGGAACTTGCCGGCGCCGATCTCCGCGGCGCCGGCTATCTTATTGCCGCTTGGCGATGAACAGGCCTTCGCACAGACGGAACGTGAAGTCGTCCGCTGCGCTCTTTGGATCGAGAACGGTCTTCACGTCCGGCGTCACTTGCGTAAGCATCGAGCGCAACAGCGTCTTCATGGTGTCGTCGTAGCGCTGCGCCCAGCTCGAGAATTCCATCGTCTTGTAGATCTGCTCTTCATGGCTGATCGCGAGGCGCGCTTTCTTGAGCGCGTCGCGCCACTCATCCATCGTCCATGCACGCAAGTGACTTGGGTCGCGCAGGCGCTCGAAGGCATTCACATAGTCGCCAACAGAGCCCGCGGGCACAACGTTGTCGACCAGCGCAAGCGTTCCGCCCGGCTTGAGCACGCGGTGCACCTCGCGAAGAAAGTCCGGAATCGAGTCGAAGTGATGCGGGGCAATCCGGCAAGTGACGAGATCGAAGCTTTCGTCTTCGAACGGCAGCGCTTCCGCCTTGGCGTAAGTCGTTCGGACATTGTCGAGGCCGCGCTTGGCCGCTTCTTCCTTAACCTGATCAAGCATTTCCTGCGTAATGTCGGTCGCCCACACACGGCCGACATGCGGCGCGAAGGTGTAAGCCACGTGACCCCCGCCGGTGGCGACGTCAAGCATGCGCCAGTCCTTCTTCGGCGAGGTGAGTTCGACCAGCCGCTCGAGGCTCTTGCCTTTGGCGTGCGGCTTGCTGGTGAGGTAGTGGGCGGCGGTCTTGCCGAAGTGTTCCTGAACGAGAGTCTTGGCCATTGCTTTTCCCAAACATCAGCGATGGGCGCGGGGCCAAAAGACAGAGAACGCGCCCCGCGTTTCGGGCGGGGGCTTAGCATTCCTCTGAGCGCAATTGCTAGTATGCTCGGATAAAATTGCGAGCAGGATTTATCGCCGCTCGCTGTCGCCGCCGCTCAGATCGTCGTAGCCGTGACGGTTGCTGTAAAAGACGAGCGCCATGAGACCGCACCCGACGAGCAGCGAGAAAAAGATGCCGCCGCCCATGGCGACATAGCCGTAGACGGGAATGTCTTCGCCCGCAAGAAACACCCAGGCGCGTACCGCAAACCACAGCGCCAAGGCGAGCAGCAAAACGAGGGGCACGGCGATCAGGAGCTTTCGCATCGCATCTATATAGGCGCGTACGGCCGTCTTTGCAGCGGCCGCACCAATGCAAAATGCGGGGCAGCGCCCCGCATTTCGTAGTAAGACGAACTTCCGAGGACCGGCCGGTCAGGCCTTAACGATCGGCTCTACCGGCGCCGGCTCGCCCGTCTTCTTCGCGGGCTGCGCGGCTTCGCCGGCTTCGGCTTCGGCCGGCACCATCGAGGCGTCATCAAGCGGCAAGCCGCGGCGCAGCATCGAGCGGAGCGCGGCGACCTCGCTCTGCAGGCGGGAATTGTCCTTGCGGGCGGCTTCCAGCGCGCCTTCGATGACCGCACGTTCCATGCGTTCGCGTTGCAGCGCCGAATTCAAGTCCTCGACGCGCTTCTCGATGTTGGTGCGGCTGACCTGGATGTCGGCCTCGAGGTGGCCGGCGCGCTCGCTGAGCGAGGTGATCTTTTCCTCGGCGCGCGCAAGGGCTGTCTCGCGGGTCTTCAGGGTCTTGGTCAGTGCGTTGGTCCGCTCGACGAGCGCGGCGCGCGAGGTTTCGAGATCCTTAATCTGGCGCTCGCGTGCCTCGTGTGCGGCCTCGATCTGGGCAAGACGCTTCTCGGCGTTATTGCGCGCGATCGTCGCCTCGACCGAGCGGCGGTCGAAGGAACGCACTTCCTCGGTGCGGGCGATCAGGTTCTGCCGTGTCTCGGCGAGAAGTTTTTCGGCGGTGCTGGCGCGCGACTGCAACGCGTCGAGGCGCGCGTTGAGACTGTTACGCTCCGCCATATGCTGCTCGCGGGCTTCGTCGAGCGCGGCGGCGAGCCGTCCGCGTTCGGCATAGGCCTCGGCGAAGCTCGCTTCGACCTTGCCGAGCTGTGCGCGCGTCGCGGTCAATGTATTTTCCGCTTCGGTAAGTCGGCGGGTGAGGCGGGCGCTCTCATTGAGCGCCTGATCGATCGATAGTTGCTGGGTGTGCTTCTCGTCTTCGAGCAGCGCCAGACGCTCGCGCGCAGCGGCGAGCTCGCCCTCGAGCTCGATAATGCGCTTTTCGGCAGCGTCGAGCTGCTCCTGCAGGCTGCGGCGGTTTTCGCCGAAGATACGGCGCTGCGTCGTCTCTTGCGCCAATTGACGATCGAGATCCGAAATGTAGGCGTTCTTGGCGGCGATCTCGCTCGCAAGCTCGGCGCGATTGCTTTCCAGCGCGCGCGCGTTCTCGCGCGACAGTTCGAGATCCTCGCGCAGACGCTCGGCTTCGGTTTCGAGCGCGGTCGCCTTCTTCTCGACCTGGTAATATTCCGCGCGCAGCGTCTCGTAGGAGGAGCGCGCCTCGGCGAGCATGCCGGAAAGGCTGATGGTCTGCGATTTTTCGCGCTCGAGCGCGCGCAGAGTGTTGTTGAACGGAGCGACGATCTTTTCGAAGGCTTCCTTGAGCTCATCGAGTTCGCTGATCTTGCGGCCGGTGTCGCTGAGCAGGTTGCGCAGCTCTTCGTTCTCTTCACCGATGCGCGTGCCGACGTCGGAAACCGCTTCGGCGCCCGCCTGGTCGCCGTTTTCGCGTTTTTCTTTCGCTCGTTGCGGGGGCCTGTCGGTGGCGTTCTCGGCGCTCTTGCGGCCAAACAAACCGGACAACTTGCTCATGATTATCGGCCTCCCACACCACGCTACGCGTGCCAGCTTTGGTCCGTTAAGATATTCTAAAGAATTGAGAATTGGAAACGGTTTAGGGGCTTTCCCGCATCCCGATCCGTTGCCGGGGCCGAGCATGGTTAACGATTGATTTAACCCGAAAAAAGGCGGCCCTATCGACGGGCAGCACAAAATTTCCGCACAGGATTTCCACAGTGGCCGATACAAATTCGCGCTCCGGCATCGTCACAAACGTCACATACGCGTACCGGCCGTCTGTCCTGGGTGCGACGTGGACCTTCGTTCTCGAGCCGGATGCCCTGACGTACGACGCGGGACGCAAATCCGGGCGGATTCTCTACCGAAATATCCGCCGCGTTCGGATGTCGTTCCGGCCGATGAGCATCCAGACGGTTCGGTTTCGCACCGAGTTGTGGGCGGAGGGGGCGCCGAAGGTCGAACTGGTCTCGACCTCCTGGAAAAGCATGGTCGAGCAGCAGCGGCTCGACACCCCTTATCGCGCCTTTATCGTCGAATTGCACAAGCGCATCGTGCAGGCCGGCGGCGCGGTGCGCTTCGATCAGGGCGTCGCCGCTCCGGTTTACTGGCCGGGTATCGCTCTTTTCGTCATGGCTTCGCTGGCGATGGCAGCGATGGTGACGCGTGCCGTGCAGGCGCGGGCATGGGGCGCCGCGGCGTTTGTCGGCACGTTCCTCGCTTTTTTTCTCTGGCAGGCAGGAAATTATTTTCGCCGCAACAAGCCCCGAAGTTATAGCGCGGACGCTCTGCCGGCGGATCTGATGCCAAGCGCCTAGTTGCGCACGACCAACACCGAGCATTTCGCGTAACGCACGACGTGACCGGCGTTCGAACCGAGGAAATAGGTGCGCATCGCGGGACGGTGGGACGTCATCACGATCAGGTCGGCGCCAAAGCTTTTCGCTTCCTCCAGCACCTCGTGATAGATGCCGCCTTGCCGAACCGTCCCTGAGACTTTGTCCGGCGGCATGCCGCACTCGCGTGTGATGATGCTCATCGCGTCTTCGGCGGACTTGCGCTGCTGCGCGTCGAAGTCCGGTGGCACGTATTCCGCGAGCATCACCGGTGTCATCGGTAGCACGTTAACGAGCCGTATCGATCCGCCGGACGACTTTGCCATGCCGACGGCGGTAGCAATCGCCGGCTTGGCAAGCTCGGCGTCGGCGAGATCAATCGGCACCAGGATCTGCTTGTACATGGCGACCCCCCATTCCTCGCTATGCGACCCAACTCTGGCATGTTTTTGCGAGCGGGTAGAGTGAGGCCTATTGCCTCAATTCGTGGCGGCCTCGGTCCACTTCGGGCTGACGAAGCGTTCCAGTCGCCCGCTGTGCAAGTGAAGGTCAGCCCAACTGTCGAAGATAAAATCGATGACCGCGAGGCCCGACGTCGGAAATCCTTCGCGCAACCGCTCGCGCGTTTCGATGTCGCCGGTTGCGATCAGCAACGAGGCCAGGTCCTGCATTCCCGGATTGTGCCCGACGATCAGGACGCTCTCGGCGGCGGCCTGTTTGACGACCTCGAGAAGGGCGCTCGGTGAAGCATTGTAGAGTGCCTCAACCGATTGCATCGGCGGCGGAGGCTGGAACGCGGCTGCCGCAAGTTTCCAAGTTTCCTGCGCGCGCGCCGCGCTGGAAACGATCGCCACGCCGGGCGTCATTGCGTGCCGCGCCATATAACCGCCGATCTTGGCTGCGTCGGTGCGCCCGCGCTCCGTGAGGACTCGCGCGCGGTCGCTTTCGCCGGGTTCGGCGCGCTCGGCTTGGGAATGGCGCAACAACATCAGGCGGCGCATGATAGATATAATGTGCGACGGTTATGATTTACGGTGAGGGCCGTGGACGCGTCCATTTCGAATCCGCAGTCTAGCATGCGTCTCGACGCCGCCGAGGCGTCACAATCGCACGCCGCGCCCGCTGCTCCTGAGTTGCCGCCGGAAAGCTGGTATGAGGCCACCAGGATTGCCGCCCCCGAGCGCCGGCGGCTGAATTACGACCTTGACGTCGACGTTTGCGTCATCGGCGCGGGCTTCGCGGGGTTGACGGCGGCGCGGGAAATCGCGCGGCGCGGCTGGTCGGTTGCGGTGCTTGAGGCCAACCGCGTGGCTTGGGCTGCCTCCGGGCGCAACACCGGATTTGTACTGCCGGGCTTTGCCGACGAAGTGGACAGCATGGTCGACCGCATCGGGCTCGATCACACAAAGCAACTTTGGGCTCTGTCCGAGCGCGGGCTTGCTTACGTACGCGAAACGATAACCGAAACGAACATGCCCGGCGTCGATCCTTTTCCCGGCTGGCTGCTCATTTCCAAGAAAGACGATAAGCGCGAGCTTCCCGATCTTGTCGAGCGCATGCGTTGGATCGGCGCCAACGTCGAAGCATGGTCGCCCGATCGCGTGCGGGCGGTTCTGCCGAGCCGTTACTATTTCAACGCGATCCATTATCCGACCGCGTTCCATATTCATCCGCTCAACTACGCGCTCGGTTTGGCAGCGGCGGCGGAAGCGGCCGGCGCGCGCATTTTCGAGAACTCACCGGCGGTGTCGATCGATCCGGCGGGCGTGCGCAAGCGCATCGTCACGCAGGCGGGTCGCGTGCGCGCGGCGCATGTCGTTCTCGCGGGCAATGTCCACCTCAAGGAACTGGTGCCGCGGCTCGCAGCGACGCTGCTGCCAATCACGACCTACGTGATGGTGACGGAGCCGATCCCGAACCTGCACGACGTCATCGGCTATCGCGGAGCTGTTAGCGACGGCGAACGCGCCAACAATCATTACCGCATCGTCGGCGGCGATCGGCTGCAATGGTCCGGGCGCATGACGGTGTGGGAGGCCAATCCGCGCTGGTTCGCGCGCGGCCTCGTCTCCGATATCAAGCGGAATTTTCCCGCGCTCGAGCACGTCAAGCCGGCCTACATCTGGCACGGCACGCTTGGCCGCTCGGTACATCGCATGCCGCAAATCGGCGAGGTGATGCCGGGCGTGTGGGTCGCGAGCGGCTTCGGCGGCCACGGGCTCAATACCACGGCGATGGGCGGCGAACTGGTTGCGCGCGGCATCGTCGAACGCGATCAGACCTGGCGGTTGTTTGCACCGTATGAGCTCGTATGGGCAGGCGGCACGCTCGGACGCGTCGCGGCGCAAGGTATTTATTTCGGCAGGCAGACCATCGATCGTGCGGAGCAGGGGCTTGCGCGCTATCGCGAGCAGGCGCGCCGCCGCAAGCAGGCGCGCCAGGCGGTGCGGCGCGTCAAAGCGGGACTGCAATCGGCGGAAAGTCCACCGGCGGGGGCTGAGCCGATAGCGAAGACGCCAATGGCTCCCGCGCCGGATTTCGGCGCTTCGCCGGAACCGGTCGGCGTGA
The DNA here is from genome assembly GCA_035546875.1 of Pseudolabrys sp. Classification (GTDB taxonomy): domain Bacteria; phylum Pseudomonadota; class Alphaproteobacteria; order Rhizobiales; family Xanthobacteraceae; genus Pseudolabrys. Next base: position 52,178 of record DASZVZ010000011.1, read on the forward strand.
TCGAAACGGCTGCCGACAAGCCGGAGCCGCCGACGCCGAAGAACAAGTTCGGAAAGCGCAAGAAAGCGCCGCCCACGCCGAGCGAGCCGGAAGAGGCGTAAGCCGTTCGGAACCGCGGGACTGCTGGACTTGCACCGGCGATTCAGACATTCCCGCGGCACGGTCTTGATGCGGCGGGGTCTTGATGCGGCTTGCGGGCATTGTTGCCGGGCTTGCGTATGGCGCGCTTGTCTCGGCGGCCGCCGCCGATCCCGCCGTGATGACGGCAGCCGACTGGACGGTCACCGTCGGCGTCGAGGCGCGCGTCGCGCCAAATTACGAAGGCTCCGATCACTATATCGTAGGTCCGCTACCGCTATTCGACATCCGGCCGGCCGGTACGCCCGCGCATTTCCGCGCTCCTCGCGACGGATTTAGCATTGGAATTCTCGACACCGGCGCTTTTCGCGCCGGGCCTACGTTCAAGTTCAGATTCCCGCGCCGCGAGTCCGAAGATCCGGGCTTGCAGGGATTGGGCAATGTCGACTGGGCCTACGAGGTCGGTGGCTTCGCCGAATATTGGGCGGCATCGTGGCTTCGTGCGCGCATCGAATTGCGTCAGGGCTTCGGCGGCCATCACGGTGTCGTGGCGGATCTCACGGGCGATGTCGTTGTACCGATCACGCCGGCGCTCACGCTGTCCGGCGGACCGCGGCTGACGCTTGCGACCGATGCAGCCACCGCGCCTTATTTCAGCGTCACGTCGCAGCAGTCGATCGCTTCGGGATTGCCGGTCTACGACGCGAAAGGCGGCCTGCGTTCGCTCGGCGCGGGGGTGCAGGCGCGCTACGAATTTTCGCGACAATGGGCAAGCCACGTCTTCTTCGAGTACGAGCGGCTGGCCGGTGATGCCGCAAATTCACCGATTGTTACCAACTTCGGCGCGCGCACGCAGATACAAGTCGGTATAGGCGTTACGTATTCCTTCGACATGCCGCGGCCGTGGTGACCACGGCCGCCGACTTCGCGGCGCGTCAGCGGCCTTCCCTTCGAGCCATGAATGCCAGGCGCTCGAACAGGTGCACGTCCTGTTCGTTCTTGATAAGCGCGCCGTGCAAGGGCGGGATCAGTTTCTTTGGGTCGCGCTCGCGCAAGATTTCCGGACCGATGTCTTCCACCATCAGTAGCTTGAGCCAGTCGAGCAGTTCCGAAGTCGACGGCTTCTTCTTCATGCCGGGGACGTCGCGGATTTCATAAAACAGCTTGAGCGCCTCGGACACGAGCCGTTGTTTGATGCCGGGGAAATGCACCTCGATGATCGCCGTCATGGTGTCGGCGTCCGGAAAGCGAATGTAATGGAAGAAGCATCGGCGCAGAAACGCGTCGGGCAATTCCTTCTCGTTGTTCGAGGTGATGACCACGATCGGGCGGCGGCGCGCCTTGATCGTTTCGCCGGTCTCGTAGACGAAGAATTCCATGCGATCGAGTTCCTGCAACAGGTCGTTGGGAAACTCGATGTCGGCCTTGTCGATTTCGTCGATCAGCAGGACAGGGCGCTCGTCGGCTACGAACGCATCCCATAATTTTCCGCGTTTGATATAGTTGCGGATGTCTTTCACGCGCTCGTCGCCAAGCTGGCTGTCGCGCAGGCGCGAGACGGCGTCGTATTCGTAGAGACCTTGCAGCGCTTTCGTCGTCGACTTGATGTGCCACTCGATTAGCGGCGCACCGATGCTTTTGGCGACTTCGAGCGCCAGCACGGTCTTGCCGGTTCCGGGCTCGCCTTTGACCAGCAGCGGGCGCTCGAGCGTAATCGCCGCATTGACCGCAACCTTCAGATCGTCGGTTGCGACGTATTCCTTGGTGCCTTCAAAACGCATTGACACAGTTCCTTTGCGGCCTTCTGCATAGCGTAAAATCGGCGCCGAACGCCAGATTGCCAGGGCCGGTCCGCTTGGGCTGCGGTCATCGCGGCGCAAGCCATGAAATTCAAGTCGGCCCGCTTAAGACGCGTATTTTCGGCTTCGCCGCACAAAGGCCCGGCATGCGCGACATTTATTGCGGCGGTGCTTTCGCCTCGCATCAACGTGATGGTGATGTGATGCCTAATTGAATTGAGGCGATACGTATAAGCTGTATGTCTGCGGCAGGAACGCGCCAAAGCCGGAGGGTTTGATGTTTCGCCTTTTGATCGGCCTTTGCTTCGTTTTTGGCCTGTCCGGCCTCGCTGCCGCGCAAACGCAGCCGGCGCCGGGGCAGACCGCCGTCGCGACGTTCGCGGGCGGCTGTTTCTGGTGCACGGAGGCCGACTTCGACAAGGTCAAAGGCGTGATCTCGACCACGTCGGGTTACACAGGCGGCCACGTTGCCAATCCGACTTACGAACAGGTTTCCGCCGGGGGCACCGGGCACGCGGAGTCCGTTGAAGTCGTCTTCGATCCGAGCAAAGTCTCCTATGAACAACTCCTCACGTATTATTGGCATCACGTCGACCCAACGGTGAAGGATCGCCAGTTCTGCGACGTCGGCCATCAATACCGCACCGCGATTTTCGTGCATGGCGACGAGCAGCGCAGGCTTGCGGAAGAATCCAAAAAGAAAGTCGAGGCCGAACTTAAGAAGCCGGTCTACACGGAGATCGTCGCGGCCGGCCCGTTCTACAAGGCGGAGGAGTATCACCAGGATTTCTATCTGAAGAATCCGGTGAAATATAAATTCTACCGCTGGAACTGCGGCCGCGATCAACGGCTCGAGCAGATATGGGGTGCACACAAGGGAGACAGTTGATGTTCGACCGACGGCAGCTCTTCATGGCGGGCGCGGCATTCAGCGCGCTCGCGCTCACGAGCAAGTCAAGTCTTGCGGGAACGGCTATGTCCGACACAACCATAGCGATCGACTTCCGGAAACTTACCGACTCGGACTGGCGGCAGCGCCTGACGCCGCAGCAATACAACATACTGCGCAAGCACGGCACCGAGCGAGCGGGAACGAGTCCGCTCAATCACGAGAAACGCAAAGGAACATTTGCCTGCGCCGGATGCGACCTGCCGCTGTTCTCGTCCGATACGAAATTCGAGAGCGGCACCGGCTGGCCGAGCTTCTATGCGCCGCTGCCGAATGCGGTTGCGACGAAAACCGACCGGTCCTTCTTCATGACGCGCACCGAAGTTCATTGCAGCCGCTGTATCGGTCATCTCGGACATGTGTTCGACGACGGTCCGCCGCCGACCGGTTTGCGCTACTGCATGAACGGCCTCGCGCTCAAATTCGAGCCCGTGGCCGCGGCGCCGTCGTCGTCATAAACGGCGGCAAAATCTGCCGCCTGCGGCAGAAAGAACCACGCGCGGCGGCCCTTGGCGGTCGCCGTATTCGCGTAAACTATTGAAATAATTAATCTATTTTTGTGGCACGGCGATTGCGTCGGCGCTGTCTGTCAGTGCGTCTGCGCCGCATGTGCGGCGCTGCCAGTTGCGACAGTGGAGAAAAGTCATGGGTCTTTTTAGTGCGCTCAATATCGCGGTCAGCGGTTTGCAAGCCCAAGCATTCGCCCTGCAAAACATCTCCGGCAACATCGCGAACTCGCAGACACCTGGCTACAAGGGCATCAACACGCTGTTCGTCGATCTGATGCCGAACATGCCGGCCGGTACACAGACATCGGGTGGCGTCATCGCGAGCTCCGCTCCGACCAACACCATTCAGGGTCAGATCCAGGCCTCGGCGATTGGCACTTACATGGCCATCAACGGCCAGGGCTTTTTCCCCGTCAAGGAAGGCAACAACTCCGCCGGCGGCAACGGCCCGACATTTCCGGGCGGCGATCTCTACACGCGGCGCGGCGACTTCCAGCTCAACGCCTACGGCTACCTCGTCAACGGCTCGGGCTATTATCTCGAAGGCATTCCAATCAATCCGATTACCGGCAACCCGAGCGGTACAGCGCTAGCGCCGCTGCAATTCAGCAACGCGTTCTTGCCGGCGAACCCGACTTCAACGATCACATACGGCGCCAATCTTCCCAGCTATCCGCAAACCACGAATTCCGACACGACAGTACCGGGGTCCGAACTGCTCGATCCGACCGATTTCGTCGACGGCGACCCGACCGTCAGCGGCACCGGCAATGTCATGGGCGGCGTCGACACGACGACGTTCATGAATGAATCTATCGATGGCGGAACGATCACTTGCTACGACGGCAGCGGCGCCGCGGTTAATCTGGAATTCCGCTGGGCGAAGACGGACAGCGCGACACTCGGCGCGGGTCATACCGACAACTGGGAGCTGTTCTATCAAACCAACTCCAACGCGACGACCAACGCCAGCGTCTCCTGGGTGAACGCCGGCACCGATTTCAGCTTCGACAGCAGCGGCGAACTCAGCCCCGCCATCACGTCGATCAACCTGACCGGCGTCAGCGTTGACGGCACCAGCCTCGGCAACCTCACGTTCTCGCTCGGCGGCGGGCTGACGCAATTCTCCACGACTTCGGGCGCGACGACGGTGAATTCGTTGCAACAGGACGGCTATGCAGCTGGGCAATTGCAATCGCTATCGGTCGGAAGTAACGGCCGAATATCAGGAAGTTTTACGAACGGCAAAACCGTTGACCTTGCGGAAATTCCACTATTCAGTTTTGCCTCGCCCGACAGCCTGCAAAGTCTCGATGGCGGCGCCTTCGCCGTTACTGGCGATTCAGGCCCTGCGCTTTCCGGCGCGAGCGGCCAGCTTGTCGGCGCCTCGCTCGAGGGCTCGAACGCCGATATCGCCGATCAGTTCACCCAGTTGATTGTTACGCAACAAGCCTATTCGGCAAACACACGCGTCATCACGACCGCCAACGAGATGTCGCAGGATCTTCTGAACATCTTGCGGTAGCGGGGCGACGCAGGTTTCCGGTGAGAACGAAGTCATAACGCCATGAGTCTGACGACGGCACTGTCGACGGCGTTGAATGGGCTGAACGTGGCCCAGGCCGGGCTGTCGATCACGGCCGGCAATATCGCCAACGCTCAGACGCCGGGTTATGTGCGCAAGACCCTGGTGCCGGTCGAGACGCTCGCCGGTTCGACGGCAGTCGGCGTGCAAATCTCCGCCGTCAATCGCATTCTCGATCAGTACGTGCAGGCGCAATTGCGCACCGAGTCGGCGGGCGCCTCCTACGCCGACATGATTGCCAGCATGTATTCGCAGATACAGAGCGTATACGGCAGTCCCGGCGCCGACTCCTCGTTGGAAAGCGTCTACAACGACTTCACCAGCGCCTTGCAGGCGCTCAAGACCAGCCCGGACGATTCATCGACCCGAACGGCGGTAATCAGTTCGGCGCAGGTGCTCACGCAATCGCTCAACAGCATGACCGACAGCCTGACGGCGCTGCGCAGTCAGGCCGAGCTCGGCATCTCCAATGATGTGACCGCCGCCAACACGGCGATGCAAGAAATCGCCACGCTGAACCAACAGATCAACGGCTCTGTGCCGGGCCAAGCGACTACAGCTGCGCTCGAGGACCAGCGCGACAATTATATCGACCAGCTTTCGAAGCTTCTCGACATCCGCGTCGTCAAGGGCGACAACAACCAGCTGTCGGTGTTCACGACGACGGGCGTGCAGCTCGTGAGCGGTCCGCAAGCGGCGCAACTGTCATTCAACGCGCAGGGCGCGGTCACTCCGCAGTCGCAATGGAACGCAGACCCGACGAAATCCTCGCTCGGGACCATCACTCTGACCTCGCCGGCCGGCTCGACCACCGATCTGATCGCGAGCCACTCGATCGGCTCCGGCGAGATTGCGGCTTACCTGACGATGCGCGACACGACGATTCCGCAGGCGCAGGCGCAGCTTGACCAGATGGCTGCGGCGATGGCGAGCGCGCTATCGGACAAGCAGACCGACGGTACCCCGGCGGGCGCGAGCCCGCCCGACGGGTTTGATATCGACGTAGGCTCGCTGCTCAACGGCAATTCGGTGAAGATAAACTACACCGACAATACGACGAGCACTCAGCACACCATTACTCTCGTGCGCGTCGACGACCCCGGCGCGCTTCCGCTTTCAAACACCGATACGGCCGATCCGAACGACACCGTCTACGGAATCGATTTTTCCGGCGGCATGGCCTCGGTTGTCACGCAGATCAATGCGGCGATCGGTTCGACGAACATGGTCGCATCCAATCCAAGCGGCAACACGCTCGAGATTGTCGACGACGGCGCGCCTAATCTGGTCGATGTCAATTCGGTGACTTCGAACACCACCGAAACGTCGCTGGCTGGGGGGGCGTCGCAGCTTCCGTTTTTCCTCGACGGCACGACGCCCTATAGCGGCGCGTTCACCGGCGCCGGCTCACAGAGCATCGGCTTTGCCGGCCGCATCACCGTCAACAGCGCGCTCGTGGCCGACCCCTCCGCGCTGGTGAAATACTCGTCCAGCACCGCATCGGGCGACACGACACGGCCGAATTTCATCTACGACCAGCTCGTGACCACGCCGTTGAACTATTCGCCGAGTTCAGGCATCGGCACCACGGCGTCGCCCTTCACGGGCTCGATCGGCAGCTATCTGCAGCAGATCATCAGCCAGCAAGGCCAGGCGGCCAACAACGCCACCAGCCTTCAGCAAGGCCAGGACGTCGTCCTGAACTCGCTGCAACAGCGGATGGACAGCAATTCCGGCGTCAATATCGACGAGGAAATGTCAAATCTGCTCAATCTGCAGAACGCCTACGCGGCCAATGCGCGCGTGATGTCCACGATCAAGGAAATGCTCGATACCCTGATGCAAGTGATGCAGTGAGGATGTCATGTCTGTAAGTGGAGTCGGAGCGATCTCGGCGAGCATGATGCAGTCGATCCTCGACATGCGCAAACAGCTCGACTCGCTCGAACAACAGCTCGGCACGGGCATGAAGTCCGACACCTACTCTGGGCTCGGACTGAGCGCCGGCCTTACCGTCGGCTTGAACGCGCAGCTTGCGGCCATCACGAATTTTACCAGCACGATCAATACGGTCGGAACGCGCGTCAGCATCGCGCAGACCGCGCTCGACCAGATGACGTCGTTCGGCACCGATGTGCAGAACGCCGTGTCGCAGAACGGTTACACGCTCGACAGCAACGGCCAGACGACCGCGCAGAACACGGCGCTTTCCGATCTCGGCAGCTTCCTTGGCCTGCTCAACACGCAGGTCGGCAACCGTTACATTTTTTCCGGCAATGCGGCGGACCAGCCGTCGGTCGACACCATGGACCACATCCTCAACGGCAATGGTGCGCAAGCCGGCCTCAAGCAAGTGATAGACGAACGCAACCAGGCCGATCTCGGCGACGGCCTCGGCCGGCTGCAGCTCACGCAGCCGGCGACGAACGAGGTCGATCTTTCCGAAGACGTCGCCGGCTCTCCGTTCGGATTCAAACTTGCCGGCGTGAATTCGTCGCTGACGGGCGCGACAGTCACCGGCCCGAGCGGTTCGCCTCAAACAGTCAGCGTCACGCTTGGCAGCAATCCAAATCCCGGCGACACGATCCAGTACCAATTCACCCTGCCGGACGGCACCAGCGAAAACATCACGTTGAAGGCCACCACCGACAACCCGCCCGGCCCCAACCAGTTCACGATCGGCGCCACGCCCGACGATACAGCAGATAACCTCAAGGCTGCGCTCGACACCTCGGTACGCACGCTTGCGAGCACCGCGCTGTCGGCGGCCTCGGCGGTGGAAGCCTCCAACAACTTTTTCGACAACCCGCCGCAGCGGGTCAGCGGCTCGCCCTTGTCGAGCGCGACGGCGCTGGTCAACGGCACGTCCGCCGACACGGTGATGTGGTACACCGGCGGCACCACGACCGGCTCGATCCGCTCGACCGCCACTGCACAGATCGATCAATCGATTACGGTGTCTTACGGCACGCAGGCGAACGAACAAGGCATCCGCTGGGTGTTACAGAACATCGCGACGCTTGCGGCGGTGACCTACTCGCCGAGCGATCCCAATGCGTCCGCCGCGATCTCGGCGCTCGACAACCGGGTCAATGCCAATCTCGGCGTCCCGGCCGGCACCCAATCGATCCAGGACATAGAGACCGATCTCGCCGGCGCGCAAAGCTCGATGAAGTCGGCAACCAGCCGCCAGCAGCAGACGACGAACACCCTGACCAACCTGTTGCAGAACATCACCACCGTGCCGCAGGAACAGGTCGGCGCGCAGATCCTGGCGATGCAGACCTCGCTGTCGGCTTCACTCCAGGTCACGGCGATGCTGTCGAAGATCAGTCTGGTCAATTACCTAAGCTGACGCCCGTCTCTCCGCGAAGCCCCACCCTGAAACGAAAAACGCTCCGGAGATCCGGAGCGTTTTTCGTCTTAAGTTTGCTTATCGCTCAGGCGGCGCCGCGCAGTCCGGCGGCGAGCTCGCGATTGATGGCGATCAGCGAATCGAGCTGCGCCGGCCGCGGATTGCTCAGCATCGACATCGTGTGCTTGATCACGAACAGCCCGAGATTAGCGACATTCTGGCGGATCTCGGCGGGCAGCGGATTACTCTTCGACGTCGCCTCCGTCAGGAAGATCGTCCAGAGCTTGCGGTTGTAGTGCAACGCCTGGTCGAGGTCGCCGCGCTTGGCGTCCCAGGCATCGTGGATAGCTTGCAGCTGGGATGCCGCCTTGAGCAGCAAATCCGCCTCGAGGGCGCGTTGACTAACGCTCTCCCGTGCGACTTTTCCGTAGGCTTTCGCGCCGCCTTGCATTTTCAAGAAGCTCCTGCTCTTCGGCGATCAATCGCCGCGCGAGTTTCAAGGCGTTATACATTTCGCCCGTTAATATTTTGTTGTTTATAGCTTCGATGTTCGGCCAGAAATTAGGCACCGCCTTCACGAGATCCTGCACCAGTGCGAAATAAGTCTGGTGGTACGGCCGCGGATCGCGCGACGTGTACATCAGCTGGATCGCGAGATAGAGACGCTTGGCCGGACTGTCCGCGGTTTTCGCGGTCAGAATGTCCTTTTCGCGCAAGATCGGAACGTTGCCGTCAATAACGAGCCGCGTGCGATGATCGTCGTTGGTGACGACACATTCGCCGATGATGATGCGTTCGCCGGGCTTCAGTTCGACCTTGAGGCCCATATCAGTCCGCTATTGCGCCGAATCAGACGGCTACTGGAATAGGCGTAGCACGCTTTGAGCGGCTTGTGCGGCCAGCGACAGGGCCGTCGTTGACAGCTGCTGTCTGGTTTGCAGCGCCAGCATGTTGGCGCCCTCTTCGTTGGTATCGGCGAGTGTCAGGTTGTCGGAGCCGGTTTCCAACGTGTTGATCATCGTCTTGGTGAAGTCCTGGCGGATCTGAACCGTCGACAGGTTCGCGCCGAACGACTGTGCCTGAGACTGCAACGTGGTCAGCGCCGCGGTAAGATCGGTCGAGGCGGCGGTCAAGTCGCCCGCAGCCGCCCAGTTGTTCGTCGCGTTGCCGATCGAGAGGTCGCCGGCGACGGTGTCATTCACGCCGTTCACCGTCACCGACGAGGTGCCGTTTTCATTCAGCGTGACGGTCAGGTTGTCGCCGGAGAGCAGGTTGATGCCGTTGAATCCGGCGTCGCCGGCAAGTTCGTCGATCTGCGTGAGCAGAGCGTTGAACTGGGTGGCCAGCGTCGCGCGCGTATTGGTATCGGCCGTCTGTTGCGCTTGGCTGACGAGAGCCTGGGCGGACTGGACCAGCTTGGTGATCGACGTAATGCCGTTGTTTGCGGCTTGGATCGTACTGGTGGCGTTTGACATCGAATCGAGCAGGCTGCTGAGACTGTTCGCGCGATTCGTCAGCGATTGCGCCGTGAAGTAATTGATCGGATTGTCGAGCGCTGAGTTGACCTTCTTACCTGTCGCCAGGCGATTTTGTGTCTGGGTCATCAGGTCGGCGGTGTTCTGCAACTGCAGCAGGTTCGAGCGAACACCCGCGGTTAAGACAATGTCACCCATCGCTATCTCCAAAAAATTCGGGGAAGCGCTTTTCTAGCGTTCGGGGCGATAGTGATCTGTTAAGCTTGATAATCCGTTAAATCGGGGACGATTAACCCTTCGTTAACCGTATTTTTTTCTGACACAAAAAAAGACGGCGGCGCCGGGGCGCCGCCGTCCGAAGTCGTGTGTCGTTGCGCTTACTGGAAGAGGCGCAACACCGCCTGCGAAGCCTGCGAGGCCAAAGACAGAGCGGTAGTCGACAGCTGCTGTCTCGTCTGCAAGGCCAGCAAGTCGGCGCCTGCCTCGTTGCTGTCCGCGAGCGTAAGGTTGTCGGAACCGGTCTGCAGCGTATTGACCATCGCCTTGGTGAAGTCCTGGCGGATCTGCACAGTAGACAGGTTGGTGCCGAACGACTGGGCCTGAGACTGCAGCGTGGTCAACGCAGCGGTCAGGTCGTCCGAAGCGGCTGTCAAGTCGCCCGAGGCCGCCCAGTTGTTGGTCGCGTTGCCGATCGAGAGGTCGCCGGCGGTCGTGTCGTCCACGCCGCTAATGGTGACGCTCGAGGTGCCGGACTCGTTGAGGGTCACGGTCAGATCGTCGCCGCCCAGCAGGTTGATGCCGTTGAAACCAGCGTCGCCAGCAAGCTGGTCGATCTGCGTGAGAACGGCGTTGTACTGCGTGGAGAGGCTCGAGCGGACCGACGTATCGGAGGTCTGCTGAGCCTGGCTGACGAGCGCTTGAGCGGACTGCACAAGCTTGGTGATCGCCGAGATGCCGTTGTTCGCAGCCTGAATGGTCTGGAACGCGTTCGACATCGAGTCGAGCAGCGAGTTGAGCGAGTTCGCGCGATTGTTCAGCGACTGCGACGTGAAGTAGCTGATCGGGTTATCGAGAGCAGAGTTGACCTTCTTGCCGGTAGCAAGCTGGTTCTGCACCGTCGTCATCAGGCTCGCGGTCTGCTGCAAGTTCAGCAGGTTCGACCGGACGCCTGCGGTAAGGACGATATCACTCATAGGTGTCACCTTTCTGGTAGCTTACGTGCCGTACTGGCAGTTACACGTGTTGATCCCTAGGATCGTCGGCTGTCATCGCACACGGCCACAAATGCGCCGTAAATGAACGTGGTTAACGATTTTATTTGTCGTTTTTGACAGGGACATGCGCCGCGCGCGGCGCGGAACGTTCACCAACCGCTAACCATAAAAAGCAACCGCTCGCTAACGCTGTGCGTCAGCGAGCGGCGGCAATTTCCAAAGCGGGACTGCGATGATTTCCGACGCGGGCTAGAGCACGCGGCTGACCGCAAGCGGCTGTCCGGCTTTCGGGCTCGGCATATTGGCGCGGCCGGACGATCCGTAGGTTTGCGGCGCACGCTTGCGCGCGAGCTCGCCGGACACTCCGCGAATGATGCCTTCGGACACCGCGTGCGCCGTGGCCAGCACAGTCAGGTTGATCTGCAAAAGAGCGTGGAAATTGTCGTGACGGCGCCGCAATGCGTCGAGCTTGTCGGGGAGCGACTGTTGCAGGAAATCGCGGCTCTTCTTGATCCGGTCTGTATCGGCCGCGTAAGCGCGGGCGAATTCCGCTTTGGTCGGCTCAAGGGTGGTGGCCTCATGCAGGTGACCGGCGCGCACCAGGGTGGTTTCCTCTTCCACGGTGGCAAGCAGCGAATCCATGATGCCTTCGAGATGCGCGATTACTGTCTCGGCCTCGCCGACCGTTTCGATGGGCCGCCCTCTGATGACTTCCGTTTGCCGTGCGGTCATTGTGCTGCCTCCTGTCGCGCAATCAACGCGCGATAGATGTGATCCGCCAGGCCGATGCCGCCAGCTTTGGCCAAATGACGCGAGTATTGATCGGTCAGCATCGAGCGCCAGACGCCCGTCGCACCCGAGCCGCCGAACGGGCCATCACCGGTGAGGCCGGTTGTCATCTGCTGGAACATCGTGTTGAGGAAGACGGCCTCGAAATCCCGCGCGGCAGCGTGCGCTTTTGCCCGCGTCGTCGCGGAGATTTTCGAGGGTGCGGCGGTCGGCCGCGTCAACATGTCGAGCGGGCTCAGACCCGGCGCGGGCAGGGTGATGGCGGCGTGCATCACATCACCTCGATGTCAGCCTGGATCGCGCCGGCGGCCTTGATCGCCTGCAGGATCGCGATCAAGTCGCGTGGGCCGATGCCGAGCGAATTGAGACCGTCGACGAGCTGTTGCAGCGAGACACCTTCGCGGACGACGGCGAGCTTCTTGCCGTCTTCCTGGACGCCGATGCTCGTGCGCGGGACCACTCGCGTCGTGCCGCCGCGCGAGAATGGCGCGGGCTGACTTACCTGCGGCGCTTCGCTGATGGTGACGGTGAGATTGCCTTGCGCCACGGCCACCATGGACACGCGGACGTCGCGGCCCATAACGATAATGCCGGAGCGCTCGTCGATGACGATCTTTGCGGAAAGATCCGGATCGACGCGTAGCTGCTCAACCTCGGTCAGTAGCGAGACGACGTTGCCGCGGTACTGCAGCGGCACGGTGATCTGCACCGTCGCTGGATCGAGCGGCTCGGCTGTCGGCTTGCCGATGAAGTCGTTGATCGACGCCGCAATGCGCTTGGCCGTCGTGAAGTCGGGATTGCGGAGCGCCAAGCGCAACGTGCTCAGTTTGTTGAGCGAGAATTCGATTTCACGCTCGATCAGCGCACCATTGGCGATACGGCCGACGGTCGGCACGCCCCGCACGATTTTCGCGGCTTCGCCTTCGGCCTGGAAACCGCCGATCGCGACGGAGCCTTGGCCGACCGCATAAACGTTGCCGTCGGCGCCGAGCAGCGGCGTGACCAGCAGCGTGCCCCCTTGCAGGCTCTTGGCGTCGCCGAGTGCAGATACCGTGATGTCCATGCGCGTTCCCTGCGTGCCAAAGGGCGGCAGGTTCGCGGTCACCATTACGGCGGCGACGTTACCGGTGCGCATCGTCTGGCCGCGGACGTTGACGCCAAGCCGCTCCAGCATGGCTTGCAGCGACTGCTTGGTGAAAGGAATGTTGTTAAGCGTGTCGCCGGTGCCGTTGAGACCGACTACCAGGCCATAACCGATCAACTGGTTCTGGCGCACGCCCTCGATATTCGCGAGGTCCTTGATGCGCGACGTCGCCCCGGCGCAAACCGGGACGCACATAGCCAGAACTGCCGCCACGATCGCGGCCTTAAACGTCCTCGTCATCACTGCTCCCCAATGAGAGGTCGGACTGACACGCGTTATGCGAATGGCGTGCCAGCCGCTGTGCAGCGTCAAGAGACTGAGAACGCGAGATTATTTTCACGACCGCGCCCGGCCGCGACATCCGTCGCCGGGCAACGATCGTTCGGAGCGGAAAAATTTGCCGGGCCTTTTACCGGCCATTAACCATACGGGCTCAGGGTTTGATGATTGGAGCCGGAATTCGTCCGGTGGGAGCTTCCGATCATGCGCGTGCTGGGACCAAACGGGACCGCGCTTGCGACCACGCCGAGTGTCGTCCGGCGCGCCGGTTCAGGCGGCACCTTCACGGTCGACGAGGAAGAAGCTCCGCGCGGGCCCGCTGGTACCACCGGCTTGCGCTCGATTTCGACGGTCGATGCGCTGATCGCGCTGCAAGGCGTTGAAGATCCGACCGAGCGCAAGAAGCGCGCCGTACGCCACGGCCGAAATGCGCTCGACCAGCTCGATAACCTCAAGCTCAGCCTGCTCGACGGCAGTATTGACCAATCAACGCTCGCGCGCCTCAAGGTCGCGGCGGAGGGGCTGACTCAAGGTTCGGGCGATCCGGCACTCGATACGGTGCTCGGCGAAATCGAGCTACGGGTTGCGGTTGAATTAGCCAAAGCCGGGGTGCGCTAGCCCATCCGGGCGGCGCCCCGCCCGAGTTCCGTATTTTCTTCTAACCCATTAAAAAGTCACAAAAATCCATAATTTAGCAAGGCCAAACAAGGATATTGTTTGCGTCCTTGCCCGCGTATATAAGCCTGCCGCGCGAGGGAGGGTTAACTCGCTCAAAACACATAAGAAGACAGGGAGTCGCGGGGGATGTTGGCCAAGACCAAAAGCTACCGGCCTACCGACAAAGAGCCGTTCATGAACGAACGCCAGCGGGAATACTTCCGGGCGAAGCTTCTTTCCTGGCGCGAAGACATTCTCAAGGAAGCCAAGGAAACCCTTCTGCACCTGCAGGAGGAAAATCAGAACCACCCTGATCTCGCCGACCGGGCTTCGTCGGAGACCGACCGCGCCATTGAACTGCGGGCGCGGGACCGTCAGCGCAAGTTGATCTCGAAGATCGACGAGGCGCTGGGCCGTATCGAGGACGGCACCTACGGTTATTGCGAAGAAACCGGCGAGCCGATCTCGCTGCGGCGGCTTGAGGCGCGACCGATTGCCACGCTCTCGGTCGAGGCGCAGGAGCGACACGAGCGCCGCGAGCGGGTCTATCGCGACGACTGAGGTTTTAACGGACTCATGAGGCTTCTTGAACGCCACAAAACAAAAACCCGGCCAAATGAGCCGGGTTCTTTGTTTTTTAACGTCAGCGAAGCCCGTCAGGCTGTCTTGTCGACACTCTGACCGGTTCCTGGCGCGGGCGAAGCGTTCGGGACTGCCTTGGCGGCACCGACATCATCCGAATCACCATCGTGATCCGGACCAGGGCCTTCGGTGCGCTCTCGTCCCGTCGCAGCCGGCATAACGTGTGCCGGTCCGATCGCTGCTACACTCATTGCGCTAATCCCTCCTTCTGAGAGATAGGCCTTCGTATGACAGAAATCCCTTAACCGATAACGAACGGATCGAAGAATTGCTGTCACCGACCGCGGCAGGCACGATGGCCGACTTGCTTAATGATCCGTTAAATCCAGAACTTGTTAAGCGGTTCGCGGTAAGTTGAGGGCCTAGTGTGGATAGCGTCGCAACATGTCCAGCGTAATTAGCGCTTCCTCGGTTCCGCTCGCATCGTCGATGTTCGAGACGGCCGCGAATGCCAACCCGTCCTGGGTTGCGAACGCATGGACTTCAATGCAGCAGCAAATGTACTCGGGCGGCATGCTCGGGGCGCTGCAGAATTCCAAACATGCGAACGGCAGCAACAGCGCATTTCTGAGCATCAGCTCGAGTCTCGCGAACTCGATGGCGCTTATCGCACAGAACAGCTTCACAAGCGGCGCGACGATCACGGCGCAGATCGCTTCCAATCGTATCCAACAGAGCCAGGCTGACGCGCTGCAAAAAGCGCTGAGCCCGTTGTCGTCGACGTCGCTAAATCAGACGGGCCCCAAGCTCGATCCCCTCATTATTCTTGGCAACGGCGCAACGCTCGACACCACGAGCAACATCCTGACACTGTCGGACGGCACGCAAATCGACTCGACCACGGGCGTGAAAATTCAACATCACGACATCATGAACCTACCGAATGGCTCGTGGATCGACTTTGCCAACAACCTCATGACTCTGACCAACGGCACACAGATCGATACGCGCACCGGTCAGATCATTTCCCAGTCGGTCTGAAACGCGCCGTACGCCGGTCATAATTTGGCCGCGCGCCAAATCGACAATTCACAACGATTTCTGCATCCGCCAAACCGGTTGAATTCCGGTGCGGGCTTCGCCTTAGATCATCCCGGGGAGATTTGCGAATGATGGGGAACGCCATGAATTTTACGCGGCCTTTACTTTGCGCCAGCGCGCTCGTTCTGATTTCGGCGCAAAGCGCATCCGCATCCGCTGCCTACGCACTCACCAACGTGAATTTGCGGGCGGGGCCGGCCACGACCAATGAGATTGTTGCCCGCATTCCCGGCGGCAGCAAAATCGAAAGCACCGGCTGCACCGACGGCTGGTGCGCCGTCGACTGGAACGGCAAAAGCGGCTTTGTCATTCAGACCGCGATCGACACCAGCGGACGTCCGCCGGCGCACCGCGTGGCGCGCGTGTATCACGCGGGCGGCGAGGAATATGTCGGACCTGAATATGCCGAGGGTCCGCCGGTCTATTATGCGCCGGCCCCGTATTACGGACCGCCGGTCGTCTATTACGGCGGGCCGTATTGGCGCGGCGGTTGGGGATGGGGCTGGGGCTGGCACGGCGGCTGGCGCCGGTACTAGACGCGCCTTACTGGCCGCGGCCGACGCGGTCGAGAAAATCTTCCAGTGCGGTGATGCAAGCGCGGTCATGATAGAGCCGGTGCTTGTTGGCGCCGATCTTCTGTTTGAGCGTCGCCCGCCACTCCGGTTCGCGCGCCAGCCGCACGGCTGTCGCGACGTACTCGTCGATGGTCTGCGCGATCGTTTCCGTCACGCCCATCATTTGGAGGATCGCCATGCTGTGGCGTCCGCGCATGAGCGTGCCGGGCATTGTCACCACGGGAAGATCGTGCGTGAGGCCTTCAAGCGTCGAATTGCACCCCGACCAGCCGATGCTGTCGAGCACGACGTCGCATTGGCCGATCGCCGCCGCAAAGCGGCTGGGATCGAGACGCGGCAGCACGACGCAATGATCTGTCCAGCGTAAGCCGTGCGCCGCAAATGCGCGCTCGAGCCGTTCGCGGAACAGATCCGTTACCGGCTTGGCTCCCTGGTATTGAATGAAGGCGAACTGGCAATCACCGGCTTCGCGGGCGATGCGCGGAAACATTTCGTCGTATTGTGGCAGGTATTTGAAGATCGACTGGCCGCACCAGAATGCCGTCGTTCCCTCGCGCAGGCCGAGCTCGGCGCGGTTGATCTGCACCGGAACGATCGGCGGCGGCTCGTAATAGATCGACAGGTTGGGCAGGCGAAGCAGCCGTTCGGTGTAATGCTTGTGGCCGTCCTCCGGCTCCATCAAGTCGCTGCTGATGAAATAATCGAGGGTCGGAAATCCGCTGGTGTCGGGATGACCCCACGAGTTGCATTGCACCGGCGCGAGCCGTTGCGCGGCGAGCTTGACGCTCATCTCGTCCATGCCGACTTCCGGATAGATCAGAACGTGCGGCGCATCGGTGAGGATTTCCTTGCGCCATTTATCGACCGACAGCGGGCCTTGCACGAAACGCTCGCACACGCTCGCCGCAAACTTGGTTTCGGCGTCGCGCCCGTGGCCCGTGTGGTAACCGAACAGCCGGAAGCGCTTGCGGTCGAGCTGGCTAAGCCAGCCCTTGATCGGGATTTTCCAGTTCGAGTGCATCCGGAAAAAGCCGCTAACGATACCAACGCGCACCGGTTCGCCGGGCGCCGGCGCCCTGACTGGGTCTGCCGGCGGATAGATATCGTCCGAGACCCGGCACAAAGCCGAGCCGTAGATGCTCTGCAACTCGCGGTCGTTTTGTCCCTGGTAGGCGAGATAGAACGGCTGGAACGGCCCGACACCCTTGAGCAAAACGCCCGGGGAGGGGACTGCGTTGACTTCGTCACGCAGCATCATCACGCGCTTTTCGTATGCCGCGCGCTGGATGCCGATTTCCGCTTCGTCGCGGTAGAGGATCGGCAGTTCGGCAATGCATACGGCGAATTTCGGCTCGACAAACATCCTGGCATTGCCGAGCATCGATTGTTCGAGGCTTGCCGTCGCCTCCTTGTAGCGGTTGAGATCCGACAGCACCGCGCCGCGGTTGAAATAGGCCTGCGCAAAATTCGGCTTGAGCTCGATCGCCTTGTTCAGGCTCTGAAGCGCTTCTTCATATCGGCCAACCGCGCGCAGGGCGCGGCCGCGATTGCAGTATGCGTCGGGATAGTTCGGATCGATCGCCAAAGCGCGCTCATAGCATTCGAGTGCCTCGTGCGAGCGCTTGAGCGCATCCAGGAGCGCACCGCGGTTGTTGTGACCCTTGGCATAATTCGGGCGCAGCGCAAGCGCGCGCTCGACGCTCGCGAGCGCTTCTTCGTGTTCACCGAGAGCCCGCAGCGCGTTGGCCAAATTGGAGAGTGCTTCAGGGTAGTCCGGCTTGATTGCCAGCGCCCGGCGGTAATCGGCAAGCGCCTCTTCGTCGCGTCCGAGCGCGGAGAGTGTGGCGCCGCGATTGTTGAGGCCCTCGGCATAACTCGGTCGGTAGTTGAGCGCTTCGTTGAAATTGGCGAGCGCCTCCTCGTAGCGATCGAGCGCCTTGAGCACCATTCCGTGATTGATGAGTGCCTGTGCGGAATGTGGCTTGCGCTGGAGCGCCGCCCCGACCAGGCGCAGCGCTTCCGACATCTGGCCGCGCGACAACTTGATGACGCCGAGCATTTGCAGTGCGTCGAAGTGCGTCGGCTGGAACGCGAGAATCTCAGTATAAATCCGTTCCGCCTCCGGCAGCCGCCCCTGATGATGGAACGTGAGCGCCTGCTGGAGCGCCTGTTGCACGTTGAAACGTTTGGGTTTGGTGGCTGGCGCTTGCATGGTCATCGGCGACGACGGCCTTTGGCCGGGTGATAGGAAGGATGGCTTGAGTCGTCCAGCATGATTTGGCCCTTTGGATGCGCGGCCTCCGGCGGGGAGCTGCCGGAGGCCGCGTCGTGACGCCGTCACACTCGCGCGATGCGCGACGGCGCGGGAGCCCGGTAAGCTACGCGGGGACAGTTCGCTACACGCATGGTCATTTCCGGACGCGAGCTTCCTTCATGTCATGCGGTCAGAACGGCAGCAGCACGTCGAGCACTTGTTGGCCGTAGCGCGGCTGCTGGATATCGGTGATCTGGCCGCGGCCGCCGTACGAGATGCGCGCCTGTGCGATCTTGCTGGAGTCGATTGTGTTGTCGCTTTCGATGTCTTCCGGCCGGATGATGCCGGCGACGATCAGCTCGCGAAGCTCGAAGTTAACGCGCACTTCCTGCCGGCCTTCGATAACGAGGTTGCCGTTCGGCAGAACCTGGGTGACGACGCCTGCAACGTTTGTCTGCAACGCCTCCTGGCGCG
Organism: Pseudolabrys sp.; assembly: GCA_035546875.1. Taxonomy (GTDB): domain Bacteria; phylum Pseudomonadota; class Alphaproteobacteria; order Rhizobiales; family Xanthobacteraceae; genus Pseudolabrys. The sequence goes on from DASZVZ010000011.1 coordinate 70,997, forward strand.
CGACCGAGCCTTTGCCGTCGGTCGCAGAAGAGGAGTCGGCGGTGAAGATGCGCGTCGGCGTGGAAGAGTTCATGATCGGCACTTTGCCGAGGCCGAAGAAATTATCGATGCCAGAGTCTTCCTTGTTGGTGCGTGTCCGCTGCGTCTCGTTGGTGATGTTCGCCTGGTCGGTGAAGTTGACCTTGACGGTGAGAATGTCGCCGACCTGGTGCGCGCGCTGATCCTTGAAGAACGCGCGCGAGCCGTTGCGCCAGAGCGAGTTCGGATTATACGAAGCCGGCTGCGCCGCGGGCATCGGCATCTGCACCGGCTTATAACCCGGCGCCGTAGTCGGATTGTCGACCGCGGACAGCGCGGGTTCCTGACCGATATTTTTCAGCCGGTCCAGCGCCGCGCAGCTCGTGAGCAACAAAGATGCCAGCGCGCTCAACAGCGCACCACGCAACACGGTCTCTACCTTCATAGACGTTACTCTCACTGTGCGCGATCGGGCGCGTTGCGGGAAGCGGTTTCGTTGACGGTTTCGGCGATGCGCGCCATGGAGCTCGTGACCAAGACGTGGCCCGGGCCGGTGACCACGCCTTGCACGGTGCGCTTCGACTGTTCGTTGAGCACGCTGATCACGTCGCCCTCGGTACCCGACTCGATCGCCTTGCCGCGCACCGTGAGCATGATGCCGGGCACGCGATAGACGAGGGTGACCGGATCATTGCGTTGGACGAGGTCCGGCTTCATCAGGTCGAAACTGCGCAGCGGCCGGCCGGCTCGCAGCGCATTGCGCGCGGCTCGGCCGACGATCTGGTCGGCGCTAGTGATCACGTCATTGCCGAGTTCCGCCTTCGGACGGCGCTCGGTGACGACATCGGCCGATTTGATGACGTCGCCGCGGTTGAGGCCGCGCGTGAGCATTGCGACCTCGACCGTTACCGTCGCTGTGCCGGTAAAGCGCAATACGTGACTGGCTGCGCGCATGTTGGCGATTTCGACGAACGCAGTGAAGCGTCCGTCACGCGGTTCGTAGCTTAGCCGCGTGACGTGCGGCTCACCTTTTGCGGAGGGCGGCACGTAGATGGTGCGCAGCCCGCGGTCGAAGTTGAGGGCGATATCGCCGGGCGTTCCGAGCGCGAATTGCGAGGCGAGCGCGCGCGAAACGACGGCTTCGATCGCCTTGCCGGGAATCGCGCGGCTCGCGCGCGTTACCACGACGTCGGTTATGCCGCCGGTGTCGAGTCCGATGAGCGCATGTTCGCGTACGGCTTCGACCACCCGTTCGGCCGAGACCATGCCTGTCGAACCGAGATCCGGAGCGCGGAAGATCGGCACGTTGGCGATGATGCCGGCGTTGTCGACGAGGTCGCCGACGCGCACGACGTCGGTGGTCACCGTCGCCTCGGCGCGCAATTTCGGGCGCGGCTGATCGAGCGCGGCGATCGTCTGCGCCGCGGCGGCGGTGCACAACACCAGCAGCATCGCCGTCATCACCAAAGCCATCCGGATCAGAGGACGGATCATTTTTCTCACCTAGTGCATCAGGTTGGACGTCGTGGACAGCATCTGGTCCGCCGCCGTGATGACCTTCGAGTTCATTTCGTAGGCGCGTTGCGCCGAGATCAGGTTGGTGATCTCGCTGACCGAGTCGACGTTCGACTGCTCCAGGTTGCCCTGCTGCAGGTCTCCGGCGCCGTCCACGCTGGGCAGGCCATCCTGCGGCGTGCCGGACGCCGGCGTTTCCTGGTACATGTTGTCGCCGATCGACAGCAGGCCGGCCTGGTTGATGAAACGTGTGAGCGTGAGCTGGCCGAGCACGGTCGGTTGCGTCTGGCCTTGCGGGATCACCGATACTTGTCCTTGCGGATTGATGGTGAGGCCGGTCGAGTTCTGCGGCACGGTGATCGCCGGCTGCACGACATTGCCTTGCGCCGTGACGATGCGGCCTTGCGCATCCATCATGAACGACCCGTCGCGGGTGTAAGAGTAGGTGCCGTCGGGCATCTGGACCTTGAAGAAGCCGTCGCCGCGGATCGCGACGTCGAGCGTGCCGCCGGTTTGCGACAAGGTGCCTTGCGTCATCAGACGCGGCGTGCCGACGGTCTTCACGCCGGAGCCGAGATCGATGCCGACCGGCAGGATGTTGCCTTGCGCCGAAGTCTGCGTGCCGATGCGGCTGACGTGATCGTAAAGCAGATCCTGAAATTCGACACGCTGGCGCTTGTAGCCCGTCGTCGTCATGTTCGCGAGGTTGTTGGCAATGACCTGGACGTTCAGCTCCATGGCCATCATTCCGGTCGCGGCAGTCGTTAGCGCACGCATTGTGTTAGCTCCCCTTCATCAGGCTGGGACATCGGCGAGCTTGTCGATCGCCGTTTGGCCGAGTTCGGCTTGTTGCTGCAGCATCGCCGCGATCTGGGTGTAGCTGCGGGTGATTTCGATCATGCGCGACATCTCGACGACGCCGCGCACGTTGGATTTCTCGACGGCGCCTTGCTCGAGACGCGTGGTCGTCGTGTCGACCGGCGTTGGCTGCACACCGTTCGGCGCGCTGAACGTGCTGGCACCAACTTTCTGGAGCTGTTGCGTGTTGGCGAAGCCGACGAGCCGTAATTTGCCGCGCTGGGAATCGATGTTTGCCTGGCCCTCGCGCACGCTGATGGTGCCGTCTTGGCTGATCTGGATCTGCCGATCGTTGCGCTGAAGGACGATTGGGCCGTTGTCGCCGAGAACCGGATAGCCTTCCGCGGTGACGAGTTGTCCGGTCGGGTTGACCTGCAAAGAGCCATTGCGCGTATAGCGCTCCCCTTGCGGAGTCTGCACGACCAGAAAACCGTTGCCATTGATCGCGACGTCGAGCGGATTGCCCGTGCGTTCGATCGCGCCGCCGCTCATATCGTGCCAGGTGCCACGGTCCTGCACGAAACTGATGCGTCCGCCGTTGCTCGCGGTGCGCGCTTTCGATGAAAGGTATTCTTCGAACAAGGAACCATCGGCCTTGTAGCCGGTGGTGTTCATGTTCGCGATGTTGTTGGCGACAACGTCGAGTTCGCGCTCGAGCGCGACCTGGCGCGACAGTCCAATAAGGACGGCATTCTGCATCGCATTCTCCCCTTGCGCCGCCAGGCGAGCCCTCCCGAGGCCGGCCATGCAGCGGTACCGCTGGCTCTCCCAAGCCTTGCGGACGCCAGGCTCTTTGCAGCCGTCGTGCCAACTCATAGATGCAAATGAAATCAATAGCTTAGGATGATCGCGGCCTGTCCGGCGCAAGGCAAAACCGGTCAAAGCGAGGGTGCATCCCGGCAAAAGATGCCGGTCAGCGGGCCGCAGGAAATGTTCTGTTAACCATACGGACCTACCTTCGGCGCTGGGGGCGCTAGGACGGGCGCCCGCGGCCTTTGTTCGCGCGTTGCCGCCGCTCGCGGGCGCCGCACATCACGACGCGATCGGGGTCCAAGCCATGGCGACCAAGCCAAAACCGGCGGAAGCTGAATCCAACGAGCCTGAAGCAGAAGGTGCGGAAGGCGAAGCTGCTGCGCCGGCAAAATCGAAATTCAAGATAAAGCTGCCGTCACTCAAGATGATGATCATCGGCGTCGCCGGATTGCTGGTGGTCGGTGGCGGCGGCGCTGCGGCCTACCTGTTCCTCGGCCATTCGCACGCCGAGAAGAAAGAGGTGGCCGCCGGCAAGCCCGCGATCTTCGTCGATATGCCGGACGTCCTGGTCAATCTCGCCAACTCCGGCTCCGACCGCGCGCAATATCTCAAGGTCAAGGTAGTGCTCGAGGTGCCTGACCCGGCGCTGGTCGCGCAGATCCAACCCCTGATGCCGCGCGTCATGGACGCCTTTCAGACCTACTTGCGGGAATTGCGGCCGACCGATCTCGACGGCTCAGCGGGGCTCTACCGGCTCAAGGAAGAATTGACGCGCCGCGTGAACGCGGCAGTCGCGCCCAATCACATCACCGCGGTGCTGTTCAAGGAGATCGTCGTCCAGTGACGAGCGCATGAACCGGCATTCGATTCAAATCGTATGTCTGCAAATCAGAAGAATGAAACGAACAAAGAAAAGCATCCGTAGTCCATGGCTCAGAAAGATCAGATCGATCAAGACGCGTTAGCGGCAGAGTGGGGGCTCGCGCTCGAAGCCGAATCCGGCGCGCCGGCCACTGCGCCGGACGCGTCCAACACCACGACCGGCGAGGACGCCGCGGCTGCCCAATGGGCGGCGATGGTCGAGGACGGCAATCAGTTCATTCAGTCCGCGAAAGGCGGCGCCGAGCGCATCCTTAACCAGGATGAAATCGACAGCCTGCTCGGCTTCAGCCTCGCCGACGTAACCCTCAACGACAACTCCGGCATACGCGCGATCATCGACTCGGCGATGGTCTCCTACGAGCGTCTGCCGATGCTGGAAATCGTCTTCGACCGGCTGGTCCGCTTGATGACGACATCCTTGCGCAATTTCACGTCCGACAACGTCGAAGTCTCGCTCGATCGCATTACATCTGTGCGCTTCGGCGACTATCTCAACTCCATCCCGCTGCCGGCGATCCTCGCTGTGTTCAAGGCGGAGGAGTGGGACAACTTCGGCCTCGTCACCATCAACTCCGGCCTCATCTACTCGATCATCGACGTTCTGCTGGGCGGCCGGCGCGGACAGAGCGCGATCCGCATCGAGGGCAGGCCCTACACCACGATCGAATCCAACCTCGTCAAGCGCATGATCGAGGTTGTGTTGGCCGATGCCGAGCTTGCGTTCAAACCGTTGTCGCCGGTGAAATTCAACATCGACCGGCTAGAGACAAACCCGCGCTTTGCCGCGATCTCGCGGCCGGCGAACGCCGCGATCCTGGTGCGCCTGCGCATCGACATGGAAGACCGCGGCGGCACGATCGAGCTGCTGCTGCCCTATGCAACGATCGAGCCGATCCGCGCCGTTCTGTTGCAGATGTTCATGGGCGAGAAGTTCGGCCGCGACCCGATCTGGGAAGGCCATCTCGCGACCGAAATCGGCCAGGCGCAGATCGGCGTCAACGCCGTGCTTTACGAAGCGAAGTTGCCGCTGCGACAGATGATGAATCTGAGCGTCGGCGATACGCTGACGCTGGAGCTGAAACCCGACGCGCTTGTCACCGTGCGCTGTGGCGACGTCACGCTGACCGAGGGTCGCATGGGGCGCGTCGGCGACCGTATCGCCGTGCGCGTCGCCAAGCCCTTACGCAAACCGAGAACTACCTTCGCCATGTTCGAGAAGGCGGACGAGCACAATCCGCGACTGGAGGCGCAGTGAGCAACCACTACGGATTCATGATCGAGAGCATGGTGTCGATCCTGCTCCTGCTCACGATCCTGTACTGTGTCAGACTCAACAAGCAATTGCGCCTGCTCAAGGCCGACGAGAAATCGTTGCGCGCCACGATCGCGGAGCTCATCACCGCGACGGAGATTGCCGAGCGCGCCATCGGCGGACTGAAGTCGACGATGCGCGAGGCCGAGCAGCCTTTGGCGGCGCGGCTGGAAGACGCCGAGCGGCTCACGAGCGATCTCAGCCGGCAATTGATGGCAGGCGAAGAACTGCTCTCGCGCTTTGCGCGTCTCGTCGCCGCGGCCCGCAATCCAGGCGTACCGCCGGTGGTCGACCGGTCGCTTACGCCGCCGGACGCCAAAGCGGTCGCGGCCGCGGCCGACGCGTTCGCGGCGCGGGCTCGGGCAAGAGCTAGCGGTCTGGCGGCATGATCCGTTTTGCACGCGAGTTCCGCCTGATTCCGCTCGTGCTGTTGGCGACCATTTGCCTTTTGACGCTCAAGGTCGCCGGCCTTCTGTTCGACGGCGGCTATACGACACTGGGCGAGAAGCTCGCGAGCCGCGGCACGCTCGAGCTGAAAGCCTCGACCGAAGCCGTGCCCGATTTCACGCGCGTCGTCGTCGAAAATCAGCAGCCGAGTCCGGCGCCGAAGAAGTCCTGGGCGCAGGAGATGTTCAATTTCGGCGGCAGCTTCAAGGACGACATCACCGGCTCGGTTGGCGAAAACAAGGAAGCAAAGCCGGAGGAGAAGAAGCCCGCCGAAGGCGCAGCTGCGCCGGATCCGGCCGAGCAGTTGAAGATCACGACGAAGCCCCCGGAAAACCCGAAGCTCGAGGTCGGCGGCGCCGAATACAAGATCGAGCCAGGCCACATCAATTCGCCGGGCGAGCGCGCCATTCTCGAGCGCCTGCGCGACCGCAGCCAGACGCTCGATGCGCGTAACCGTGAGCTGGAAATGCGGGAAAACCTGCTGAAAGCAGCGGAAAAGCGCGTCGAAGGACGCGTGAAAGAGCTCAAGACCATCCAGTCCCACGTCGACGGGGCGACCGAAGCTCAGGAGCAGACGGAGCAGGCGCGGTTCAAGAGCATCGTCGCCATGTACGAGAATATGAAGGCGAAGGACGCCGCGCGTATCTTCGATCGGCTCGATCTCAAAATCCTGGTCGAGGTGACGACGCTCATCAACCCGCGCAAGATGTCCGATATCCTCGCCCAGATGACTCCGGAAGCGGCCGAAAAGCTCACGGTGGAGCTTGCCAACCGGGCTACCCAGTCCAAAAAGACCTCGGTGGACGCATTGCCGAAAATCGAGGGCCAGCCGGCCACGCCGTGATCGGCACGGTTAAGGCATCCTTAAACGCCACCGCCTAGGCTGTCGCGGCCGGCATTCTGCCGGTGGAAGCATCATGGCGGTCGGAACGATCACCTTGATAGTGAAGTACGCGTGCGCTGCGAGCCGTTGGTTGCCACGGCCTCGCCGGCGCATGGCCGCATTTTGCCTGACGTTCGCCGCGCTCATGTTCACCGCGCAGGCGCAAGCCATCGAGCCGGTGAAGGGTGAGGTATCGGTCTCGACCGACGGCGGCTACGCGCGGCTCATTTTCCGCTTCGACGATGAAGTGACGGCGCGGGTAAGAATGAGCGGCGCCATCATGGTCATCACGTTCGACAAACCGGTCGACGTTCCGGTTGATCGCATCAGCCAGCGCGCGCCTGGCTATATCAGCGCGGCGCGTCGCGATCCCGACGGCACGGCGATCCGTTTCGCGCTGATGCAAAGAATAAAGTATCACGTCATCCCGGTAGCCGAGCGGACCTATCTCGATCTTTTGCCGGCGAACTGGACCGGGATTCTGCCCGGATTGCCGCAAAATGTGATCGACGAGCTCGCCAATCGCGCGCTCGATGCCGAAAAGAAATTGAGAGAACAGCGCGGCGAGACGGGCCGGCGCGAGCCGCCGATGATCCGGGTCAAGGTTGGCAGCCAGCCGACGTTCACCCGCTATATCTTCGATCTTCCGGACAATGTCGTCGTGACACCGAGTCGCGCCGGCGACAAGATGACGTTGAAATTCGACACGGCGATCAAGTGGGATCTCGCCGACGCGACCGCCGCATTGCCGCCGACGTTGGCGTCGGTCGAAACCAAACGCGACTATGCGTCCACGGCAGTCACGTTCACCTTGAAAGGCAAGCCGGACGTCCGCACGTTCCGCGAGGAGCAGAGTTTCGTCGTCGACGTCGGCACCGGCGCTGCGGCCGCGGTGCCCACGATCAAGCTCGGTGGCGCCGATGCCAGCGCGAACGCCGCCAAGGCTCCAGCGATCGAGCCGCCACAGACAGTTCCCGCAAAAGACGCGGCGCCGGCGCCGCCGACGAATGCTCCGCCTCCCGCGCCGAACAATGCGCCGACGTTAGCGCCACCCTCGTCCGCCGCATCGCCGGCGTCTGAACCGGCGAAAGCGGCTGTCGCTGCGCCTGCACCTGCATCGGCACCGCCGCTGCCGGCTTTGCCGGGATCGGCGCCGCCTCTGCCTGGCCCTGAGAAAGCCGCCGCTCCGCCGAAGCCTGCCGAAACGCATGCCGAGTCGGCGCCGAAGGCGCAACCGAACGCCAAGCCGGCTGCGGCGGAGGCCGCAAAAGCGAAAGCGGACACGCACCCTGCTGCCGCCGAGTCTCCGAAGGTTGCCGCGCCCCCGAAAGCGAAGCCTGAAGCGGCCGCAGCGCCAAAGCCCGGGGCCGCTGCTGCTGCGCCGTCGCGTCGGCACTTGCCACTCGATCCAAAAGCGCCGGTCGTCGCCGAAGTGCAACGTTCGGGCGACAATGTGCACGTCAATTTTCCGTTCGCGGTGCCGACGCCCGCGGCGGTATTTCGGCGCGCGGACGTTCTGTGGCTGGTGTTTGACTCAACGGCCAAACTGGATTTGAGCGCGCTCAACGCCGATACCGGCACGATCATTCGCTCGGTCGCGTTCGAGCACGGCAAGGATGGCGAAGCGATCGTTCGTATCAAGCTGACGCGGCCGCGGCTGGCCGGCATTTCGCCGGACG
>DASZVZ010000012.1:0-41990 GCA_035546875.1 Pseudolabrys sp.
AAGCGGTGACGACGATGAACCGCATCGCCGAGGAGATCGAGCACGATCAGCTCTACCACAACATCCTCGACGCGCAGCGTGCGACGCCGGAGGCGACCGGCTCCGACGCCATCGCCGACGCCGCGCGCCACATCGCCGATACGCTCGATCTTGCCGCCGCCATCTGCTGGACCTCGTCCGGCTCGACCGCGCTGCGCGTGGCGCGCGAGCGGCCGCGGCCGCCGATCGTCGCGCTGTCGCCGAACATGTCGACCGGGCGGCGGCTCGCCGTCGTGTGGGGCGTGCACTGCGTCGTCACCGAGGACGCGCACGACCAGGACGACATGGTCGAGCGCGCGTGCCGCATCGCCTGCAAGGAAGGCTTCGCCAAGGCCGGGCAGCGCGTCATCATCGTTGCCGGCGTGCCGCTCGGCACGCCGGGCGCGACCAACATGCTGCGGATCACATTCGTCGGCAGCGAAGCGACGGGCGATTAGATATCGCGGCCTTCGACTTTTTCCGTGAGCGTCTTCACGATATCGGGAATGCGTTGCAGGCGCGGATAGACGGCGAGCGCGCGGCGATAGACCTCGAGCGCCTGCTTGTCGTCGCCGATGTCCTGCAGGATCATGCCGAGGCCGGCGAGCGCGCCGAAGTGGCGCGGCTCGCGCTTGAGCACCTCGCGAATGTCGGCGAGCGCTTTGCCGAAATCCTTCTTGCCGTAATAGATCGTTGCACGCCGGTTCCAGGCTTCGACGTAGTCGGGCTTGATCTTGATGATTGCGGTAAGCAGCCGGATGGCAAGATCGGGCTCCTTCGCCTCGACCGCGGTCTTCACCCGCATCATGAGGAGATTGGCCGTGTCGCTGCGCGACGTCAGCCACAGCGCCCAGATGCGGTTCTCGATCGCCTTGGCGGTCTCGTCGTCCGGCGCCAGCTTCAGCGCCTCGAACAGGAAATCGAGGTTCTTGGTTGGGTCGCCACGCTGCACGCGCGGCAGCTTGGCCGGCGGTTGCGGCACGGCAGGAGCGGTAACACCCGGCGGAGAGGCGGACGGCGCGGCGATGGATGGTGCCGCGAGAGCCGCGGTGAGCGCGGCTGCAAGGACCAGCGTTGGGAATCGCGGGCGCATGGGGGAAATGTAGTCTTTCCGCCCGATGCGGCCAATATGCGGCAGGAATGAAGGGACGCGCCGGAGCGCGCGGATCAACCCTGGCGGGCCTTGAAGCGCCGGTTGGTCTTGTTGATCACGTAAACCCGGCCCTTGCGGCGCACGATGCGGTTGTTGCGGTGCCGGCCGCGCAGGGACTTCAGGGAATTGCGGACTTTCATGACGATCTCTGGGTTCGCTGTTTGGCGGGTTCATAGCAGCCTCTCCCCTCCTGTCAACGCGCGCGGCCGCCGTTGGTTACCTCCGCCGCCGTGCTCTACAGTCCGCCTGGGAGGCCCTCCATGCAGCGCAGCCAAGACCGTTTCCTGACCACCCATACCGGCAGCTTGCCGCGGCCGGACGACCTCATCCGCATGATGTACGCCAAGGAGGAAGGCGTACCGGTCGACCCGGCGGCGCTGGCCGCTCGGGTGAAGGCGGCGGTGGCGGAGGTCGTGAAGAGGCAGGCGGACGCCGGCGTCGATCTCATCAACGACGGCGAAATGTCGAAGCCGAGCTACGCGACCTACGTGAAGGACCGCCTCGCCGGCTTCGGCGGCACCGGCGATACCTTCGTCTATCAGGACCTCGCCGAGTTTCCGAAATTGCAGCAGCGCGTGTTCGGCGACCCCGGCCGCTCGCGGCGCAAGACGCCGGCCTGCAACGCGCCGATTAGCGTGCGCGACGCGCAAGCCGCGCAGACCGACGCCGATAATCTGAAAGCCGCGCTTGCAGGCGTGAAAGCGGCAGGCGGATTCATGAGCGCGGCCTCGCCCGGCGTAGTGTCGCTGTTCTTCCGCAACGATCACTACAAGGACTTCGAGACGTACATCTTCGCCATCGCGGACGCGATGCGGAACGAATACGAGACCGTGACGAAGGCCGGCTTCGTGTTGCAAATCGACTGCCCCGATCTCGCGATGGGCCGGCACATCCAGTACGCAAACCTGAGCGTCGCGGAATTCCGCAAGCGAGCGCAACTGCATGTCGAGGCGCTCAATCATGCGGTCAAGAACATCCCGGTCGAGCAACTGCGCATGCATCTGTGCTGGGGCAATTACGAAGGTCCGCATCATTGCGACGTGCCGCTTGCCGACGTGATCGATATCGTTTTCCTGGCGCGGCCGAGCGCGATCTCGTTCGAGGCCGCCAACCCGCGTCATGCGCATGAATGGAAGCTGTTCGAAACGGTGAAGCTGCCGGACGGCAAGGCGCTCATTCCCGGCGTCATCGAATCGAAATCGAATTTCATCGAGCATCCCGACCTGATCGCGCAGCGTATCGGCCGTTACGCCAAATTGGTCGGGCGCGAGAACGTGATCGCTGGAAGCGATTGCGGCTACGGCACCTGGGTCGGACAGGCGGCGGTCGATCCGGACGTCGTGTTCGCCAAGCTCGCGGCAATGGCGGAAGGCGCGCGCCTCGCGACGAAAGAGTTCTGGCGCTAGGCGCGGCCGCTCATGCGCGCGACCGCCTTGCGGTCGCCCTTGCCGGTCGAGCCGGCCGGCAGCGCCTCGCAGAAGTAGAAAGCCTCAGGGACCTTGTAGCGCTCGGTGCGCGCGGCGAGCCATTCGCGCAGCGCGGCGGGTTCGAGCTTGGCGCCCGCGCGCGGGACGATGGCCGCATGCACAACTTCGCCGAGACGCTCGTCCGGCACGCCGGCGCACAGCGCCGCGGCAATGTCGGGATGCTCGGCCAGCAGATGATCGATCTCGAGCGGCGCGATCTTCACGCCGCCGCGCGAGATGATCTCCTTGGCGCGGCCGATCAGTTCTACCAGGCCATTGGCGTTGAGGCGCGCAAGATCGCCGGTTTTGAAATAGCCGTCGGCGAATGAATCGGCGGTGAGCTGCGGCTCGTCGAGATAGCCGAGCATGCCGAACGGCGACTTGATCTGGAGCTCGCCGTCCGGAGCGATACGGAATTCTATCTTCTCGGTTGCGCGCCCGATGCTGCCGAAGCCGTGCGGCTGGTCGGCGGATTGGAGGCAGAAGTCACAGGTGCCGGTTTCGGTGAGGCCGTACAGGTCGTAGATCGCGGCGGGGGAGAAAGCTTGCAGGCGGCGCGCCAGCGCCGGCGGCAGCACCTCGCCACCGGTGAGGATCGTACGCAGCTTCGGCGCTTGTGGCGCGCGCTCGAGCAGCAGCGCGCGGTACATCGACGGTACGCCGCCGATCACCGTCACCTCGCGCAGGGCGGCGGCGATGATCTCGGCGTTGAATTTCGGCACCAGCACGAGCCGCGCGCCTTTCATCAGCGTGAGCAGCGCCACCCACAGCCCGTAGATGAAGGAGAGTTGCAGCGGCACCAGCACGATGTCGTCCGCTCTTATGCCGAGCAGCCGGTCGAGTACCGGCAGCTTGGCGGCGAAGAGCGCGTGGCCGACGACCGCGCCTTTCGGCAGGCCGGTGGTGCCGGACGTGAACATGATGAGCGCGGCGTCGTGCAACAGCGGACGCGGTGACGGAGCTTTCGTCCCGATCGCCTCGAGCCGGTCTTCGTCGATCAGGAAGCGCGCGCCGGTAACGCCTTTGTGCCGCTCGAACGTCGCCGGCGCGGCGGTAACGCTGAGCGGCACCGCCACCGCCCCTGCCCGCCAGACGCCCAGAATGGCTCCGAGATCGGCCGGCCGGTTGCCGATGCGCACCAGCACCGGCTCGTCCGGTGCGATGCCTTGCCGGGCGAGCGTTTGCGCGACGCGATCCGCGAGCGCGATGAGGTCTGCGCCGGTCCGCGTTTCGCCGCCCGTGCTGTCGATGCGCCCGGCCGTTTGCAGACCAGCGCCGAGAATTTGCGCCAGCGCGCCGCTCATTTGCGGGCCGGGAAGCGCGCGTCGCGCCAGGCGAGCGCCGCTTTCAGGCCGTCGCGCCGCGCGATGTCCATGAACTGCCGCTTGTCGGGCGAACCAGCGCCTTCGACGGCGAGATCGATGGCAAGCGCCTGCTCGAGCGCTTCGAGCATGTTTTGCGCCTCGAACGCCCGATTGATCGCGCGCTTGGTTTCCTTCACCAGGTTCGGGTCGACCGCCGCGATGTGCTCGGCAATCGTCAACGCGGTTTGCTCAAGCTCGGCGGACGGCACCACGCGATTGACCATGCCGAGCTCGTGCGCGCGCTTCGCCGGAATGCGGTCCTCGCCGGTGTAGATGATTTCCTTGGCAATCTTCGGCCCGACCACCCACGGCAGGATCATGGCGACGATGCCCGCGCCGAATTTCAATTCCGGCTCGCCGAAGAACGCGTCCTCCGACGCAATCGTGATGTCGCAGGCAAGCGCGAGTTCGCAGGCGCCGGCAAGGCACGGACCGCGCACCGCCGCAATCGTCGGGCGCGGGAAATGCCAGAAGCGCATGATGGTGTCGAAGTCCTTGCGCAGGATGCCGCGCCATTCATCGACGCCGGAAGGCCGGCGCTCCATCTGCTCCTTGAGATCGAAGCCGGATGAAAACGCCTTGCCCGCTCCGGTGACGATCAACACACGGCAGTCGGCGTCCTTTTCGAGCGCGTCGAGCGCCCCCCCGATCTCGCCCAGCATCGTGGCGTTGAGCGCGTTGGTGCGCTCGGGCCGCGACAGCGTGAGGCGGGCAATGGCGCCCCGTTTCTCGACAGCGATGGTGGTGAAGTCCGGCACGGCACGAGATTGCCGCATCAAGACCGCTTTCGCCAAGGGTTCGGGGAAAGATGGTGGGTGCGACAGGGATCGAACCTGTGACCCCTACCATGTCAAGGTAGTGCTCTTCCGCTGAGCTACGCACCCAATCGAGGAAGGTCTTAGCGGCTCGCCCGAAACGAGGCAATCCCGGCAGTTTTATCTGTGGCGCATGATCTTGGCCGAAAACCGGTACCCGCTTTTCGGGATCATACGCCGGGCGCCTAGGCGGCCAGCATCTTCTGCACTTCGGTGACCAATTCGCGCAGGTGGATCGGTTTCGACAGCACCTTGGCGTGCTTGGGTGCGGCGCTATCGGCGTTGAGCGCGACCGCGGCGAAACCGGTGATGAACATGATTTTGATGTCGGGGTCGAGCTCGGCGGCTCGGCGGGCGAGTTCGATGCCATCCATTTCCGGCATCACGATATCGGTCAGCAGCAGCGAGAAGGGCTCCTCCCGCAGGCGCTGGTAGGCCGACAAGCCGTTGTCGTAGGACGTGACGTCGAAGCCGGCATTTTGCAGCGCCTTGACCAGAAAGCGCCGCATGTCGGTATCGTCTTCCGCGAGGAGTATTTTCGACATTCCCACCAGACCCCTAGGACGGCGCTGCCGCCGCCCTTGCCCCTCCATAAGCCTTACAGCGGGTAAATATCGGGTGAACCGAAAGCATGGCTTGGCTTTGGACGCGCCTCATGGGCAAATAGGCAGCATAAGGGACCACACCCGAGCAACCCGCCAGCAGTGTGACCGTGGCTCATGAGTGAAATCCGCGACGAGCTCGACCCGCCCTTCGAAATCCTGGAACCCGCCCGGGCGGCCGGCGCGGTGGTGTTCAATTCGCCCCATAGCGGCTCGACCTATCCGCGCGAGTTCCTCGCGAGCTCGCGGCTCGACCTCGCGACCCTGCGCCGCTCGGAAGACAGCTTCGTCGACGAGCTGATCGCCGGTGTTGTCAAACGCGGCTATCCGCTGATGCGGGCGCATTTTCCGCGCTGCTTCGTGGACGTGAACCGCGAGCCCTACGAGCTTGACCCGCGCATGTTCGACGGCCGCCTGCCCTCCTTTGCCAACACGCGCTCGATGCGGGTCGCGGGCGGCCTCGGCACCGTGGCGCGCGTGGTCGGCGACGCCCAGGAGATCTACGAGCAGCGCATCCCGATCGACGACGCGCTGCGCCGGATCGAAGGCCTCTACAAGCCCTATCACCGGGCCCTGCGGCGGCTGTTCACGAAGCTTCATCGCGACAATGGCGCGGCGGTGCTGGTCGACTGCCATTCCATGCCCTCGACCGCCGGTCACAAGGACGAGCGCTCGCGCCCGGAATTCGTGCTCGGCGACCGCTACGGGACGAGCTGCGTCGGGGTGGTGTCGGAGACGGTCGAAAATACCCTGCGCGAGTTCGGCTACACGGTCAGCCGCAACAAGCCCTATGCCGGCGGTTTCATTACCGAGCACTACGGCAACCCCGCGGTCGGGCTGCATGCGATCCAGCTCGAGATCAACCGCGCGCTCTACATGGACGAGCGCCGCTATGCGCGCTCGGCGGGCTTTGCCAAACTGGCGAAGGACCTGGAGACGCTCGCCGAGCGGCTCGGCGAAATCCCGCTGGAGGAGCTGCGCCCGTACCGGGCCGCCGCCGAGTAACGCGGAGTTCGGCAAAAAAAAGGGCCGCTCGCGTTTGCAAGCGGCCCAAGTCTAGGGAGGAAACGCCCAAGGAGGGCAACGGTAGCTCTCGCTACCGCATTGCAATAATTTACACCGCGACGCACAAACTTCAAGCCTAACCACCCGGAATCCCATGCTATTTTTGCATAGCTGGCCGCCAAAAACGGGCCTCTCCGCAAGGCAGCGGACATTTTTTCGCCGCAGCTGCCCTGTTGGCGCACTGAGTGGTATGCGGTTGCCGGTGACCTGCGCTTCCGCTAGGCCGGGGTGATCAAGCAGGCGGGCGGCATGACAGCAATCGACTTCGCGGCCTTCGTGGACGAGCTCGCCACTGTTTCGGGCGAGACCATCATGCCGTTTTTCCGCACGGCGCTATCGGTCGAGAACAAGAAGGCGGGCGGCTTCGACCCGGTGACCGCGGCGGACCGCGCGGCCGAAGCAGGCATGCGCACCCTGATCCGCCGAACATTCCCCGACCATGGCATCGTTGGTGAAGAATACGGGGACGAACGCGCCGACGCCGAATACGTCTGGGTGCTCGATCCCATCGACGGCACCAAATCCTTCATCGCCGGCATGCCGGCCTGGGGCACGCTCATCGGCCTCATGCGCTTCGGCGAGCCGGTATTCGGCATGATGCATCAGCCCTTCACGCGCGAGCGCTTTTCCGGCGACGGCGGCGCCGCATATTACCGCGGGGCATCCGGCAAGCGCGACTTGCGCGTGCGCGCCTGCGCCGCGCTCGGCGACGCGCTGCTCGCGACCACAAGTCCGCTGCTCATGAACGAGCCGGACCGCGCGATCTTCGGAAAGGTCGAGAAGCAGGTAAAGCTCTCACGCTACGGCGGCGACTGCTACGCCTATTGCATGCTGGCGGCGGGCCAGATCGATCTCGTCATCGAGACCGAGATCAAACCGTACGACATCATACCGCTCATTCCGATCATTGCCGGCGCCGGCGGCATCATCACGACGTGGGAAGACGGCCCGGCGCAGAACGGCGGCCGCATCATCGCCGCGGGCGACAGGCGGGTGCACGAGGCCGCGCTCAAGATCTTGTCGAAGTGATCCGGAGTTCCATGCACGGCCCTGCGCCGTGCGCGACGAACATCAATACATCGGCGTGCCGGGCACGAAGGCGTCGAACGCGGCCCAGAACTGTTTGCGGTAGTGGTCCTGCTCTTGCAGGATCTCGTGGCGCGCGCCCGGAAGAATGAGGTGCGAGCCGGCCAGCAGATTGCGTCCGAAATTCTCGATTGCCGGCGTGGAGACGACTTCGTCGCGGCCCGCCGCCACCATGAGGATCGGCTGGCGGATCGTGCCGGCGTAGCCGGGCGATTCGAATCTCTTCATCGCGCGCAGGGCGGAATCGACCCAGGCGATCGTCGGCGCGCCGAGTCCGAGTTTCGGTTCGGCTTCCAACACCGCGGCGTTGCGCGCAAACCGCACGGGATCGGACGTCAATACGTTGCCGATGAAGTGGCCGGCGTTGCTCGGCTTCTGATCCGCGCCCGGCAAATAGGCGGAGCCACGGCCGATGAGCCGCATGAAGCGCGCTGCGGGGCCTGCCAGGCGAATGAACCTGACCGGCGGCATGGCAATCATCGGCGCCGACAGCACGATGCGATCGAACCAGCGGCTGCCGTCGTGGCAGGCGCGCAGGATGATGGCGGCGCCCATCGAATGCGCGAGCGCAAACAGCGGCGGCGGACAATCGGGCAGCACCACCTGCTCCATGAACGCGCCGAGGTCGATCGCGAAATCGTTGAAGTCGCGCACGTAGCCCTTGTTGCGGTCCGACAGCACGCGATCGGAAAGCCCTTGGCCGCGCCAGTCGAGTGTCGCAACGGCAAAGCCGCGCGCGCGCAGATCGCGCACGGTCTCGTAGTATTTCTCGATGAACTCGGCCCGCCCCTGAAAAACGCAGACGGTACCCTTGCGTCCGGGCGGCGGCTCCCAGCGCGCGAAGCGCAAATTGACTCCGTCGGGCGTCTTGATCTCGCCGGAGACGACATGCTCGGGCAGCGGGTTGGCCGGGATGGAAACGAGGTTCATGCGTGAAATTAGGCCGGTGCGCGGCGGGCTCCGGCCTTATAGCAGGGCAACAGGGGGTCTCAATTCCAGGCCTGTGGGTTACGATCTAAGCATTTGATATCAAACGACTTAATTGGCCTCTTGCGAGCCCAAACGAGCGTTCCCATATCGAATTTGCGCAGGCCAATGACGGCTGCGCACGGGAAATCGGTTCGGCCTGATGGCGAACCGCCCGCATGTCGCTCAAACGGAGGATATGCCAATGCGTACATTCGATCTTGCTCCCCTCTATCGTTCCACCGTCGGTTTCGACCGGCTTTTCTCGATGCTGGACGGCTTCGAGGCCGCTCCGGGCTACCCGCCCTACAATATCGAGCGCACCGGCGATAACGACTACCGCATCAGCGTCGCGGTAGCCGGCTTCGGCGAGAACGAGCTGTCGATCGAGTCGAAAGAGAACACGCTCACGATCAAGGGCGAGAAGCAGGTGAAGGAAGAGCAGACCGGCGAGGTGCTCTATCAGGGCATCGCGGCCCGCGCTTTCGAGCGCGTCTTCCAGCTTGCCGACTACGTCCAGGTCAAGGGCGCGACGCTGGAGAATGGTCTCCTGCACGTCGACCTCGTGCGCGAGGTCCCGGAGGCCAAGAAGCCGCGTCAGATCCCGATCGGCAACGGCAAAGCCAAGGCCCAGGTGATCGACACCAAGGTCGCGGCCTAACGAACACAGCCGCATAGAGGGAGCGCCCCGGATTTCCGGGGCGCTTTCATTTTGTGGCTTCTGATTATTCGCCCGGCGCCGCGGCGCGCGGAATGTCTATGCGGCGTACCGGCCGCCGCGGTGCCTGCTCGGCTTCGTTATCAGCCGCGGCCTGCGGCGCGCGCTGATCGAAGCGCGGCGTCGGCCGGATCGGCGTCGGTCCCTCGCTCGACGAATATCGCTTTTCGCGCGCAACCGCGCGGGACTGTGGCGGAGGCGCGGCATTGAATTGCCGGCGATGCTGCTCCCAGGATTGCAAAGGTTGCGAAGGCTGACGCGGCGAAAGGTTGGCATCGGCCGGCCGGCCGTAAGGATCGGCGGCGGCGTTGTCGTAGGGCGCCGCGTCCACATCCGGCGCGGCTTCGCTGCGCGGCTCCTCGACGCGCGGTTCAATCGGCGCACGTGCCGGCTGTTCGATCCGCGCGCGCGCACGGGCCGGCTCCTCGCTGCGCATGCTCACGCGGCTGTCGTAGTTTTGCGGCACATGAATGATGCGCGGGCCGGCGCCGTAGTTCATGACATTGACGCTGGCGAATGCCTGCACCGGCGCGATCGAGATGACGTCGCCCGACTTTGCATCCGCAACCACGCGCATTTCCACGCCGTTGTTATCGGCGGCACGCACCACATAGTAGTCGCCGCGGCGCTCGGGCCGGGCCAGCGGATTAAGCCCCATGCCGCGCACGGTGGTGACGATTTCGTTCGGCGTCAGCCCGTCGGCATGCGCCGTTTGGGCGCGGAACCGCCACGGCAGGAGCGCCGTGAGCGCGACCAGAACGAGCGCCAGGACGAGTTTCAGTTTCACCTTCGCCTCGCGTTAGCGGCGCGCGATGTAACGGATGAGATGATCGAGCGAGATCGGCCCGGCGCCGAGCGAGAGCAGCACCATCAACACCGAGGCCCAGTAGATGTGCGTCGTCCATAACGCTTCCGGCATCACAAAGATCTGGATGACCGCGGTCATGATCAGGAGGCCGAAGGCGGCAAAGCGCGTGCCGAGCCCAAGCACCAGCATGACCGGCAGCGCGAACTCCGCGTAGCTCAGGAGGTAAGCGCCGATCGCCGGCGTGACCGGCACGGTCGCGTATTTGGTCATGAACGCGGTGAAGGTATCGAGCTTCGGCTGCGCCGGAAGCACGAACGAAAAATCGAAATCGCGAAAGACGAGCGGCACGCGCGGCCCGTCGATGCGGGTCTGGCCGTCGAAGAAGAACAGCCGCGCCATGACGAGCCGCAGCCCAAAGCCGACGACGGCGTAGGGAATGAACGCGCAAGCTGAAACGAAACTGTCGACCATGCGGCCGACGAACCAGCGCGAGCGCGGGCGCATCGCCCGGCGCGCGGCCTTGGCAGCCTTCTTGCGGCTTTTCTCGAGCGCGGCCTGCACGGCCGGTGAAGGCAGCGGCAGTGGCTTGGCGAGCTCGGCTGCGGCCGGCGGCGGAACGAGCGTCGCGAGGCGATCGGCCAGTCGCGCCATCGGCAAAGCGACGGCGTCCTTTTCCGTCAGTTCCAGCGGGCTCGTGCCGATCGTTGTGTCGGTCATTTGGTGCCTCCCGTCCCTTGGGCAGCACCATAGCGAAGCCCAGCAATTACGCGGCTTTTTCCCAAGTTCACCGTTAAACGGTTAACCCCGCCGCCGGTCCGGCCCGCGTTCGTCCGCGCAATCCCGTTGCGTGTCGCGGTGGACCGTGGTCCTCTTGTTGCCGGTGCGCGGTGCAGCCCCGCAACAAACTGTCAGGTTCGAGCGATTCCGGCGTGGACCGGCCTTGTCTGACGGGGCAAAATTTGTCATGGTCAGTTAGGACAGCAATGCTGTCCTAATGGGTAGGCGACCCCGGATGCCGGCTTTTCGAAGCGGGTCAGGCACTGTGGCGCCGAACGGGAGCGGCCGCAGCGGCCAATCGCCGCGACAGGCTGCCCTTCTCGAGAAGGTTCAAGTGCGTCCGCGGCGGCCTTGTCTGGCGCCGCGGCAGCGCCAAGTACGCCGGAGGCCGCGCTGGCACCGGCGAGACAGGGCAAGATGAGCGAGCGAAGCGACAGGAGCGAATTGTTCGAGCGCGGGAGTGTGCTTCATTCCCACGACGATCGCCCGTTGCGCGACACCGCCGATCCCGGCACGCCGCCGGTGCAAGGCCTTTACGATCCCTCGCTCGACAAGGATGCATGCGGCGTCGGCTTCATCGCCGACATCAAGGGCCGCAAGTCGCACCAGATCATCGAAGACGGCCTGAAGATTCTCTGCAACCTCGAGCACCGTGGCGCGACCGGCGCGGATCCGCGCATGGGCGACGGCGCCGGTATCTTGGTGCAGATCCCGCACAAGTTTTTCGCCAAGAAATGCGAGGCACTCGGCATCACGCTGCCGAAGGCTGGTGAATACGCAGTCGGCTACCTGTTCATGCCGCAGGACGCGGAATGGCGGCAGATCATCCGCGACATCTATGCGGAGGTGATCGCGCGCGAAGGGTTGTCGCTGCTCGGCTGGCGTGACGTGCCGACCGACAATTCGACGCTCGGCAAGTCGGTGCTGCCGACCGAACCGGTGCACATGCAGGTGTTTATCGGGCGCGGCAAAAAGAAAATGTCGGAAGCCGAATTCGAACGTCGGCTCTATATCCTGCGCAAGTCGATCTCGAACGCGATCTATCGCCGGCGCGAGCGGCGCACCTCGGGGTATTACCCGGTGTCGATCTCCTGCCGCACGGTGATCTACAAGGGCATGTTCCTCGCCGATCAGCTCGGCACGTATTATCCCGACCTGCACGATCCGGACTTCGAGAGCGCGCTCGCGCTGGTGCACCAGCGCTTTTCCACCAACACCTTCCCGACCTGGTCGCTCGCGCATCCCTACCGGATGATCGCGCATAACGGCGAGATCAACACGCTGCGCGGCAACGTCAACTGGATGGCGGCGCGGCAGGCCTCCGTATCTTCGCCGCTGTTCGGCAAGGACATCAACAAGCTCTGGCCGATTTCCTACGAGGGACAATCCGACACCGCGTGTTTCGACAATGCGCTCGAATTCCTGACGCAGGGCGGCTACTCGCTCGCGCACGCGATGATGATGATGATTCCGGAAGCGTGGGCCGGCAATCCGCTGATGGACGAGGAGCGCCGCGCGTTCTACGAGTACAACGCCGCGCTGATGGAGCCATGGGACGGCCCGGCGGCCATTGCCTTCACCAACGGCCGCCAGATCGGCGCGACCCTCGACCGCAACGGACTGCGTCCCGCGCGCTATTTCCTGACCCGCGACGGCCGCATCATCATGGCCTCCGAAATGGGCGTGCTGCCGATCGCGGAGAAGGACATCACAACCAAGTGGCGGCTGCAGCCGGGCAAGATGCTGCTCGTCGATCTCGACGAAGGCCGGCTCATTCCCGACGAGGAATTGAAGGCGACGCTCGCGCGCAGCCATCCGTACAAGGAGTGGCTCGGCAATACGCAGATCGTGCTCGAGGACCTGCCCGGCACCGCCAACGAGGCGCCGATCTCGAACCTGTCGCTGCTCGATCGCCAGCAGTCGTTCGGCTACACGCAGGAAGACCTCAAGATCCTGATGACGCCGATGGCGTCGACCGGCGAGGAAGCGATCGGCTCGATGGGCAACGACACGCCGATCTCGGCGCTGTCCGACAAGCCGAAGTCGCTGTTCACCTATTTCAAGCAGAACTTCGCCCAGGTCACCAATCCGCCGATCGACCCGATCCGCGAAGAGCTGGTGATGAGCCTCGTCTCCATCATCGGGCCGCGGCCCAACCTGTTTGATCTCGAAGGCATGTCGAAGTCGAAGCGGCTGGAAGTGCGTCAGCCGATTCTCACCAACGACGATCTCGAAAAGATCCGCTCGATCTCCGAAATGAGCGGCGACCATTTCAAGTCGCTTACGTTCGACATCACCTTCCCCGCCGAACACGGCGCCGCCGGAATGGGCTGGGCGATCGACGAGTTGTGCGAGCGTGCCGAGGCCGAAGTGCGCGGCGGCTGCAATATCCTCATTCTCTCCGACCGCAAGGCCGGCGCCGATCGCGTGCCGATCCCGGTGCTCCTCGCCTGCGCCTCCGTGCATCATCACCTTATTCGGCAGGGCCTGCGGACCTCGGTCGGTCTCGTGCTCGAGACCGGCGAACCGCGCGAGGTGCATCATTTCGCGTGCCTGGCCGGCTACGGCGCGGAAGCGATCAACCCCTATCTCGCGTTCGAGACGCTGATCGCGATGAAGGACGAGCTGCCGCACAAGCTCGAGCCGAAGGAAATCGTCAAGCGATACATCAAGTCGATCGACAAGGGCCTGCTCAAGGTGATGTCCAAGATGGGCATCTCGACCTATCAGTCGTATTGCGGCGCGCAGATCTTCGACGCGGTGGGCCTAAGGCAGGACTTCGTCGACAAGTATTTCACCGGTACGCATACCCGCATCGAAGGCGTCGGCCTCGCCGAGATCGCGGAAGAGACCGTGCGCCGGCATCGCGACGCGTTCAGCGACGCGCCGATCTACCGCAGCATGCTCGACGTCGGCGGTGATTACGCCGTACGCGTGCGCGGCGAGGATCACGTATGGACGGCGAACACGGTGTCGCGGCTCCAGCACGCGGTGCGCGGCAATTCGCAGGACCATTATCGCGCCTTCGCCAAGATCGTGAACGACCAGACTGAGCGGCTGCTCACGATCCGCGGCCTGTTCCGCATCAAGTCGGCCGACGAAGACGGGCGCAAGCCGGTGCCGCTCGACGAGGTCGAGCCGGCGAAGAACATCGTCAAGCGTTTCTCGACCGGCGCGATGTCGTTCGGCTCTATCTCGCGCGAGGCGCACACGACCCTCGCCATTGCGATGAACCGCATCGGCGGCAAGTCGAACACCGGCGAAGGCGGCGAGGAAGCCGACCGCTTCAAGCCGCTGCCGAACGGCGATTCGATGCGCTCGGCGATCAAGCAAGTGGCATCCGGCCGCTTCGGCGTCACGGCGGAATATCTCGTCAATTCCGACATGATGCAGATCAAGATGGCGCAGGGCGCAAAGCCCGGCGAAGGCGGGCAATTGCCAGGGCACAAGGTCGACAAGACCATTGCCAAGGTGCGCCACTCGACGCCCGGCGTCGGCCTGATCTCGCCGCCGCCGCATCACGACATCTATTCGATCGAGGACCTCGCGCAGCTCATCTTCGACCTCAAGAACGTCAATCCGGCCGGCCAGGTGTCGGTCAAGCTCGTCTCGGAAGTCGGCGTCGGCACCGTCGCCGCCGGCGTCTCCAAGGCGCGCGCCGACCACGTGACAATCGCCGGCTTCGAGGGCGGCACCGGCGCCTCTCCGCTCACCTCCATCAAGCATGCGGGCTCCCCATGGGAGATCGGACTTGCCGAAACGCACCAGACCCTCGTCGCAAACCGCCTGCGTGGCCGCATCTCGGTGCAGGTGGACGGCGGTATCCGGACCGGCCGCGACGTTGTCGTGGGTGCGATGCTCGGCGCCGACGAATTCGGTTTCGCGACCGCGCCGCTGATCGCGGCCGGCTGCATCATGATGCGCAAGTGTCATCTGAACACCTGCCCGGTCGGCGTGGCGACGCAGGACCCGGTGCTGCGCAAGCGCTTCAAGGGGCAGCCCGAGCACGTAATCAACTATTTCTTCTTCGTCGCCGAAGAGGTGCGCGAACTGATGGCCGAACTCGGATACCGCAAGTTCGACGACATGGTCGGGCAGATGCAGATGCTCGATCAGCGCCGCCTCGTGGAGCACTGGAAGGCGAAGGGGCTCGACTTCTCGAGACTGTTCACCAAGCCGAGCGCCGAGAAGGGCACGGCGATCTTCAAGTGCGAGCCGCAGGATCACAAGATCAACGACATCCTCGATCGCAAGCTGATCGCGCAGGCGCAGGCCGCGCTCGACCGCGGCGCGCCGGTGCGGCTGCAAACGGCGATCCAGAACACCGACCGCACCGCGGGCGGCATGCTCTCCGGCGAGGTCGCCAAACGCTACGGCCATGAAGGCTTGCCGGACGACACGATCCACGTTCGCCTCACCGGCACCGCCGGGCAGAGCTTCGGCGCCTGGCTCGCGCGCGGCGTGACGTTCGATCTCGAAGGCGACGCCAACGACTATGTCGGCAAGGGACTTTCCGGCGGCCGCCTGATCATCCGCCCGCCGGCCGATGCCGGCATCGTGCCGGAGGAATCGATCATCGTCGGCAACACCGTGCTCTACGGCGCGATCGCGGGTGAGTGCTATTTCCGCGGTGTCGCCGGCGAGCGCTTCGCCGTGCGCAACTCGGGCGCCGTCGCGGTAATCGAAGGCGCGGGCGACCATTGCTGCGAATACATGACCGGCGGCGTCGTGGTCGTGCTCGGACGCACCGGGCGCAATTTTGCCGCCGGCATGTCGGGCGGCATCGCCTACGTGCTCGACGAGGACGGCAGCTTCAAGAGCCGTTGCAACATGGCGATGGTCGAGCTCGAACCCGTGCCCGACGAAGAGGACATCAACGAGACGGAATACGGCCTCTACAACGATCTCGAGGCGCACGGCCGCGTCGACATCATGGCCGATCTCACCTCGATGGACGCCACTCGATTGCGCAAGCTGATCGAAAACCACGCGCGCTATGCCGGCTCCAGGCGTGCGGCCGAAATCCTGGAGAACTGGCAGCGCTACCGTCCGCTGTTCAAGAAAGTGATGCCCGTCGAATACCGCCGCGCCCTCGCCGAGATGGCGAAGGAAAAAGCCGCCGCGATGCAGGCTGCGGAGTAGTTATGGGCAAGATCACGGGCTTTCTGGAGATCGAGCGGGACGATCGCGACTATGAACCGGTCGCGGAGCGCGTGAAACATTGGCGCGAGTTCGTTCTGCCGCTGGCCGAAGAAGAGACGCGCAAGCAGGCGGCGCGCTGCATGGACTGCGGCGTGCCCTATTGCCACGGCACCAGCGTCATCACCGGCGCGCCGACCGGCTGCCCGGTGAACAACCAGATCCCGGACTGGAACGATCTCGTCTATCGGGGCCACTGGGACGAGGCCGCGCGCAACCTGCATTCAACCAACAATTTCCCGGAAGTTACCGGCCGCGTGTGCCCAGCCCCGTGCGAGGCGTCCTGCACGCTCAACATCGACGACAATCCGGTCACGATCAAAACCATCGAATGCATGATCGCCGACCGCGCCATCGCGCAGGGTCTGAAGCCGGAGAAGCCGACGCGCAAGACCGGCAAGAAAGTCGCCGTCGTCGGCTCGGGCCCGGCGGGGCTGGCTTGCGCGCAGCAGCTCGCGCGCGCCGGGCACGACGTGCACGTCTATGAGCGCTGGGCGAAGGCCGGCGGCCTGATGCGCTACGGCATTCCCGACTTCAAGATGGAGAAGATCCACGTCGACCGCCGCGTCGAGCAGATGGAAGCCGAAGGCGTGAACTTCCACTACAATTCGCACGTCGGCGTCGACCTGCCGGTCGAGAAGCTGGTGAAGGATTACGACGCCGTCGCGCTCACCGGCGGCGCCGAGAAGGCGCGCGATCTGCCGATCCCCGGCCGCGAACTGAAGGGAATCCATTTCGCCATGGATTTCCTGCCGCAGCAGAACCGGCGCGTGAGCAACGAGCCGCCGCTCGGCAACATCGAGCCGATCCTTGCGACCGGCAAGCGCGTGGTGGTGATCGGCGGCGGCGATACCGGCTCCGACTGCATCGGCACTTCGATCCGTCAGGGCGCGGTCTCGGTGATCAATTTCGAGATCATGCCGCGGCCGCCGGAGCACGAGGACAAGGCTCTCACCTGGCCGCTGTGGCCCTTGAAGCTGCGCACGTCGTCAAGCCATGAGGAAGGCGCGAGCCGCGACTTCGCCGTGATGACGCAGAAATTTTCCGGCGAGAACGGCTCGGTCAAGAAGCTGCATTGCGTGCATGTCGATGACAAGTTCAAGCCGGTTGCCGGCACCGAGTTTGAAATCGAGGCCGAGCTGGTGCTGCTCGCCATGGGCTTCGTGCATCCGGTGCACGAGGGCATGCTCAAGACGCTCGACGTAGCGCTCGACCAGCGCGGCAACGTGAGCGCCGACATGGTCTCCTACCGGACGTCGCTGCCGAAAGTGTTCGCCGCGGGCGACATGCGCCGCGGCCAATCGCTGGTGGTGTGGGCGATCCGCGAAGGACGCCAGTGCGCGCACGCGATCGACAAGTTCCTGATGGGAACGACGACTTTACCGCGTTAGCGCGCAATCTTTTCCGAAAACCGATTCCCGCTTTTCGGGATCACGAGCGTGCCGCGCTGCGCGCGAGCTTTTCCGCGCGCGCTACGCTAGCGGCCAAATAATGAATTGAACGGATTGATGGGCGCCGGCGGACGTGGCGGCGCGTTGTTGCGGTGGACCGGCGGCCGCGGCTGTTGTGCGGCCGGCGCTTGCGGCGCCGTCTTAGGCCTTGCCTGCGAATTCTGTGTGACCTTCGGTGCAGGCGCCGCGGCGGGCTTCTTGCCGTGGGTTGCCGGCGCGGGAGTAGCCGGTTCGACCTTCGCCGTTGCCGCCTTGGGCGGCTCGACCTTGCGCGGCTCGGCCTTCGCCGGCTCCGCTGCCGGCGCAGCCGCAATCGGCGTGTCGACCGCCTTCGCGTTGGCGTCGCTGCCGCGCGGCCACGTGAAATCGTCGGCCCGTCCGGGGGGCGCCGTCACCGGCTCGCCCTTGACCAGCACGCGGTTTGCGGTCGGATCGGTATTGGCAGGGTGATTGGCGCTGCCGCCGAGCAGCTCGCCGGCATTTCCGATCGCGTTGAGCGGCACCACCGGGCCGGCCAGCGGCCGCTGAGCCGGCGCTTGCGGTCCGATCGGTCCGCTCGCCGGCAGAGCGACCGGCGTCATCCGGTTCGCCATCACACGCTGCAATTCGCGGTCGACGTAATGCGCGAGCTTTATCGCGCCGTAAGTGGTGAAATAGACGCCGTCGAAAGAGCGCAGGCGCCGCGTCTGGCCTTCATAGTCCGGGCCGTGCATCGCGAACTTGCCGGCATCGTCGACGAAGCCGTCCCAGACGTCGACGTAGATGACGCCGGCTTTTTGCGCGCGCGCGCGATAGAGGTCGTTGAGATAGACCGTGTCGGCGGTCGACTTGGTGCCGCGGATCGCGGGCAGGCCGACCCAGAACACCGGCACGCCCTTGCTCTTGGCCGCGGCGATCATGTCGTCGATGCGCTTGACGTAGATCGCTTCCCAGCGCGGCGAGCGGAATTCGACCGAGCCTTTCGCGCCCTTACGCGCGGGCTCCGGGGCCGGCTGATCGGCGCTGTCGGGCTGGCTCTGCTCGTTTTCCTTCTGCTCGGCCTCGCGCTCGGCATCGGTCTCGCGGATCGCCTGACGATCGCTCACGCCGAGCATCACGACGATGTAGTCGACTTTTTCCTTCGCCAGAAAATCGCGCGCGACATGCGGCCAGTCGAGGTCGCTGCGCGGCTCGTAGCGGATGAGGCCCGAACGCGCGCGGTTCTTGCGCACGATGCCGATCTCGGGTGAATCGGAGAACGTGTCTTCAAGACCATAGGCGAGCCAGTCCGCCATCGCATCGCCGATGACCGCAACCGAGATCGTCGGCGTCGTGTCGGTTTTCTTCGGCGCCGGCGCGCGCGAGTAATCCTGCGGCGCTTGCTGCTGCTCGTCGGGACGCGGACCGGATTCGAACGGGCCGAACAGGCCGCGGAAAAAGCCGCCGCCCGAGCGCGGCCTCTGCTGGCGGCTGGCGCCCCCGCCGAAGAAGGGGAAGCGGTCGTCCATGCGCTGGGCTTGCGCCTGCGTGGCGAACGGCACGCTCACAGCCGCGAACGCAACGAGCTCGACCGCGGCAAGCAGCATCGTGCCGGCGATCACTGTCGAGATTGTACGTCTTGCCGCCATCGTCTTTTGCCGAACGCGCGTTCGCGGAAAACTAAAGGCCGGACATCCGGCCTATCCAGGCGCCATGCCGGAAGGGTCATTAGAGCCACAAAAATGTCAACTCAAAGGTCGCGGCGTGGTTACCTTAACCGGCTGATATGGCCGGTATTTCAACGGTTTTGCCGGCGGTTAGCGCCCGCGCAGCTGGTTGAGAATGGCCGCCGACGCAAAGCCGTCCGGGACCATGCCCGCCTGGGCCTGATAAGCGCGGATCGCGGCCCGCGTGCGAGCGCCGAGATGACCGTCCGGCTCGCCGACATTGAAGCCGCTTCGCTCCAGGAGCTGTTGCAGTTCGAGCCGCTCTTCGCGCGACAACATCCGCTCGTAACGCGGCCACGACTGCACGAACGGCTCGCCGCCGCGCAACCGGTCGGCAAGGTGCCCGATCGCCAACGCATAGGCTTCGGCGGGGTTGTATCTCATGATGACGCGGAAGTTCTGCAGCATCAGGAATCCCGGCCCCTGCACGCCGGCCGGCACGAGCAGGTAGGCGTGATCGTCCGAGCGCGGAAACGGCCTGTTGCCGGGCCGCACGATGCCGTAGCGCGTCCAATCGCCCACGGTCATGACGCGCGAGCGGTCCGCGAGCATGAAATTGAACGTCGCCGGCACGACAACCTCGTAGCCCCACGTCTGTCCGGTGACCCAGCCGTCTTTCTTCAGATTATTGGCGGTGGATGCGATCACGTCGGGGATTGAATCGACGACATCGCGCCGGCCATCGTGGTCGAAATCGACCGCGAACCGCTTGAACGCCGTCGGCATGAACTGCGTTGGTCCGAAAGCTCCCGCCCAGGAACCTATCAGGCGGTCCGGACGAATATCGCCGTGATGAAGAATTTCCAGCGCCGACAGAAATTCCTCGCGGAAGTATCGTTGGCGGCGGCCAATGCAGGCGAGCGTTGCGGTCGAGCGGATGACCGGCCGCTCGCCCCCGAGCGTGCCGTAATCGGTTTCGACGCCCCAGATCGCCGCGATAACATAGCGGTCGACGCCGTACGCATGCTCGACCGCGTCGAATACGCTGCGGTATTTTTCCAGAAGGTCCCGCCCGCGCGCGATGCGCTGCTCGCTCACAAGCAGATCGAGATAATCCCAGACCGATTTGGTGAACTCCGGCTGCGCGTCGAGCAGATCCATGATGCGCAGATCGGGGGTCAGTTGCGTCGTATAGTGCTCGAACGTCGCACGCGGAATGTGGCGCCGCGCGGCGGCAGGCCACAGGCTTTCAAGACAAATGTGGAAATTCGCCGCGGCATGGCGGATCGCATCCGCGGTCATCGACGGATCGCCCGATGCACCGGACGCCCCGCTCCAAGCCGGTCCGTTGAGATCGGAGGCGCCCGAAGAGATGGCACCCGTCGGCCCTTCGTAAGAACGATCGGTACGCGAGGATTGCGCCAATGCGGCACCGCCGGCCGCAATCGCCGCGATCAACAGACAGGCGTAAAGCTTGCCCGATCCCACCATCGTCCTTTCGTCCCCGGACCAGCTTATGGGTGACCGGATAATGTTGCGAGGACGTTAATGAGGGCCGCATTTTCCTGTCCACATCTGGACCGGGGCGCGGGTCCATGTTTCTCTCTGGCCCCGACGCCACCCATGAGCCGAAATTCCGCATGAGCCGCATCCGCAAAGCGATTTTTCCCGTCGCCGGCCTCGGCACCCGGTTCCTGCCGGCAACCAAGGCCATGCCGAAGGAAATGCTGCCGGTGGTGGACCGTCCGCTTATCCAGCATGTGGTGGACGAGGCGCGGCAGGCGGGCATCGAGCATTTCATTTTCGTCACCGGCCGCAACAAAAGCGTGATCGAAGATCATTTCGACCGCCAGTTCGAGCTGGAAATCACCCTGACGGAGCGCGGCAAAACAGCCGACCTCGACTTATTGTCGCAGGACCTGCCGGACCCGGGCACGACCAGCTTCACGCGCCAGCAATCGCCGCTCGGACTTGGCCACGCGGTATGGTGCGCACGCGAACTCGTCGGCAACGAGCCGTTCGCGCTGCTGCTGCCGGACGTGCTGGTGCAGCACGAGCGCGGCTGCCTCATGCAGATGATCGACGCGGCGGAAAAGCTCGAGGCCAAGGCCAACATCGTTGCGGTGGAAGAAGTCCCGCGCGAACGCGTTCACATGTACGGCGTGGTCGGCGTCGGCGACAGCAAGGGCAAGGCGTTTGCGATCACGCAAATGGTCGAGAAGCCGGAAGCGTCGAAAGCGCCGTCAAATCTCACGATCACCGGCCGTTACATCTTGCAGCCGGAGATTTTCGACGTGCTCGGAAAGCAGGCCGCCGGCGCAGGCGGCGAAATCCAGCTTACCGACGCGATGGTGCAACTCGCGCGTTCGCAGCCGTTCTACGGGTTGAAGTTCGAGGGCCGCAGCTTCGACTGCGGATCGAAGATCGGCTTCCTCGCGGCCAACATCGCCTACGCGCTCGAGCGCGGCGATATCGCGCCGGCGCTGCGCGCCGAAATGAAGACGCTGCTCGGCGGCAAATAAATTCGTTCAGCGCTGGAGCCGCAGGCCGAGCAGGAACACGCTCGCCGTGTAATCGTTGCCGACGGAATTCGAGCGCAGCCAGTCTTGCCGGAATTCGCCCTTGATCGAGACTTCGCGGTTGATCTTGTAAGTCAGGCCTGCGCCGAGCGAGAAGCGCTTGTCGCGCCGCAGGATGCCGACATAGTCGTCGTAGCCGAAGCCGGCCTTGGCAGAAAAGATCAGCCATTGGCGCAACGCGTGATCGACCTGCAAACCGACGTCGCGATAGAGAACGCCGGAGACGCCGGGCACTGTCGATTCGCCGGCGGTCGATGACGCCGACAGTTTCACGGTGGTCAACGCGCTCGCGGTCCAGGTGAGCGAACCTTGGCCGATGAAGCCTTCGAGCTTGGCGAGCCGCGGGTCGGCGTAGTCGCGCTGCAGATAGCCGGCCGCGATTTCGCCGGTGAGCAGCCTGCTGATCTCGAAGGTCGAGCCGGCCTTGCCGACGAAGCCGTTGGAGTCGCGCTGGAAGCCGGAAAGATCGGTGGCAAGGTCGTGCTGGCGCGTATCGCCGCCGCCTTCGACAAACGGCTTCACGCCCGGGGTGAGTTCGTATGCGACGCGCGCGGTGCCCCCGTACTGGTTGTAATTGCGGTCCTTGTTGCTGGCGATCGTTCCGTCGGTCAGCGTCGAGTTCTGATATTCGGTGCGTTCGGCGTCGCCCTTCACCGTGACCTCGAGACGGTTGAAGCGCTGCATCGCGCCTGCCGTACCGCCCACCGTCGTGTAGATCGGCAGCTTGGCGAGATCGGCCTGCAGGTTCGGGCTGCCGGGATTGTCGGTCGAGACCAGGAGCCGGGTGCCGAGCAGGATGTTGGTATCGCGCGTGACGTCGATGCGGCCGTCGACCTTGCCGTTGAAATACGGGCGGCTCAACGTCGGCGTCTCGTCGGGCTTATAACCGGTGTAGCTGCCGCGCAGATCGGCTTTCAGCTCGTGATTGGTCCAGTCGGATTTGACCTGCAATTCCGGCGCGACGGTGTAGAGCCAGGCGCCCTTCGCCGTCGTGCTGTGGCCCGGATTTGAATCGTGGCCGCCGATGATTTCGATTGCCGGATAAAGCAGGAACGATCCGGCGCGGATGCCGAGCGGCGCGTAAGGATCTTCCTCCGGCTTGCGCTTCTTTGGCGGCTTGCGGATCGGACCGAGTTCGACCGGCGGCTGGCCCGGCTGACCGGCCGCAGCGTAAGCGCCGGTCGCCCGCGCGGATGGCGATGTCGCCGCTGCCGCCTGCGCGTTGGCATCGGTGGGCGGCGTTCCGGTTTTCGCACCCTGCGACGCGGAACGCTTGCGCGCGTTCGTTGAATCGAATCCGGTCTTGCCCGCGCCGGACGCCGGAACAAATCTCTGCGGACCGCTTTGCACCGGCTGGCGCGTCGGCACGCGCTGGAAACGCTGCGGTGGATTTTTGGCGTTGCCGCTTTCCGGCAGCGGCGCGAGCGGACTCTGGAAAAGCGGCGCGGCTGTCTGCGCCATCGCGTCGGCGCGCCAAAGCAGCACGCAGGCAGCAACGAGCATGCCGACGCGTAGCGCGGCCGGGCGCAGATGGCGTAAGCGCGGCACCAGTTGAACCCTCCTCGTCCTCGAAATCGCGCGTACGGCGCAACTGGCGCACGCCGCGCAACCTCTCGAACTGGGAATGAAAACAACCACTTCGGACACGCCTGACGGCCCGCGCAGCGGACGCTTTTCGGGCGTGCCGCCGGCCGGCCGGCAGATGGTTAACGAAGGTAAAAGGCTATGGTTAACGAGCCGTTGCCGGACCCGGGTGGGTCATACCCATCCGGACAGCTCACGCTCGACCAGGTGGCGGATGATGGACATGCCGCCAGCGCTGTCATTGAGGCACGGAATGGCGGCAAAGTTCTCGCCCCCCGCCTCCTTGAAGATGCCGGCGTTCTCCATGGCAATCTCCTCCAGCGTCTCCAGGCAGTCGGCGGCAAAGCCCGGGGTGATGACGGCGAGGCTCTTCACGCCCCGCTCCGCCAAGCCTTTCACGGTCGCATCGGTATAGGGCTTGAGCCATTCCGCCGTGCCGAAGCGCGACTGAAAGGTCATCATGAATTGGCTGTCATCGAGCTTGAGGCGTTCCCGCAGGAGCCGCGCCGTCTCCGCACAATGCAGCGGATAAGGGTCGCCCTTGCGCGCGTAGTCTTCCGGCATGCCGTGGAACGAGGCGAGGATTTTTTCCGGCTTGAACGCAAGTCTGGCGAGCGCCGCTTCAAGCGAGGACGCGAGCGCGTCGATATAGACCGGATCGTCGTAGTAAGGCGGCGCGATACGCACGGCCGGCTGCCAGCGCATCGTCGCGAGCGCATCGAAAACCTTGTCGCAGACCGTGGCGCTGGTGGCGGCCGCGTATTGCGGATAGAGCGGCACGATCAGAATGCGGTCGCATCCCGCCTCCTGCATCGCGTCAAGGCGGGAAGCGATCGACGGATTGCCGTAGCGCATCGCCCAGTCGACGAGGATGCGTGCATCGTTCGCATACGACTCCGCGAGCTTTTCCGCCTGCGAGCGGGTGATCGTCTTCAGGATCGATTCATCGCGCTCGCGATTCCAGATCTTGTCGTAGTCGCGTCCCTTTCGGCCGGGCCGCACTGTGAGAATGATGAGATTGAGAACAAGCCACCACTTGATGCGGTTCTCCTCGATCACGCGGCGGTCGGAGAGAAATTCGCTCAGGTAGCGCCGCATCGACCAGTAGTCCGTCGCATCCGGCGTACCGAGGTTGACCAGCAGCACGCCGATACGGCGCGGCGGAAGTGCGGTGGTGCCTGAGTTCATGCCCGCTATCAGCGGCAAACGGCTCGCCGGGTCAAGAGCATGGACTTTCTGTCATGCATGCTGCGCCCGGCATCTACACATTCGCGCACTTCCGCAAAGCAAGACGGGACAAGCCCGGCCATGACGAAGGCTACGATCACCCCACCGGGCGCTCGTCGGCGATTACCTTGCCGTCGTTCGGCAGCGAGCCGGGTGCGACAAGTTTCACCGCGCCACGCACCTTGGTCACCGACTGCAAGGTCGCGGCGAGCGCGTCGGCGAGCGCGTCCTGCGCGCCCTTGCATTCAGCCATCAGCGTCATGCTGTCCTGCTGGTCGGCGCGGCTGACCACGAGCCGCACGCGCGCAAGCTCGGGATGCCGCCTGGCGATCTCGGCGACCTGCGCCGGATGCACGAACATGCCCTTCACTTTCGTGGTCTGATCGGCGCGCCCCATCCAGCCTCTGATGCGCATGTTTGTGCGGCCGCACGGCGAGCGGCCGGGCATTACCGCGGAGAGATCACCGGTGGCGAGGCGGATCATCGGATAATCGGGATTGGCCGTCGTCACGACGATTTCGCCGACCTCGCCCTCGGCGGCCGGCTCGCTTGTGCCGGGCCGCACGATCTCCACGATCAGCGGCTCGTTCACGATCATGCCCTCGCGGGCTTCGCTTTCGTAGGCGATCACGCCGCTCTCGGCGACCGCGTAGCATTGCAGCACCGCAACACCGCGGCGGGCGAGCTCTTCGCGCAACGAATTCGGCAGCGCCGCGCCGGACACAAGGCCGCGCTTGATCGACGGCGCGCCGAGGCCGGATTTCTCGGCGGTGTCGAGCAGAATCTTGAGGAAGTCCGGCGTGCCGACATAGCCGGTGGCCTTGTAGTGCAACAACGCCGCGAGTTGCTGTTCGGTATTGCCGACGCCTCCGGGTATGACGGCGCAGCCGAGCGCGTGCGCGCCCTCCTCCAGGATGTAGGCGCCGGGCGTCAGATGATAGGAAAAGGAATTGTGCACGATGTCGCCCGGGCGGAAACCCGCCGCGAACAGCGCACGCGCGCAATTGCCGAAATCCTTGCCGTGCCCTTCCGGCTCGAACAGCGCGCCAGGCGACATCTGCAGGCGGCGCGCGTTGCCGGCCGGCGTGACGTTGAAGCCGCCGAACGGCGGATTTTCCCTCTGCAAGGCGGCGAGCTCGGACTTCCGCAACACCGGCAATCTCGCCAGCGCGGCGCGCGTTGTTACCGTTTTGGGATCGACGCCGTCGAGGTGTTTGGCCCAGCCCGGCGCGGTCATCGCCCGCGCGATCGTCTGCGGCAATGCCGCCAGAAGCTCCCGCTCGCGCGCGGCGGGATCGCGGATTTCGAGCGTGTCGTAGTGCTCAGCCATCCGTCATGCCAGCCACCGCTTGCGGCGGCGATAATGCTTGGCGTCGCGGAACGATTTGCGGCGGCCCTCGGTGATGCCGAGATAAAATTCTTTCACGTCCTCGTTTTCGGCGAGCGATTTGGCGGCGCCGTCCATCACCACCCGGCCGTTCTCCAGAATGTAGCCGTAGCTCGCCACTTTAAGCGCCATGAACGTGTTCTGCTCCGCGAGCAGGAACGACACGCCTTCCTTGTTGTTGAGATCGCGGACGATCTCGAAAATTTCCTCGACGATCTGTGGCGCGAGCCCCATCGACGGTTCATCGAGCAGGATCATCTTTGGCCGCGACATCAGCGCGCGGCCGATAGCGCACATCTGCTGCTCGCCGCCCGAGGTGTAGCCGGCAAGCGAATCCCTGCGCTCGGATAGCTTCGGAAAATACGCGTAGACCTTGTCGAGATCGGCGCGGATCGCCGCCTTGCCGTCTCGGCGCGTGAAAGCGCCGGTCAAAAGGTTCTCCTCGACGGTGAGATGCGCAAAGCACTGGCGGCCTTCCATCACCTGGATGCAACCACGCCGCACCAGTTCGTTCGGCGAGAGATCCTGCACCTCCGAGCCGTCGAATATGATCGAGCCCTTGGTGACGTCGCCGCGCTCGGCGTGCAGCAGATTGGAAATCGCCTTCAGCGTCGTCGTCTTCCCGGCGCCGTTTGCGCCGAGTAGCGCGATGATGCCGCCTTTCGGGACATCGAGGGAAACGCCCTTGAGCACGAGAATGACGTGATCGTAGATCACCTCGATGTTGTTCACCGAGAGGATCTTCTCCGTGCTTGCCGCAGGCGCGGCGCTGGTTTGCTCGACAGCGGACATGACAGGCCCGTTTAGATCGCCCTCATCCTGAGGAGGCGCGAAGCGCCGTCTCGGAGGATGAGGGCGTTATGCAGAGCGACCCTCGTCCTTCGAGACGCGCCTGACGGCGCTCCTCAGGACGAGGGGCATCTTTCATCGGGCTTACGACGACTTGTCGCAAGCTTCCGTGCGCTTCGGCCACGGCTGGTTCTTGCTGACGTAGTCCTTGGCCGCCGCGTCGATCAGCGGATTGACCTTGTCCTTCATCGGCGCGATCCAGTCGGAGACCTTCACCCACTTGGTGCCGTCCCACTGTTGCATATAGGCCGAGTTGTGGCCGTTGTGGTCCGAGCAGGTCACCCGCATCGGCGGAGCGAAATCGGCCAGGCCCATTTCCTTCCACCGTGCCGCCGAGATGGTGAGCGTTTCGAGACCGCGGCGCATTTCCTCGCCGGTGATCGCTTTCTTGCCGGTGAGCTTCTGTGCGTTGCGGATACCTTCGGCGATCACCGCGGCATTCATGACACCGCGATTATAAAAGTTCTCGCCGACCTTATCCTTCGGTGTCTGGCTGTTCTTCCCGATGACGTATTTCTCGATGTCCTTGATCGCCGGGAAGTTGGAACCGACGGCGTTGAAGTTCAGGGCGAGATAGCCCTTAGCCCCAGCACCGGCCGGACGCGCATCGTCTTCGCTCGCGGCCCACCAGACGCCGATGAAGTGATCAAGCGGATAGCCGGTCTTGGCCGCTTCCTGAATGGCGGTCGGATTCA
Organism: Pseudolabrys sp.; assembly: GCA_035546875.1. Lineage (GTDB taxonomy): Bacteria > Pseudomonadota > Alphaproteobacteria > Rhizobiales > Xanthobacteraceae > Pseudolabrys. The sequence goes on from DASZVZ010000012.1 coordinate 27,435, forward strand.
TCGCGCCCCAACCCCACATGATCATGTAGTTCGGACGGTCGCGGCGAACGTTCAGCCAGATGCCGGACTGGTTCTGCATGTCGGCCGGCGGGACGGGATATTCCTTCACGTTGAAGCCGTAGTCCTTGGCCAGCGAGTGCAAGAGCGGCAGCGGCTCGCGGCCGTAGCCGCCATCGAAGAAGATGTAGCCGATGGTCTTGCCCTTGAGCTTGTCGAGGCCGCCTTCCTTGCCGCCGATGTAGCGGATGATGATCGACAGACCGTCCCAGTAGGTCGACGGCGGGTTGAAGATCCACGGGAAGTCCTGACCAACCGCGGAAGCCGAGAGGCCGTACGCCATGGACAGGATCGGAATGTGGTCCACCGCAGCCTTCGGAATGAGCGCCAGCGTGATGCCGGTCGAATAGGGCGTGATCACCGCCGGCTTCTTGCTCTTGAGCGCCTCGTAGCACTCGACGCCCTTCTCGTTCTTGTACCCGGTCTCGCACTCCTCGATGACGACCTTCGCGCCGCCGATGCCGCCGTCGCGGGCGTTCAGCATTTCGAAGTAGTCGTGCAGGCCGTTGGCGATCGGAATACCGGAATTCGCGAACGCGCCGGTACGGTAGGTGAACAGCGGGATGAAGATCGTGTCCTCTGCCTGGGCCTTCGACATCATGGCGGACGTACCCACCAGGCTGGCGACGGCCGCGCCGAGAACGATGTGTTTCAAGCGCATCGTGTTTCTCCCTTTTTCATTTGCCGGCACTTTTGCGCCGGCTTTTTACGTTTGCCCCTCGACCCGGAGAGGTACCCCCCTATCCGGCGCTGACGGCCGAAACGGGGGAATTGGCTCAAGTCTGCCCTTTCAATAGGGGAAAGGCCACACCCTGAGTTTCTGCTTTCCGATCTGCCAAAGCCGCGCCAACCCGTTCGGCTCGATGATCAGGAATAAAATGATGAGCACGCCTACGGTCATGAACGTGATCTGTTCCATGGTAGCGGCGGTCACCGGTATGCCAAAAACCAGCGGCGCGTTGCGCATAACGATCGGCAGGCCCCAGATCAGCGCGGCGCCGAAGAACGAGCCGAGCAGGCTGCCGAGCCCGCCGATGATCACCATGAATAACACCAGGAAGGACTGGTTTATGCTGAAGCTCTCGGACTCGGCATTGCCGAGCCAGAGGAAGACCATCATCGCCCCGGCAACGCCGCAGTAAAAAGAAGACACCGCAAAGGCGAGCAGTTTGGTCTGCAACAGCTTGATGCCCATGAGCTCGGCGGCGATGTCCATGTCGCGCACCGCCATCCAGGTGCGCCCGATGCGGCCGCGGATCAGGTTGGACGCCATCCAGGTCATCACCGCCACGATGGTGAGCACAATGACGTAGCGCGTGATCGACGTCGCGTTCGGTCCGGTCACCGGGAGGCCGAACAGCGTGCGCGAGGGCACTTCGATCGAAGCTGAGACGTTGTAATTGTAAAGCCACGGCACGCGGATGAAGCACCACGACAAGAAGAACTGCGAGGCGAGCGTCGCGACCGCGAGATAGAAACCCTTGATGCGCAGCGACGGCAATCCGAACAGCGCGCCGACAGCGGCGGAGAAGAAGCCCGAACAAATGATCAGAACGATGATGTTGATGCCGGGGAAATAGGTCGACAGCTTGTAACAAGCGAAAGCGCCAATGCCCATGAAGCCACCGGTGCCGAGCGACAGCAATCCGGTATAACCCGTAAGCAGGTTGAGCCCGATCGCCGCGAGCGAAAGCACCAGCACCGGGATGAAAATCGAATCGATGACGAAATTCGAGGCGAACAGCGGCACCAGGAAATACGCCGCGAACAGGATGAGCAGCATCCCGACCTTGTCCTGCAGAATCGGGAACAGCGCCTGGTCGGCGGCGTAACTCGTCTTGTACTGGCCGGCCTCGCGATAGAACATGGACTCAGACCCGCTCGATAATGCGTTCGCCGAACAGGCCCTGCGGCCTAAACAGCAGGAAGACGAGCGCGATGACGTAGGCGAGCCAGGTCTCGATGCCGCTTCCCAGCAGCGGGCCCCAGTAGAACTCACCCATCTTTTCACCGATGCCGATGATCAGGCCGCCGACGATGGCGCCCGGGATCGAGGTGAAGCCGCCGAGGATCAGCACAGGCAGCGCCTTCAGCGCGATGATTTGCAACGCGAACGACACGTTCGAGCGCGCGCCCCACATGATGCCGGTCGCAAGCGCGACGATGCCGGCGGCAAACCATACGATCACCCAGATCTGCTCGAGCGAAATGCCGACAGAGAGCGCCGCACGGTGGCTGTCGGCAACTGCGCGCAGCGCACGCCCAATGCGCGTTTTCTGGAAGAAGATTCCGAGGCCGGCGACCATGACTGACGCGATGATCGCCGCGGCGATGTCGATCTTCTGGAACTGCACGAAGCCGCCGAGCATCTTGATCTGGTAGGAGCCGCTCGGAAGGCCGAGCTGCTCCGAGATCATCACCTTGGGGTCGCCGCCGAATACGATCTCGCCGAACCCGATGAGGAAGTAAGTCAGGCCGAACGTCGCCATGAACAGGATGATCTCGGCCTGGTTGACGAGCGGTCGCAGCACCAGCCGCTCCACCGCGAAGGCGAGAATGAACATGACGACGATGGTCAGGACCAGCGCAAGAAACGCCGGCACGCCGTGCTCGTAGAAGCCGACGAGCGCGAGCGCGGCGAACACCACCATGATGCCTTGCGCGAAATTGAACACGCCGGAAGCCTTGAAGATCAGCACAAAGCCAAGCGCGATCAGCGAATAGAGAACGCCCGCCACCATTCCTTCCCACAACGTCTGCGCGAACAGATCGGGCGCCGAGCCCATCTGCACGAACGGATCGATGAATATCTGGTAGAGGAGATGCATTATCGCGTCCTCAATGCGCCACGCCGAGATAGGCGTCGATCACCGCCTGGTCGCGCTTGACCTGATCGGGCGTGCCGTCCGCTATCTTGATGCCGTGGTCGAGCACCACGACGCGATCCGAAAGATCCATCACCACGCCCATGTCGTGCTCGATCAGCGCGATCGTCGTGCCGTAGTAGTCGTTCACGTCGAGGATGAAGCGCGACATGTCTTCTTTTTCCTCGATGTTCATGCCGGCCATCGGCTCGTCGAGCAGGAGAAGCTCCGGCTCCATCGCGAGCGCGCGGCCAAGCTCGACGCGCTTCTGCAAGCCGTAGGGCAACCGCCCGACCGGCACGCGCCGGATGTCCTGAATCTTCAGGAAGTCGATGATCTCTTCCACCCGCCGCCGGTGCTCGACTTCCTCTTTCATCGCCGGGCCGAAGCGCAGCAATTGCCAGAAGAAGCTGCGGTTCATGCGCAACGTGCGGCCCGCCATGATGTTGTCGAGCGACGTCATGCCGCGGAAAAGCGCAACGTTCTGGAACGTGCGCGCGATGCCGCCACGCGCGGCCTCGTAAGGGCGCATCTCGGCGCGCGTCTCGCCCTTGAAGGTAATCCGGCCTTTTTGCGGATGATAGAAGCCGTTGATGACGTTGAGCATCGACGTCTTGCCGGCACCGTTCGGGCCGATGATGGCGCGGATCTCGCCCTTTCGGATGTCGAAGGAAACGTCGCTGATTGCCTTCACGCCGCCGAACGACAAGGACACGTTCTCGATCGATAAGAGCACATCGCCGACCGCAACTTCTGGTCCGCTCGGCGCCCTCATGCCGCCCGTCCTCCACGTGCCAATGCGGGGCGCGGCTGAAAGCCGCCAGCCCGGAATCCATACTCCGCAGCGCCGGGACTATGGATTCCGGGTTCGCCGCCGCGCGGTGCCCCGGAATGACATGGGGGGATCATGCCGCCTTCTCCATTGCGGAGACAGGCTCAAACTTCATGTCGCGGATCTTGATGCGCGCTTTCAGCATGCCCTTGCGGCCGTCCTCGAAAGTGACTTCGGTCGCGACGTCGGCCTCTTTCGAACCGTCATAGAGCGCGGTGATCAGCGTGCCGTAGCGATCGGCGATAAAGCCGCGCCGCACCTTCTGGGTGCGCGTGAGTTCGCCGTCGTCCGCATCGAGCTCCTTGTGCAGGATGAGAAAGCGCTTGATTTGCGCCCCTCCCATCACCTTGTCGGCGGCAAGCGAGCGATTCACCTCGGTGACGTGCTTCTCGATCATGTCGTAGACGAGCGGATGGCCGGCGAGCTCCTGGTAGGAGCCGTACACGACGTTGTTGCGCTCCGCCCAACTGCCGACCGCCGTAAGGTCGATATTGAGCATGACGCAGACGAAATCGCGCTTGTCGCCGTAAGCGACCGCTTCGCGGATGTTCGGATAAAACTTGAGCTTGTTCTCGATATACTTCGGCGCGAACAGCGTGCCGTCGTTGAGCTTGCCGACGTCCTTCGACCGGTCGATGATTTTCAGGTGCCCGGTCTTCTCGTCGAAGAAGCCGGCGTCGCCGGTTTTCACGTAACCGTCCGGCGTCATGACTTCGGCGGTCTTGGCTTCGTCCTTGAAGTAGCCGGAGAACATGCCGGGCGACTTGAACTGGACCTCGCCGCCATCGGCGATGCGGATGTCGACGTTCGGGATCGCGGGACCCACGGTATCGGAATAGATCTCTCCGTCGGGCTGGGCTGTCAGATATAGGAACGCCTCGGTCTGGCCGTAGAGTTGCTTCAGATTGAGACCGATCGAGCGGTAGAACGTGAACAGGTCCGGACCGATCGCCTCGCCGGCGGTATAGGCGACGCGTACGCGCGAAAAGCCGAGCACGTTCTTCAGCGGCCCGTAAACGAGCAGATTGCCGAGCGCATAAAGCAGCCGTCCGTGCAGCGGCACCGGCTGCTTGTTCAAGATGCGCTCGCCGTAACGGCGCGCCACGTCGAGGAAATAGCTAAACACCTTGCGCTTGAGATAGCCGGCATCCTCCATGCGGATCATCACGCGCGTCAGCAGCAACTCGAGCGTGCGTGGCGGCGCGAAATAGAAGCTCGGTCCGATTTCGCGCAAGTCCTGCATCGCGGTGTCGGGATTTTCCGGACACGCTATGCAAAAGCCGGCGACAAGCCCCTGCGCATAGTTGAGGTAATGGTCGCCGACCCAGGCGATCGGCAGATAGGCGAGCGAAACGTCGTTTTCGGTGAGCTTGTCGAAGGCGACGGTGTCGGCAACGGCGCGGATCGAGCGCTCGTTGGTGAGCAGCACGCCCTTCGACGCACCGGTGGTGCCCGACGTGTAGAGAATGATCGACGGTTCGTCGCCCTTTCCTGCCGCGATCTCGGCATCGAGCCAGCGGGCGACCGACGGATCGCTTGCAAGCGCCTTGCGGCCTTCCTCGATGATCTCTTCGATCGGACGCAGACGCGAATGGTCGTAATCGCGCAAGCCCCGTTTCTCGTCATAGAACATCTGCTCGAGTTTCGGCACCTGGTCCGAAACCGACAGGATCTTGTCGACCTGCTCCTGATCCTCGACCGCGGCAAAGCGCACTTCGGCGTGCGCGAGCACGAAGGCAAGCTCGTTGGCAACGGCGTCGGCATAGACCGGCACCGGGACGGCGCCAAGCATTTGCGCAGCCATGACGGACCAATAGAGCTTCGGGCGGTTGGCACCGACGATGGCGATGGTGTCTCCGCGCTTGAGGCCGAGACGATTGAGCCCGACTGCATAGGCGCGGACTTCCTCAAGGACCTGCGCCCAGGTCCAGGTCTGCCAAATGCCCAGGTCCTTGTGCCGCATCGCCGGCCGGGAGCCGTACAATTCGGCATTACGAATCAACAGCTTGGGAAACGTGTCCGCCGGAGCGGTGGCATGCGAAGCCACAGCCTATCCTCCCGTTCGCGCGCAACTACGCGCTTAGCCGACCCCCTCGCCGCCTTTTCGGCGGTCTCGTTGCGGCGATATGAAAACACCGGGCGCGAGCGGTCAAGTCTGGACGATGCCGGAAAAGCGTCGCAGGACGGCGCGGTTAACCTATTCGGCCGCCTTGAGAAACGGCGTCGCGCCTGTGCGGAATTGTTCAAGAAGCGCGGCTTCGTCGGCCTTGGCCGTGTCGAGATGCCGCTGCTTGACGTGGCCGTAGCCGCGAATGTGCTCGGGGATGGCCGCAAGTCCGACCGCCAGATGGTGGTTCTCGGGCGTCAGATTGGACGCGATCTCGTCGAGCAGCACTTCGTAATCTTTGATCAGCTTGCGCTCGATCCTGCGATCGGCGGTATAGCCGAAGATGTCGAGCGGCGTGCCGCGCAGCCACTTTAATTTCTTGAGCACGCGGAACGCACGGATGATCCACGGCCCGTACGATTTCTTCTGCAATTCGCCGGTGCGCGCATCGCGCCTGGCGAGCAGCGGCGGCGCCAGATGGAATTCAAGCCGTAGATCGTCGCCGTCAAAATTCGCCTTCACGCGCTCAAGAAAAGAGGTGTCCGTGTACAGCCGCGCGACTTCGTATTCGTCCTTGTACGCCATCAGTTTGAACAGATAGCGCGCAACCGCTTCCGCCAACCCGCACTTGCCGGGCGCTTTTGCCGCTTCCGCCGCGCGCATCTTCTCGACGAGACGGCGGTAGCGTGCGGCGTACCGCTTGCTCTGATAGGCGGTCAGGAACGCAACGCGGCGTTCGACAACCTCGTCAAAAGATTGCGAGAGCTTGAGCGAGTCGTTCTGCAATTCCGGCGCGGGCTTGACCAGCGCCTCGACTGCCTTGGGATCGGCTACCGCGCGGCGGCCATAGCGGAAGGCGGCGATATTCATCGCAACCGCTTCGCCGTTCAATTCGATCGCCTTCTCGATCGCTTCGGCCGAGACCGGCAGCGCGCCGCTCTGATAGGCATAGCCAAGCATGAACATGTTCGCGCCGATCGATTGACCAAGCAGCGCAGTCGCAAGACGCCCGGCGTCGACGAAATGCGTGCGGTCGCGCCCGGCCGCGCCGACAATCGCGCGTTTGAGACGTTCGGTCGGCAGCGAATAGTCGGCATTGCGCGTGAAATCGCCGGGCAGGAATTCCGCAGTATTCACGATCACGCGCGTGCCGCCCGGCTTGATGGCGCCGAGGACCTTCTTGTTGCCGACGACGACGATGTCGCCACCGAGCACGAGATCCGCGCCGGCCGCGGCGACACGGATCGCATGGATGTCTTCCGGATTATTGGCGATGCGGATGTGGCTGTAGACCGCGCCGCCTTTCTGCGCGAGGCCGGCCATGTCGATGACGCCGACGCCCTTGCCCTCGATATGCGCCGCCATGCCGACGATGGCGCCGATAGTGACGACGCCGGTTCCGCCGACGCCGGTGACGATGATGCTGAATGGATGATTGGCCAGCGGCACGGCCGGCGCGGGCAGCGCCGCCCAATCCGACGGCTCGGCGATGCTCTCGCCCTTCTTGAGCTTGGCGCCGTGCACGGTGACGAAAGACGGGCAGAATCCTTTGACGCAGGAATAATCCTTGTTGCAGCTCGACTGGTCGATGGTGCGCTTGCGGCCCCATTCGGTCTCCAGCGGCTGCACAGACACGCAATTCGATTTCACGCCGCAATCGCCGCAGCCTTCGCATACGAGATCGTTGATCACCACACGTTTGTCGGGATCGGGGAACGTGCCGCGCTTGCGGCGACGGCGCTTCTCGGCAGCGCAGGTCTGATCATAGATCAGGACGCTGACACCTTCGACGGTGGCAAGTTCGCGCTGGACGTCATCGAGCTGGTCGCGATGATGCACGGTAAGGCCGCGCGGCCAATCGGTGTCTTTCGGATATTTCCATGGCTCGTCGGTGACGACGACGACGCGCTTGGCGCCTTCGGCGGCGACCTGGCGGGCGATCTGCGGCACGGTCAGACCGCCGTCGTTCGCCTGTCCGCCGGTCATCGCGACGGCGTCGTTGAACAGAATCTTGTAGGTCATGGTCGTGCCGGATGCGATCGCGGCACGGATGGCGAGGTAACCGGAGTGGTTGTAGGTGCCGTCTCCGAGATTCTGGAAGACGTGCGGCCGATTGGAGAACGGCGCCTCGCCGACCCAGTTGGCGCCCTCGCCGCCCATCTGCGTGTAGCCGAGCGTCTTACGATCCATCCACTGCGACATGTAGTGGCAGCCGATGCCGGCATATGCGCGGCTGCCTTCCGGCACGCGCGTGGACGTGTTGTGCGGACAGCCCGAGCAGAAATAGGGAATGCGCTGTGCGACATCGGCCGTCTCGGCGAGCGCGCGTTGCGCGCTCTTTAGGCGCGCGACATTGGCGGCCAGTTCATCGCTCTGGCTGTAACGCAACAGCCGTTCGCCGATGCAGACGGCCACATCGTTCGGATCGAGCGCGCCTTTGACCGGGAACAACCAGTTGCCCTGCTCGTCCTTCTTGCCGATGCAGACCGGCTGGTTGGCGGTGCCGTAGAGTTCCTCGCGCACCTGCACTTCGATCAGCGAGCGCTTCTCCTCGACGACGATGATGAGATCGAGTCCCTGCGCGAAATCGGCGAGCTCCTGGCGCGCGATCGGCCAAGGGCACGCAATCTTGAAGATGCGAAGACCGACGTCGTTGCACTTGAGTTCGTCGAGGCCGAGCTCGTCGAGCGCCTGGCGCACGTCGAGGTAGGCCTTTCCAGTCGTGATGACGCCGATCTTCGGATTGCGCCCGCCCGACGTGACGATCTTGTTGAGCTTATTGGCGCGCACGAAAGCGAGCATCGCGTCGCGCTTGAAATCATGCAGCCGCGCTTCCTGACCGAGGATGGTATCGACAAGACGGATGTTGAGCCCGCCTTCCGGCATGCGAAAATCGGTTGGGGTGACGATCTCAATACGGCCGAGGTTGCCGTCGACGACACCAGTCGACTCGACCGTCTCGTGCATGCACTTGAGGGCGGTCCAGGTGCCGGTGTAGCGCGACATCGCCCAGCCGTAGAGCGCGTAGTCGATGATCTCCTGCACGCCCGCCGGATTGAGAATCGGCATCATCACGTCGACGAAGTGGAATTCTGACTGGTGCGCGGTGGTGGAGGATTCCGCGGTGTGGTCGTCGCCCATCAATGCAAGTACGCCGCCGTGCGCGGAGGTGCCTGCGAGATTGGCGTGGCGGAACACGTCGCCCGACCGGTCGACGCCCGGGCCCTTGCCGTACCAGAGGCCGAACACGCCATCGAATTTGCCCTCGCCGCGCAGCTCGGCCTGTTGTGTGCCCCAAAGCGCGGTTGCGGCGAGCTCCTCGTTGATGCCGGGCTGGAACTTGATGTCGGCCGCGGCAAGATGGCGCGCCGCGCGCATGAACTGCTGGTCGAGACCGCCGAGCGGCGAGCCGCGATAACCGGTGAGATAGCCCGCGGTGTTCAGCCCGGCGCGGCGGTCGCGCTCCTTCTGCATCAGACAGGCACGCACCAAGGCCTGATAACCGGTGACAAGAACACGGTCCTGCCCGAGATCGTATTTGTCGTCGAGGCTGACGGAGCGGAGCGACATTGCTGGCCTGGGCGGACGCCGGGGTTTGATAGTAACGCGATCGGCGCGCGCCTGTCATATAACGAGCGGGCCGCCGATTTGAAACCGCGAAAGCGCCTCAAAAGGCTGAAACTTCAATACGGTGCAGTCGTTTCGCGGGCCCCGTGAAAACAGGAATGATATTTCCGCAAACCTGCCGCGCACGCATTTTGGCGCAATGCAACATGCGGAGCTGCCTGTCGGGAACGTGGGTGGTCAAAGCCGGCCGCGTCTGCGATAGAGGCCTCGCCGGATTCGTCCATGTTGCAGCCTTTCACGCCGTCGATCGAAACCCGCCAATCCTGGGTCGTCGCCACCGTCGCGCTCTTCGCGATGATGATGTCGTTTGGCACCGCCTGGATCACGGCGGTGGCGCTGAAAGACATCGCTGCCGAGCTTAACGGCACACGCTCCATTCCGGCGCTCGCAAGCGCGCTGGTGTGGCTCGGTTCGGGTACCGGCGGCATCCTGATGGGCCGCATCGCCGACAAGGTCGGTACGCGCTGGACCGTCATCTTCGGCTCGCTGATGATCGCAACGGGCCTCTTCCTGTCGACCTTCGGTCCGCCGTGGCCGCTGTTGATCGGACACGGGCTGTTCATCGGACTGATCGGGCTGAGCGGCATCAATGCGCCGCTCTATATCTACGTCACGCGCTGGTTCGACCGCAGGCGCGGCTCCGCGCTCGCGCTGATCTCAAGCGGCAGCTATCTCGCCGGCGCGCTGTGGCCGCCGATCTTCGAGCAGGTCATCGCGCACGTGGGTTGGCGGCAGGCGATGCTCTATTACGCCTGCGCCGACCTGTTGATCGTCATTCCGCTTGCGGCGATCTACTTTCGCACGCCCCCGGAACTGACGCTGGCCGCGCCGGCCGCCGGCGCGACGAGCGCAAAAGTGCGGGTGCTCGGCTGGCCACCGAATCTCGTGTTCGCGCTGATGTGCCTCGCCGCCGTGATGTGCTGCATTCCGATGGCGATGCCGCAGGGCCATCTCGTCGCATTTTGCAGCGATCTCGGCATCAGCCGCACCGTCGGCGCCGCTATGCTCTCGGTGCTGCTCGGCACCGCGTTTTTCAGCCGGCAGATCTGGGGGCTGATCTCGGACCGCATCGGCGGGCTCGCGACGATCCTGATCGGATCGGCCTGGCAATGCTCCGCCATGATCGCGTTTCTGCTGACGCAGAACGAAGTCGGCCTGTTCGCGATCTCGAGCGTGTTCGGACTCGGCTTTGCCGGCATCATTCCGGCCTACGTGCTGGCGCTGCGCGAATTGTTTCCGGCCTCGCAGGCGTCCTGGCGCATTCCGACGTTTCTGTTGTTCAGCGCGCTCGGCATGGCGGCCGGGGGCTGGCTCGCCGGCCTGCTCTACGATCACTTCGGTTATTACGCGCCGGCGTTCGCGACCGGCGTCGGCGCCAATATCATCAACATCTTCATCATCGGAACGCTCGTGCTGCGGCAGTTGAAGACGCCGCGCAACGCGCCGGCAATTATTTCGGCGGCGGGCTGACGGCGCGCGCGCCGCCGAGGATGCCGAGCGCGATCAGCGCCGGGATCACGGCAAACCAGGTGCCGGCCGCGGCGAGGCCCGCCGCAGCCGCCCACGTGATCGACGAGAAAGCTTCCGCGAGCGTCGCAAGGCGCGACGATGTCTGGCGGCGGCGGAAGTGGCTGCGGCGCGCCTGAACCCGGAAGAAAAGCTGAATCGACGTCGCCGACGCGGTGGCGATCAGGATGCCTGAGCCCGCCATTGCGGCGGACCATGGCGAGGCGAACGCGAGCGCAAGAATCAGCGGTCCGAAGGTCAACGCGATGGCGCCGAGTACAGCCTCGATCTTCGCCCACAACACGCGCCGCGCCGTGACCGGCGCGGACGCGACGAGATCCGGTGCGTCCTCGCCCGAGATCGACAGCCAGGCAAGACCGCCAGCGAGCTGTCCCGCCGCCATCACCATCACCGGCACCAGCACGACGGATGCCCCGATGCCTTCGCGAAAGCTTTGCCAGAGCATCAGCGCCGGCGGCAGCAAATAGAGAATCTGCATCAGCGTCTGCGACATCAGCCAAGGGTCGCGCCGCAGCAGCGTCCATTCTTTCCGCCGCAGCACGCGATGCGGCGACGCGCGGCGGAAGCCGCGAGACCAGCGCCGCTGGCGGACGACGGTCTGCGAGATGCCGGCGGCGGCGAGCGCATGGTCGCCGAAGCGGCGCGAGAAGATCGCAATGGAGACGCCGAGAAGCCCGAAGGCCGCTGCCGCCACCGCGACAAGCGCCAAGAGGTCGCCGAGCACGGCGCGCGCCGGCCACCACATCGCATTGCCGAGATCGGGCGCGTGCGCGATGAGCCATTCCGACCGCAACGGCGCAAGCCGCGACAGGTTGCCGTAGGACAAGATCGCCGCAACCTGCAGCCCAATGACAAAGGCGGCGCCGATGACCGCCGCGACGATCTGTGCAATCAGCCGGGTGCGTTTGGCGCCGATCAGGCGGAACAGCGCAACCGTAATCGCCACCGCGAACGCCGCGGCTGCCGCGCCCATCGCCGCGACGACGCAATACGCCGCGAGCCACTGCGCGCCGCCGAAAAACGCCAGCATGTCGATGAACGGCGCGCCGAGCAGCATGGCGACCACGGTGACGGAGACGGCGATGCGGCCGATGCGCACCGAGAAGATCGCGCGCGGCGAGACCGGCGACGTCAAAATGAGATCGAGATCGGAACGCGCATAGAACTCGCGCGTGACGGACTCCATCGCCTGCGAGAGCAGCAGCGACCACGACAACAGCATCGTGCCGGTGACCATGACCAGCGTCGGCTTGTCGGGATAAACGCCGCTCGCGGCGTAGCGCGCGACCAGCGTGTAGGCGATGAGATGCATCACCGCGACGAAGGCGATCACGCCGATCACCGCGGTGCGCAGGCGCGTGCGGCGGCCCGCCGTCAGCAGCGAGACCCAGTCGCGCCAGCCGAGCCGGAATTCGTGGCCGGCGAGAAAGGCCAATGTCTGCGATGCGCTCACGCGGCCTGCTCGGCGACCAGCGTGAGGAACGCGTCCTCGAGGCTGGTCGCGGTCTTGCCGGTCTGGCGCCGCAATTCGTCGAGCGTGCCTTCGGCAATCAGGCGCCCACCGGCGATGACGCCGATGCGGTCGGCCATGCGCTCGGCGACCTCGAGAATGTGCGTGGTCATGATGACGGTGCCGCCGGCGCGCACGCGCTCGATAAGCACGTTCTTGACCTGGCGGGCGGAGCCGGCGTCGAGTCCCGTAAGCGGCTCGTCGAGAATGATGAGCTTCGGATCGTGCACGAGCGCGCCGGCAAGCGCCACCTTCTGCCGCATGCCTTTGGAGAAAGCCTCGCAGCGCTCGTGCGCATGCGGCGCGAGGCCGAGCCAGCCGATGAGATCCTCCGCGCGCGCTTGCGCGGTCGCGGCGTCGATGCCCCATAGGCCGGCGACGAATTCGAGATATTCGAACGGCGTGAGCTTGTCGTAGATCATCGGCTCGTCCGACACCCACGCGGTGATGCGCTTGGCGGAAACCGGATCGACAAGCGCGTCGATGCCGTCGATGACGATCGAGCCTGAGTCCGGCCGCAGCAGGCCGGCGACCATGCGCAGCGTCGTGGTCTTGCCGGCGCCATTGGGGCCGAGCAGCGAATAGAACTCGCCGCCGTAGATCGTGAGGTCGAGCGCATCGACCGCGGGCCGGTCGAAACGTTTGGTGAGACCGCGTACCGCGAGAGCGACCGGACGCGTGGATGAACTCATGGCTGGACCGCCGCGACTGAAAGGAAATCGAGTCCCCCCGCTCTATAGGAGACTTGTTTCGGCGGCGTAAATCGGCGGTCGGCGGCGTCCTCGTTATGCTTTCCGGCGGGTTAAGCCTTCGGCACCAATCCGAACATTTCCTCGCCGTACATTTTGCGGGCGTCAGCGAGCAAAGGCTGCACCGCGGCAACGAACTGGGCATGCTCGGCGGGCGTCAGTGTATTGAACACGTCGCCTTCCGCCTCGATCGTCTTGCGCGATTGCTCGTGTTCCTCGACCGCGAGCTTGCGCTGGTAGGCGACGGATTCTTTCACCGCCTTGCGCATCGCATCCTGCAAGTCCTTCGGCCAGGCGTCGAACTGGTCGCGGTTGAGGAAGATCGGCCGCGAAATATAGAAGTGGTTTGTGAGCGTGTGGAACTTGTGGAATTTGTGCACACCGTAGGTCGCCGTGTTGGCGAGCGGATTTTCCTGCGCGTCGAGCGTGCCGGCCTTGATCATGGCGATCGCTTCGGTGAGATCCATGCGCATCGCCTTGGCGCCAAGCAATTCGAACGTACGGCGCTGGATCTCGCTCGGCAGCACGCGGATTTTCATGTCCTTCATGTCGGCGGGCGTGTGGATCGGCCGCAGCTTGTTGGAGATGTGGCGGAAGCCGTTCTCGAACCAGCCGAGAATACGGAAGTTGTACTTCTCCTCGATCTTGCGCGCGAGCAGGTCGCCGAGCGCGCCGTCCATCGCCGCGCGCGCCTGCGGGTTGCTGGCGAAGAGAAACGGCAAGTCGACAAAACCCAACTCCGGCACGCGGTCGGTGAGGTAGCTCGACGACTGATAGCCGAGCGAGAGAATGCCGCACTCAACCAGCCACATGATCTCCTCGGCCTTGTAGCCGAAGTCCATGATGTTCCAGACGTACTTGACGTCGACACGATCGCCGAACTCGGCCGCGAGCTTATCGCCGATGAACTTGAGCGCCTTGGAAAAGCCGGTCGTCGGCGGCCCGTAGCCCCCCATGCGAATTTGAATTGGCTGTGTCATTCATTCCTCTCATGCATGTCCCGGGCGCAGCGCAGCACGCAGTGATGCGCTGCAGACCCAGGACCCGGTTTCTCCAAGCGAGACCCCGGATCAGCGGCGCACCCCTTCGCTTCGCTCGCGCTGCGCCGCGTCCGGGGAACGTGACTAATTCGGGGAATTTCTCCGCCCCTCACCCGGGCCCCATTGCCAGAAGTCACGGCCTTCTTCGCGCAGGAAGCGCGCGAGCACCATCATGTGCACTTCGCTTGCGCCGTCGACGAGACGTGCCGCGCGGGCCGCGCGGTAGATCCATTCGACCACCGT
>DASZVZ010000013.1:0-120995 GCA_035546875.1 Pseudolabrys sp.
AAATGCGCCGGCGACCCGGCCCATGCCGCAGGCACGATCCTGTTCGTCCACGGTTCCTCCATGGCCTCGACGCCGACCTTTGATTTGCAAGTGCCGGGGCGCCCGTCGGCGATGGACTGGTTCGCAAGCCGCGGCTTCGACTGCTGGTGCGTCGACATGGAAGGCTATGGCCGCTCGACCAAAGACCGCGAAAACAATGCGCCGATTACGCAGGGGGCCGACGATTGTTTCGCCGCAGCCACCTACATTCAGGCGTTGCGCGGCAGGAAACCGATGCACGTTTACGGGGTGTCGTCGGGCGCATTGCGCGCCGGCCTGTTCGCCGAGCGTCACGGCGACCTGGTCGACCGGCTCGCGCTCGACGCGATGGTGTGGACCGGCGAAGGCTCACCGACGCTCGCCGAGCGGCGCAAGAAGCTGCCGCAGTTCCAGGCCAGTAACCGGCGGCCGATCGACAAGGCCTTCGTGCATTCGATCTTCGACCGCGATCATCCGGGCACGGCCGATGAAGCCGTGATCGATGCCTTCGCCGACGCCATCGTGGCGCTCGATACGTCGGTACCGACCGGCACCTATGTCGACATGTGCTCGCGCCTTCCGGTCGTCGATCCGGCCAGGATCAAGGTGCCGACGCTTATCATGCGCGGTCAGTGGGATGGCATCGCCTCGTTTGACGATCTGATGAAGTTTTTCGAGGCGCTGCCGAACCCGGACAAGCAGTTCACGGTGATGCCGGGCATTTCACACGCGAGCTTCCAGCAGAAGAACTACCTGCTGGTCTATCACATCCTCTGGAGCTTCCTGACCCAGCCGAAGCCGCTGTACCGGGGATAAGCCGGTCCGACAAACTCGTCACGCGTGGGGTTGACCCGCGCGAGCGGCAAGAGCCCTTGCCCGGCAACGACATTGTGGCGATTCAGCAGGCGAGCTGGTCGGCGAGATCCGCGAGATCCTTTGCGGCATAGCTGACCTTCGCGGTCGGCCTCGCCTCGCCTGTATTCGGGCCGTATTCGTCAATGCGCGCGGTGTGCGCGGTCTGCAGCCCGCACGTCGCGGCAGCAACGAGATCGCTGGTGTGCGCCGCGACCATCATGCAGTCGCCGGGCGCGAGATTGAACGCCTCGCAGGCGGCAAGATAAACGCGCGGCTTCGGCTTGAAGTCGCCAGCGACTTCCGAGCCGAGAATGGCGTCCCAGTGCCAGCCATTGCGGCGCGCAAGGTCGACCATCAACGCGATGTTTCCATTCGAGCACGGCGCCAGCAGGAATTTTCGGCGCAGGCGCGCGAGCGCAGCGGCAACATCCGGCCAGCCGTCAAGCCGGTGCCACGCGAGATTGAGTTCGCTCATGACGGATTCCGGCAGGCCGCCGAGGCCGAAGCGCGGCAGCACCCGCTCCAGGTTGCGCCGGTGCAGGACGTCGAGCCTGGCAAAGGGCTGCCGGCCGGACCGCACCTCTTCCATTCCGGGCTGGTATTCGGCCCGCCAGGCGTCGGCGAAGGCGATCCAGTCGATTTTTTTGTGAGTTCCTAACAGCCGCTCCGTCTCGCGCGCGATCCCGCGGCGCCAGTCCACCAGCGTGCCGAACACATCGAAAAACAGGGCTTTCGGGAAAGCAATTTCGGCCATCGCAACACCTTTGGTGAGGCCGGGAAAGTCGCCCTAAGTAGTTGATATTGTGGCGGGAGCGACGGGACTCGAACCCGCGACCTCTGCCGTGACAGGGCAGCGCTCTAACCAACTGAGCTACGCCCCCGCGGGCGTGACGCGCAGTTAAAGGGCCCGTCGAATCAAGTCAAGGACAAGGCTCTGCCGCCAGCGCAGTTGCGAAAAAGCCCTATTTTTCGGCAAAAGCCGATGGTCACGCCCGGTCCGAATCGTCTATGCGGGCTATGTGATTGGTGGTTCCCAAACCACCGGATGATCAAATTGGAGGGTCCACTAATGGCAGTAGTTCCTGGCGGCAAAGCGCCGACACCGCCGACCGTCACGCTGAAGCATCTCGCAGCGGCGATGGCCGAGCAGCATGAAATGTCGAAGAAACAAGCCGAAACAATTCTCAACGATTTCGTCAGCAATATCGTCAAGCATCTCAAGAAGGGCGAGCGCATCCGCATCGGTGGCCTGGGCATCCTGCAGGTCCGCAGGCGCGCCGCGCGCATGGGTCGCAATCCCGCAACCGGCGAAGCGATCCAGATCAAGGCGAGCAAGAAGGTCGCTTTCCGCGCGTCGAAGGAGCTGAAGGAATCGATCTGACGGCAAGATAGGCCGGACCCTCCGGGGCCAACGGCAGGTGCGCTGACCGGCGCGCCTGCCGTTTTCTTTTTGGCGGAAACGATGGCCGGCCAAGTCGTTTCGTAACGGACCCGCCCGCCTTCGAGCTATGGCGCGGCAGCCCTCGCTCGCTTCGCTACCACAGGATTGAGAATGGCTTGCCAAGCCGTAGCTCGCGAAGCGAGCGAAGGCTGGCCTGCCAACCAAAGCCGACAATCCAATCTGAGGTGTCCGCCGTCGCCAAGGCTTCGGCGGAGGCCCTCCGCCGCTACGCGGCGTCGGTTGGTGGGCGGTGACGGACTCGAACCGCCGACATCCTGCGTGTAAAGCAGGCGCTCTACCAACTGAGCTAACCGCCCTTCCAGGCCGCTATATCGCGCGTGGGTGATGCGGGAGCAAGCCTCGCCAGCCGGCTCAAACAAAAGCCCCCGCGGCACGGCATCGCGGGGGCTTGGTTGTTGTATGGAGACCGCGCGTCTAACTGTTGACAGCTTCCTTGAGTCCCTTGCCGGCCGAGAAGCGCGGCCGGTTGGCGGCCTTGATCTGGACCGGCGCACCCGTACGCGGATCGCGGCCTTCGCGCGCCGCGCGCTTGACCACGCGGAAGTTGCCGAAGCCCATGATCTTGACATCACCGCCGTGCTTCAGTGCCGACGTGATCGTATCGAACGTCGCATCGACGGCCGACGCCGCGGCGGTCTTGGTCATCGACGTCTTGTCGGCCACCAACGCAATCAGTTCATTCTTGGTCATGGCCTGTCCTCTGCTCTGTCGATAGCGACAGCCGGATGCCGCCGCTTGGCGCGCATGATTTTCTTCAAATGATCGATTCGCAAGCGCGAATCTCCAGGCTGAATGCCGAGTCGGACCGGTCGCGAGCCAAAAAAACAACGGCGGGGGACGTTTCAGCGTCCCCCGCCGGATCGAATCAGCAATCGGCTGCCTTTCAGTGCGCAGTCAGGCCGGAGCCTTCCTCCTCGCCCTGATCGGCCGGGACGCTGGCCCGCTTGGCGCTCGCCTCGTCCCATTCGATCGGTTCGGGCTTGCGCACCAGCGCGCGCGTCAGCACCTCATCCATCCGCGACACCGGCACGATCTCGAGATTCTTCTTGATCGTGTCGGAAATCTCCGCGAGGTCCTTGGCATTCTCCTCGGGGATCAGCACGGTCTTCATGCCGCCGCGGGCGGCGGCGAGCAGCTTCTCCTTGAGGCCGCCGATCGGCAGCACACGGCCGCGCAGCGTGATCTCGCCGGTCATGGCGACATCGCGGCGCACCGGGATGCCGGTCATCACCGACACGATGGCGGTCACCATCGCGACACCGGCCGACGGGCCGTCCTTGGGGGTTGCCCCTTCCGGCACGTGAACGTGGATGTCGCGCTTATCGAACTGCGGCGGCTCGATGCCGAAGGCAACCGCACGCGAGCGCACGTAGGACGCTGCCGCCGAGATCGACTCCTTCATCACGTCGCGCAAGTTGCCGGTCACCGTCATGCGTCCTTTGCCGGGCATCGAGGTTCCCTCGATGGTCAGCAATTCGCCGCCGACGTCGGTCCAGGCAAGTCCGGTGACCACGCCGACCAGATCCTCGGCCTCGATCTCGCCGTAGCGGTATTTTGCCACGCCGAGATAATCGCCGAGATTGGCGGCGGTGACCGCGATCGACTTCTTCTTCGACGTCATCAGCTCCTTCACCGCCTTGCGGATCAGGGTCGAGAGCTCGCGCTCGAGGTTGCGAACGCCCGCCTCGCGGGTATAGCGCCGGATCAGGGTGAGCAGCCCCTCGTCGTCGATCGACCATTCCTTGGGATCGAGGCCGTGCTTGGCGACCGCAGCCGGGATCAGGTGCTTGCGCGCGATCTCGACCTTTTCATCCTCCGTGTAGCCGGCGATGCGGATGATCTCCATGCGGTCCATCAGCGGCGGCGGGATGTTGAGCGTGTTCGCCGTGGTGATGAACATCACGTTGGAGAGATCGTAATCGACCTCGAGGTAGTGGTCGTTGAAGGTGTGGTTCTGCTCGGGGTCGAGCACCTCGAGCAAGGCCGAGGACGGGTCGCCGCGGAAATCGGCGCCCATCTTGTCCACCTCGTCGAGCAGGAACAGCGGATTCGAAGTCTTGGCCTTGCGCATCGACTGGATGATCTTGCCGGGCATCGAGCCGATGTAGGTGCGCCGGTGGCCGCGGATCTCCGCTTCGTCGCGCACGCCGCCGAGCGACACGCGCACGAATTCGCGGCCGGTCGCTTTCGCGATCGACTTGCCGAGCGAGGTCTTGCCGACGCCGGGAGGACCGACGAGGCACAGGATCGGCCCGGTCAGCTTGTTGGCGCGTTGCTGGACCGCGAGATACTCGACGATGCGCTCCTTGACCTTCTCCAGGCCGAAGTGATCGGCGTCGAGCACCTCCTGCGCGAGCTTGAGGTCCTTCTTGACCTTGCTCTTCTTGTTCCACGGGATCGACAGGAGCCAATCGAGATAGTTGCGCACGACGGTCGCTTCCGCAGACATCGGAGACATCTGGCGGAGCTTCTTGAGTTCGTGCGTCGCCTTCTCGCGGGCTTCCTTCGAGAGCTTGGTCTTCTTGATCTTCTCTTCGAGCTCGGCGAGTTCGTCCTTGCCTTCCTCGTCGCCAAGCTCCTTCTGGATCGCCTTCATCTGCTCGTTGAGGTAGTACTCGCGCTGCGTCTTCTCCATTTGCCGCTTCACGCGGGTGCGGATGCGCTTTTCCACCTGCAACACGGAGATCTCGCTCTCCATCAGCCCAAGCACCTTCTCGAGGCGCTGGGTGACGACGGGCGTCTCCAGAATGTCCTGCTTGTCCGGAATCTTGACGGCGAGATGCGAAGCCACCGTGTCGGCGAGCTTGGCGTAGTCCTCGATCTGCTGGACCACGCCGACGACTTCCGGCGAAACTTTCTTGTTGAGCTTCACATAACCTTCGAATTCGGTGACGACCGAACGCGCCATGGCTTCCGCCTCGACCTTGTCGCCGATGTCGTCGGCGAGCACGGTCGCGTCGGCTTCATAGTATTCGTTGCGGTCGGTGTATTTGAGAACCTTGGCGCGCTCGGCGCCCTCGACCAGCACCTTCACAGTGCCGTCGGGCAGCTTCAGGAGCTGCAGTACGCTCGCGAGCGTGCCGACTTCGAAAATCGCGTCGGTCGCCGGATCGTCATCGGACGCGTTCTTTTGCGTCGCCAGCAAGATGAACGTATCCGAGCGCATGACTTCCTCGAGCGCGCGAATGGATTTCTCGCGCCCGACGAAGAGCGGAACGATCATGTGCGGAAACACCACGATGTCGCGCAGCGGCAATACGGGATAAGCGCGGGTCTCGCCCGGCTGCAGCGTGGGTCGTGGCTTCGGGGTGGTCATGGCCAAGTCCTTTTTGTTGTGCCCCTCCTCCGGGACCCCGATGGGCATCACGGAAAAGTGCCAGATGGAGAGCAAGGGAACGCCGGGTCGGGTCGTTCGAAGTTTGGCCGGCGCACCGTAAGGCGGGTACGAAACCCTCACTCAACCGGAACTAAGTACGATCTTTCGTACGCTATATTGCTTCGGACACCATACGTAGGATGACCGGACAGAGTCTGCAAGTAAGCCCGGATTCAAGGGGGAATGATCCCCTGGTTGCCGGACTTAACGTTAGCGAATGCGCGAATCGATGAATGGGTTCCACCACGGCGCCCCAGATGGGCGCCGCGCAAATCAAGCGCTCGCGCTGCCGGATTCGGTCCGATCGGAGCGGTCGGCGTAGATGTAGAGCGGCCGCGCCGTCCCTTCGACGACCTCACGGGAGATCACGACCTCTTCCACGCCCTCGAGACTCGGCAACTCGAACATCGTGTCAAGCAGGATGCCTTCCATGATCGAGCGCAGGCCACGCGCACCGGTCTTGCGGTCGATCGCCTTGCGCGCGATGGCGCCGAGCGCTTCTTCGGCCAGCGTCAGGTCGATCGATTCCATCTCGAACAGCCGCTGGTATTGTTTCACCAGCGCATTTTTCGGCTGCGTGAGGATGAGCTTGAGCGAAGGCTCGTCGAGATCCTCAAGCGTGGCGACCACCGGCAGGCGTCCGACGAACTCGGGGATCAGACCATATTTGAGCAGGTCCTCCGGCTCGACTTCGCGGAAGATTTCGCCCTGCTTGCGGTCTTCGGGCGCAAGCACTTTCGCCGAGAAGCCGATCGAGGTGGACCGGCCGCGCGCCGAGATGATCTTCTCAAGGCCGGCGAACGCACCGCCGCAGACGAAGAGAATGTTCGTGGTGTCGACTTGCAGGAATTCCTGCTGCGGGTGCTTGCGGCCGCCCTGCGGAGGCACCGAAGCGATGGTGCCTTCCATGATCTTGAGCAGCGCCTGCTGCACGCCCTCACCCGACACGTCGCGCGTGATCGACGGGTTGTCGGACTTGCGCGAAATCTTGTCGATCTCGTCGATGTAGACGATGCCGCGCTGTGCGCGCTCGACGTTGTAGTCGGCGGACTGCAGCAGCTTGAGGATGATGTTCTCGACGTCCTCGCCGACGTAGCCGGCTTCGGTCAGCGTCGTGGCGTCGGCCATCGTGAACGGCACGTCGAGGATGCGCGCGAGCGTCTGCGCGAGCAGCGTCTTGCCCGAGCCGGTCGGGCCGATCAAAAGGATGTTCGACTTCGCGAGCTCGACGTCGTTGTGCTTGGTCTGGTGGTTGAGCCGCTTGTAGTGGTTGTGGACGGCGACCGAGAGCACCTTCTTGGCGTGATCCTGGCCGATCACGTAGTCGTCGAGAACCTTGCGGATTTCCTTCGGCGTCGGGATGCCGTCGCGCGACTTCACCAGCGAGGATTTGTTTTCCTCGCGGATGATGTCCATGCAGAGCTCGACGCACTCATCGCAGATGAATACGGTCGGCCCGGCAATGAGCTTGCGTACCTCGTGCTGGCTCTTGCCGCAGAACGAGCAATAGAGGGTGTTTTTGGAGTCGCTGCCGCCGACCTTGCTCATTCCACTCTCCGTCTCAGCCCTTCGTACGCCTCGATCACTACCCCCGCCAATTCGCACTTAGGCGAACCGTCAACATAACGTTTTCCGCCTTCAAAGGTCCGGCGGTTTATTGCCGTTCCAACCTGCATTCCTGTCCACGCCCCGGCACCATAAGCGAAGCATGCTAACGGCTGGATAATCAAGATTCTATTAACGATAACGTTCACTCACTCACAGTGGCGAATGCGGCTCTTAGGGGGCTTTGCGGAGCGTGAAAGCCGGCGGATAAGCACCGCTTTTTCGGGCGTTTCAGGACGACTTGGGCAAAAGTTCCTCGGGTCGTTTATCGATAACCTTGTCGACAAGACCGAAGTCCTTGGCCGCCTCGGCCGTCAGGAAATAGTCGCGCTCGAGCGCGTCTTCGATCTTCTTCAGCGACTGACCCGTGTGCTTGACGTAAATTTCGTTCAGCCGCTTCTTCAGGTTCAGGATTTCCTGCGCGTGCAGCATGATGTCGGTAGCCTGCCCTTGGAACCCGCCAGAAGGCTGGTGCACCATTACCCGCGCGTTCGGCAGCGCGAAGCGCAGATCCTTGGCGCCCGAAGCGAGCAGCAGCGAACCCATCGATGCCGCCTGCCCCACGCACAGCGTGGATACGGGCGGGCGCACGAACTGCATGGTGTCGTAGATCGCCATTCCCGACGTCACCACCCCGCCGGGCGAGTTGATGTACATCGAGATTTCCTTTTTCGGGTTCTCGGCTTCAAGGAAGAGAAGCTGCGCCACGATCAGCGTGGACATCCCGTCTTCGATCGGACCGGTGATGAAGATGATCCGTTCCTTCAGCAGCCGGGAATAGATGTCATAGGCGCGCTCGCCACGGTTGGTCTGCTCGACCACCATGGGAACGAGATAATTCATGTAGGTATCGACCGGGTCTCTCATTTCGGCTCCTGACGCGAATCACGGCAACTAGCTTAGCCGCGACCCTTGAGGCGGGTGATCTATTTTCGCAATGTCCCCGGCGCAAGGAGCGGCCGTTCAAGCTGCCGGTTTTTCGTCTTTTTCGTCTTCCTTATAGAGCTCTTCGCGAGAGACCTTTTTTTCGGTCACCTTGGCAAGCTCGACCAGGAAGTCGACCACCTTTTCCTCGAACAGCGGTGCGCGAATGGTGTCCACGGCCGCCGGATTTTGACGGAAATAGTCCCAAACCCGCTGCTCCTGTCCGGGGTACTGCCGAACCTGCTCCATCAGCGCGCGGTTGAGCTCTTCCTCGGTCACGGTGATGTTGTTCTTCTCGCCGATTTCCGCAAGCACCAGGCCGAGCCGCACGCGGCGCTCGGCGATGTCGTGGTACTCCTTCTTCGCCTTTTCTTCGGTGGTCCCCTCGTCCGCGAAGGTCTTCTTCGTGGCTTCGAGTTCGGTCGTCACCGATTTCCAGACGCGCTGGTATTCGTCCTCGACCAGCGATTCCGGCGGCGCGAATTTATGGCGCTCGTCAAGTTGATCGAGCAATTCGCGCTTCAATTTCTGGCGGCTCACGCCGCTGTGCTCGCGCTGGATGCGGTCCTTCACCGCCTCGCGCAGCTTGGCAAGCGATTCAAGGCCGAGGCCCTTGGCGAAAGCGTCGTCGATCGTCACCGTGCCCGGGCTCTCGATCGACTTCACGGTGACCTCGAACTCGGCTTCCTTCCCGGCGAGATCCTGATTGGTGTAATTCGGCGGGAAAGTCGCCTTGACTGTGCGGGTCTCGCCGGCGGTTGCGCCGATGAGTTGATCCTCGAAGCCCGGAATGAACGTGCCGGAGCCGAGGTGGACGCCGATGTCCTCGCCTTTGCCGCCCTCGAACGGCACGCCGCCGATGCGCCCGATAAAGTCCACAACGAGGCGATCGTCCTTGGCGGCCTTCTCGCCCTCGGCCTTCGAAGCAAACGGGCGATTCTGCTCGGCGATGCGCCCGACGGCCTCGTCGATTTCACTGTCGGCAACGTCGGTCGCAAGCCGCGTGAGCTTGATGGTCTTGAAGTCGGCGAGCTCGATCTTCGGCACGATCTCGACCGCCATCGTGTAGGCGAGATCGGTCTTGCCGGCGATCAGTTGCTCGATCTCCTTCTCCTCGGTCGGGAAAGTGACTTTGGGTGCGGCGGCGAGCTTGTAGCCGTGCTCGGTGACGATCTTGCTGTTGACGTCGCGCACGGTCGCTTCGATGACTTCCGCCATCGCCGACTTGCCGTACATGCGCTTGAGGTGCGTCGCCGGCACCTTGCCGGGGCGGAAGCCGTCGATGCGCACGCGCGTCTTGAGCTCTTCGATGCGCTCGTTGACCTTGGCGTCGAGTTCGGACGCCGGCACCACGACTTTGAATTCGCGCTTGAGGCCTTCGGACAAAGTTTCGGTTACTTGCATGAGCACAACTCGTCTTTCATCACTGTGACACGGCGCTCGCCGGGACCGGCTACCGACCGTATCGGAAAATTGGGCGCCAAAGGCCTCATCACGAGCGCCCCGGGCTGGTGCGGGCGGAGGGATTTGAACCCCCACGACTTGCGTCACGGGAACCTAAATCCCGCGCGTCTACCAATTCCGCCACGCCCGCAATGGGCACTCGATTGCTGGCGCCGCAATGTATCGGCAGGGCTTAACGCGCCGGTCGCCCCAAGGGCAAGGGATAGCGCCTGCCTGACGGGCGGCGGGCTTATAGCATGCTGAATCCGCTGCGCTACTGCAGATATGGCGCCTTCTACGGTTTGCCATTGCGACCGGCGGAAAGGGCGGAAAACAGCCGTCGATAGACCTTCGGCAGCGTCTCCGGCAGGTCGTCCGCGACGAGGCCCGGCCCGAATTCGGCGGCAGCCTCGCCGTGCAGCCAGACCGCCGCCGACGCGGCCTCGAAGGGGGGCATGCCCTGGGCGATCAGTCCGGCGATCATGCCCGCCAGGACATCGCCTGACCCTGCCGTGGCGAGATACGGCGGCGCATTTTCCGCAATCGCCGCGCGTCCATCGGGTGCCGTCACCACCGTATCGGCCCCCTTTAGAAGCACGATTGCTCCGGATTTTTCAGCGGATGCACGTGTTTTTTGAAGCTTACCTGAAATCTTATGTTCTTCATGTATCACTTTAAATATCCTTGGAAACTCGCCGGAATGCGGGGTCAAAACGACCGGCCGCCCCGGGCGCTTGCCGATTGCCGCAAAAAGCGCGGCCGGGTTGTCCGCGAAGCTCGTGATGGCGTCGGCATCGAGCACCACCGCCGCCCTGCTCGCCAGCGCCGCCAACACCTGCCTGCGCATGGCCGCACCGACCCCGCCGCCCGGGCCCATGACGACCGCATTGCGCCGGGGATCGGCGAGAAACTTCTTCAGCTCGGCCGCCCCGGTCACCGGCCGCACCATCAGCGCCGAATTGGCGCCGGCCGTGACGTTGGCAACAAGAGCGTCGCGCGGGCTGGCGATGGTGACGAGGCCCGCCCCGGCGCGCAGCGCGCCCCGTGCTGCGAGCCGCGCCGCGCCCATCGTCACCAGCCCGCCGGAAACCGCCACGACATGACCGCGTGTGTATTTGTGGCCGTCCGCGCGCGGCAGCGGAAACGTGCGGTCCCATAATGCCGGCTCGTTCACGAATGCGGACACGCCGATGCGGCCGAGCACGCTGTCCGGAATACCGATGTCGGCGACATGGACTGCGCCGCAATGCAGGCGACCCGGCAGCAGCATATGCCCGGTCTTGCGGCGGAAGAACGTCACCGTCTGCGCCGCCTTGACCGCGATCCCCATCACCGCGCCGGTCGTTCCATTGACGCCGCTGGGCAGATCGACGGCGAGCACCGGCGCGCCGCACGCATTCATCGCTTGGATCATCGCGTGCGGCAGGCCCGTCACCTCACGATCGAGTCCGGCGCCGAACAGCGCGTCGACTACGATGTCGGCGTCGGTGAGCGACGACGGCGATGCCGCCTCCACCGGCCCGATCCAGCGGCCGGCCGCTTCCGCCGCGTCGCCTTTGAGCTTCTTTGTTTCGCCGACCATGCTCACGCGCACGGCGTAACCGCGCTCGGCCAGGTGGCGCGCCGCGACAAAGCCGTCGCCGCCGTTGTTGCCCGGCCCCGCGACGATCACCACCCGCTGGCCCGGCGGCCCAGCGACCGCATCAGCCACTGCGCGGCCCGCGTTCTCCATCAGATCCATGCCGGCAATGCCGCCCGCGATCGCCAGCCGGTCGGCTTCCGCCATTTCGGCGCTGGTGAGGAGCTCGATCATGGCCATCGACACTATCGTGCCGGGCTATCACGACAAGCCCGCGCCCAGGTAGGAGAGCCTGACGAATTCTTATGCATATTGCCTAATTGCTGGGCAGCACTTTCTAGGCAACCTTTGCGCATACCTGGGAAAAGCGTCTAAAAGCTGGGATATAGCCGCATTTTTGGGCCCGCCCGATTGGCACGAGACCTGCAAACCAGTAGCCGGCTCTTTGGACCACCTCCCAAGGGCTGGGAGAAGGACAAGCAATGAAAAAGATCGAGGCGATCATCAAGCCGTTCAAGCTCGACGAGGTGAAGGAGGCGCTGCAGGAGGTCGGGCTGCAAGGAATCACGGTGACCGAAGCCAAGGGCTTCGGCCGCCAGAAAGGCCATACCGAACTCTACCGGGGGGCCGAGTACGTCGTCGATTTTTTGCCGAAAGTGAAAATCGAGATCGTGCTCGGCGATGACATGGTGGAAAAAGCTGTCGATGCGATCCGGCGCGCTGCGCAGACTGGCCGGATCGGCGACGGCAAGATATTCGTATCGAACATCGAAGAAGCGATCCGGATCAGGACCGGAGAGTCTGGGATTGATGCCATCTAGGTCGCGGGCCGAGAGCGGCCCGCGCACCGTTTCCATAACAAGGGGGAATGCAGTCCATGACGACAGCCAAGAATGTCATGAAGATGATCAAGGACAACGACGTTAAATACGTCGATTTCCGGTTTACCGATCCGCGCGGCAAGTGGCAGCACGTGACCTTCGACGTCTCGATGATCGAAGAAGACACGTTCGCGGAAGGCCAGATGTTTGACGGCTCTTCGATCGCCGGTTGGAAGGCGATCAACGAGTCGGACATGAATTTGATGCCCGATCCGGCAACCGCCTGCATCGATCCGTTCTTCGCCGAGACCACGCTGGTGCTGGTCTGCGACGTGCTCGAGCCGACCACCGGTGAGCCCTACAACCGCGATCCGCGCGGCATCGCCAAGAAGGCGGAAGGCATGGTCAAGTCGATGGGCGTCGGCGACACCATCTTCTTCGGCCCCGAAGCTGAGTTCTTTGTGTTCGATGACGTCAAGTATGCGGCCGAGCCCTACAACACCGGCTTCAAACTCGACTCGACCGAATTTCCGACCAACTCCGACACCGAATACGAAGGCGGTAATCTCGGCCACCGCATCGGCACCAAGAAGGGTTATTTCCCGGTGCCGCCGCAGGATTCAGTGCAGGACATGCGCTCTGAAATGCTCGGCGCCATGGCGCGCATGGGGGTAAAGGTCGAGAAGCACCACCACGAAGTGGCATCCGCCCAACACGAGCTCGGCATGAAATTCTCGCCGCTCACGCTGATGGCCGACCAGATGCAGGTCTACAAGTATTGCATCCAGCAGGTGGCGCAGATCTACGGCAAGACGGCGACGTTCATGCCGAAGCCGGTATACGGCGACAACGGTTCGGGAATGCACTGCCATCAGTCGATCTGGAAGGGCGGCAAACCGGTGTTCGCCGGCAACAAGTATTCCGATCTCTCGGATATTTGCCTCTCCTACATCGCCGGCATCATCAAGCACGCCAAGGCGATCAACGCCTTCACCAACCCGACCACCAACTCCTACAAGCGTCTGGTGCCGGGCTTCGAGGCGCCGGTGCTGCTTGCCTATTCGGCGCGCAATCGCTCCGCGTCCTGCCGCATTCCGTACACGACCAACCCGAAAGCCAAGCGCGTCGAGGTGCGTTTCCCCGACCCGCTTTGCAATCCGTATCTCGGCTTTGCGGCGATGACGATGGCCGGTCTCGACGGCATCAAGAACAAGCTCGATCCGGGATCGGCGATCGACAAGGATCTCTACGACCTGCCGCCGGCGGAGTTGAAGAAGATCCCGACAGTGTGCGGCTCGTTGCGCCAGGCACTCGGCGAACTCGACAAGGACCGCGCCTTCCTGAAGGCCGGCGGCGTGTTCGACGACGACTTCATCGACTCTTACATCGACCTCAAGATGCAGGAAGTGATCCGCTTCGAGCACACCCCGCATCCGGTCGAATTCGAGATGTACTACTCGGCTTGAGCATTCCCCATCATCGCATGCGCGATGCGACTAGGGCGCCCTTCCGGGCGCCCTTTTTCATGCATCCGGAGCGAAAGCGCTCAGATCGCGAAATACGCGACGATCAGCACGGCGGCTAAAATCGCCGCGGCGGTCGCGAGCATCTGACGGCGGTGGCGCCGCGGCCCGTAGACGCCCGCCGCCCGGCGCGCCGCAATCAGTGCCGCATCGAATTCAGCCGAGGACGAATAAGGACAGGCGAGCGCAAGGCCCGCACGCTCGGCGTAAGCCTCGAGCGTCAATGCCGGAACATCGGAGCGGGCGGCACGCGACATGCCCCCATGTTAGCGCCGATAAAGTAAACGAGGTGTTGCCGCCCTGGCGACGAGCGGTTCGGCATAGGTTTCCGCCGCCGGGCGCAATTTCGGAACGAACCGCACTGCATTGCCGGCGCGCGCCGCCGCGATCAGCCGGGTCGCCTCGTCGCGCGGCGGCTCCTCTTCCCAGGTACGCACGCGGTTGCGGCCATCCGCCTTCGCCCGATAGAGCGCCGCGTCCGCGCGCGACAGCAATTCGTCGATATCAATTTCCGCTTCCGGCGCGCACGCCGTGCCGATGCTCACCGTCACACCGATCGCGTGTTCGCCGACGATGGAACCGACCCGCTCGAAGCTCGCGCGGATACGTTCGGCGATTTTATTCGTTGCGCCGAGACCCGCCGGCACGATGGCGGCAAACTCCTCGCCGCCGATGCGGCCGATGATGTCGTTGGCGCGCATGCTCGAGCGGATCGACGTGGCGAACAGCCGCAACACGTCGTCGCCGACCGCGTGGCCGAAGGTATCGTTGATCGATTTGAAATGATCGAGGTCGAACATCAGAAGCGTCACCGGCTCGCGCTGCCGCGATTGCAGCGAGCGAAGCGCGCGGGCGCCGTCGAGGTACGCGCGGCGATTGAGCAGACCGGTCAGCGGATCGGTCGAGGCTGCGTGGCGTTGGATGTGAACGTGATGGTCTTTCACCATCAGCAGCACGATGAATGCCGCGCCGACCGCATAGACCATCGTCTCGAGCGCGAAGATGTCGATCCAGCGCTGCGCCACGTTCAACGGCAGAAGTGCCTTGATCGCGATCGGCGACAGGAAGATGACCGCGTGCAGCGCCGGCACGACGATAGCCGCCGCGCGCGAATAGAGCGACTTGCGCCGCTCCCGCCGCAATTCATACGCGATGAAATACGTATAGGCCGCGACGATGACGGCGCCGATCGCGATGCGCAGGTTGGCGCCGCCAGCGACGGCCGGAAGCTGGCCGAGCGAGAGCCAGATCAGCGCGCCGCCGACGATCGCCAGCGGCAAGATCCGCCGGCCCTGAAAGAGACGCACGCCGTTCCATACCATGCCGCAGGCGACAAAGATGAGCGCGGCGGGAATTTCATGCGGCACGGGAAGAAACGGCGCCGGGACCGTCCAAAGCGCGACCGATGATGCACCCATGAGGTAGGCGGTGCCCCACCACGCCAGCGCCCGCACGTCGCGTTCCTGCAACCAGGACAGGATCAGGAACAGGCCGAGCAGCGCCGCAAGCGAGATCGCGACGAACGAGAGCGTCGGAATGTCCAGTACGGACGAGGGCAAGCTGGCCGCGAGAGGCATCAAGACCCCAAACAAGCGCCGGTATTTGCGAATAAATCTCCGGCTGCCTTCGCAGGCTACTTTTTGCGCGTGCGTAAAGCCTTGCAACCAAGAGCGCGCTTCGAAGAAAGACTTGCTAAAATTTTCAGCGAATTCGACGAAACGTTGCGTTACACGCAAGCAGAAAGGGCGCAGCCGCTGCTGCGCCCCTTGCAAAAAAGTATAAGCCGGTCTCGTTAGCGCTTGGAGAACTGGAACGAACGCCGCGCCTTGGCCCGGCCGTACTTCTTGCGCTCGACCACGCGCGAGTCGCGGGTCAGGAAGCCGCCGCGCTTGAGCGCGCCGCGCAACTCCGGCTCGAAATAGGTCAGCGCCTTGGAGATGCCGTGACGCACGGCGCCGGCCTGGCCGGACAATCCGCCGCCGGAGACGGTGCACACGACGTCATATTGGCCGTTGCGGTTGGTTGCGACCAGCGGCTGCTGAATGAGCATACGCAGCACCGGACGCGCGAAGAAGACTTCGATCGCGCGCGTATTGACGGTGATCTTGCCGGCGCCCGGCTTGATCCAGACTCGCGCCACGGCATTCTTGCGCTTGCCGGTCGCGTAAGCCCGGCCTTGCGCGTCCACCTTTTTCTCGTACTTCGGCGCCTCCGGCGCGGCCGGCTTCAGCGTCGCCAATCCTTCGAGCGATTGCACGGTTTCGGCCACGGTCAGGCACTCCTCGTGTTCTTGCGGTTCATGGACGCGACGTCGAGCTTCTCCGGCTTCTGCGCTTCATGCGGATGCTCGGCGCCCGGATAGACGCGCAGATTGCCGAGTTGCACGCGGCCGAGCGGCCCGCGCGGCAGCATCCGCTCGACAGCCTTCTCCACGATGCGTTCGGGAAATTTTCCGGCCTTGATCGACTTCGCCGAGATCTCCTTGATCCCGCCGATGTAGCCGGTGTGCTTGTAATAGACCTTCTTCTCGACCTTGCGGCCAGTAAGCACGGCCTTGGCGGCGTTGATGACGATGACGTTGTCGCCGTCGTCGACGTGCGGCGTGTAGGTCGGTTTGTGTTTGCCGCGCAGGCGCAGCGCCACGATCGAGGCGAGCCGGCCGACGACAAGCCCGGTGGCGTCGATCTCGACCCACTTCTTCTCGATGTCGGCGGCCTTGGCCGAATAAGTCTTCATGTCCGGTCCTTCGGAGATGCGGAGCGCCGTAAGCGCCCTCGAAAAGTTGCAGGTTTCTAGCCGAGTGGCCCCGCAACGGTCAAGCAGAGCATCTTATATTAGATGATATATATCAATGGCTTATAAGAATGGTATTTTTGTACCTAAGCGTAATTATTGTCCCGGCGGGACTGAATAGGTCGAGGTGACGTGCGCGACCGCGTCCTCTTCGCCGTCAGAGCGCATCGTGACCTCACCGACGACCAGCCGCTTTCCGATCTTCATCAGCCGCGTTTCCGCGATCAGGTCCGCTTGGCCCGGCTTGCGCAGGAAATTGATGTTGAGGTTGATCGTGACCGCGAGCGGCACCCGGCCGAGCGCCGAAAACACCGCGACGTACATGGCGAAATCGGCGAGCTCCATCATGGTCGGCCCCGAAATCGTGCCGCCGGGCCGGATCAGATTGGCGTGGTAAGCACGCCGCACGCGGCAGGTGCCGTAGCCCACCTCTTCGATGGTCAGCCCGCTTTCGTCGTGAAACCGCTGCGGGAATTCCTCGCGGAGTACCTGCTCGATCTCCTTCGCCGAAAGCACCGATGCGCGCATGCCCACCCTCACCGCCGACGCCGGCCGTCCCGGCGCCACCGTCATAGACGGGCCGCCGCTGCGATCAAAGCGAGAAGTCAGGACGCCTTTTTGTGAAAGAGTTCGCGCAGTTCGTCCTTCGCCTTGTTGAGCGTGCGCTTGCGCGAGGCGGGCAGGTTCTTGCCGGCACGGTTGATATAGAAGGTCAGCATCGACATCGCCGAACGGAACGGGCTCGATTTGCGCCGGCGGCTTTGCTCGGCCGAACGCTTGAGCGACCGCGCGATCGCCTTGGGGCTGCGCTTGCCGAACACGCCCTCGTCGAGCGTAAGCGCGTCGCTTTCCTTGGTCACCCGCGCGGACCAACGGCGCCCGCCGCGTTTCGAGCGCTTGGATTTGCTCCGTCGCTTCGCCATTTTCGTCCTCCATTACGTGGAAAACGCCTGTTACCGCGGGCTGTTCCGGTCTTGCGCGCGCGGCACGCAGGGTTAAGTATCCACCGGAACTCACCCTTTCGGATCGATTCCATGAGCAGCCAGGCCGCCCGCGCAACCGAGGCCACCTCGCCCGTTCTTACTCGCGAGCGCGACAAGGATATCGCCATCCTCATTCTCAACCGCCCGCAGGCGCGCAACAGCCTTTCGGAAGCGCTTTTGGTCGCGCTAAGCGAGGCGTTCACCGATATCGCAAAGGATAAAAGCGTGCGCGCCGTCGTGCTCGCCGCCAATGGGCCGGCGTTCTGTGCCGGCCACGACCTGAAAGAGCTCACCTCGCGGCGCAGCGACAAGGACGGCGGCCGCGCCTACTTCCAGCACATCATGACGATCTGCAGCGCGATGATGCAGCAGATCGTCAACCTGCCGCAGCCGGTCGTCGCCGCCGTGCAGGGCGTCGCCACCGCCGCCGGCTGTCAGCTCGTCGCGAGCTGCGACCTTGCCGTCGCTTCGACCGCGGCGAAGTTCGCGACGCCGGGCGTCGACATCGGGCTGTTCTGCTCGACCCCGATGGTGGCGCTGTCGCGCAACGTGGCGCGCAAGCACGCGATGGAGATGCTGCTCACCGGCGAGATGGTTTCCGCCGAGCGGGCGGAAGGTATGGGATTGATCAACCGCGTGGTCGCACCGGGCGAAGAGCGCAAGGAGGCGATCGCCTTCGCGCGCAAGGTTGCGTCGAAATCCTCCTACGTGCTCAAGATCGGCAAAGAGGCGTTCTACCGCCAGGTGGAGATGCCGCTCGCGGACGCCTACAAATACGCAGCGCAGGTCATGACCGAGAACATGATGGCGCGCGACGCCGAGGAAGGCATCTGCGCATTCATCGAAAAGCGTGATCCGAAATGGGAAGATCGTTGATGGATCGCGCGGCGAACACGAATAGCTGATCGTTCCTTGCAAAAAGCCGGAAACGCGAAAAATAACAGCGATGAATAATTCCGATCGCGTTTTCACGCCCGCCGCCCGCCGCGCGCAAGCCGAGCGCGGCTCCGCCAAGGCCTACGAGCGCCGCTTCGCCGAAGGTTTTCCCGACCGCGTGACGCCACAGCTCGCGGCCTTCCTCGCCGAGCAGGACACCGCGTTCCTCGCCACCGCCACCAAGGAAGGCGCGCCCTACATCCAGCACCGCGGCGGCCCCAAGGGTTTCATCAAGGTCCTCGACGAGAAAACCATCGGCTTTGCCGACTACCGCGGCAACCGGCAATACATCACGCTTGCGAACCTGTCGGAGAACGACCGCGCCTATCTGTTCGTGCTCGATCCCGCGCGCCAGCAGCGCATCAAGCTGTGGGGTCGCGCGCGCGTGATCGAAGGCGACGTCGCGCTGACCGAGAAGCTGTTCGACAAGGGCTACAAGGCGCGGCCCGAACGCGTCATCCTGTTCACCATCGAGGCATGGGACCAGAACTGCTCGCAGCACATCACCGCCCGCTTCTCCGAGGAAGAGATCGCGCAAGCCGTCGGCGCCATCCAGGAAAAGATCGCGCGGCTCGAGGCCGAGAACCAGCGCCTGCGCGAAAAGCTCGCGCAGGCGGCCGAGAAAGTGGCGGAATGAATCACGACACCTATCAGGACAGCTACATCCGCGGCATCCTCAACACCGTGAAGACCATCGCGATGGTCGGCATCTCGCCGAAGGACAACCGGCCGAGCTATTTCGCGTTCAAATATCTGCTCGAGCGCGGCTACCACATGATCCCGATCAATCCCGGACAAGCCGGCAAGGACATCCTCGGCCAGAAGGTCTACGCCAAGCTCGCCGACGTGCCCGAGCCGGTCGACATGATCGACATCTTCCGCGCCTCGCAGTTCGCCCCGCAGATTGTCAGGGAAGCGATCGAAATGAAGCCTCGGCCGCAGGTGATCTGGATGCAGCTCACCGTGCGCAACGACGAGGCGGCAAAGATGGCCGAGGACGCCGGCATGAAGGTCGTGATGAACCGCTGCCCGAAGATCGAATACGGCCGTCTCTCGTCCGAAATTTCCTGGATCGGCGTCAACTCGCGCACGCTCACAGCCAAGCGCGCCAAGATCTTCGGCAAGGGCGTGCAGCGCATGTCGCTCAACCGCACCACCATGCAGGGCGGCGCGACGGATGCGACCGACAAGGCCATGCAGGATAAAGATGGCGGCAGCTGACGCGCCCCGAGCAGGTTATTCCACGGTCCGCCGGTCAACAGGCGATCACGGTTCATTTAGGAAGCGGCGGCTTTGCCGCCTTGACCCCCCTGCCCGCGGCTGAATAAATCGCCCGATTCAAGGCGGCCGGCAGGTCGCGCCCGCAACAGGATAGAACCGATGGCCGATCATTCCGAACGTACGCCCGGCTTTGCAACGCTCGCGATCCACGCGGGCGCCCAGCCCGATCCGACCACCGGCGCGCGCGCGACGCCGATCTACCAGACGACGTCGTTCGTGTTCGACGACGTCGATCACGCCGCCTCGCTGTTCGGCCTGCAGACCTTCGGCAACATCTATACGCGCATCGGTAACCCGACCAGCGCGGTGCTGGAAGAGCGCGTCGCGGCGCTCGAGGGCGGCACAGCCGGCCTCGCGGTCGCTTCCGGCCACGCCGCGCAGGTCATCGTCATGCACAATTTGATGACGCCGGGCGACGAGTTCGTCGCGTCGAAGAAGCTCTACGGCGGCTCGATCAACCAGTTCAACCACGCCTACAAGAATTTCGGCTGGAACGTGGTGTGGGCCGATCCGGACGACATCTCCTCGTTCGAGAAAGCGGTCTCGCCCAAGACCAAGGCGATCTTCATCGAGTCGATCGCCAATCCGGGCGGCGTCATCACCGACATCGAGGCTGTCTCGAAGATCGCGCGCAAGGCCGGCGTGCCGCTGATCGTCGATAACACGCTCGCGACGCCGTACCTGTGCAAGCCGATCGACTTCGGCGCCGACATCGTCGTGCACTCGCTCACGAAATTCCTCGGCGGCCACGGCAATTCGATCGGCGGCATGATCGTCGACGGCGGCACCTTCAACTGGTCGCGCGAGGGCCGCTACCCGATGCTCTCGGAGCCGCGCCCGGAATATCAGGGCATCGTGCTGCACGAAACGTTCGGCAATTTCGCTTTTGCCATCGCCTGCCGCGTCCTCGGCCTGCGCGACATCGGGCCCGCGCTGTCGCCGTTCAACGCCTTCCTCATTCTCACCGGCATCGAGACGTTGCCGCTGCGCATGCAACGCCATTGCGACAATGCGCAAGCGGTGGCGGAATGGCTGTCGAAGCAGTCGCAAGTTGCGTGGGTGAGCTATCCCGGCCTGCCGGGCGACCGCTATCACAACCTTGCCAAGAAATATTGTCCGAAAGGCGCCGGCGCGGTGTTCACCTTAGGCCTCAAGGGCGGCTACGACGCCGGCGTGAAGCTCGTCTCCAATGTGAAGCTGTTCTCGCATCTCGCCAACATCGGCGACACGCGTTCGCTCATCATCCATCCCGCTTCCACCACTCATCGGCAGTTGTCCGACGCGCAGAAGGTTCAGGCCGGCGCGGGGCCCGACGTGGTGCGGCTCTCGATCGGGCTCGAGGACAAGGAAGACATCATCGCCGACCTGGAGCAGGGTTTGGCCGGCTAGACGCTACGCCGTCACCCTGCGGCGGCCGCCTCAGGGTGACCTACTTCTTCAACGTCTTCGCCACATAGTCCTTGATGTAGTTGAGCGTCTCCGGCGCGGCCCAGATTCCATTGGCCGCTTCGTCATCGGCCTTTCTTGCCCGCACGTTGTCCGCAGCAAGTTGACGTATCTGCCGCTTGCTGAGCGCGAACGCGGCAGGCGATAGCGCCGCATATTGCCGCGCCACGGCCAGCGCGCGCTCGGCCAGCGCGTCCGGCTCGACGACCTCGTCCACCCAGCCTTTCGTCAGGGCCTCGTCCGACGAATAGGTCGAAGCGCCGAGAATAAACTCGTTGAGATAGCGCGGCGGTACGGCGAAACGGACCGCCTCGAACGCCATTACCGGAAACGGCACCCCCACCTGCAACTCGGTAACGCCAATGCGGCCGCCTTCGCGCGCCATGACGCGCCGGTCGGCGCAGCACGCGAGCACCGCACCGCCGGCAATCGCGTGGCCGTTGACCGCCGCGATCACGGGCTTGCGATGAAAGAACACCGCCTCGAACAGCCGGTGAAGAGCCGGCAGAAATTCTCTCACGTAAGCTGCGCCGCCGTGCGCCAGCCGCACGAGATCGACGCCCGCGGAAAACATCCTCCCCTGTCCGGTCAACACCACGCCGCGCGCGTCCGAGGCTTCCAACTCCTTGAATTTTTTTGCCACGGCGTCACAGAATTCGGTGTCGAGCGTATTCGCCTTGCCGTGCACAAGCGTGACGACGGCGATGCCATCGACGGTCTTGACGTCGATCATGAGCGCGCTCCTTTTGCCGCCTGCGGCATCGGCACCGCGGCCCGTGTCTCGACACGGTGGCGCAGTCGCTCGGCGTGCACCACCGCGACGGTCAACACGACGATCGCCATCGCCTGGTGCGTCATCGCGAGATCGATCGGCACCACGAAAACGAGCGTCAGCACGCCGAGCGTCGCCTGCAGCGTCACCGCAAGCCAAAGCAGGATCGCGCTGCCGCCCTGTTGCCGGGCCTGCCTTGCGTCGATGGCGTGCAAGCCGGCCAATATCCAGATCGTATAAGCGAGCATGCGGTGATCGAATTGCACCGTGAGCACATTTTCGAACAGATTGCGCCACCACGGCGTCTGCGCCCATAGGCTGTCCAGAGGGGGTATCAGCCCGCCGTCGATCGCTGGCCATGTGTTGTAGATCATGCCGGCATTTGTGCCGGCGACGAGCGCGCCGAGATAGATCTGCGCCAACACAAGCACCGCGATGAGAAGCGCGCCGTTACGCACGCGTGCATTCGACTCGATCGGCGGACGCGGCAAGAGTTGTTGCGAAGTCCACACGATCGCCGAATAAATAAGACAGGCAAGCGTCAGATGAAACGCCAGCCGGTATTGCGAAACCGCGATGCCGACGGCGAGACCCGACGACACCATCCACCAGCCGACCGCGCCCTGGAACGCGCCGAGCGCAAAAATCGCCCACAATCGCATCTGCGTTGGGCGCGGAATCCATCCGCGCCAAAGGAAGAACAGGAACGGCACCAGGAATACGGCGCCGATCAGCCGCGCCAGGACGCGATGCGTCCATTCCCACCAATAGATCACCTTGAACTGGTCGAGGCTCATGCCGCGGTTGAGCTCGCGGTATTGCGGTATCGCTTGATACTTCGTGAACTCGTCCTGCCAAGCCTGTTGCGACAGCGGCGGCACCACGCCGGTTACAGGTTTCCATTCGACGATCGACAGCCCGGATTCCGTTAGCCGCGTCGCACCGCCCACGATCAGCGTCAGGAACAGCAGGGCTGCGACGGCCAGAAGCCACAGCCGCACCGCGCGCGCTTGCGTATCGGCGATGGACGGGTGCTGGGAGGACATGAAATCGATCGCAACGTTACGCTTGCCGGGAATGGCGCGGACCATATAGTCCTCGACGCGAGCCCGCAATTCGCATTAGGTCGCGCCAATGAACATTCGCAAGCGCAAATTGATTGGCACTTTCGGCCTGTTCGCGCTGGCCATCATATGGACCCTGCTCGCCATGGCGCTGGCGCAGTCCGTGCTGACCGACATCAACGGCTTCGTGGCTGCACTCTACTACGTTGTCGCAGGGCTTGGCTGGGTTTTGCCGGCGATGCCGCTGGTGCGCTGGATGGTGCGGCCGGACGCGCCTAAGCCGCGTTGACGCGGCGGAAGCCGTTCCACATCGCAGTGGCGGCGCCCGACATCAGCACTTTCAGATAGCGCTGCTGCTGGAACTCACCGTTGACCGAGATGCGCGGCAGCGCGGTCAAATGGTCGCGGTGTGCCTTGAACAGCACGCCTGGCCTGGTCGTCACCGCGGTCTTGAAGCCGAGTTCGGCGGCGATGCGGAATTCGCGGGGGCCGGCCGACGTCGGATCGCCGACCGGATAAGCGAGATGCGCTGGCTTGCGGCCGAGCGCGGCCTCGAGCACGGAGCGGCTCATGTCCATCTCGGCGCGTACCGTCGCATCGCTCGCCACCTTCCTGAGCATCATGTGATTGACCGTATGCGCGCCGATCGTCACCAGCGGATCGAGCGCCATCCGGCCGATCTCTTCCCAGTCCATGCAAAGCTCGCGGCAGAACGAAGCAATGTCGACGCGGTGGCAGGCGCATAGATCGCGCACCACGCGGCGCAATTCGTCTTCCGTCTTCAGGCTGCGCAGGTAGCCGTAAGCGGCGTCGAACAATTCCCGTTTCTGCGAAACGGTGCGACATTCGAAGAATTGATCCTTGCCGTTGATGACCATGCCGATGCGGTCGTTGCGCGCGATCACAGCCTCGAGCGCGAGCCACCATAATTCGCCCAGCCGGTCCGGGAAGCTTGTCGCGATGTACATCGCGAACGGGATCTCGTATTTGCGCAGTAGCGGATAGGCCCAACGCTGCACGTCCTTGTAGCCGTCATCAAATGTCACGCAGACGAAGCGGCGCTTGAAATTGCCGCTGATGAACCGCTCATGCATCTCGTCGAGCGAGATGATGTCGAGGCGCGATTTCCTGAGCCGCCGCAGCAGCCGCTCGAGGAAGATCGGCGTGATCTCAAGGAGCCGGTTCGGCTGGAAGGCTTCCGGCCGCGGCGGCCGGACATGGTGCATGGTCAGGATGGCGCCCACGCCGCCGACCAGCGGGCGCATCACATGATGCATGCCCGTAAAATAGAGCGACTCGAGCCCGCCCCGGATGATGGTTTTCTTCAAGCCCGCCAAGGACCTAGCTCCTGCCGAAAGGCACTCGAATATTCCAACTCTTTATTGACAAAGGTTTGCGACCCTGCCGGGAACGCCAATCCTGCCCCTCCCGAAGGACCCGATGAACGTCGTCGCACTACGCAAACCCGTCAGCCACGGCACGGCCACGCCGGCCATTCTCGGCCAATTCGCGCGCGTTGAGGTATTCGATTCCTTTGCTGCCGCCGAGCCCCACTGGCGCGCGCTCGAGCGCCAGAATGCATTGGCGACTCCCTATCAGCGCTACGAGTTCATGGCCTTGTGGCAACGTCATGTCGGCGCCGCCGCCGGTGTGACGCCCTTTATCGTCGTCGGCTTCGATAGCACGGATGCCCCGCTGTTCCTGTGGCCGCTCGGACGGCGCACGGTCGCGCAGCTGCGCGTCGTCGAATTTCTCGGCGGCAAGCACGCCAATTTCAATATGGCGCTTTGGCGCCGCGACGTCGCCGCCACGATCGGCGACACCGATATCCGCGCGGCACTTGCGCGTCTCGGCCGCCGCGCCGACGCCCTCCTGCTCTGCAACCAGCCGCTCACTTGGCAGGGCGCCACCAACCCGTTCGCGCTTCTGCCGCACCAGCGTTCCGCCAACTTCGGCTTCTCCGGGCCGCTCGCCCCCGACTTCGAGAATTTGCTGCGGGCCCGCACCAACAGCGCGACGCGCAAGAAGATGCGAAAAAAGGAACGGGCACTGGCCGAGCACGGCGCAATTCATTTCGAACGCGCGGCCGAACCGGCTGCGATTCGGCGCGTGCTGGATACTTTCTTCAAGCAGAAGAGCGAGCGCATGCACGCGCTCGGCATCGCCGATGTTTTTGCCGCACCGGAAGTGCGCCGCTTCATCGAAGCTGCCGCCACGGAACGAACCGCCAGCGGCAAGCCGGTCATCGAGCTTTTCACTTTGTCGGTCGGCGGCGTCGTCGTGGCGACGTTCGGCGGCATCAGCGGCGGCGACCGCTTCTGCGGCATGTTCAATTCGATGATCATGGGCATGCTCGCGCATGAAAGCCCCGGCGAGCTGCTGTTGCGCCATCTGGTGCGCGATTGCTGCGAGCGCGGATTCTCGACCTTCGACCTCGGCATCGGCGAGGCGCATTACAAGAGCCTATTCTGCGGCAATGCGGATCCGCTGTTCGACAGTTTCCTGCCGCTAAGCCGCGCCGGCGCCATGCTGACGGCGGCGGCAAGGTGCGCGGCGCTCGCCAAGCGCGCAATCAAGCGCACGCCCGCGCTGTGGGCGCTGGTGCGCCTCGGCCGCCGCCTGCGCGCCGGATTGAGCACGGCGGGCTGATACTCCGTTCGGATCAGGCGGCCGCGGCTTGCGCGCCGCCACGCAGCAGGCTGACGCTGGAAAATCCGGCCTGGCTCATGCGCTCGCGCGCGCTGCGCGTGGCCGGACTGGTCGCATCGGCGGCGACCAGCACGGCGCGCTGCGCAAGCGGCGCAAGATATTCGACGGCGGCCTCGTCCACCGCGCCGATATCGAGCACCACGCGCGCGTAGCTGCGCGTGAGCGCCTCGATCGCTTCGGCGAGCGATGGCGATGCGGCAAGCGCCTGCGCGTCGGCGCCGACCTCGCCGGTCGCGATGATGTGCACGTCCGAGAACTGATCGCGCGTGATCACGTCGCCGAAAGAGGCGGTGCCGCCGATGAGTTCGGCAATGCCCGGCGCCTGCGGGTCGGTCGATACCACCGACAGGTTGGGCGCGCCGAACGCAAGATCGACCAGCACGACCGGACCGTCCTTCGCCAGCACCCGCGCAAGCGCGATTGCGGAGAACGTCGTGCCGACATTGCGGGCGGCACCCGCAACCGCAATGCGGCGCGCGCTATCGCCCGCCTGGCGGAGCGCGGCCGCGACTTGGTCAATCGTCCCCATGGGCGTCGCCGCCGGCGCGACATTGACCGCCCGCAGCGGCTGGAGCGGCGGCGCCACGACGCGCGGCATTGCGGGCGCCGTTTGCAGCGGCGGCGGCGGCGCATAGGCCGCGGGCGTGTAGGCCGGCGCCGGATAGGCATAGCCGCCACCGGCAGGACCGAGCAGCGCGCCGGTAACGGTGAAGCCGGCCGAGAGCGCGAAGGCGGCGAAGGCGGCGATCAGCACCATCGGCAGCTTCTTCGGGAAATCGGGTTTGATCGCGGGACTCGCGCGCGAAATGATGCGCGCTTCCGGCGGCGCGGCGTTGATGTTCTCGCGCGCGGCCGCCTCGCGGTATTTCGCCAGGTATGATTCGAGCAGATCGCGCTCGGTCTTCGCCTCGCGCTCCAGCGAGCGCAATTGAACGTCCTGCTCGTTGGTGGCCGAGGCCAGTTTCTTGACCTGGTCGAGGCTTGCGGTGAGCGTCTCGAGCCGCGTGCCGGCAACCTTGGCGTCGTAATCGAGCTGCTTCGCCAGCCGCTCGCCTTCGTTCCTGATCTCGCGGTCGAGCTCGGCGATCTGCGCCTTCAATTCCTTGATGCGCGGATGCTGGTCGAGCAGCGTCGAGGACTGCTCGGCGAGTTGCGCGCGCAGCGCGGCGCGCTGCTCGATCAGCCTGCGGATGGTGTCGGAATTGGCGATGTCGGACGATTCGATCGTCGTGCCGGCGCGCAGCATCGCGCGCAGCTGCTGCGCCCTCGCCTCCAGATCAGCCTTCTGGCCGCGCGCGGTCGCGATCTGCGAATTGATCTCGGTGAGCTGCTGGCTCGGCAGCGAGGAATTGTTCGATCCGGCGAACAGATTCGACTTCGCCCGGTACGCCTCGATCTTGGCTTCCGCGTCCGCCACCTTGGTGCGCATGGTGGCGATCTCGCCCGCAAGCCACTGGCTCGCGGCGCGGGTCTGATCCTGCTTCGCCGCCTGCTGCATGTTGAGGTAGGTCTCGGCGATCGTGTTGGCGATGCGCGCGGCGAGATCGGGGTTAGCGGAACTGAAATCGATCGCGATCACGCGCGATTTGTCGACCGCATAGGCGTTGAGCCGGTCGTAATAGGATTCGAGCGTTCGCTCTTCCTGCGACATGGTCGCGGGATCGCGTCCGATCCCGAACAGCCCGAGCACCGCCTTGAGCGACGCCAGGCCGCCGACCGTCGGGTCGAACTCCGGCAGATCGGCGAGCTTTTCCTTCTTGATCACCTCGCGCGCGAGATCGCGCGACAAGACGAGCTGGAGCTGGCTCGTCACCGCTTCGGGATCGAGCGCCGAGCGGTCGCCGTTCTTGTCGGCCTCCGCGCGCAGGAACACGTTTTCACGCGCCTCGAGCAGAATGCGCGCTTCCGAGCGGTAGCGCGGCGTCATGGCATTGACCACCGCAAAGGTGGCAAGCGTGATGAACAGCGTGAAGGTGAGAATCCGGCGCTTCTTCTGCCAGACGACGCGGCCAAGCCCGCGCATATCCGGCTCGCCGTCCGCGCCGAACGGCGTCGCCACAGGCGCGGCAACGGGCGCCCCTACCGGCGCGCTCTTCGACTTTCTCCGAAACACCATTCGCGACTCCAACGCACGGCCCTGTGACGCCAATGCGATGACAAACCATTATGGTTGCTTCTGCGTTAACTTTTCACGCGCCGTGCGCCGCGGTCAGATTTTGTTAACCACGAGGCCGCCTAATCCACTCCGAGCTTCGTCATCCAGCACGGCGCCGGGCAACAGCAACAAGTGCCACCGCTTAAGATCCTGCACGTCCTTCGCGCGCCGGTCGGCGGGCTGTTCCGGCACGTCGTCGATCTCGCGAACGAGCAGATCGCGCGCGGCCACAGGGTCGGCCTGATCGCCGACAGCGGCACCGGCGGCGCGCGCGCCGAGGAAGTCTTCCGCGATCTCGGCCCGCGGCTGGCGCTCGGCCTCAGCCGCATTGCCATGCCGCGCCACGCCGGCCTCGGCGACTTCGCCGCTGCGGCGCACGTGCGGCGCCGCCTGCGCGAGACCGGCGCGGCCATCGTCCACGGCCACGGCGCCAAAGGCGGCGCCTATGCGCGGCTCACCTCGGGCAAGAGCGCCGTGCGCGTTTATACCCCGCATGGCGGCACTCTTGTCTTTGGCGATCAATCGCTTGCGGGAAAGTTCTACTTCTTCACTGAACGTCTGCTTATGGCGCGCGGCGACCTGTTCCTGTTCGAAAGCCGGTTCAGCGCCGACAAGTTCCGCGCCACCATCGGGGAGCCGCGCGGCGTCGTGCGGGTCGTCCACAACGGCGTCTCCCCGGCGGAATTCAATCCGGCGCCCGTCGCGGCGGATCCAACCGACGTAATCTTCATGGGCGAAATGCGCGTGCTTAAAGGCGTCGACGTCCTGCTCGACGCACTTGCGCACCTGCACGCCAAGGGCCGCACCGTCACGGCCACCCTGATTGGCGACGGCGGCGACAAGCAAGCCTTCGTCGACCGCGCCACGCGCCTTGGCCTTGCCGCCAGCGTCCGGTTCATGCCCGCCATGCCCGCGCGTGACGCGCAAACGCAAGGCCGCATCATGGTGGTGCCGTCGCGCGCCGAATCCCTGCCCTACGTCGTGCTGGAGGCCGCCGCGGCCGCCAAACCGCTTGTCGCCAGCCGCGTTGGCGGCATTCCGGAAATCTTCGGCCCGCTGTCCGATACCCTGGTACCGCCCGGCGATGTGAGCGCGCTGGCGACCGCTCTTGCGCGCATGCTGGACGATCCGGCAGTTGCCGCGGCGCGTGCGCAGGTGCTCAAGGAACGCGTTGCTGCGTCGTTTACGGTCAAGGCGATGGTTGACGGCGTGCTCGATGCCTATGAGGCGGCGCTCGGCGCATTTCACGTGAAAAACCCGCGCCATTAAGCACTTCTTGAGCATCCCGATAAGCATTTCTTGAGGTTCTTTACCTAGAACTTACCTCGACATCCTGGTCAGGCCGCCGCGCGGCGCGCGAGCGGTTTTAGTTGGCGTACACGATGATCGACACGGAAGTTCCCACATCGGTGAGCGCTGCCAGCACGACTGCGGTCATCGACCGTTTGCGTGCGGGCACCCGCAGCGCGCAGGCCGCGAAACGCGCCACGACGCTGTCACCCGCCGCGCTCGAGGTTGCGTCCGCTCCGACGCCGGCCCCCATTTCGCCGATCGTCCTCGCCGGCTTTGTGCGCATGATCGAGCCGGCCCTGATCGCCGCGGTCGGCATCGGCGTTTATGCGGCCTACCTCTTCCCGACTTACGGCATCGACTGGCTCTATTTCGTCGCCATCGCCGCCGTCGCGGGCCTCTCGATGTTCGCCTTTCAGGTCGCCGACATCTACCAGGTGCAGGCGTTTCGCGGACACGAGAAGCAATACATGCGGCTCGCCTCGGCCTGGTCGGTCGTATTCCTGCTGGTCATCGG
Organism: Pseudolabrys sp.; assembly: GCA_035546875.1. Classification (GTDB taxonomy): domain Bacteria; phylum Pseudomonadota; class Alphaproteobacteria; order Rhizobiales; family Xanthobacteraceae; genus Pseudolabrys. Next base: position 29,553 of record DASZVZ010000013.1, read on the forward strand.
CGTTTCGTTCTTCGCCAAATTCGGCGAGCATTTCTCGCGCATCTGGCTCGGCAGCTTCTACGTGCTCGGCCTCGTCACCCTTATCTGCTGGCGGCGCATTCTCTTCCTTCTGGTGCGGCGCTGGACGCGCGAAGGACGCCTTACCCGGCGCACGGTGATCGTCGGCGGCGGCGATGCCGGCGCCAATGTCATCGAGGCGCTGCACCGGCAGAAGGACACCGGCGTCGAGATCATCGGCCTGTTCGATGACCGCGGCGAAGATCGCGCCGGCACGGATTGCGCCGGCCAGCGCAAGCTCGGCAGCGTCGACGATCTCGTCGAGTTCGGCCGTCGCACCCGCGTCGATCTGGTAATCTTCTCGCTGCCGATCTCGGCAGAGAGCCGCATCCTGCAAATGCTCAAGAAGCTTTGGGTGCTGCCGCTCGACATCCGCCTCGCCGCCCACGCGAACAAGCTGCAATTCCGCCCCCGCTCCTATTCCTACATCGGCAGCGTGCCGGTGCTCGACGTCTTCGATCGCCCGATCGCGGACTGGGACGTCGTGATGAAATGGCTGTTCGACAAGATCATCGGCGGGGCGATGCTGATCGCAGCGACGCCGCTGATGCTTCTGATCGCGCTCGCCATCAAGCTAGACAGCCGCGGCCCGGTTTTCTTCAAGCAGAAGCGCTACGGCTTCAACAACGATCTCATCGAGGTGTTCAAGTTCCGCTCGATGTACGTCGACAAGGCCGACGCCGATGCCAACAAGCTCGTTACCAAGGACGATCCGCGCGTAACCCGCGTCGGCCGATTCATCCGCAAGGCGAGTCTCGACGAGTTGCCGCAGCTCCTCAACGTCGTGTTCGAAGGCAACCTCTCGCTTGTCGGTCCTCGTCCGCACGCGGTCAACGCCAAGGCGGAAGCGCGGCTCTACGACGAAGCCGTCGACGGCTACTTCGCACGCCACCGCGTGAAACCCGGAATTACCGGCTGGGCACAGATCAACGGCTGGCGCGGCGAGACCGACACGCACGAGAAGATCCAGCGCCGTGTCGAGCATGACCTCTACTACATCGAGAACTGGTCGGTGTTGTTCGATCTCTACATCGTCGCGGCGACGCCGCTCGCGCTGCTGAAGGCCGAGAACGCCTATTGATCACGACAAGGGATATTGCGCTTAACGTCGCGGCGCCCGTATCCCCGGCGCTCGCGCAGCGGCCGGCTCGCGCCTCGACGCTTGCCGAACGCCTCCTTCTCGCCGTTCTTTTCCTGACGATGCTGACGAGCTCGGTCGCCTTCATCGAGCCGTCGCCGCACGACTTCCTGGTCGCTCCGCTGGCGCTCACCTGCCTCATCGCCGGCGTGCGCTTCGACCGCAAGATCGTGCCGATGTTCCTGTTGCTGCTCGTCTGGAACGTCGCCGGACTGATGGCGCTGCTCAACGTTCCCGGCAAGGAGCTGACGATCCAGTATGCCGTAACGTCTATCTACCTCTTCCTCGCTGCCGTGGTCTTCGCATGTCTATTCGCGCAGAATTCGATGACTCGCCTTGCGGTCATGCGCACGGCTTACGTCGCCAGCGCGGTCTTCACCGCCGCCTGCGGAATCGCCGGTTATTTCCATCTGTTCCCGCATGCGTACGACCTGTTCACGCAAAACGACCGCGCGATGGGCATGTTCAAGGACCCGAACGTCTACGCGCCGTATCTGATCTGGCCGATGCTGATCCTGATGACGCGCATCGTCTATCGCGGCATCCGCATTCTTGATGCCGGCTTGCTCGGCATCCTGCTCGTCGGCCTGTTGCTCAGCTTTTCGCGCGGCGCATGGTTCAGTTTCTCGGTCGCGACATTGATCAGCTTCGCGATCTTCATCGTCACTGCCCCGACGCCGCGGGTGCGATTCCGAATTATCGCATACTGCGTGGTCGGCCTGCTCGTGCTTGCCGCATTCGTGGTCTTTCTATTGTCGCTCAATTCCGTGCAGCAGATGTTCGAGATCCGCGCGCACGCGATCCAGTCCTACGACGTCGGCCAGGGCGGCCGCTTCCGTTTGCAGGAACTGGCGCTCGCCGCGCTGCTGAAATTCCCGAACGGCATGGGACCGTTTGAATTTTCGCGCACGCACGGCCTGCAGCAGCACAACGTCTATTTGCAGGGCTTCCTGGTGTACGGCTGGGTCGGCGGCATGGCGTATATTTTGCTGGTGCTCACGACGATTGCCGTCGCATTGCGCAGCACCTTTATCCGCACGCCGTGGCAACCCTATCTGGTGACGGCGTTTGCCGCCTTCACCGGCAATGTGCTGGAAGGCGCCGTGATCGATACCGACCACTGGCGCCACTTCTTCCTGCTGATGGGAATCGTGTGGGGGCTGTTCGCGGCAACCGCGAACTACCGCCGCCAGACCGCCCGGATCTAGCGCGCGGCCGTCCTTTTGCGTTTGGCCTGATGCGGCCCCGCGTCCGGGTGAGTAGCGAGCTGCGAGATCGCCGCCGGCTCGAGATAGCTCTTGGTCAGATCGAGCGGATGCCAGCGTACCTTCGATGAGAACAGGCCAAAGATGTCGCCGGTGGTGAACTCCGGCGGCCGCGTGTTCTTTTCCAGCAGCGATTCCCCATAGATCTTCTCGACATCCTCGTGGCCGTAGCCGAAAAGCTCCAGCACCGTCGGTATGATCGAGAAATGGCTGGCGTGTCCCATGCTGGCCTTCGCCGCGTCGGCAAAGCGCGATTTCAGCTCCTTGTTGTCGGTATAGACGAACAGCGGCACCAGTCCCTCGCGTGGGTCCGGATCCTCCACGGTGCAATGCGACAACCGCGCCGGATTGAAGTTCTGCCCGTGATCGGACGTGTAGATGATGACGGTGTCTTTGAGCGCCGCCTCATCGAACAGGCGCTTCATGAAGCGATCTACCGACCACTTCACCACATTGCGGAAGGAATTGACGCGGCTCTGCGTCTCGTCCTTCTCGACCTCGTTCATGGTCGGGCGGAACACGCGCGCCGACATCGGATAGCCGTTGTCGTAGGGGAAATGCGCGCCGTTCTTGTTGGCGTAGATGAACACCGGCTTGTCCGATTTGAGCTCGTTGATGACGATGTCGAGCAGCCGGTCGTCGAGATCGGGCGGCGCGATCTTCTCGTCGAGCGCATTGAAGCCGTCGATGTCGCGCGTCTCTTCCGCGGTCATGAAGTTCTGCAGCTTGCCGGGGTTGCGATTGAACGCGGCCTGCGCGTCGATATAGACGGTCCGGAAGCCGGCCTTCTTGGCGTACTGCCAGATCGTCGGACTGGTCAGCACCGGGCGGCCGAGCGCGGTGCGCGAAGCGCCGAAGCGCAAGATGGCGTTCGAATAGTGGCTGCAATTGCCGCCCGATACGGCCGGCCCGAAATTGACCAGCTTCGATTTGAGATGCGCGAGCTCCGGCGTGTACGGATTGTTCGGCGTCCAATCGATGTAGTCGCCGCGCACGCTTTCATCGACCAGCATGACGACGTGGCGGACCTGCGCGGCGCGGATCACCGGCGCGCGCGGCGCGCGCACTTCGGCGCGGGGCGCCGCGACCGCGAACGGGCCGCGCCATGTCCATGCCACCGCGGCGCGCTTCGGCAGCGGATTGATGGTGACTTTGGAGACGACCACCGCGCCGACCGAGAGCGGCGCAAACTGCGTCGGGAGCACTTCCGAGCCGCCGCCTTCCTTGAACAGGACGATGGCCGCAATCGCGATGATCGGCACCGCCGGAACCCAGAAAAGCCGCGTGAGCCAGCGCCTGATCACATCGACGTTCGGCACCGGCGGGACGGCAATCGCCGCAAAGCCGCCAACGAATACCAATGCGAGCCACAGCAGATCGGTCGAATAGAACGCCGCCGCGCGCGAGGCCTCGTGGCGCGCGTTCCATAGCGACAACGCGTCGAAGATGCCGAGTTCAGAGCCGCTGGCGTGGCGATAGGTGAAGCCGGCGGCGGTCGTGAGCGCGATGACGAGCGCCCAGGCGCAGCGGATCCAGACGCTACGCTGGAACGCCGCGACGATGATCGCGGCAAGCGACAGACCCCAGATGCCGATGAAACCGACGAGCGTTACCCACCGGCCCTGGTCGTGCAGCAACGCGATGCGTTGCGCGAAGCCCGCGTTGGTAAGGACAACGAAAGCCGCAAGCGCGGCAAGCCGCGCGGCGTAAGCGGCGGTCCGCCCGATGCCGGTTATTTTCATGAATGCATTCCCGAACTTCGTTACAACAAGCCGAAACGGATGGCCGCCGCCGCGATCCAGACCAGGCCCGCGACGCACAGCGCGCAGAACACCGCCGCCGATCCGAAATCCTTGACCATGCCGATCCTGGCGTCTCGCTTCATGGTCACGCGATCCGCCAGCCGCTCGATCGCGGTGTTGAGCAGCTCGACCGCGAGCGTCACCAGCAGCGCCGCGATCATCGCGACGTACCAGGCGACGCTCGGCGCGAGCAGTATCCCGAGTGGAAGCGCGGCGATGAGCACGGCCATTTCCTGGCGCGGCGCCGCTTCGGTCTTCGCCGCGCAGGCAAGCCCGCGCAGCGTGTTGAGGGTCGCTTCGTAAATTCGCATGATGGCGGCCGGTGGCGGTGAAAGCCGGCGCAAAATCTAGGCGAGCGCGATTAACCGCCCGTTACCCCAAAGCCAGACTCTTCTGGTGCCGGAAGAAGAAGCCGTTCGGCGTTGTTCTTCGCCGACCGGCGGCGCGCTCGGGCGAAAGAGAACGGCCCTCGAAGGCCGAACATTGCGCCTCTTTGCCCTCGCCCCTATAGTCCGCGCCGTCCGGTCGGGGCGTAGCGCAGCCCGGTGAGCGCACCAGTCTGGGAGACTGGGGGTCGCGAGTTCAAATCTCGCCGCCCCGACCAATTATGACCGGAAATCGTCGGTTTATCGCGCCCAGCTAAAGCGATAATTGAATTTCGCCATCACCAGATGCACGTCGCGCGCGGCCACGTTCCAGGCGTAGCTGCCGGTGCCGCCGCCAAGCTGATAACCGCCGGAATCCAGCCGGATGTAGTCGTATTCGACTCCGACACTCAGCTGCGGCGTGAACGCGTATTCGAACCCGCCGCCGACCGTCGGACCGGACCGCCACTGCGTATCGCCGCCCGAGCCGGTCGTCGGCGCGACACCGTCGTTGACCGACGCGCGCACCTGAGCGAGCGCGTAACCGCCCTTCACATACGTCAGCCAGTTGTTCCACGCATAGCCGGCGCGGCCCGTGGCCATCAGGAACGATCGAAACGCGGTGGTGAACTGATCGTCGCCCGCGCCGAACGTGCTCGTGTGCTGCGCCTGCACGCTCGACAAATCGAACAGTGCCTCGAGACCGAAGACCCAAGGGCCGTTCTGGAAATTGTAGCCAACCTGCAGACCGCCGATGACGCCATTGGGGTTGCTTCCGAAGTTGTTCCCGGGCAACGCGTCACCGAACAGCGTCGTGTTGGCGGTATTGTCCCAGCGCGCGTGCGACCAGCCGCCGCCGATATTGCCGCCGACGTAAAAACCGGACCACGTGTAGCCGGAAACCGCTCTCGGTGCCTTGACCGCCATATCCGCGGCCGTCGACGGCTGTGCCGGTAAAAACAGCGCACTGACGGCGATCACAAACCATACTCGACGCATAAAACCTCCCCCACCCGCGTTCGGTGTTTTTTCAAACTATAGACACGCGTTCCATCTCGATCCAGACCGGAATGCCCGTCGAGACAAAACGCAATCAAACTCTTGCCGACATCTTCCGACGAGCTTACTGCTAAGCGCGATCGAAACTCATCAGCTCATGCGTGACACATGCCGTCCTCGAAATTCCTTCTCTCCGTTCTCCTGAGTACTGCGGCGATCGGTTCGACGGCGCTGCTCGAACGCGCGTCCGGGCAGACCGCTGCAAAGCCGCCTGCGATTTCCTCCGCGCGACTGTGCAAAACGTATTCCGGAACGCCGGCGCCTTCCGCCGACGAAACAAAGCCGACCGGAATGGTTCTCATTCACGGCGGCACATTCCTGATGGGATCGAACACGCATTATCGCGAGGAGCAGCCGCCGCGCTACGCGACCGTGAGCAGCTTCTGGATCGATCGCACCGAAGTGACGAACGCACAGTTTGCCGCATTCGTCGCCGCAACCGGTTACAAGACCGTCGCCGAGCGCGGCCTCGACGCCAAGGATTATCCGGATCTTCCGCCCGAGGCGCTCAAGCCCGGCTCGATGGTCTTTGTCGAACCGCCGAAGAACGCCCGCGTCAGCATGGATATCAATGACTGGTGGCATTACGTGCCCGGCGCCGACTGGCGCCACCCCACGGGCCCGGGCAGCTCGATTGCCGGCAAGGACAATCATCCGGTGGTGCACGTCGCCTATCGCGATGCCGAGGCTTACGCGAAATGGCTTGGCCGCTCGCTGCCGACGGAAGCGGAATGGGAGTATGCCGCGCGCGGCGGACTCAACGGCAAGGATTTCGCCTGGGGCGACGACATGACACCGGACGGGCAATGGATGGCCAACACCTGGCAGGGAATGTTCCCCTACGAGGACGAAGGGACGGACGGCTACCACGGCACCGCGCCGGTGGGCTGCTTCGCGCCGAACGGATACGGGTTGTTCGATATGATCGGCAACGTGTGGGAGTGGGCGTCCGACTGGTACCAGGGCAGCCACACTTTCTCCGATGGCGACGTCGACCCTACTGGGCCGAAGGAGATGACCAAGACGATCGGCGGCCCCGTGCACGTGATAAAAGGCGGCTCGTGGCTGTGCGCGGCGAATTTCTGCGCCCGTTACCGGCCGGCAGCACGGCAACCCGAGGAAGCTGACGTCGGCGCATCGCATATCGGTTTCCGCACTGTGTTACGCATCGCCAAGCCTGCCAAGCCTGGCGACAATTCCGACAAGCCGGCCGCAAAGCCGAATTGAATTCGCGCGCCGCGCTTCAGCAGCGGCTATTTGCAGGTCTTCGCCGCGTTCTTCAGCAGGTTGACGTCGGTCACATCGACCTTGCCGTCACCGCTGAGATCGCCCGAGCAAAGGTTCGGATCGGTACACGTCCCTTTTTGTGCGTTGAGCAACTGCAAATCCTTCGCGCTAACGACGCCGTTGCGATCGAGATCGGCGCGGTCGCAGATGCTCATGCAGTCGTGGCCGAGGTTGGCCTGAATGATCTTCAGGTCCTTCTCGTCGGTCTGACCGTCGAGGTTGATGTCATAACGGCTCGGACCGTGTCCGTTGAACGCCTTCCAGTTGTCGACGTCGAGCTGCGTAATGCGCAGATCCATGTTGCCGTCGCCCTTGGCCCGGCAATTGTTCTGGGCGTTGGCTGAACTTTTCAGTCTCTGGAGCTGATTGTTCAAACGGTTGTAATTGTTGACGTCGAGCTGCGTCGGCATGCATCCCGGCGTCGCGGGATTGTCCGGGCAGTTTTTGGCGAGATTGTTGGCCGGATTGTCGAGCATGTTGGGATTGAGTGTGAGGTCGTAGAACTCCTTTTCGACCGGGCCCAACTGATGATCCTGCCAGGGAAATACCTTCTGGTTAGCGTTGGTGATCGGCTTGCTGCAATCGATCGACTGGAGTTCGACCAGCTTGAACGCGCCCAACGTGCCGTTGAACACGCCGCCTCGGATCGTACTTTGATAAATTGGCGCAAGCGTGAGCGTCTTGTGCAGATATGCCTGCACCGCGCAGCAAGAATTGAGCTGCTTTTTGCCGCCGGGGCCGTAATACGTGCCGCCGTTATCGTCCTCACAAAGCGCGCGATTGTTGATCAGCGTGTCATTGCAAGTCGAGCCTATCACGCAAGGCCAGCTCCGGTCGGATGACGACGGATTGAAAGTGCCTACGCCCAGTTGCGAGAAATTCGTCGTGCGAATCGGCAACTGAGCCGGCTTCGTCAGGTACGGCAGCATCGGCTGGCTGTCGAGGATGTGGCTCGGGGGCACGACGCTCTTCACGTCGACGCCCGCGACGTCGCCGAACAGTTGATAAACATCGACGGCATTGATCATCGCAGAGACACTGCGGCCCGGGGCTTTCACCATCGGCCCGGCGACAATCAAGGGCACCCAGATGCCGGTCTGATAGACGGTGCCCTTCGACCGCTGGATATTGAACGGTAGGCGCGTTGCCGCCCCCTGGCTGCCGTTGTCGCCCATGATGACGATCATGGTGTTGCCGAGTTTGAGCGAACTCGGAACTATCGTTTTTCCGTTGGCGGCGAGCTTTGCGAGCCCGAGGTCCGCCAGCACACGGCCGATCTCCACGTCGGCGCTCTCGATCATCCCGTTGAGTACGTTGCGCGGCGGCGCAACGTTGCTGCAGGTGCTCGGAGCGTCGATCGGATCCGGCACCATCGTGGTCGGCGGCTTCTGGATCGGCGTGTGGATCGTATTGAAGCTCAGGGTCATCATGCGCGGACCCCTCTGCTTCTTCCACCAGTTCACGCCGTCGTTGCCTTGCGCCTCGGTGAGATAGGTGCGCTCAATGGTCGAACCGCACGCGTTGTCTGTGTTCACGTAGGTCGGCGGAAGCGTTCCTGACGTGTTTGTGCGCGGCCAAACGTAATAGGCGTTGGTGCGGCTGAAGTCCGAATACTTCGGCATATGCTGGCCGCACGCCGCGTTGGGTGCAAAGATGCCGCCCTTCTGCAAGCAGGTGCGCGCAGGGTCCGTCCCTTTGGCCGCGTTCGCCAGCGTGATGGACGCGCAGGCAATGTTGTCGCCGTGGAGGGTATAACAGGCGCCCCCGACCGTCTTCTTCTGGAAATAGCCGCAGACTTGCGAGCCCGTCTTGGCCATCCCGCCGGCGGTTGTGTCGACCGAGGTTGGCCCCGGCGTCATCGAACCCTGAAAGGTCGCAAAGCCCCGGCTCGCCGGGGCGCAGTTGCCGGCAGGATCCTCGTCGTTTCCGAGGTGGTATTTTCCGATGAGCGCGCTGGCATAACCGGCCGTATTGAGAATACGCGGCAAGGTCGCCTCGAATTGCGACATATAGGTCTGCGGCAGATGCCCACTGACGATCACCGCGTCGGTACCGGTGCGCATCGGATAGCGGCCGGTGAAAAGCGACGCGCGGCTTGGTGAGCACTCGGGCAGCGCCCAGACGTTGGTGAATTTCACGCCGTGGTCGGCGATGAGTTGCATGTTCGGCGTTACCGGCGGATCTATGCCGCCGTTACCGAAGACCGCCAGCTGGTCGATTCCGACGTCATCGAGAAGGAAGAAAATGATGTTGGGCTTGCTCGCCGCGTCCGCCGGCCGGCCGGCTCCGAAACCAAGAAATCCGGCGCAGAGCGCTCCACCAATGACGATGCCTGCAGCAACCCTGCGCTTGACCGGCATGGGGTCCCCCTTCTTGTTTCTTCTTCTTCTCCGCCCGCAGCCGGGTGATAGCCACCTGCGAGTTGTGCCCCGAAGTATTCTAAGACTTGAGTTGCGGGGCAAACAAGAAAAATACGCTACGGCTCGTAGCCCCGCTGACTTTGTCTCCACGCGGCAGTATCGCGACATACCATGTTTATGGGATGCCCCCGGTCCGCTGTGGATAGCCGGTTCCGGTTGCGGGAACTTTTCTACTTGCAGGTCTTCGCCGCGTTCTTCAAAAGATTGACGTCGGTCGTATCGACCTTGCCGTCACCGTTGAGATCACCCGAACACAAGTTCGGGTCCGCGCAGGGGCCCATTTGCGCGTTGAGCAACTGCAAATCCTTCGCGTTAACGACGCCGTTGCGATCGATATCGGCGCGGTCGCAGATGCTCATGCAGTCGTGGCCGAGGTTGGCCTGAATGATCTTCAGGTCCTTCTCGTCGGTCTGGCCGTCGAGGTTGATGTCGTAACGGCTCGGACCGTGTCCGTTGAACGCCTTCCAGTTGTCGATGTCTAGCTGCGTAATGCGCAAATCCCCATTGCCGTCGCCCTTCGCCTGACAATTGTTCTGGGCGTTGGCGGATTTTTTCATCCGGGTCAGCGCGTTGTTCAAGTAGACGTAGTGATTGACGTCCACCTGCGTCGGCAGGCACGTCGTTATGTCCTGACCGGGCGCGCAATTTTTGGCCAGGTTATATGGCGCATTGTCGAGGCCGTTCGGATTATTGGGCCTGGCGTTTTTTCTGATGTCGTAAAATTCCTGAGTGGTGCTGGTCTGAAATTGCGCCCAAGGAAATGCTTTCTGACTCGCACGGGTGATCGGTTTGCTGCAATCGAGACGCTGAATCTCGACCAGTTTAAAGTCGCGGTCTCGCATCGCCTTTTGATGAACTGGCGCGAGGGCGTAGGTGACGTTGTAATGGGCCTGCACCGCACAGCACGAATTGATCTGTTGGATTCTGCTGCCGGGGCCGTACCACGTGCCGCCGTTATCGTCTTCGCAGAATGATTTGCTGTCGAATAACGTGTCATTGCAGAGCGAACCGTTGGCCTTGGGATTTCCAAGCACACAAGGCCAACTGCGCACCTTCGGGTCGGGACTGTAGGTTGCAACGCCCTCTTGCGTGAAGCTCGTATCGCGGATCGGGCTTGTGGCCGGCGTCGTGAGATATGGCAGCATCGGCTGGCTATCGAGCGCGTGACTCGGGGGCACAATATCAGCGACTTTGATGCCCGCGATATCGCCGAACAGCTGATAGAGATCAACGACGTTGACCATCGCATCGACGCTGCGGCCCGGCGCGACCACCGGCCCGCCGGCGATGATCAGGGGCACCCAAACGCCGGTTTGATAGACTGTCGTTTTCGCGCGCAACGGATTGAACTTGCCGCCGATGGTCGGGCTTTCCGTTCCCGGACGGACCATCTGCCCCTGACTGCCATTGTCGCCGATAATCACGACCACGGTATTGCCGAGGTCGAGCGAGCCCGGCTGGATCGTGCGTCCGTTCGCGGCCAGCTTGGCGAGACCGAGGTCCGCGAGCACGCGCCCAATCTGTACATCCACGCCTTCGATCATCATGTTGACGACATTGCGCGGTGGCGCCGCATTGCTGCATGTCGAAGCGGCGTCGGTCGGATCGGGAACCATGTCGGTCGGCGGCTTCTGCACCGGCGTATGCATTGCGTTGAAGCTCACCGTCAGCATGCGCGGACCGGATTGCTTCTTCCACCAATCAACTCCGTCGTTTCCTTGCGCCTTGGTGAGGTAAGTCCGGTCCGTATAGGACGGACACGCATCGCCGTCGTTGACAAAAAGCGGATCGCGCACACCCGAAAGAGTCGTCCGCGGCCAGGCGTAGTAACCGTTGTCGCGCTGGAAGTCGGCCCACTTCGGGGCGCCGACACCGCACTGCTTGTTCGGCACAAAGATACCGCCGCGCTGCAAGCAGAGGCGCGCCGGGTCTGTCTTCGGATTGGTACTCCCCGCGCTTATGAATGAGCAGCGCACGGAGTCCCCGGGCGCGGTGTAGCAAGCACCCGTCGCTTGCGTCTGATAGTAGCCGCAGACCTGGCTTCCCTCCCTGGCAACGCCACCGGCCGTCGTATCGACCGAGGGCGGACCCGCGTTCATACCGCCGGTGAAAAACGAAAAGCCTCGGGTCTGCGGCGCGCAAGTACCCGCCGGATCCTGGTCGCTGCCGAGGTGATACTTGCCGACCAACGCGCTGGCGTAGCCCGCTTTCTCGAGAACACGCGGCAATGTCGCCTCGAACTGCGACATGTAGGATTGCGGCATGTGGCCGCTTACGATCGCGGCCTCGACGCCGGTGCGCAGCGGATACCGGCCGGTGAAAATCGCGGCGCGGCTCGGCGAGCACTCCGGCATGGCCCAGGCATTGGTGAATTTCACGCCACGTAGGGCGAGCAGATTGATGTTCGGTGTGACCGGAGGATCGACCGCGCTGTTCTCGAAAATCGTCAGTTGGTCGATACCGACATCGTCGAGAAGAAAGAAAAGAATATCGGGCTTGCTTGCCGCGTAAGCCGGTCGACCGCCGCTCAAACCCAGCAACACAGCAGCGCAAAGCGCAATGCAGCTCGCCGCAGCGGCGTCGCGACGGATTCTCATGAGTCCCGCCCCCGAAGTCTCATTTTTTCTGCGAGGTTTTACCGTTCACGATTTTTCCCGCGCCTGCTTTTTACCCATCTCTTCCCGCCGAACAAGACGGAACTGCTAGAGGCCCAGTGATAATGTGAAGTTCAGCAATGTCGCGCCGCAGCGCGGCAGCGAACATACCATGTTCATGGAATGACCGCTGGTTCCCCGCACGGGAACTTTCCGCCCGTGCCTCGCTTGTAAGCTGGCCGCCCTCACGGCCACCGGTCGTATTTGCGCGGCCATCGAGGTCGATCCGTTCATGACCGCAGCATTCGCTCAGGCCGCGCCGGCGGGCCGTTCGACGTCAGAAAATATAGGCACCGCCTTCGACATGGTGCGGCTGAAGATCGACAGCTGGATTGCCGGATTTTTCTATCTGCTGCCGAACCTGATCGCCGCCCTGATCGTCGGGATTCTCTTTCTCGCGCTCGCTTATCTTACGTCGCTTGCCTTGCGGCATGCGCTCCAGCGCGGCGGCCGCCACGACCTCGGCCATGTCCTCGGCCATTTCGTGTTCTGGGCAGTGGCGTTCTTCGGCTTCCTCGTCGTCATCACCATCATCCTGCCGTCGATGCAGCCGGTCGATATCTTCACCAGCCTCGGCGTCGGATCGGTCGCGCTCGGCTTTGCGTTCAAGGACGTGCTGCAGAACCTGCTCGCCGGGCTATTGATCCTGATCCGGCGTCCGTTTCATCGCGGCGACCAGATCACGGTCGGCGACATCGAAGGCACGGTGCAGGCGGTTGAGCCGCGCGCAACCTTGGTGAAAACCTACAACGGCCGTCTCGTCATCATTCCGAACACCGACATCTACACGCGTTCGGTCACCGTCAACACGGCTTACGACATTCGGCGCACGGAAATCGTCGTGCCGGTCGGGCTCGAAGTCGATGTCGAGCAGGCGATCGATGTTTTCCGCGGCGCGGTCCTCTCGGTCGAGGACGTGCTCGAGGACCCCAAGCCCGACGTACTGCCGTGGGAGTTCAAGGACAACAACGTCAACATCCACGTGCGCTGGTGGACGAAATCGCAACGCACCTTCGAGGTGCGCACGCGCGCGGCGGTCGTCGCCGCGATCAAACGCGCCAGCGAAGACGCAGGGATTGCACTGCCGGCCGACACCAAGATTTCGTTTGCGCAAACACCGTTGATCGTGTCGGACAAGCCGGCTCCCGCGAAGAAGCGCGAGAAGAAAGCGCAAAGGACGGCCGCGCCCGCTGAAGCGCCCTTGTCGCCGGTCGACGAGGAAAGGGATCCGGAGGCGGAGCGCCCGAAGCTCGGCGAGCTCAGTGAAGGCGCCGAGAACGTCCCGCGCTAGCCGCCCGATGGCGGCGCGAGCGCCGCGTCGATCATCTTGCGGCATTCGCCGAGCTCGTGCAGCGCGGCGTGCAACTTGGACAGATCCTCGCGCGTGAGACCGTGACCCGGCGGGGCCTGCTTGTTTGTAACCGTCGGCGCGGGCGGCCCTTCCCCGCTGGCGCGATGGATCGCCACGTCGTCATCGTCGATGCGCGGCACCGGGGCGCCGGTAAGCGGCGGTTCTTCGCGCTCGACGGTTTCACGTTCGGCGAGATCGCGCCCGATCAGCGACGGCAGCCGGCGGAGCAACCCGCGGTCTTCCGTCGCCTCCTCCTCTGCCGCCGTCTCCTCGACGAGTTCCTCGTCCTCGCGCGCGATGTGCGGCGGCTGGGGCGCTCCCTCCGTCCATACCGCCTGCACGAATTTCGATCCCTGTTCGCGCAGGATTCGCTGCACGCCGCGAATGGTGTAGCCCTCGCCGTACAGAAGATGGCGAATGCCGCGCAACAGATCGATGTCGTCGGGCCGGTAATAGCGCCGGCCGCCGCCGCGCTTCATCGGCTTGATTTCGCGAAAGCGGCTTTCCCAAAACCGCAGCACGTGCTGCGGGAGATCGAGATCGTCCGCGACCTCGCTGATAGTACGGAACGCGTCCGGCGCCTTGTTGTCCAAAGCTGCCTCTCTCGAATTCGAGTGAACGCTAGAACTTTAAGTGTGCTCGGCGCCGCCGTTGATGCGCTGCTTGAGGATCGCCGACGGCTTGAACACCATCACGCGCCGCGGGGAGATCGGGACTTCCTTGCCGGTCTTCGGATTGCGGCCGATCCGCTGACCTTTTTTGCGCACCACGAACGAACCAAATGACGAAAGCTTCACGGTTTCCCCACGCTCGAGACAGTCGGTGATCTCTTTGAGCACCAACTCGACGAGCGAGGCAGATTCCGTCCGTGAAAGGCCTACCTTTTGGTAGACCGCCTCACACAGGTCCGCACGCGTAACAGTCTTTCCGGTCATCTCCTGCCCCCGCCTGGCCCAACCTCGGCGAAGATATCCCGCTGAATTATCGAGGATATTAGCTTGGGTCCCATGGGTCAACGGGGCGGCGACAATTGTGAAGCCCCCATTTTGCCTTACCAGCGGACCAGCGCCGATCCCCAGGTGAAGCCGCCACCCATGGCCTCGAGCAGCACAAGGTCGCCTTTTTTGATGCGCCCATCCCTTACCGCGACGTTGAGCGCGAGCGGGATCGAGGCCGCCGACGTGTTGCCGTGCTGTCCGACGGTGGTCACGACTTTTTCCGGCGCAATCCCGAGCTTATGGGCGCTATCGTCGATGATGCGCTTGTTGGCCTGATGCGGCACGAACCAATTGATGTCTGCCGCGGTGTAGCCGGTCGCGCGGAATGCGTCCTCGATCACGTCGGTGATCATCGCCACGGCATGCTTGAATACGGCGCGCCCTTCCATGCGCAGGTGCCCCACAGTCTGGGTCGATGAAGGGCCGCCATCGACGTAAAGCTTGCCCTTGTGCCGGCCGTCCGAGCGCAAATGGGTGGTGAGGATTCCCCGATCCTCCCGCTTTCCCGGCTGCTGTTGGGCCTCCAGCACGACCGCCCCGGCTCCATCGCCGAACAGAACGCAGGTCGTGCGGTCCGACCAGTCGAGGATACGCGAGAAAGTCTCCGATCCGATCACCAGCGCGCGCTTATATGTGCCGGTCCTCAGCAGTCCGTCCGTTGTCGCCAGCGCATAGATGAACCCGGAACAGACCGCCTGCAGATCGAAAGCCGCCCCGCGCGTAATGCCGAGGCCGGACTGCACCGACACGGCTGTCGCCGGAAATGTGTTATCGGGCGTCGAGGTTGCCAGCACGATCAGGTCGATGGACTGCGCGTCGACGTGGGCATTGGCGAGGGCCGCACGCGCGGCGGCCAGCGCGAGGTCGGAAGTCAATTCCCCGGTCGCGGCGATGTGGCGCTCGTGGATGCCGGTGCGTTGCACGATCCACTCGTCCGATGTGTCCACCGTTCGGGCGAGGTCGGCGTTGGTCAGAACGCGGCTCGGCAGATAGCTGCCGCAGCCAAGGAACACCGATCGCATGACGGTCACGACCTGGCTCCGCCTGCCATGCGCGCTGTCTGGCTGGCACTCCGATCGCGCGCCAGCGATTGCCCAATCTTGGCCAGCAGTTCGTAACGCACCATGTCGAAGCCGATATCAATTGCAGCCGCAAAGCCCTCGGCATCGGCACCGCCATGGCTTTTGATCACGACTCCGTTCAGCCCGAGAAACACCCCGCCATTGGCTTTGCGCGGATCCATCTTGTCGCGCAGCATGCGGAAGGCGGAACGTGCCAGCAGATAGCCGAGTTTCGCTTGCCAGGTGCGGCTCATCGCGCTGCGGAGATATTGGGCGAATTGACGGGCCGTCCCTTCCGCCGTCTTGAGCGCGATGTTGCCGGAGAAGCCTTCGGTGACGACCACGTCGACCGTTCCTTTGCCGATGTCGTCACCCTCGACGAAACCGACATAGTCGAAATAGGGAAACTGACCTTCGCGCAGGATCCTGCCCGCTTCCCGCACTTCCTCGAGCCCCTTTACTTCCTCAACGCCGATGTTGAGCAGGCCGACGGTCGGCCGCTCGATATCGAACAGCACCCGCGCCATCGCGCTGCCCATCGCGGCAAGGTTGACGAGATGCGGTGCATCGGCGCCGATGGCCGCCCCAACGTCGAGTACGATCGATTCACCCTTAAGTGTAGGCCACAGGGCCGCAATCGCGGGGCGCTCGACGCCTTCCAGCATCTTGAGGTTAAAGCGCGCCATTGCCATCAGCGCGCCGGTATTGCCGGCAGAAACCGCGACATCGGCTTCGCCTTTTTTCACGGCATCGATGGCGAGCCACATCGAGGATTTCCAGCGCCCGTAGCGGAGCGCCTGGCTCGGCTTGTCATCCATGCGGATCGCGACTTCGGTGTGCACGAAGCGCGCATTGGCCTTGAGCTTCGGGTAGGCTTCTAGCGTCGGCTCTACCACTGCGCGGTCGCCGAACAGGACGAATTCGATGTCGGGGTGGCGCACCAACGAGAGATCGGCGCCCGGAAGTACGACCGATGCTCCATGATCGCCGCCCATCACGTCCAACGCGATACGAACCTTAGTGGGCATGAACCGACCTTGGCGGCGTGAGGGGGTGGGCCGGGAGCTCGCCGCAAAAATGCAACGCGGGCGCGACCTTAACCGGTCGCAAACCGGAAACAAACCTGTTTTGCTCCGCTTTTTCGACGACTTTATCCGTCACGTTTGCCGCTTCCGGACGGCTTTTTGAGCGCTTCGAGCGCGGCAAACGGATGTGCGCCGCTATCGCCGGTTTTTGGCGGCACGAACTTCGCGCCCGCCTTGCGTGGATATGGATCGATGCCGAGAAGCAAAAACTCGGTCGCGACCTTGCCGAGGTCAACGACCCCGCCGACAAGCGGCTCAATCGCCTCTTCGTCTTGCTCCACCGGTTTGTCGACCTCCGGCTTGACCGCGCCTGGGGCATCGCCCGGTACGAAAACCAGATCGACGACTTCCTCCACGTCACTCTCGATCGGCTCCAGCGTGACCACGCAATTCTGGCCGACCCGGGCCGTGACGCGGCCGCTGACACGCACGCCCGCCCCCTGCCGCGCGAGATCGAAATGCGCCGTGAGGCTCGGCAACGACCGCAGACCCGCAAATTGAGCGACTGCGGCGCGATCTGTTTCGGAGGCCTCGATATCCAGATGCTCTCCCATTTCGGGAATATCCTGCACGGCCACCGGAAAACTCCACGCTGGCTGGTCTATTTTTTCCATCTTGTCAGTCTCTTATATGAACTTACTCATTTATCGTCTCAGGATTTGGGAAGCGTAGCTCGCCGCGCTCAAAGCTCCCGCATTCCTGCTGCTGGAGCTGGCCGACCGCCTCGGTCATATAAGCGGCAAGCCGCGCCGCAGCGACCCGCCCGGGCACAGAGGCCGATTCCACATTGGCCGCAACCGTATCAACCAAAGCCGCAGGATCGGAGGTTGCCAGTGCAGCCTCATAAGCCTGCGAGCCCTCGTAAAATGCTGCGCCGATGCGTCGCATTTTACGGGGAACCGTAAGGTCGCCCACCCCCATTTCCCTCAAGGTATCGTCCATGTCGCGGCAAAAAAGGTCGAAGACCGCCTGACCGAGGCGCTTATAGGCCGGCGGCTCATTGGCAAGCCGACGCAGGAACAACGTCAAATGCAGAACAATCAGGTCGAAACGGCCGTTAATGGTGTCCGCAACGCCATAGTCACGGTAGAAACTGGGCATTCGCGCCTGCGCCACGATCGTGCCATACAGGGTAGAAATGGTGTCGGGCCGCGGGTGGCGGCGAATGAGGGGCCAAATCATCGGATTGGTTCGGGGCTGACCGCGGCTTTTCCGCCGGGTACGTCAACGCTTCGGCCGATGCAAGACCGAAATGAAGCGATCGTCTAGCTGGTCCAATTTCACAATCGCGCGCAAGGGCTCCGGCCGCTTAGGTCCGGCGCTTGCGTTGAGCCTCGCCCTGGTGCTCGCCGGCTGCGGCGGCGGGGTCGGCGAGACGCTGAGCCGCGGGTATGTGCTCCCCGAGGGCGCGCTCGAACAAATCCCGATGGGCGCGACGCAGGAACAGGTGCTGATCGTCCTCGGCACGCCTTCAACCGTCGCCACCGTGAACGGCGAGGCGTTCTATTACATTTCGCAGAAGAGCAAGCGTGACGCCGCCTTCATGAATTTCGAAGTCGTCGACCAGCGCGTCATCGCGGTTTATTTCGACAAGGACCGGCATGTCGTGCGTCTCGCCAATTACGGCATCAAGGACGGCAAAATCTTCGATTTCGTGTCCCAGACGACGCCGACCGGCGGGCAAGAGCTGAGCTATCTGCGCAGCCTGTTCAAGGGATTCCAGTTCAAACTCTGACGCGCATCGAGCCGGGTCCGCGCGCTATTTCTTCTTGATCACGGACACCTTGCCGCTTCGCTCGAGGCGGGCTTCCTTGACCTCGCCCGGATCTTCGATGCCTTGCTGGCGTAGGTCTTCCGCGAGATCGTCGGATGACATATGCGATTTTTCGAGCGCGTTGCGGTCAACGCGTCCGTCGCGCACCAGAATCGTGTCGTGTCCTTTGACGAGGAAACTGAGCGCGGGCGAACTTTCCGTGAAATACGAAATGATCCAGTGGATGGCTATGAAGACAAATGTGCCCGCAAGGGACGCAACGAACGGCGCCGTTCCCGACACCGCGCGGCTCGCGAGGGACCCGATGACGATGATGAGAACCGCGTCGAACGCCGTCGCCTGACCGAGAAAACGCTTCTTGCCGAAGCGAACGTAGGCGATCAGCACCAGATAGACGACCAGCGCACGTGCACACACTTGCAATGCGCCGAGATCCTCGGCGTGCTTTGCCGAAAGTCCCAGCACCGCATCGAGGACATTTGCCACCGCGTTCATCGCCGGGGAAACGCCGAGCGGGCGCGTCCCGTTCCAGTGCGCGCACGATGCGAAAAGGCCCGCGTAAAACGCGGGCCTTTTGCTTTGGCGATGCCGATTGCCGTCAGTGCGCGAGCACGGCGAGCAACAACAGCGCGACGATGTTCGTGATCTTGATCATCGGATTGACCGCCGGCCCCGCCGTGTCCTTGTAGGGATCGCCGACGGTGTCACCGGTTACGGCGGCCTTGTGCGCCTCCGAACCCTTGCCGCCGTAGTGGCCGTCCTCGATGTACTTCTTGGCGTTATCCCAGGCGCCGCCACCGGACGTCATCGAGATGGCGACGAACAGGCCGGTGACGATGACGCCGAGCAGCATGGCGCCGACGGCGGAGAACGCCGCGGACTTGCCCGCCGCACCGCCGCCCGCCACGAGGTAGATAATGAAGTACGCGATGATCGGGGAAAGCACCGGCAGCAGCGACGGCACGATCATTTCCTTGATCGCCGCCTTGGTCAGCATATCGACCGCGCGACCGTAGTCCGGCTTTTCCTTGCCCTGCATGATGCCGGGCTTCTCGCGGAATTGCCGTCGCACTTCTTCGACGATCGCGCCCGCCGCTCGCCCGACCGCGGTCATGCCCATCGCTCCGAACAGATACGGCAGCAGGCCGCCGAACAGCAGGCCGACGACCACATATGGGTTGGTCAGCGCGAAGTCGAGCTTGATGCCCTGGAAGTACGGGTGCTGCGCGGCCTGGCCGGTGAAGAAGTTCAGGTCCTGATTGTACGCAGCGAACAGCACCAGCGCGCCGAGACCGGCGGAGCCAATGGCGTAGCCTTTGGTGATCGCCTTGGTGGTGTTGCCGACCGCATCGAGCGCGTCGGTCGACTTGCGCACCTCTTTCGGCAGACCCGCCATCTCGGCGATGCCGCCGGCGTTGTCGGTGACCGGGCCGAAGGCGTCGAGCGCAACCACCATGCCGGCGAGCGCGAGCATGGAGGTGACAGCAATGGCGATGCCGAACAATCCCGCCATGCCGTAGGCGACAAGAATGCCCGCGATAATCACAAGTGCCGGCAGCGCCGTCGATTCCAGCGAGATCGCGAGGCCCTGGATAATATTGGTGCCATGACCCGTCACCGAGGCCGCCGCAATCGACTTCACGGGGCGGAAGTTGGTGCCGGTGTAGTACTCGGTGATCCAGATGATGAGGCCGGTGACCACCAGGCCGACGACCGCGCAGATGAACAGCTGCATGCCGGTATACGACACGCCCGCAACCGGGCCGAAGCCGACCAGCAGGTGCGTGACATAGGCGATCGCGAACAGCGACAGGACCGCCGAGGCAATGAAGCCCTTGTAGAGCGCGCCCATGATCGACTGGTTGGAACCGAGCCGCACGAAGAACGTGCCGATGATCGAGGTGATGATGCAGGCGCCGCCGATACCGAGCGGATAGGTCATCATGTTCGCGAGGTTCGGCGCGGAGGCAAAGAAGATCGACGCCAGCACCATGGTGGCGACGATGGTCACCGCGTAGGTCTCGAACAGGTCGGCGGCCATGCCGGCACAGTCGCCGACGTTGTCGCCCACGTTGTCGGCGATGGTCGCCGGGTTGCGCGGATCGTCTTCCGGAATGCCGGCTTCGACCTTGCCGACGAGATCGCCGCCGACGTCGGCGCCCTTGGTGAAGATGCCGCCGCCGAGACGGGCAAAGATCGAGATCAACGAGGCGCCGAAACCGAGCGCGACCAGCGCGTCGATCACGGTGCGGTCGTTGGGCGCGAGATGCAGGTGCGTGGTGAGGAACGTGAAGTAGCCCGCGACGCCGAGTAGCGCGAGGCCGGCGACGAACATGCCGGTGATCGCGCCCGACTTGAAGGCGAGCTCGAGTCCGCCGGCAAGCGAGCCGATCGCGGCCTGCGCCGTGCGCACGTTGGCGCGCACCGAGACGTTCATGCCGATGAAGCCGGTCGCCCCCGACAGGATCGCGCCGATGGCGAAACCCGCCGCGACCAGCCAGCCGAGGAAATAGCCGAGCAGCAGCAAGATGACGATGCCGACGATGCCGATCGTCGTGTACTGCCGCTTCAGGTAGGCCTGCGCGCCCTCGCGCACGGCGGCGGAGATTTCCTGCATCTTCGGCGAGCCCGCGTCGGCACGCAGCACCGATCCGATCGCCCAGATGCCGTAGATGATGGCGAGCACGCCACAGCCGACGATCACCCATAATGTCGTCATGGTGATTCAACCTCGATTTGAAATGGAGCTGGCAGGAAACTGTCCCTGGCCGGCGCCTGAACGTCGAGGATGGCCGCTTGAAGGCGCTTCACCCCGACCGGGAAAGCGGGAGGGATATAGCCAAAAAGGATGCGTCAGCGCAACGCCGCAAAAGCCGCCGAATCACAGCCTTTTCGGGCACGCGACTTAAGTCGCGGCGCGCCGTTCGCGCACAAACAGCCAGCCGAGCAGCACGCCGGCCGCCAGCACCGTCGGAAAAATCATCTCGTTGACGGCCGCCCAGCCGAGCTTGTCGAGCAATTGCCCGGAACCGAACGAGGATACCGCCATGGCGCCGAAGATCAGGAAATCGTTGAACGCCTGCACCTTGTTGCGTTCGCTCGGCCGGTGGCAACGGGTCACCAGCGTGGTCGCCCCGATGAATGCGAAGTTCCAGCCGATGCCGAGCAGCGACAGCCCGATCCAGAAGTGGGCAACCGAAATGCCCGAAAGCCCGACAACGCCCGTGGCCGCGATCAGCGCGAGGCCGAGCGCGGTGATGCGCTCGACCCCGAAGCGCGCGATCAGCGCGCCGGTCACGAAACTCGGCGCATACATCGAGAGCACGTGCCACTGGATGCCCAGCGCGGCATCCGTCACCGTGTGTCCGCAGTCGACCATGGCGAGCGGCGCCGACGTCATCACCATGTTCATCATGGCGTAGCTCGCGACCCCGCAGGCGACCGCCACGAGAAAGCGCGGCGTCAGGACGATCTCGGCAAGGGGTCTCCCCCCGCTCCGGTGCGCGGCCGGCAGCGGCGGGATCTTCACGAAAATCAGCACGACGGCCGCCAGCAGCGCGCATACCGACTGGCCGAGATAGCTCGCGGCGAACAGGTAAGGCGTCAGCAGGTCCTTGGTGTAGATCACGAGCTGCGGCCCGATCAGCGCCGCGAACACGCCTCCGGCGAGAACCCACGACACCATCTTCGCCCGCAACGCCTCGCTCGCCGTGTCGGCGGCCGCAAAGCGATAGGACTGGTGGGCGGCGGCATAGAGACCGGCGCAAAAGGTGCCGGCCAGCAGCACCCAGAAACTGCCGTGCATGACGGCGGAGTAGGAAATGAGACCGGAGACGATGCCGAGCACCGAGCCGGTCTGCAGCGCGAAGCGCCGCCCGTAGTGCCGCGCAAGCCAGCCGAGCGGCAAGGTGCCGAGCCACATGCCGAACACCATGCAGGTGATCGGCAGCGTCGCCAGGCCTTTGTCGGGCGCGAGCACCGCGCCGATGATGCTCGCGGTGCTGACCACGACGGTATTGTTGCCGCCGGCGAGCGCCTGCGCGACCGCCAGCACCTTCGCATTGCGGCGGGCGAGGTTGTCGTCAATGTGCTTGTCGGTGAAAGGCTCGGCCAGCGCCGACATTGAGGGCTCCCCGGGGCCGCCCTTGTAGCGGCGATTCACCACCGCCGCCACTGCGGGCGGCGCAAGGCAGAGTTGTCGCCCGAAAGACGCGGCTAGTCGTTTCGATCAAAGCGCCAGGCGCCGGGGTGGCTGATGGTGGCGTTGCGTGCGTCCTCGATCGAGCGCGCACCGATCTGGCCAAGCGAGGAGCGCAGTTCGTCCACGTAAAGATCGATGAGATGCGTCGGCCCCTCTTCGCCCAGCGCGCCCAGCGACCAAAGAAAGCTCTTGCCGGCGAAGGCTGCGTTGGCGCCGAGCGCGAGAGCGCGCATGACGTCCTGACCGCTGCGGATGCCGCTGTCGAGCACGACGGTGGCCTTCTTGCCCACCGCCGAGACGATCGCGGGCAGGCAATCGATCGATGGCGCCAGCGCCTCGATCTGCCGGCCGCCATGATTCGACACCCAGATGCCGTCGATGCCCATCGATACTGCCTTCTCGGCGTCGGCCGGATGCAGGATGCCCTTGATCAACATCGGGCCCTTCCACCTGTCGCGATAGCGCGCCACCTCTTCCCAGGAGAACACGCCGCCCATGTTCTTGCGCGCGAAACGGATTACTTCGTTTGTGCCGGCGTTCTTGCCCACGTAGTCGCGAATCGTCGCAAAGCGCGGATACCCGTTGCGCAAGAGCGCCAACAACCATTTCGGCCGCACCAGCATTTCCCGGATCATGCGCATATTGGGATGAAACTCGCGTCCGAGACCGGCGTAGGTTTCGCGCGAGCGCGTGGTGCGCACCGGCACATCGATGGTGAGCGCCAGCACCTTCACGCCGGCGGCAGTCGCGCGCCTGATCAGGTCGAAACCGATGGCGTGGTCGTTCTGGTAGAAGCGATAGAGCTGAAGCCAGAATACATCCGGCGCGACTTTCGCGACCTCCTCGATGGTCGCTCCGCCCGCAACGCCGAGCGTGTAAGGCACGCGCGCGTGCTGGGCGGCTTTGGCGAGCATGAGATCCGCGCCCGGCCAGACCAGCGACGGCCCCCCCATCGGCGCGATGCCGATCGGCGCGGAATAGTGCGTGCCGAACAGCTCGACGTCGACCGGCGGCACGGTAATGATGCCGCCGTAACGCGGGACAATCTTGATCGCGTCGAACGCCGCCCAGTTATCCAGAATGCCGACGTCGGCGCCCGCGCCGGTGTCGCCGTATTCGAATGAGAACAGCGGCACGTTGTGCGGTGCGCGCTTTCTCAGATACGCCGAAGTCGGATAGAGCTTATAGAGCCGGTCGAAATTCGCCCCGATGCCAGCCGGAAGATGAGGCGGTTCTTTCTTGGTCAGGTCGTGCATGGCATCCCCGTACGCGCGTTCGCGCAAGTTATAGCGCCGCGGAATTGCCGCGTCTCGCCGTTTTCAGAAGTGGCTGAAGGACGCGCGCCTGAAGGAAAGCGCCTTGCCGTCCGCGCCGATGAAGCGGGCGCCCTCGCCGGCCGAGATGACGCCGATCTCCGTCAGCCGCACGCCGGCTGCTTCCGCCGCAGCCCGCAACGGCGCGACGTGACCCGGGCGCGCGCTGCAAACGATCTCGTAGTCGTCGCCGCCGGTCAGGGCGGTTTCAATCAACGCGGGGTCTGACAAGACCGCCGCTTTGGCCGCCTCCGAGAGCGGAACCTTGGGAACCGCGATTTCCGCCGCGACGCCCGAGACGCGAACGAGCTTGCCGAGATCGCCGGCAAGGCCGTCCGAAATGTCCATCGCCGCCGAAGCGTGCTCACGGATAGCGTCCGCGAGCGCGCACCGCGGCTGCGGCAGCAGATAGCGCGCCAGCAGATGGTCGCGCTGCGCAGGCGCGAGATTGATATTTCTGCCGTTGCGCAACTGCACGCCGAGCGCGGCATCGCCAATCGTCCCGGTAACCATTACGCGGTCGCCAGGCTTGGCGCCGGCACGGCGTACCATTGTGCCCTTCGGAACGGCACCGACCATGGCGATCGATACGGTCACCGGCCCCGGCGTCCGGTCGGTGTCGCCGCCGAACAAGGGACAGCCGAAAGCTTCGGAATCCTCCTTCAGCCCTTTCGAAAACTTACCGAGCCATTCGTCGCCGATTTCACCCGGCAAGGCGAGCGCGAGAAGAAAGCCCAGCGGCTTTGCGCCCTTTGCGGCGAGATCGGAAAGATTGACGCGCAGCGACTTGCGCGCGATCGCATCGGGCGGATCGTCATTGAAAAAATGCACGCCGCCGACGATGGCGTCGGTCTTGAGCACCAGATCGCAATGCGGCGGCGGAGTCAGAAAAGCGGCGTCATCGGCAAGATCGAGCGCGCCGGGATCGCTCGCAAGCGGTTTGAAGAAGCGTGCGATCAGCCGGTCTTCACCCGAACCGTCGCCGGCGGGACCGGTCATGACTCACCGCCCCTTTCCGTCGAATTCGCCCGCCCGTATCTGCCGCGCCAGTTGATCGAGCACCGCGTTGACCATACCGGTCTCATCGCGCTCGACGAATGCGGCGGCAACGTCGGCATATTCCGAGACCACCACGCGCGCCGGGACGTCGCTGCGATGTTCGAGCTCGTAAGCGCCGGCGCGCAGAACCGCACGCAAAATCGCCTCGATGCGTTTCAGCGGCCAGCTTTTTTGCAGGGCCTCGTCGATGCGCGGATCGAGCGCGCGCTGCTCGCGCACGACCCCCGACACGATATCGCGGAAAAACGCGGCTTCGGCGGGAAGATATTGCTCGCCCTCGACCTCGCGGCCGATCCAGTGGCTCTCGAATTCAGCCAGGATTTCGTTCAGGCCGGTGCCCGCGAGATCCATCTGGTAAAGCGCCTGCACCGCGGCAAGACGTGCGGCGCCGCGGCGGTTGGCCTTGCGCTCGTCTTTCGCCGGGGCGTGCGCTGCCGCCATCATTTCCCCGCGAGTTGGCGCTTGAGTTTCACCATCGCAAGCGCAGCGCGCGCAGCTTCCTCGCCCTTGTGCCCCTTGCCGCCGCCGAGCCGCGCCTGCGCCTGCAATTCATTGTCCACCGTAAGAATGCCGTTGCCGACCGGAATTTGCCTGAGCGCCAGGTCCATCAGCCCGCGTGCCGATTCATTCGATACGATGTCGAAATGATAGGTCTCACCCTGAATTACACAGCCGAGCGCAATGACGCCGTCATAAGGCGTGCGCTTCTTCTGCGCCGCCTCGTAGGCCATAGCGATCGCGCCGGGGATTTCGAGCGCGCCCGGCACCGTGAGGCGATCATAGACCACGCCCGCTTCGTCAAGCACCTGGGTTGCTCCTTGCAGCAACTTTTCCGCTATGTGCTCGTAGTAACGCGCCTCCACGATCAGCATGCGCAACTTTTCGGCGCGTTTCGGCGCGCTGCTTTTCTTCTTGGCCATAATGTCACTGTTCCTTGTTCGGCGGCGTCGTAGCAAGCCGCCGCAGCGCAAACAAGCGCCTTACTGCTTTTCCATGAGCCGTGCGGCGTAGCGCGCCATTTGATCGACTTCGAGATTGACGTCACTGCCCTCGCGCACCTCGCCGAGCGTTGTCACCGTCAGCGTGTGCGGAATGATCAACACGGAGAATGTGTCACCCTCGACTGCGTTGACCGTCAACGAGATACCGTCGAGCGCCACCGAACCCTTGGTGGCAATGAACCGCGACAGCGCGGGAGGCGCGCGCAAGGCAAGCCGGGACATTTCCGTCATGTCCTCGCGCGCAACGATGCGCGCCAGGCCGTCCACGTGACCCGACACCAGGTGGCCGCCGAGTTCATCACCTATCGCCAGCGCGCGCTCGAGATTGACGCGGGTACCGTGCCGCCAGGTGCCGGCGGTGGTCACGGCAAGTGTTTCGGCCGCGGCATCGACCGCAAACCAGCGGCGGCCCTCTTCCTCACCTGCGCCGACCACCGTCATGCAAACGCCCGAGCACGCAATCGAAGCGCCATCGACCAGAACGGCGCGCGGGTAGTCGCAAGCGATGGTGATGCGATGCAAATTGTCGGCGCGCGGCTTCACCGAGCGCACCTCGCCGACATTGGTGATAATGCCGGTGAACATTTATGCCCGCCCGAAATGATCGAGGCAATCCTCGCCGATCTCTTCGCTGGTGAACAAAGCCATGTTGTCCATCAGGGATTCGAGCTTCATGCCATCGAGAGCGTCGATGCCGTCCGCGCCGATTTCTTTCGGCGAGCGGAACAGAAACGCTTCGTCGACGAGATCGCTTTTCAGGAAACTCGCGGCCACGGTGGGCCCGCCTTCGACCATCAATCGCGTGACCCCCTGCTGTGCAAGAACGCCGAGCACTTTCTTGAGGTCGAGCCTGCCGTCATGCTCCGGAACGCGGAAAACTTCGGCGCCCTTTTCGCGCAGGATTTCATCCGCAATCGGCGACGCTTTCGTACCGGTGAAGACCCAGGTCGGCGTCTCGCGAATGGTGGCGATCGCATAACTCGCCATCGGGGCGCGTAGTTTCGCGTCCAGGATGACGCGCACCGGCGAGCGGTCGAGCATGCCGGGCAAGCGGCAAGTCAGATGCGGATCGTCGGAGAGCACCGTACCGATGCCCACCAGGATGGCGTCGCTTTCCGCGCGCATCAGCGCCACCCGCTCGCGGGCCAGTTCGCCAGTGATGGCCACCGGCTTCCGTCCCGCGGCCGCGGCCTTGCCGTCTGCGGAAACAGCGAGCTTCAAGATCACATGCGGGCGCTTGTCACGCACCCGGGCAATATGGCCAACGTGGAGACGTGCCGCCTCTGCCGCACCGACACCGACTTCGACAGCGACACCGGCTTCGTTCAATTTGCGATGCCCGCCGCCTGCGACTTCCGGATTGGGATCCTCTATCGCGGAAACGACGCGCGCGATTCCGGCCTTGATGATTGCATCGGCGCAGGGCGGAGTCCTGCCGTAATGCGAGCACGGCTCGAGCGTGACGTACATTGTCGCACCGTTTGCCGCCTTCTTCGCGCGACGCAGTGCTTCGACCTCGGCGTGCGGGCGGCCGCCCGGCTGCGTCCAGCCGCGTCCGACGATAACGCCGTCCTTGACGATAACCGCGCCGACCGCCGGATTGGGCCACGTATTGCCGAGTCCGCGGCGCCCCAGCGTCAAGGCGAGCGCCATGAAGCGTTGGTCTTCCGCCGCTTTGTCGGCGGCTACCGGCGCCGCGACGTCCGTCATTTGCGGGGCGCGCCGGAAGCCCCCGCTTCGGCCTCCTCACCGGACAGTTCGTCGAGGGCGGCGCGGAAGTCCTTGGCTTCGCGGAAATTGCGATAGACCGACGCGAAACGCACGTAGGCGACGTCATCGAGCTCGCGCAGGTGCTCCATGACCAACTCGCCGATCGCTTCCGACGAGACCTCGTTTTCGCCCTGGCTTTCGAGCTCGCGTACGATCTTCGAGACCATCTGTTCGATGCGCTCCGGATCGACAGAACGCTTGCGCAGCGCGATCTGCACCGAGCGCATCAGTTTGTCGCGGTCGAACGGCACGCGGCGGCCGTTGCGCTTGATTACGGTGAGCTCGCGCAGCTGCACGCGCTCGAACGTCGTGAAACGGAAATTGCAGGTAAGGCAGACGCGCCGGCGGCGGATAACGGCAGAATCCTCGGTCGGACGCGAATCCTTCACTTGGGTATCGAGGCTTCCGCAACTCGGACAACGCATGACAAGCCCCCCGGGGCTACTTACGCCTGGTAAATCGGAAACCGTCCGATCAATGTTTTGACCTTGTCGCGCACCGTTGCCTCGATCAGCGCATCTTCTTCGGCCGACTTTTGCGACAGCACGTCGAGCACGTCGACAATGAGATCGCCAACCTGGCGGAATTCGGCGATGCCGAAGCCGCGTGTCGTGCAGGCGGGCGTGCCGAGCCGTATGCCGGATGTCACCGTCGGCTTTTCCGGATCGAACGGAATCCCGTTCTTGTTGCAGGTGATGTGGGCACGGCCGAGCGCGAGTTCGGCGACCTTGCCGGTCAACCGCTTGGGCCTGAGATCGACCAGCATCAGATGCGTGTCGGTGCCTCCGGACACGATGTCGAGTCCGCGCGACTTCAATGTCTCCGCAAGTGCTTTGGCGTTCTCGACGACATTGCGCGCATAGGTGCGGAAGCTCGGGCGGAGCGCCTCTCCGAAAGCCACCGCCTTCGCCGCGATGACGTGCATCAGCGGCCCGCCCTGCATACCGGGGAACACCGCCGAGTTGAGCTTCTTGGCGATTTCCTCGTCGTCCGACAGGATCACGCCGCCGCGCGGACCGCGCAAAGTCTTGTGCGTGGTCGTGGTCACGACATGCGCGTGCGGGAACGGCGACGGGTGCGCGCCGCCGGCGACGAGGCCCGCGAAGTGCGCCATGTCGACCATCAGGTAGGCGCCGACCTCGTCGCAGATTTCGCGGAAGGCGCGGAAATCGATGATCCTCGGATAGGCCGAGCCCCCGGCGATGATGACTTTCGGGCGATGTTCTTGGGCGAGCTTTCGCACTTCTAAGAGGTCGATTCTGTGATCCTCGCGCCGAACACCGTACGGAATTGGCTTGAACCATTTGCCCGACATGTTGACCGGCGACCCGTGCGTCAAATGCCCGCCGGCCGCCAGGTTGAGCCCCATGAAGGTGTCACCAGGCTGCATAAGTGCCAGGAAAACCTCGGCATTTGCCGACGCGCCGGAATGGGGCTGCACGTTCGCGAATTTGCAGCCGAAAAGCTTCGTGACCCGCTCGATCGCAAGTCTCTCAACGATGTCAACGTATTGGCAGCCGCCGTAGTAGCGCTTGCCGGGCAGGCCTTCGGCATATTTGTTGGTCAGAACAGATCCTTGCGCCTCAAGAACAGCCTTGGAAACGATGTTCTCCGACGCGATCAGCTCGATTTCGTCCCTTTGTCTGCCGAGTTCTTTGCCGATCGCATCCGCGATCTCGGGATCGGTCTCCCGCACGCCCGCCGAAAAAAGCGCCTCGGGCACACTGGCGGAAGCGGGTTTCGTAGACATCACGATCTCCTGACGCCTCGCTTATGGGCGCCGAATGCAGGCAAAGGCCGGAATTGCGCGGAAATACCATATCGGCGCGTTTGCGCCAAGGTTTGGCATAGGGCGTTACCCCCAGCCGCAATATCTAGCGTCGAGCTTGGCGAATGCCAGAGGCGTGCCTATCCGCGCCGTACCAAGTGCTCGGGTTTGATTTGATGTGCGGCGGCCCGCGCCCCGAGGTCGTAAAATTCCGCCATGTTTTCGACCGCTTCAAGCCGCCGCATCACAGCGAGTTTCGGCTCGTCCAGCGCGACACCAAGCTCGCGCTGCAACCAGTCCCGCTCCAACCGTACGTCATAGCGAAGGAAATGAAACAGCGGCTTCCCGCCGGGCGGAGGCGTGGTGCCGAGATCGCCGAGCTCCGAATTGATCGGCCAGACGGTCGGCCCCGAGCCGAATAGCGACATGATCGCCAGCGTGAGCTGCTGGGAGTCAGACATCTGCGACGCGAGCGCGTGAATAGTCATGCCGAGATTTTTCACCCACACAGGCAAATTCGCAGGCATGCGATAGCGGAACGTGCCGGTGCCGATCGATACGACGGTCAGGTTTTCAGGCCCGAGCTTCCAGTTCAGACCGTACTGCGGCAGGTATGCGATCAGAAACATATAAAGCGATGGATTGTTGTGCGGGCTCACGCCGCCATCGACGAACAACCCCGGTGGCGTGTTTGGCGCGATCTCGATGCGCTGCGGGTCGAAGAAATGTGGTGCGGCCGTGCTCGCACGAATGAGATTGGCGAGCGGATAATGCCTGTTGCCGGTGAATGAATTGTCGGGCGGCGTATTCCAATAGAGGCCGCACGGATTGTTGACGATGACCCACGCGCTGCCGGTGTCGACACGCTTGGTTACCACGCAGAGACCGGTGCGGATTTCGTCGTCGCCCACCGTTCGGCCGCCGAGCAGCTTGGCAAGCTGGCCGGTGAGATTTTCTGCGTCGAACTTCGCTCTCACGCCAGCGATCCGCCAGAACGAGGATTTGAATACCCGCGGCGCAAGCTCGTCATAGAATTTCTTGATATCGGCAGCCCGATAGCCAAGCGCCAGCAAGGTACCGATGATTGCTCCGGTCGACGTGCCGCCGATCAAATCGAACCAGTCGCCCAACAAGACGGGCCTGCCTTCGATCTCCTCGACGATTTTTTCCAGCCGTTCGAGAAATGCAATGCTGACGATGCCACGCACACCGCCTCCGTCGAGAGCGAGAATGCGCTTGGGGCCGGGTGCGAATAGATGGCGATCACGCGCCAACGAAAATTTTTCAGGTTTTATTCCCGTTGACCGTTTGGCGAGAATTTCCGATGCGCACCCAACGAACGCATCGATCGCTCCGTCGACAACCTCACGATCGGCCAAAAGCAAATGCGGTGCGTCCGCCGTGGTCGGAAGCCACAGCACGGGCCTGCTGGCGCGCCGCGCCGATTGCACGACCTCCGCCGTGCCGCCATGACCTTCGGCTGCTTCTCCATTCCAAAGCGCCAGCATTACGTCACTGTGGTCGACGACGGCAGCGCCTACGGCAGCATATGCAGCCTTTCTGCCTTGCTCGGTGGCATGATCGCCTTCGAGCGTAATGACCTCTTTTGCCCGGCTCAGCAACGCATTGAATTCCGCTCGCGACGGAACGCCGGAGAAATCATCGAGGTATTGGTCACGCGGAAATGGCAGCAGCGCGATCAGGTCTGCGCCCTGCTCAACCCCAAGTCTGGCGACGAGACGGTCGGCACCTTCGGCAAGCGGCGAGACGACCTGGAGCCTGGCACCTTGCCCAAGGAGGCCACGGAGCCGCTGGAGCGCCTCCGCGACCACGGGACTGATGCGCGCGGCGGCATCGTCACGCAATTTGTCGGCGCGGTGGCCGGTCACGCCCACGCGCAGCGTGGACGGCGGCTGTAAAGTCATGGTCACACTACGCGAAACGATACCGCGCGCCCCGATGACAAGTCCCCGGGACTATAGAAGAAATCAGCGCCCATAGGTATCATTCGACAACGCCGGGGCTTCCCGGGTCGGGGCGGCAATGTCGAAAGTCATCATATCGTATCGCCGATCGGATTCCGCCGCGATCGCGGGGCGCATACGCGACCGGCTGGTCGCGCGCTACGGCGAAGACTCGATCTTTATGGACATCGAGAATATCCCCTTCGGCTCCGATTTTCGCACTCACATTCGCGACACGCTTTTGCAGAGCGACGTTCTGATCTCGATCGTCGGCCCGAAGTGGCTTGGCCGGGCAAAAGGCGGCGGCGGCCGTATGGCAGCCGAGACGGATCCGGTCCGCATCGAAATCGAAACGGCTCTGCAAGGTCGCATTCCGCTCATTCCGGTGCTGGTCAACGGCGCCCGCATGCCCGATGCAGGCGACATACCGGAGAGCTTGAAGGATTTCGCATTTCTCAATGCAGCGGAGGTCGATACCGGCCGGGATTTCCATCAGCACATGGATCGCCTGATCCAGGCGATCGACGGCATCATCATAAAAAAGTCCGGCAGCGTGCCCGAACAACCCGGCGCAGCCCGCACCGGCAACGCAGCTCAAACTGTCGACCCGAGAAAAAACGTCAGCTTGGTTCCGATAATGGCGGCCGCAGCGGTTTTGCTCATTGCCGGCGCCTTCGGCGCTTTTTGGTTGACGAAAGCGCCATCGAGTCCATCGCCATTGCGAACCGCCGCGCAGCCGGTGAACCAGCCCGCGCCGGCTCCTTCGACAGTCGCTGTAAACGCACCAGCGAAACCCGTATCAACTACAAGCGCGCCGCGTTGCGACGAATCTGCGGCGGCGTTTGTCGATGATTTCCAATCCGCCAAGGCCGGCTGGATTCATCTCGGCGAAACCCGAATTGGCAGCAATGCCTATTATGATAACGGGCAAATGGTATTGATTGCCGCCACACAAAATACCAAATGGATTGTGGTTCCGTCGCGGCATTTTGCTGACGCAACCATCTGCGCTGACCTCAAATCACCCGCTCAAGCGGACGATCTCAATGCGACCGCGGGCGGCCTGGTCTTCTGGAGCCGCATCGGCAACATGGACGACATCTATACAGCCAATCTCTACCCCGACGGCAGTTACGCAATCCTGCGCAAAGATTCCGGCAAATGGTCCACTATCGTGCCGAAAAAAGCGTTCGCGGGAATTCACAAAGGTCTTGGAGCGCAAAACCAGATAAAGGTCGCCCTGAAAAGCAGCACGGCCACCCTCTACATCAACGGCGTGAAGGCGCAGGAAATCGAAGGCGATCCGCCGGACGGCGGCGGCGTCATCGGGCTTTTCGCGCGCTCCGAGCGGAACGCGCAAAATCAATGGCGGTTCTTACGGATTGCGGTCGCTCAAGAGCGCTGACCACATCAGCCGCGCGTCGGCGGCGCCAGGCTCACACCCACGCCATCGCGATTGTAGATGTCCTCGCGAAATTGAACGACGCCATCGGACGTCGCCCAGGCCGTGATGTAAACCCAGTGCAACGGAACGGGCCTCGACAGTCGTGCATCGATACGCTCACCGGACCTGATCACCGCATCGATATGATCGCGCGACCAGCCGGACGTATCGCGCAGCAACCAATCAACCAGTTCGCGCACATTCTGCACGCGCACGCAGCCGGATGAGTGGAAGCGGAAATCTTCGCCGAAGAGGTTTTTCAACGGCGTATCGTGCATGTACACGCCGTCCTTGTTCGGGAAATTGATGCGGATCGAGCCAAGGGAATTGAAATCGCCCGGGTCTTGCTTGAAGCGGTAGTTGACCGCCTCTTCCGAATACCAATTGACCTGCGACGGCGTGAGCTCGTTGCCGCGCATATCGAAGATGCGGATGTGCTCGTTGCTGAGGTATTCCGGATCCTTCTGCATGAGCGGGATAAGATCGCGCCGTACGATGGAAACCGGTACCGTCCAGTACGGATTGAAGTTGATCTCGACAATCTTGCTGTTGATGTCCGGTGACGGGCGATCGGGTTTACCGACCACCGCGGTGTGACGTGTCACCGCGACACCGTTCTCGACCGCCTCGATCTGGGCCGCCGGGATATTGCAGACCACGTAACGGTTGCCGAGATGACTAGACAAACTTCGCAGGCGCACGAGATTCACTTTGAGCTGCGCGAGCCGCGTATCGGCGGGCACGTTGAGATTGTGGAAAGTCTGCTCGCGCACGATGCCGTCGACTGTTACGCCATGCCGGATCTGAAAACGGCGCACTGCGGCCTCGACGTAAGAATCGAAAATGTCGGTCTCGCCCGCGGCCGGCTCCAGATCGCCTGAAACAATCAGACGCTTGCGCAAGAGCACCACGCTCGGGTGCCGGTTGCCGATGCGCAGGCGATCGGCCGGCGGTACTTGCGGCCAACCGCCCCGCGCGACGATGCCCTCGTACTGAGCAATTGCGGCGGCCGTGCTGTCGACAGTCGAAGGCGACAGCATCGGCACCGAAGCCTTCGGCATACGAATAGTGCGCGACGCGCTGTCGAAATGTTGGCCGAGATCGTTGCGCTGGTTTTGATCGATCAACGCCTGGAGCATCGCGTCATCGGCAGCGGCGGCCTGGCGGACCATGGCGCCGCCGGCCATCAAGCCGGCGGCAAGGCGGCCGAGAAACCCTCGGCGATTGATCAGGCCGCAAGGCCTCAGCGGCAATTCTGGCATGGCCGTCCCGAATGCGCCCCACCCGAGTTCCGGCGCCCACATGCACCGAAAAACCCCGCCGCCGCAATGGGGTTACGTGGCAAACCGGATCAATACGGCCCGGATCGCCTCACAACTCCGTGCGCAACAGAGGTCAATAGAGAGGGGGCGGCCTGGCAAATTTATGACACCACGAAAACAGAAGGCCCCGGCCTTTCGGCCGGGGCAAGTACACCCACCAGTACCTCGGATTAGAGGCGATAAAGGATCTGATCGGTCCAGAAGCGCTCCAGGCGATGAAGCGACTTGTTGAGGTTTGAGAACTCGTCGACGCTGATGCCGCCGACCTGTTCGACCGTCTTCACATGCTTCTGGTAGAGCGCCTCGACGACGTCGCGCACGTCCTGACCCTTGGCAGTCAGCTTGATGCGCACCGAACGCCGATCAACGCGAGAGCGCTGATGGTCGAGGAACCCCATCTCGACGAGCTTCTTCAAGTTGTAGGAGACGTTGGAGCCGAGATAATAACCGCGCGTGCGCAATTCGCCCGCGGTCAGCTCCTTGTCACCGATATTGTAAAGCAGCAGCGCCTGCACCGAATTGATGTCCGCGCGGCCCCGGCGATCGAACTCGTCCTTGATGACGTCGAGCAACCGGCGATGCAGCCGCTCGACCAGCGTCAAGGCTTCGAGATAGAGCGGCCGGATGTGGTCGAAACGTGCGTCACGATCGCCCGCCTCGACCGTCTTCACGACGGCTTTCATGTTCAACGTCCCTGTTTATCGTTTTGTGTTCGTACTTACGCGGTAACGGGGCCCTGTCTTCCCCGCTCCGACGCGCGCAACCTAAGGGACGCCTTCTAAAATCGGCTTAAATAACACCATAAAGATTAGGTTTATTTGCAACGGTAAATGGATTCCATGCGTGCACAATTTGAGCAAACGACGTTACGTTTCGTTCACCTTGCGCAATACGCCGTTTTGCTTGCTCTTCTCTTGTTGACGGCGTCGATTTCCGGGTCCGGGCGCTAACCGCGCACGAACCGAATTATACCGGAAAAGTCGCGCGCGCCCTCGCCGCTCTCGCAGTATTGCGAATAAATCCTTTCGGCGTCGGCACCGAGCGCGGTGCGCGCGCCAGCGGCCTTGGCGGCGGCCTGTGAAAGTTTCAAGTCTTTAAGCATCATCGCCGCGGTGAAACCCGCCCGATATTCGCGATTTGCCGGTGACGTCGGCACCGGGCCCGGCACCGGACAATAGGATGTCATCGACCAACATTGTCCGGATGACTTAGATGAAATGTCGAACAGCTTCTGGTGGTCGAGTCCGAGCTTTTCGGCGAGCACGAAGGCCTCCGACACCGCGATCATCGAAATGCCGAGGATCATGTTGTTGCAGATCTTCGCGGCCTGGCCGTTTCCGGGGCCGCCGGCATGCACGATGGTCTTGCCCATTTTTTCCAGAATCGACTGCGCGCGTGCGAACGCTTGCGCGCTGCCCCCGACCATGAAAGTGAGCGTGCCCGCCGTCGCGCCGCCCACGCCGCCGGATACCGGTGCGTCCAACATCAGAAGGCCTTTCGTCTCCGCTTTGGCCGCGACATCGCGCGCAGTTTCGACATCGATGGTGGAGCAGTCGATCAGCAGCGTCCCTTCGTTGGCATTCTCGATGATGCCGTTCGGGCCAAGATAGACATCCCTCACCTCCTTGCCCGACGGCAGCATGGTGATGACGACGTCGGCGCGCGCGGCGGCAATCTTCGCCGTTTCAACGGCCGTACCGCCTGCTTCCTTGAGCTTGGCGACCGATGCCGGATTGACGTCGACGCCTTCGATCGCGTGGCCCGCCTTGATGAGGTTCTGCGCCATCGGCAACCCCATGTTGCCGAGACCGATGAAGCCTATGCGCGCCATGCTTGCCTCCCGAAAATCACGACGGTTGTTCCTGCGCCGACATCAACGCCAACATCAGATACATCAACAGCAGCAGCCCCTCGACGACGTCGAAGAGGGGGCCGACACCGAACACCTGCGCGAAAAACACATCAAGGGCGATCATCGAGGCGACGGCGGTCAGCCAGATGACGGCCCCCCACGCGGTCGCAAGCCACAGGCCCACGGCGGCGACGAGATCGATCACCGCGAAGAATACCGTCGCCGCCTGCCAGGCGACCGAATGTGCCTCGAACATCTCGTTGTGGCTCACGCCGATGCCGAGCAGGCGTGACCAGTGGTACAGCCCCTTGGCCATCGACAACACCGCCATGACGCGCAGAAAGATGATGAGCCGGCGCGTCCAGCGCCCGGTGGCCGCCTCGCCTTCGCGCTCCTGCACGGGCTCAAGGCCGGCGGACTGATCGTCGTACACCGGGTCGGTCATGGCAGCGCGAGCTCGCTCGCAAGCGGCGCGAAGTGACGCGCGACGTCCGCGTCGCTCACGTCGGCCAGTGCCGCCGGGCTCCAGCGCGGCTTGTTATCCTTGTCCACGATCACCGCGCGCACGCCCTCGTAGAAATCATGACCTTCAATGATGCGCGACACTATGCGGAATTCCGTCCGCATGCACGTCTCGAAGTCCCAATCCCCTCCGTGGCGGACCTGCGCGAGCGCGATCTTGAGACTGAGCGGCGATTTTGTCCGGATTGTTGCGGCGGTTTTCGCGGCCCATTCGCCGTCACGGCCGCCGGCGGACGCTTCGCGGTCGAGCGCCCCGAGGATGTCCTCGACCCGATCGCCCATGAACAGCCGGTCGATCGCGGCGCGGCGCGCCCAGGAAGGACCCTCGCCTGCCGGTTCCGCAAAAGCATTGAGCACAGCATCAACTGAGACGGTTCCGCACAATCCGTCGAGCAGCTCTGCAAAGCGCGCCGACGAAACACGATGAGTGGCGAGGCCGGCGTTTGTTCCCTCCCCGGCGTTCAGCCGCTCGCCGGTCAGGGCGCAATAGGTACCGAGTTCGCCCGGCAAGCGCGGCAGGAACCAGGTCGCACCGACGTCGGGAAAAAAGCCGATACCGACTTCCGGCATGGCGAACTGAAACGTGTCCCCGGCGACGCGATGCGAGCCGTTCACCGATATGCCGACGCCGCCCCCCATGACGATGCCGTCGATGAGGGAGATGTATGGCTTCCGGTAATTCTTGATGGCGACGTTGAGCGGATACTCGTCGCGCCAGAACTGCAGCGCCTCTTCACGCTTGCCTGCCTGGCCGAGATCGTAGAGCGCGCGGATGTCGCCGCCGGCGGAAAACGCACGGCCGCCTTCGGCAACCACGACGACACGCGTCACGGCATCATCGCCGGCCCAAGTGCCGAGTTGCGCGCGCAGCCGGAGCACCATCTCGTGCGTGACCGCATTGAGCGCCCTAGGCCGGTTGAGGGTCACGATGCCGGCCGCGCCGCGCCGTCCGAACAGAATGTCGGTGTCAGCCATCGCGCGATCAGTTGCCCAACATCTGGCGGCTGATGATCAGCCGCATGATTTCGTTGGTGCCTTCCAGGATCTGATGCACGCGCACGTCGCGCAGCACGCGCTCGATAGGATGGTCACGCAAATATCCGTAGCCGCCGTGTAACTGCAGGCAGCCGTTGACCACCTCGAAGCCGGTATCGGTCGCTAGGCGTTTGGCCTGCGCCGCAAGCCGCGTCGCGGCGGGCTCACCCTCGCTCACCGCTACCGCCGCGCGATGCAGCAGCAGCCGCGCCGCATCGAGCTCGGTCGCGTAATCGGCGACGCGGAATTGCAGCGCCTGGAAATCGGCAAGCCGCGAACCGAATTGCTTGCGCTCTTTCATGTATTCGACGGTGCGGTCGAGGCAGAATTGCGCACCGCCGATCGAACAGGCGCCGATATTGAGCCGCCCACCGTCGAGGCCCGCCATCGCGATTCTGAAGCCCTGGCCTTCCGTGCCGACGCGGTTGGCGACCGGCACGCGGCAATTCTCGAACATCACCATCGCAGTCGGCTGCGATTTCCAGCCGAGCTTCTTTTCCTGCGCGCCGAACGAAAGCCCGGGCGTTCCCTTCTCGACCACGATGCAAGAGATCCCGCGTGGACCGGCTTCGCCGGTTCGCGCCATTACCACGTAAATGTCGGAAACGCCGCCGCCGGAAATGAATGCCTTGGCGCCATCGAGTACATAGTGATCACCGTCACGCCGCGCGCGCGTCGTCAGGCTTGCCGCGTCAGAACCTGAGCCAGGCTCGGTCAGGCAGTAGCTCGCGAAATGCTCCATCGTGCAGAGCTTCGGCAAGACGCGTTTGCGCAATTCCGCCGCGCCGAATGCATCGATCATCCATGCGGCCATGTTGTGGATCGAGATATAGGCGGCGGTCGAGGTGCAGCCTTGCGCCAGTTCCTCGAAGATCAGCGCCGCATCGAGCCGCGAAAGCGCCGAACCGCCAACATCTTCCTTTACATAGATGCCGCCGAAGCCGAGAGCGGCGGCCTCGCGCAGCGCCACTACCGGAAAGATCTCGGCCTCGTCCCATTCCCGCGCGCGCGGCATCATCTCATCGCGCGCAAAGGTCCGGGCAGTGGCCTGAAATGCGCGCTGCTCTTCGGATAGCTCGAAATCCATGGGATACCGCCCTCACCCCTTCCCGTAGCAAGTGGGACCGGTTACCGGCAACCGGGCCGCCTTAGCCACTAATATTGGCATATGCTGTAATTTTCCGGCGGCCAAAGCATCTAACAAGAAGGCCATCTGCAGCGGCCTCGCGCACGGAGGAAATCATGGCGGAAGACGACAAGAAACCAAGCGGCCCGGACCTCGCCGCCGGCATACCGGCGACCAGCCTCGCCGAGGGGGCAATGTTGGCGGGCCGTGTCGGCGACGATGAAGTCATTGCGGTGCGCCGGGGCGGCAAGCTCTTTGCGGTCTCAGCCCATTGCACCCACTATCACGGGCCGCTTGCCGACGGTCTGCTGGTCGGCGACACCGTCCGCTGTCCGTGGCACCACGCGCATTTCAGCCTGCAAACGGGCGAAGCGATCGCCGCCCCGGCGTTGAGCCCGCTCGGCTGCTGGAATGTCGAAGAGCGCGACGGCAAGGTTTTCGTGCGCGGAAAGATAGAGCAGCCGGCGCCGAAGAAGACCGCCGCCAAACCGGAGAAGATCGTCATCGTCGGCGGCGGCGCGGCGGGCTTTGCCGCCGCCGAGATGCTGCGGCGACGCGGTTTCGCCGGAAGCGTCACGATACTTAGCAACGACGGCGATACGCCGGTCGATCGGCCCAATCTGTCGAAGGATTATCTCGCCGGCAGCGCACCAGAGGATTGGATGCCGCTGCGCAGCGACGACTGGTACGCGGAAAACAAGATCGACTTGAAACTGAAGACCGAAGTGACCGCCATCGACCCGAAGACAAAATCGCTGACGCTCGCCGGCGGCGCTACCATTCAGTTCGACAAACTGCTGCTGGCGACCGGCGCCGAGCCGGTGCGGCTCGATATGCCCGGCATGAATTTGCCGCACGTGCATACGCTGCGCTCGTTTGCCGACTGCCGCGCCATCATCGGGCAGACGAAAACGGCCAAACGCGCGGTCGTTATCGGCGCCAGCTTCATCGGATTGGAGACGGCGGCGGCGTTGCGGACGCGCGAAATCGAGGTGCACGTGGTTGCGCCGGAGCAACGCCCGCTCGAACGCGTGTTCGGATCGCAGCTCGGTGACTTCATCCGCGCGTTACACGAAGAACACGGCGTCAACTTCCATCTCGAGAACGGCGTTACCGCCGTCGATAAAAAACACGTCGTGCTGAAAAGCGGCGTTCCGATCGAAGCCGACCTGGTGATCGTCGGCGTCGGCGTGCGTCCGCGCATCGCGCTTGCCGAAAAGGCCGGCCTTGCGATCGACAAGGGCGTGGCTGTGGACGCTTACATGGAGACCAGCGTGCCCGGGATTTTCGCCGCGGGCGACATCGCACGCTGGCCCGACGCCATCAGCGGCGCAAAAATCCGAGTCGAGCATTGGGTCGTCGCCGAACGGCAAGGCCAGATCGCAGCACTCAACATGCTGGGAGAACGCACACCATTCAGGTCCGCGCCGTTCTTCTGGAGCCAGCATTACGACGTGCCGATCAACTATGTCGGTCACGCGGAAAAATGGGACACCATCGAGATCGACGGTGAGGTGGCAAAGCGCGATTGCGTCGTGCGCTACAAGCAAGGCGGGCGCGTGATGGCGGTCGCATCGATCTACCGCGACAAGAACAGTCTCGAAGCCGGAGTTATGCTGGAAAAACAGGCGGAAAAAGCCGGGTAGCGGGCCCTCTTTGGACCGGCTAAAAAGAGGTTCAGGAGGACCTTTATGGCCGTCAAATTCGGGCGTCCGCTCGAGACACGCGCACGCCTGACCCCAGTCGAAAGCCCGGCGAGCCCGCTCGAGCTTACCACTCGCATGCGGCGCAATCGCCGCGCCGAATGGGCCCGCCGGATGGTGCGCGAGAACGTGCTCACCACCGACGACCTGATCTGGCCGCTGTTCCTTACCGACGGCGAGAGCGCGCGCGTACCGATCACATCGATGCCGGGCGTCGAGCGCCTTACCGTTGATGAAGCGGTGCGCGACGCCGAGCGCGCGGCGAGACTGTCAATTCCGTGCATCGCGCTGTTTCCCTACACCGATCCGAAACTGCGCGACGATACCGGTTCGGAAGCGCTCAACCCCGACAATCTCGTCTGCCGCGCAATTCGCGCCATCAAGGAGGAAGTGCCGGACGTCGGCATCCTGTGCGACGTGGCGCTCGATCCATTCACCAGCCACGGTCATGACGGCCTCTTGCGCGACGGCATCATCCTCAACGACGAAACCGTGGGCGTGCTGGTCAAGCAGGCTTTGGTGCAGGTCGAGGCTGGATGCGACATCATCGCGCCATCCGACATGATGGACGGACGCGTCGGCGCGATCCGCAAGGCGCTCGACGCCGCCGGCCGAACCGACGTCTCGATCATGGCCTACGCGGCGAAGTACGCGTCCGCCTTTTACGGGCCATTCCGCGATGCGGTCGGCTCCGCCAAGACGCTGACCGGCGACAAGCGCACCTATCAAATGGACCCCGGCAATGCCGACGAGGCGCTGCGCGAGGTCGCGCTGGATATCGAAGAAGGTGCCGACATGGTGATGGTGAAGCCCGGCCTCCCCTATCTCGATATCGTCCGGATCGTGAAAGAAGCATTCGGCATGCCGACGTTCGCGTATCAAGTCTCCGGCGAATACGCGATGATCATGGCCGCGGCACAGAACGGTTGGCTGGACGGCGAACGCGCCATGATGGAAAGTCTGATCGCCTTCAAGCGCGCGGGCGCCGATGGCGTGCTCACCTATTTCGCCCCGCGCGTCGCAGAAAAGCTGCGACAGGGCTGACGCCCTCTCCTCGAAAATTCGGAAGAGCTTGACCGACGCGACGTCTCGGTCTTCACGCTTGCTGCAATAGCGCGGCTGCCATTCGTCGATCGTATTGCGCTCACTTCGCAAGCAAGATAAAGGCGACCGGCGCTGACAAGGCGACAAAGGACGCTCGAAACGTGAAATCCGAATTTGTCTTGGTTACCGGCGCGAGTGGTTTGCTCGGACACTCGCTCGCCGAGCGTTTGGCAACCGCGGGTCGCGCCGTCGTCGGCATGGACCGGAACGGTCCGGCGGAGAAGCCGAAATTCCCATTCGTGCCGGCCGATCTCAACGACATCGATGTTCTACACCGGACGCTCAAGGAATTTGCCGTCACTGCGATCGCGCATTGCGGCGGCGTGTCCGGCCGGGTGGCAGCGGGAGATGACCCGTTCGCACTGCTGGAAATCAACGTGCGTGGAACGTCTGTCATTACCGAAGCAGCGAGAAGGTTTGGCGTTACACGGCTCGTGTTTTGCTCGTCTGCCGCGGCGTATGGGCGCGATGTTGCCCCCGTGATTACCGAAGAGCATCCCTTGCATGCCACGACGGTCTACGGCGCCAGCAAAACTTGCGGCGAGGCGATCATTCGCAGTTATGCCGCTCAATACGGGCTCGATGCTGTCGCCCTGCGCATTTTCCAGGTATTCGGGCCACGCCGCACGACCGAATGCTACATTCGTTTGATGATCGAAAATGCGCTGCTCGGCCGCCGCACCAAGATTGCACATGCGGCCACCTCGCGTCGCCAATACGTTTACGTCGATGACGTCGTAGATGCGCTCCTGCTGGCGCTCGACCGCCGCAAGTTGCCGCGGCTCGCTTATAACGTATCCGGTGAAAGTTCGTTGACCCTATCGGAGGTTGCCGGCACGGTTGCATCGCTTGTACCGGGCGTCGAAGTCGAATTCGGCCAAGACACCGCGGGCGATCAATATCGAATCCAGCAGGTCGACCTGTCGGTCGCGAAGTCCGAGCTTGGCTATTATCCGCGCATTTCCCTACGAGAAGGCATTGCGCGGTACGCCGAATGGCTTAAACGCGCGGCCTAGCGACCTTTAATGAATCGTGTATCCGCCGTCCGCAACCAGGTTGTGGCCAACGATATATGACGCATCCGTTTTCGCCAGAAATTCAATAGCTTCTGCTATCTCCTCAGGGCGCCCATATCTCCCGGCCGGAGTGTACGAAAGTTTTTTCGCCTTGAGTGCCGGATCATTCGTCGTTCGCGCCTCATTATATTCGGTCATCGTAGGCCCCGGGCTTACGGCGTTGACGATGATGTTGTCCTTCACAAGCTCGAAAGCCATAGACCGCGTAAGATGAATTAGCGCGGCTTTGGTCAGCCCATAAAGCGTCGAGCCGTCTTCCGCGATTTCTCCCATCTGGCTCGCGACGTGAATGATCCGTCCGCCGCCCTGCCGGCGCATGATCGGCACGACGGCCTGGCTCGCGAACAGAGGCGCCCGCAGATTGACCGCGATCATCTTATTGAACTCGTCGTGAGAGAACCGGCCAAACGGCTGACGAATGCGGATGGCGGCGTTGTTGACCAGAACATCGATGCGACCGAAGGCTTTCTCCGCGGCTGCGATCATCGCCTCAGCCGCGTTCTCGTCGAGAAAATCGAAAATGCCAAACTCGACGCGCCCGCCTTTGCGCCGTGCGAGGCATTGTGCAGCGACCTTCTGAAGATTTTCGGTTGTGTCGTTGGCCGCCAGGAACACGTCCGCTTCGGCGGACAACCGCTCCGCAGTCGCCGCGCCGATGCCGCGCGATCCGCCGGTAATGAGCACGACCTTGCCGTTCAAGTGCACGTCGGTTCTCCGTTCCCTACAGGCCCATTACCGCTTTGCCATCCTCGCCGTTCCGTATGCGCGTGTCCCAATCCGTTTCCTTTTTGCGCTGCTCGACTGCCGCTTTTGCCACCTCCTCGACGCGGCCCGCGGGCACGACGACCACGCCGTCGGAATCGCCGACGATGAAGTCGCCGGGCGATACCGCAACATCGCCGACGCAGATCGGGATGTTGGTCCACCCTTTGTGATTCTTGACTGTGCCGCGCACGGTCACTCCCGGCGCAAAGACGGGAAAACCGCTTTCCATCACTTCGTCGAGATCGCGAACGCCGGCGTTCGTGACGCAGCCAGCAAGACCCTTTTGAACAGCGTAGGCCGTCGAGGTGCCGCCCCAGATCGTAACCTTGACTGTTCCGCCGCCGTCGATCACGAGCACGCTGCCGCGCGGCGCATCGTGAATAGCAAGAAAGACGCCCGTGTTGTCGCCGGGCTTTGTGCGCAGCGTGAATGCAGGACCCGCCATTCTGCGGCCCGGCACGAGCGCCCTGATCATCGGATCCATGTCGCCGACCTTTCCCGCCGCTTCATAAACCGTCGCCGCAGGCATGGACCTCAAGATCTCGAAGGCTTTTGCGCTAATGGTCATTTCACGAACTCCCGTTTGTCATGCCGCGCCGAGTACCGCGGCCGACGACCGCGGGTTTTTCATGTGCAAAATTGAATTTGCGCAGTGTCGAGTCAAGTGCGCGCACGTT
Source organism: Pseudolabrys sp. (assembly GCA_035546875.1). Classification (GTDB taxonomy): domain Bacteria; phylum Pseudomonadota; class Alphaproteobacteria; order Rhizobiales; family Xanthobacteraceae; genus Pseudolabrys. The sequence goes on from DASZVZ010000013.1 coordinate 73,571, forward strand.
GCGAGTATATGCACGACCTATGGCGGAATAAGTTGCGCTGATGATCGGCAAACTTTTTTTACGCCGCTTCTTGCAAAGCGATCGCAAAGGAAACTAAGAACGCAAAGCGGCGCGTTCGATGTTCTCTGTCAAGCGCAACGAACAACTCAAGTGGATCGAGCGATGATCATCGTCGACGGCCAAGCGCATCTTTGGAAAGCGAATTCACCCGAGCGCCCATGGTCAGCTTGCTTCGTGCCGGCCCATCGGCGCGAAGCGATGTCGAAAGAAACGCTGCTCACCGAAATGGATCAGGCCGGCGTAACGCGCGCGCTGCTGATTATCCCTCCTTGGGAAGGTTACACGCACGATCTTCCGCTCGAAGCCGCGCGCACGCATCCGGATCGCTTCGCGATGATGGGGCGGCTTGCGGTCGAATGCGCCGACAGCAAGGCGCTGATCGCGCGCTGGAAAGATTGCCGCGGAATGTTCGGCATCCGGCTCACGTTTCATACGCCGGCATTGCGCGCATGGCTCACCGACGGCACTGCCGACTGGTTATGGCCTGCGGCAGAACGGGCAGGAATCCCATTGTCAGTCCTTACACCGGGCGCGCTCGCCGCCGTCGCCACCATTGCGGAACGTCACCCGGGCCTGAAGCTTTGTGTCGATCATCTGGCGTTGCCCGCGGGCGTGAAAGACGACGCCGCCTTTGCCGATTTGCCGACCCTGCTGGCGCTTGCCAAATACCCAAACGTGTCCGTGAAGGCGGGCGCCCTGCCCTGCTATTCGTCCGAGCCATATCCCTATCCGCGGCTGCACAAACATCTGCAGCAGGTCTTCGATGCATTCGGGCCGGAGCGAATTTTCTGGGCAAGCGACGTGACGCGCCTGACGTCGAGCTATCGGCAATGTGTGACGTTGTTCACCGAAGCTTTGGCTTTTCTCGGCGCGCGGGACAAGGAGCTCATTATGGGTGAAGCGCTTTGCAAATGGCTCGGTTGGCCGTTGCCGCAAGGAGCGCCGTCATGAGCGCGCAACCCAAATGGAGGCTGACGGCGTCCGACGCCTCCGCATTGATCCGTGAGGGCAAGCTCGGTGTCGAGGAACTCGCGCGCGCGTGCCTGGATCGAATTGCAGAGCGCGACCCTGCCGTACGCGGCTGGTCCTTCATCGATCCCGACCTGGTCCTCGATCAGGCGCGCGAACTCGACAAAATGCCCAACAAGGGCCCGCTGCACGGCATTCCGGTCGGTATCAAGGACGTGATCGATACCGGCGACATGCCGACGCGGCACAATTCGCCGAGTTACTTCCACAACCGGCCGACGCTCGATGCTGCCTGCGTCATGACACTGCGCGCAGCCGGCGCGCTGATCTTTGGCAAGACCGAGACCGTCGAGTTTGCGGCCGCCGGCCGTCAGCCTGTGACGCGCAATCCGCACAATCTTGGGCACACTCCGGGCGGATCATCGAGCGGCTCGGCCGCCACCGTCGCCGACTGCCAGGTGCCGCTTTCGCTCGGCACGCAAACAGGTGGCTCCACGATCCGGGCAGGCTCGTTCTGCGGCATCTATGCGATGAAGCCCACGTGGGGCGCCGTCAGCCGCGAGGGCGTCAAGATGCAATCGCTGACGCTCGACACTGTCGGATGGTACGGCCGTTGCGTCGCCGATCTCGCGATGATGTGCGACGTCTACGCCATCCAAGACGACGAGACGGCGCGGCCCGTGACTCTTCCAGGCAGCAAGATCGCCATTTGCCAATCGCCGGCATGGAAGCACGCTGCCTCCGAAACGCGCAGCGCGCTCGAAAAAGGAGCAATGCTGCTCAAGAATGCCGGCGCGAAGACAGTCGACCTCAGTCTACCGGATCATTTCGACAAGCTCCTGGACGAACAGGTCATTATTCAAAACAGCGAAGGGCGCGCGTCGTTCTTGAGCGAATATCGCGTTCACCGCGAGGGACTGCATCCCGAATTGCAATCGCGTGTCGAAAACCAGGACAAGCTCACGCGAAGCGCCCTTCGCGACGCCTACAACCACGTATCGCGTTGCCGCATTGAGTTCGAGGAGATCTGCAAAGACTTCGATGCCGTCCTCACTCCGAGCGCTCCGGGCATTGCCCCAGCGGGTTTCAAATCGACCGGCTGGGATATCTTTAATCGGACATGGTCGATGCTGCATGCCCCTTGCATCAACGTGCCCGGCTTTTCCGGCCCTCACGGCCTTCCCGTCGGACTGACACTGACAGGCCCGCGTTTTTCCGACCGCAAGCTCCTGAAAGTTGCGGAAGCCGTGGCCGCCTGCTTCGCGACAGATCAGTCGCAACCGGTCGCATAATGGGACGACTTTCTGAAGACTTCGGTCGCGATTTGCGACCTATGCCGCCAGCGCAGGACTGATAAGCTTGCCTTATGATGGCAACGAAAAACGGTATTTCCACTCGTCCCCGCTTTGCCCTTCAATCGATTTGAGAATGCAGCGATTGGTGTTGGTGGGTGCTGCAATGAAGACAGCGCGGCTATCGACTAGCCCACATCCGTTCGAGTGACGCGCAACCCAGGGGGACTAGTATGTGGCACAATAAAATTTCCCGTCGCATTCGGTTCGCAATAGCAGCGATCTTGCTTGGCGCGACGCCTGCGCTCGCGCAACAGGACGTCAATATCGGCCTCCTTGCTCCCTTCAGCGGCTTGTGGGCCGAGCAGGGCCGGCTGATGCGGATCGGCGCCGAGATGGCGATCGAGGACATCAACAAGCAGGGCGGCATAAAATCGATGGGCGGAGCCAAGCTCAAGCTGGTCGTCGCCGATACGGGCGCGACCGTCGAAACCGCCACCAATGCCGCGCAGCGGTTGCTCAGCAGCGGAAACATCAGCGCGCTTGATTGCTGCTGGCTAAGCTCATTCACCCTCGCCGCGCGCGAGATCGCCGAGCGCCTGCATGTTCCGATTCTCACGTTCGCCTCGAACGACGGGATCGTTCAAGGCGGCTACAAATATATCTTCCGAAGCGGAACCGGTACCGACCTTCAGGTGCGAACCAGTATCGTTATGATCAAGGACGCCGCCGCGAAAGCCGGAGGCAAAATCCAAACCGGCGCTCTGATCGGCGACAACACCGCGGTCACGGTTTCATATTTCAAGAATCTCGAAGAGTTGCTGCCCAAGAACGGCGTGAAGATCGTGCTGAACCGCGTCTGGACGCCGCCGCTCTCCGACGCGATACCGGTGGCGGTGGCCGTGCGTGACGCGAATCCGGACGTGATCTTCCTCGGCACCACCACTTTCGATGACAGCGTCGCCATCATCCGTGCGCTCAATGCCGTGAAGATAAAGCGCCCTGTGCTTGGAACCGGGGCCCAATTCCTGACGCCCGAATTCTTTAAAGCGCTCGGACCGGCTGCCGTTGACGGCGTGATGGCCACGCAAGGCAGCGCGATCACCAAGAATCCATTCGCTGCCGAATTCCTGGAACGTTTCAAGAAGCGGACAAACGAAGGGTGGACCGTTCACAACACGACGTCGAGCTATGCCGAGTTGTGGATCATCAAGGAAGCGCTCGAGAAAGCGGGCTCGGCCGATCCTGTGAAGGTGCGTGATGCGCTCGCCTCGATGAACAGCAAGAATGTCCAGGCGACGGCGTTCCTGGGCGTAGACGTTCATTTTGAGCCGAATGGCCAAAATGCGGGAGCCCTCAACTTTATCGTCCAGTGGCAAGACGGAAAGCCGATGCTAGTCTCCCCGCCGGAGATGGCTACTGCGCCAATCAAGATGAAATAAAGGAATCCATCGGGTGGCGAGGACCATACGGTCCTCGCTGGATGGACAATCGGCTCTCGGCTCGAGAGCGGTCAATTCTTAACTCGCGAGTCGACATGACCTGGTCATTCCTGGGCCAAACGCTTGCCGGAGGTATTCTTCTCGGCGGGATCTATGCGTTGCTCGCCTCCAGCGTGACGCTGATTTTCGGCGTCATGCGGGTGATCAATTTTGCCCAAGCCGATTTCATGATGCTTGGGATGGCTCTTGCATTTGCGCTCAACTACTTCTTCGGCCTCGATCCCATAGTCATGGCAATTCCGGTCGGATTGGCGCTGGCGCTGGCTGGGCTGCCTGTCGCCGGCGTACTCGAACGGGTACCGCGCGGCAATCAGGATGCGCAGCTCATCCTCACGCTCGGCGTTTCGAGCGTCATTCAGAGTCTGGCACTGATTTTCATCGGCCCTACCCCGAAGGTCGTGCTGCGGCCCTACACCAACGAATACTTCATCATCGGCGGCATTTTGATCAATCACGCGCGGCTATTTGCGTTCATCGCCGCGCTGATCATGATGTTCGGCCTTTATCTTTTCCTGACCCGAACATGGACGGGCCGGGCGATGCGGGCGACAGCCGACGATCCGACCGCCGCCGGCAGCGTCGGCGTCAATGTCGCGCGCATTCATATGACGGCCTTCATTATCGGCACCGGTCTTGATGGCTGCGCCGGAAGCGTCATGGTCACGTTTCTCGGAGTTAACCCGGTCATTGGCAGCGATTTCATCATGATCATGTTCCTGGCCGTCGTCATGGGCGGTCTCGGGAGCGTGCCAGGCGCCGCGCTGGGTGGACTTCTTGTCGGATTGATTCAGTCGTTTGGCGCGCAATTTTGGACGCTGCAATTGCAGAACGTGAGCCTGTTCGTGATGTTTGTTGCCCTGTTGTTGTTCAGGCCGCAGGGCATTTTCGGCTTCCGGTTGCGCGCATGAGCACCTCTACCGACGTTCGCGCGACCTTTTCTCGCGCCAGATCCTGGAAGTCCAGCTACATCGTCCCTCTCTTGGTCTTCGTCGCGTTCCTCGCGTTGATGGGCGTGTTGCAAAGCAACTATCTCGCGCGCCTCATCGCGCTCGTCATCTTTTGGGGCGCTCTCGCAACAACCTGGAATTGGGTCGGCGGCTACACCGGCCAGTTGTCGCTCGGGCATGCCGCTTTCGTCGGACTCGGCGCCTACCTCGGCTACGCGTTAGAGAAAGAATTCGGCATTCCGCCCTGGTATGCGATGGTGCTCGCCATACCACTTGGCGCAGTAGCGGCGGTGTTGATCGGTGCGCCCACCCTGCGCCTGACCGGCGTGTTCTTCAGTCTCGCAACGGTCGTGTTCCCGATAACGTTGCAGATATTTTTCACCTACTGGGGCTATCAGGAAGCGCTGATCCCGCCCAAACCGAACAATCCTTATCTGTACATGCAGTGGGACGATCCACGCATGTATGCGATCGTTTTCGCCACGCTGCTTCTGATCTACTGGTTCTTCGACGTAGCGCTCACGCGATCGAAATGGCGATTTTACGTGGGCGCCATCAGACAGGACCAGATCGCCGCGGCTTCGGTCGGCATCAATACCTGGATCGTCAAGCTGATCGTTTTCATCATCAGCGGTTCAGGCGCCTGCGTACTTGGCGTCGTCTACGCGCAGATGTTGTTCGTCGTCACACCCGAAACCGTATTCGGTATCAACGTTTCACTGCAAGCGATGGTGCTATGTCTCGTCGGCGGCATCGGCCGCTCCTATGGACCGCTACTCGGAACGCTGATCGTCATCCCAATGACGCAGGCACTGGAAGCCTATTTCGAGTCGAGCCCCGGCGTTGCGCAACTCGTCTACGGTATCATGCTGATCCTTGTCATACTGCTCATTCCGAATGGTGTGATAGCGAGGCTGCAGGAACTGCCCTGGTTCGCGAAAAGGAAGGCTGCGACAAGCGACGGGCAACGCGCTGCTCGCAAATCAATCCCGTCCGCAAGTTCCTTCGACGCTACATCCCAGGTTGGGATATCCGCGCGAGACGCCGACGAAATCGTGCTGCAGGTCGAAGACGTCCGGAAGACCTATGGCGGCGTCATCGCAGTCAACAACGTGTCGTTTGCAGTCAAAGCTGGCCAGTTTGTCGGCATCGTGGGGCCGAACGGCGCCGGCAAAACAACCATGTTCGATCTGCTCACGGGCTTTCAGCACCCAACATCCGGTAAAATCCATCTCGGGGCGACTGACATCACCGGGCTGCCTTCCCACAAGCTGGCACGAATGGGTTTGCGGCGCACATTCCAGGTGCCACGACCGTTTCCGATGTTCTCGATTTACCAAAATATCCTGCTTGGCGCGCTTGCTGTGCGGAATCGGGTAGAAGGAGATCTCGAGGGCGCTTGCTGGCGCGCGCTTGATTCAATCGGGCTCTCAAATCGCGCAGCGGCCTTGGCCGGCCTGTCCACGCCATCACAAATCCGTTTGCTGGAAGTAGCCCGTGCGGTGGTCTCTCGTCCGCAAATGCTTCTGCTCGACGAGCCGCTCGCGGGTCTGGATCCTGCCGAAACCAACGAACTTATCGATATTCTGCAAGAGCTGCACCGTCGAGGCCTCACTATCGTCATTGTCGACCACGCCATCGGCATGGTTGCAAAGGTGGTAGAAAGGATGATCGTTCTTGATAACGGCTCATTGATCGCCGACGGGCCGCCTGACGAGGTCACGCATCTGCCGCGGGTCGTGGAAGCCTATCTGGGCACGAGGTGGCAAGATGCTTGACCTCAGCCGCGTAACCTCAGGCTATGGCGCGATCCGGGTGCTGCACGATGTATCCCTTGAGATAGCGGCGGGCGAGTTCGTCGGTGTCATCGGACCGAATGGCGCCGGGAAATCGACATTGTTACGCACAATCGCCGGAAATTGCGCCGTACACGCCGGCGATATCACTTTCGAAGGGCAGGACCTGAAGAGCCTCGCCGATTATCAGCGCGCCTCGCTCGGCATCGCCCATGTGCCGGAAGGCCGTCGGATATGGCCGTCTCTCAGCGTCCATGACACACTGCTGATGGGTTCGTGGCGTTTGCCTGACCGGCAGACTGAATCGGCCGCCCTGCTCGCGATGGTTCTCGACCTGTTTCCACGCCTGAAGGAGCGACTGCATCAGCGTTCCGCCGTGCTCAGCGGGGGCGAGCAACAGATGCTCGCGATCGGCCGCGCCCTTATGTCGAAGCCGAAATTGATCCTGGTGGATGAACCTTCGACCGGCCTCGCGCCGCTCATGATGGAAATAGTGATCGGGGCGCTTCGGCGGCTCCGGCAGGATGCGAAGATTGCTATCCTTCTCGTCGAGCAGCGAATTCAAAATGTGCTCGACCTGTGTAACCGCTTTTACATACTCAATCGCGGACAACTGATCGAGCCAAAACCCGGCGAGCATTTGACGCGATCCGAAATCGAAGCGGCCTATTTCGACCGCTAGCGTGCGGAGTGCCCGATGAGCGAATTGAAGCCGGACACGGCAAAAGCCTGGCTGCGCGAGGCGCAAGATCTGGATATTTCACGCGAACGCGCGAACGAAATCGTCAAATTGATCAATCCCGTCGCCGATTTCGCGCGCAAGGCCGCCAGCGCCGTTCGCTTCGACGGCGAGCCCGCCAACTTCATTCTTGCGTTGCGTAAGTGGAGCGCGAAATAAGGATGACAAATCCGGCGGAGCTCGATCTTGCGGGTGCCGTAGATGCTATCCGCTCCCGAAAAATTTCTGCGCTCGAGCTGACCGAAGCGTGCCTTTCAAGACTCGAGAGCGCCCAGCCCCTCTTGAATTGCGCCATCAATATCCAGCGCGAAAAGGCGATCCGGGATGCCAAAGCGGCCGACGCGGCACTCGCTGCCGGAAAGCCACCGGGCGCGCTGCACGGCGTGCCGCTTGCGCACAAGGACCTGCTCTATCGTGCCGGCCGTGTTTCGACGTGCGGTTCGAAGATACGCCGTGATTTCGTGCCCGATTATACCGCGACCGTGCTTGAACGGCTCGACGCAGCCGGCGCTCTGGATGTGGCGACGCTGAATATGACCGAATTCGCGTACAGCCCGACGGGTCACAACGTGCATTACGGCGATTGCCGCAATCCATGGTCGCCGCAGCACATTCCGGGCGGCTCATCGAGCGGCTCAGCCGCGGCGGTGGCCGCAGGCCTGGTTTATGGCGCGCTTGGCTCGGACACCGCCGGCTCGATACGCCTGCCGGCGGCGCTCTGTGGCGTGACCGGGATGAAGCCGACCTTCGGGCGCGTCAGCCGGTACGGCGCAATGCCCGTTTCATTTTCCCTCGACGCCATCGGGCCGCTCGCACGCAACGTGCGCGATTGCGCGCTCATGATGGAGGTCATCGACGGGGTCGATCCGAACGATCCGGCCACACTCGATGGCGGCGTCGGCAGTCTCACCGCGAACCTCGAAGCTGGTGTGCGCGGGCTTCGAATTGGAGTTCCGACGACCTACTTCTATGAAAGCATGACGGAGGAGGTTCGGCGCCTGTTCTCGGCGGTCACGGACGTCTTCGAGAACATCGGCGCGCAGGTCGTGGAAGTGGCCCCGCCCGATCTCGATGAAGTCGCGGCACTTGCCAACATTATCCTCGCCGTCGAAGCCGCGACGATCCATTCGGAATGGTTTCACGCCCGTGCGCAGGACTACTCGCCGCTCGTTCGGGCGCGCATCGAGCTCGGATACCACCACCCCGGCACGCGCTATCTCGAAGCGCTCAATCTGCGGGCGCACCATCTCGATCGTTTCGGCAAAGCCGTGTTTGAGAAATGCGACGCGATGTTGGCGCCGCTTGTGCCAATTCCGGTTCCTACTCTGGCGGAAACGGATATCGGCGGTCCTTCGGCCATCGCCTCGACCGTCCCAGTTCTGACGCGCTGCGGACGACCGATCAACTATCTCGGCGTACCGAGCCTCGCCATTGCGGCCGGCTTCACAGCCAACGGCTTGCCCTTCGGCGTGCAGCTTCTGGGCAGGCCCTTCGCCGAAGCTCTCTTGTTCCGCATCGGCCGGGCCTACGAACGCGAATGCGGGTGGCATCTGCGGCGGCCGCCCGCATATCACTAGCCTGCGCCTAGTGTGGTCTAAGGCCCATGATCGCGCGCGCCTCGTCCGGAGTCGCCGGCGATTTATGCAAGAGCGCAATAAGCTTGACGGCCCGCTCAATCAGCGCAGCATTGCTCGGCGCAAGTTCGCCAGGCGCGAGCCAGGCGGTATCCTCAAAACCGATCCGGACATGACCGCCGAGCAGGACACCCTGGGCGAGCATCGGATATTGCGAAAGGCCCTTGCCGAAAGTGATCCAGACAGCGCCAGGCGGAAGTAGCCCTCGCATGTAAAGCATCGTTTCGGGCGTTGCCGGAGCCGACCAGATCATGCCGAGACATATCTGGATAACCGGCGGCGGATCGATCATCCCCTCCTCGATCAGTTGCCTCGTGAACATCAGGTGGCCGGGTTCGAAGACTTCGAGTTCCGGCTTGACGCCGGCAGCGCGCAATCTTGTCACCGCCTCGCGCAAATGGCGCTCCGAATTGATGAACACCTCCCGGCCTTTGTTCATGGAGCCCATGTCGAGGCTGCACAGTTCGGGCTTCAATTTCTCGACGTGACTTAGCCGGCGGTCCGTGCTGCTCAAAGTCGACCCTTCGGCAAACACTCGCGGGTCCGGATCGCCCGGCACCATGTTGCCGCCAAGTCCGGTCGTCAGATTGAGGATGAGACGCGGATTTTTCTCGCGGATGCGCTCAACCACTTCACGATAGTGGTCAAACTCCATGCTCTGCTTGCCGGTCTTCGGGTCGCGCACGTGAATATGCGCAATGGCCGCACCGGCATCCGCTGCCGCTAACGAGGACTCGGCAATTTGCTTCGGCGTGATCGGAATGGCGGAATTGACGCTTGGATCCCCGCCACCGGTCACTGCACAGGTAATGATGACTTTTGTCAGGATATCGCTCCCTGCTTGCGCAGCCGCGCGATGTCCGCGTCGGACACGCCGTGATCCGAAAGAATCGCGTCGGTGTGCTCGCCCATTGCCGGCGCGGCGAGCGGCTTCGACGCCGGGCTCGCGCTGAAATAAATCGGCCGAGCGAGCGACCGGTATCCGCCGAGCTCGGAATGGTCGTAGTGCGCAATCAATCCGGCGGCGGCCACCTGCGGATGATCGAACATGTCTTCGATCGACCCGACCGCCGCGCAGGGTACCTGCCCGTTCATAAGCGAAACCCATTCGCTCGCCGTGTGCCTTCGCAAGGCGGCGTGCAATTTGGGCAGGAGCTCGTCGGCGCGATCGGACCTCTTCCGGCTGGTATTGTATCGTCCGTCAGTTGCCAGCTCGGGCAGACCAAGATGGCCGCAAAGGTTTTGCCAAAACTTCTCCGTATGCGCGGACAAATAAAGGCCGCCTTCCTTGGTCGGGTGAATGCCGGCGATGCGGCCGGGCAACAACTCTCGATTGACATCCCGCGGCTCGCTGTCCGCCCATACAAAACGTCCCGCCTGCATCGTCAGTGCGGCCGCCAACAGCGATGTCACCACATATTGACCCTTGCCGGTGCTGGCGCGCTCAAACAACGCAGCGGTGATGCCGGTAGCCGCCATGCTGGCGGCGTAAAAATCAATCAGCGCGCCACGAATAAGTTGCGCGGCGTCACCCGTAGCTGCGCCCTGGAACGCTGCCATGCCCGACAGCGTCTGCACGACCTGGTCGTAGCCCGGATTGTCGCGCAACGGCCCTTCGTCGCCGTAACCTCGTATGGCGCAATAGATCAGGCGCGGCCATTTCGCTTTCAGCGTTTGGTAGTCAATACCGAGCCGCGCGGGCACAGACGGACGAAAATTTTCAACCAAAACGTCGGCACCGGCGATCAATCGATACAAAATGGCTTTGCCATCGTCGTCTTTGAGATTGATCACTATCGCACGCTTGCCGCGATTGACGCCGAGAAACACCCGGCTTTCACCCGCGAGCGTTGAGGGATAATGCCGCTGTGTGTCGCCTTCCGGGGGCTCGATCTTGATGACGTCTGCGCCAAGATCTGCCAGCAAGGAACAGGCAAAAGGACCGGAGACAAAGCTCGTCAGATCGAGAACCTTTACCCCGCTGAGCGGGCCGCTCCCCATCCAAAACTCCCTTTAGAGTTGCGTTGCGTTCGGCAAGAAACTTTCTCAAGATAAGACCCCACGCAGATCGCTGGAAATACTTGATAATTACAGGGCGATAAGATTGACTTATGGTGTTCGGGAGTGAGCTGTGGATTTTCGCCAACTAGCGAACTTCGTGCAGATCGTTGACGCGGGAAGTTTGACTCGCGCCGCCAACATGATCGGCATCGCGCAGCCGGCACTTACTTTTCAAATCGCGCGGCTGGAAGAAGAACTGGGTTGCCAGCTTCTTATTCGCAGTACGCGCGGTGTGCACCCGACCGAAGCCGGCACAATTCTGTACCGTGAGGCCCAGGCGATTGTCCGGCAGGTGCAGAAGATTCCCCAGACGCTGCGGAATACCCTGAATGATCCCGCCGGTGAAGTGACAATTGGTTTCCCGAATTCATTGGCGCCATTCTTCGCAAGCGCAGTCGTCGCGGCCGTGCAGAAACGATGCCCACGCGTAAAGCTTCAAATCTTCGAGGGCGAAAGCGTCGTTCAGCATGAACACATTATGAAAAATCGCGTCGAGTTGGCGTTTATCTGCGAACATTCACCCACTCCCGAGCTCCATCACCGTCCTCTGTTCAAACAGCGGCTGGCCATGTTGTGCGACGGCCGTAACGAGAGCGACAGGGCCGACAAGCCGATCGACCTCGCCGATGCGGCGAGCCGCATCGTCGGCCTGCCAAGCGCGGGAAACCCGGTACGCCTGGCTTTCGACGCCGCAGTACAACGGCTCGGCTTGAAGGTCGAAGCACGGCTCGAATTCAACGCGATGCGAACCTTGACGGATGCGGTCGAGCGCGGCCTCGGCGCCTCGATCAATCTCTGGATTCCAATGCACAACAACCGCGATAAATCCGGTGTCGTTTGCCGGCCCATAACAAACCCGGATATCTGGCTCGACATTTCATTGTGCCGCTCAAAAGTAAATCAGCCAAGTCCGCCGGCAATTATGGTCGAAGAAATCATGGCGAAAGTCGCGCTCGATCGTGTCAGTCGCGCGGATTGGCGCGGCGCCAAATGCCATTAGTTTCGAAAATAAAGTCGTCTTATGGCGGCAATAAAAAATAGTATTATTGCAACCTCCGGCAAAATTGTAGCGTCGACGTGACTTATCGCCCGCACTTGCCGCGGTGCGAGCCCGTTGATGCCGGTTATGGACAAGAGCAAAAGCTCGACGCAAGCACCACTTTGGAGTGTCGGTCGTGTCGATTGACTTTTCAGTCGACGACGGCGTGGCAACTATTGTTCTAAATCGGCCGGAGTGCCTCAACGCCCTCGATCCGGCACACTACGCTGCGCTGTCGAACGCATTTGTCATCGTCCGTGACGATCCTTCAGTGCGCGCAGCGATCCTTACCGGCGCCGGCGAGAAGTCTTTCACGACCGGCGCCGACCTCAAGGCACCGATGCCCAGGCTCGATCATCTCAACGAGATGATGCTGACTCAGCGAAATCAACTGCCCAACCGCGGCATGGAAATCTGGAAGCCGATTGTGGCCGCGGTAAACGGCTACTGTCTCGCAGGCGGCATGTGCCTTTTGATGGCGACCGATATCCGGATCGCCACGCAAAACGCGAGCTTCGGGCTTCCGGAAATCAAGCGCGGCGGTGTCCCCGGCAACGGCGGCACGCAGCGAATCATGCAGCAACTGCCCTACCCGATCGCGATGCAGATGTTGCTGCTGGGCACAAGCATCGATGCCGACACGGCGCTTCGGTGGGGGCTGATCAACGAAGTCGTTTCTCAATCCGCGCTGCTGCCGACCGCAAGAGACTATGCGCGACGTATTGCGGCAGGCCCGCCATTGGCCATTCAAGCTGCAAAAGAACTTGCCTTGCGCAGTCGCGATCTCGATTTGGCTTCCGGGTTGAGACTCGAGCAGGCAATGCAATCGCTCCTGAACCAGACGCACGATTGGAAGGAAGGAGGTGCCGCGTTCGCGGAGAAACGGGCCCCGCGATTTGAAGGCCGGTAGCGCGGCACCGATTGCAAGCTCACGTGTTCACTTCCGTCCCCGCAAGGGCGGTGAAAAGGAGGCGGGCACGAGAATCTTGTTCTCCTGCCATTCGATCAACGGGCGCGACTTGTTGAGAAAGGCGAGCCAAGTCGGATCCCGCATCAATTTGGCACGGCGCGTAGCGCGATCTTCAAAACTTTCGTAGGCCCACATGTGAATGATCTGATTGAGCGGACCGAATTCGGTCGTGAAGAAACCAAACAGGTGACCGAGTATCGGTTCCTGGATGGCAATTCCTTCTGTTTCCATCAACCTCGCATACTCGCCAGCCTTGCCGGGTTGAACGGTGTAAATCCTCTCTTCGACGATCATGATCCACTCCCGTGAAAAAACGCATGAGAAATTTGTCGACGCTCTTGTTGCAAGAATTTCTTCGCGCGTGTCAAGGCGATCGCTGCAGTCTGAAAAATAAAATGTTCAACCGCGTTGAGTTGAAACGCAACGAGCGCTGCTGACCGAACGCGAGTGCAACTCTTGCAATCGGACTGCACAGTAACTTCGAAATCGAAAAAGGAGACAACGATGGACATCAAACACTTCGACATCACGCAGCCGCCCGGACCTCGAATGAGCCGCTGCATCGTGCGTGGCGACATGGTCTATATCTGCGGGATTACGCGCCCGGACTCGGCGAAAGACATCAAGGGCCAGACCACCGCAGTGCTCGACGCGATCCAGAATTATCTGACGATGGCCGGCAGCAATAAGTCGCAACTGCTGACCGCGGTGTTCTGGATCAAGGATATGAAAGACTTCAACGACATGAACTCGGTGTGGAACGCTTGGGTCGACCCGAATACGCCGCCGACGCGCGCCTGTATCCGCGCGGAGATGACCCGACCGGAAACGCTGATCGAGATCATGGTCACCGCGTACAAGTAACTGCGGCAACGGGCGGGCTCATCCCTCATGCGAAAGCATGGAAAGCGGCGGCGGTGCGGAAGCGACGGCTTCGGCGGTCATGTCGTTGTCGACCACTTCGTCAAAGGAAACGCCCGTGGCGACGAGGCCTCCCGTCAACAGCGAAGCGCGCAGCGTGTCGAAACCTGCGCGTGGGAGATGAGGTGTTGCGCCCCAGATGCCAAGCCGGAGATAGCGGTCGATGCCCGCGTGGAGACGGCCGGGCGCAACGGCGGGGAAATAGCCGGAAATGGCGGCCGCGATTGCAGCCGCGGACGACCGGCAGACCCATTGCTGGCTGCGATAGATGGCCCGCGTCATCCGGGTAAATTCCTTGCGACGCGCGGCCATGACGCGGTCGAGGGCATAGAAGGCGGTGTAGGACGCCGGACCACGCCGAGCCGCCTCGTACCAGATGTGTCCAGCCCCTTGTGCGACAAGCTCGGTTACCGCCGGCTCGAGCAGTTGCACTACATCCACCTCGCCCGCTCGCAGCGCTGCGGCGTTTTCGGCCATCGTGCGGTCAGGACCAAGCGTCAGCTTGCCGACGTCCAGGCCGGCACGATGCAAGTCTTCCTGCAGACAGCACCATGGCGTCGGCACTTCGCGAACCACGCCAAGGCGAACACCAAAGAGCTTGGCCAGCGTGAAGTCCGGACAAGGCTTCCTCCCGACAAGAACAAACGGATCGCGGGTAACGAACTCACAAAAGCACTTCAGGTCGGAAGCAGGATTCCGGTCGTGCTCGACAATTACCCGCATTGGACCGCCCCAACCCAGATCGCATCGGCCATCCAGCACGCTGCGTACGGCGTCATCCGGTCGCGCGGATGCTTGAAGAATGACGTCGAGACCTTCTTCGCGAAAGGCACCGAGCGCGAACGCACAGTAGATCGGCCCGTAGAACAGCGCACGCTGCGTTTCCTGGAGTACAATGCGCATGAACGGTTCTCAGCGCGAAGCGGCTGCGACGGCAAACAGATTGGCGCCGAATTCCGCGCGTCCGCGTGGCTCCATGTAGGGCGCGAGACGCAGATAACGACAGATCGCCCTGATCCCCTCCGCCGGCCGCGAAGCAATCCCCGCGATCACATCTCCCGCCGAAGCAGACAGATGCGCGTCGTCGTACACGGCGCTGACCAGCCCGGCTGCATGCGCCGTGCGCGCGTCGATCGGCATCGAGGAATACGCAAGATACGTGAGCATCCGCAGGCTGGCACGATCGAGCAGCGCCGTCATCGCCAGTGTCGGCGGCAGGCCGCGCTCGTGCAGCTCCGGCAGGCCGAATTTCGCCCCGGCGCCGGCAAGCACGATGTCGCAGGCGCAAGGAAATGCGCAACCGAACCCGAGCGCCGCGCCCTGCACAACCGCGATACAGGGGACGCTCAACTCCTTGATCGCCGTGTACATTGCAAGAACCGGAGATGTCATCGTCTCGCGTATCGTCGCGGCGGTGATGATCTCACCCTTGGCGGCATCTTCCGGCGCGCGCGCATAATCGCGTCCCTTGCAGAAATCTGCACCGGCTGCACGGAAGACGACCACGTTGGTGTCGCGCGAAACATCACGCAGCGTCTGAGTGATCGTCTTGATCATCGGCATTGTAATCAGATTTCCACACTCGGGCCGGTTCAAGGTCAAAGACAGAACCCTGTCCGCCTGCTCGACGATAACGTCCGCCATAAAATGATCCCCTCGGTGCGACGCACTTCAGCAACAACATTTAGTTTAGCACTCTTCTCTTCGAACACGCATGAGAGTTTTGCGAGTCAGCCGTGCGAGCTCGAAGCAGAACGCATCAAACGAGTCCATCAAGCGCGCGCATCACCATTCGCGAGACATGACAACCTATGAAAACAGCCGTCGTTAATCTGAAGACCATCGTCACTGGCGACTGGCGCGATCCGCTCGCGTCCGGCGACAGCATCGTGATGGAAAACGGAAAATTTATTCACGTCGGAACGGCATCGAGCGGTCTGGTCGAGTCCTGCGACGTCGTCATCGACGCCGACGGCACGACGGCCATCCCTGGGCTGATCGACTCGCACGTGCACGTCACGTTCGGCGACTATACCCCACGCCAGAAGACCGTCGGCTTCCTGGAAAGTTACGTGCACGGCGGCGTGACAACCGCGATCAGCGCCTCCGAAGTGCATGTGCCCGGCCGCCCAAAAGATCCTGCCGGCGTGAAAGCGCTCGCGCTCGCCGCGATGAAGTGTTTCGAACACTATCGTCCGGGCGGCATGCGCGTGTTGGCGGGATCGGTTATTCTCGAACCCGGTCTGAGCGAGGCCGATTTCGCGGAACTGGCTGCGAGCGGCGTGTGGCTCGCCAAAGCCGGCTTCGGCGCCTTTGCGACGCCATTCGACTACGCGCCGCAAGTCGCCTGGGCGCGCAAGCACGGCATGATCACGACGTGCCACACCGGCGGCTCATCGATCCCCGGCTCATCGGGCATTTGGACCGATCACCTGCTGGCAATGCAGCCGCACGTCTCTTTTCACGTCAACGGCGGCCCTGTTGCCATGCCGGACCGCGAGTTTCCCCGACTGGTGAACGAGAGTAATATCGCGCTTCAACTCTGTACTGCTGGCAATCTGCGCACCGCACTCCTCGTCACGAACCTCGTCCGCAAGATAGACCAGTTCGATCGGCTGTTGATCGCGACCGACACGCCCACCGGCAGCGGAATCATGCCGTTAGGGATCATGTACACCGTCAGCCACCTCGCCGCTCTGGGAGGCGTACCAGTAGAACATGCAATCGCTGCCGCCACAGGTAACAATGCCCGCGTCTATGGACTCAATTCAGGATTCATCAAGGTTGGTTGCGACGCCGATCTCGTTATCGTCGACGCGTCGGAAGGCGGTGCGGTTTCCACTGCGCTCGACGCGTTCCGCAACGGCGACGTCGCCGCAGTCGCATCCGTCATCACCGACGGCGTGCCGCGTTTCGTAGGGCGCGGCCGCAATACGCCGTCGCCGATCAAGAGGGTGCGGGTCGTGTCGAACAATATCCCGCAGGACTTTTCCGGCCTCAACCACTAGAGAGATGACGTAGCCATGGCGTTTTTGACCACCGACGACGGCGTAAAGCTCTACTACGAGGAAACCGGAACAGGCGTGCCGATCGTGTTCATTCACGAACTCGCCGGCGATGTACGCGCCTATGAGCCGCAAGTGCGCTACTTCAGCCGCCGCTACCGTTGCATCACCTACAATGCCCCGGGCTATCCACCGTCAGACGTGCCGGACGATAGCCGTTATTCGCAGGAGCGCGCGAGGGACGACGTTCTCGCCGTGATGGATGCGCTCAAGCTCGAGAACGCCCATCTGGTCGGTTTGTCGATGGGCGGCTTTGCGGTTTTGCATTTCGGCTTCACTTATCCGAAGCGCGCTCGCTCGCTCGTTATCGGCGGATGCGGCTACGGTGCCCAACCGGACAAGCGCGCCCAATTCGCACAGGAAGCGGAATCATCCGCCGCCGCTTTCGAAACACTCGGAATGGCCGGCGGCGCCGAACAGTACGCGCAAGGTCCGACCCGCGTGCAGCATCAGAACAAGGACCCACGCGGCTGGCGCGAGCTGGTCGATCAGTTTTCCGATCATTCCGTGAAGGGCGTTACGGCTACCTTGCGTGGAATACAGAAACGCCGTCCATCACTTTACGACCTCGTCGACAGGATGAAGACGATCACATCGCCGGCCTTGATCATCACGGGCGATGAGGACTGGCCGTGTCTGGAACCCGGGATCCTGATGAAGCGAACAATCCCGACCGCCAGTCTTATCGTGATGCCCAATACGGGCCATGCCGTAAATCTTGAAGAGCCCGCCTTGTTCAATCAACATCTCATGGATTTCTTCCATGCTGTCGACTTAAACAAGTATCCCCGGCGGGATCCGCGCGCGATGGCGGCTTCCATTCTGGGCAGCACCGATCAGCGCTGATGCCAAACGGCAACAACGATATTCTCTATGCCGTCGACGAGGGCATCGCGACGGTCACGATCAACCGTCCGAACGCACGCAACGCCCTCACATTTGCAATGTACGAGCGGCTGGCGGCGCTTTGCCAGGAGATCGATGGCGATGATGCGATCAAAGCAGTGGTCGTCACGGGCGCCGGCGACAAGGCATTTGCCGCCGGCACCGATATTTCGGAATTTCGCGCGTTCCGGTCCGGCCAGGACGCAATTCGGTACGAAAAGAGCGTCGAAGTCACCTTGAGCGCGATCGAGCGGCTTCGCGTACCGACCATCGCCGCTATTCGCGGCGTCTGCACCGGCGGCGGCGCGGCGATTGCCGGTTGCTGCGATCTTCGGGTCGCCGCACGTGACGTGAAAATCGGTTATCCCGTCGCCCGCACGTTAGGAAATTGCATTTCGCTCACCAATTACGCGCGCTTTTCCGCTTTGATCGGCGCTGCGCGCGTCAAGGACATCATTTTCCGCGCCAGGTTGATCGAGGCTGACGAAGCGCTCTCCATCGGCCTTGTGACGGAGCTCGTTGACGACCCCACACAGCTCGTCGCGCGTGCGCTCGGCATGGCTCGTACTGTTGCCGGCAATGCGCCGCTGACGATTCGCGCCACGAAGGAAGCGCTGCTGCGCTTACGCCCGTCTTTTCCGGAAGGCGCGGACGACGATCTTGTACTCATGTGCTACGAGAGCGACGATTTCAAAGAAGGCATGGATGCCTTCCTCAACAAGCGCAGCCCGAAGTGGCGCGGCCGATAATCGAAAGACGTCGATTCACACCGGAATGCCTCTTCGCTTCACCGCGAGCACTAGCGGTCCCCAGGCGAAAGAAACCAGGAGTGCGGCCGGCAGCGCAAATGCCGAACCGAGCATCGGCGCCGTCACGCTGAGCGCGGTCAGCGCCAGCCCGAACCCGAGAAATCCAACAACCGTATTGGCTATGATCGCACCGGAGACCTTCCCGCCGGCGCGCGGATGCATGATGAAGATGATCGACGAGAGTACAATAGGAAAAACCGCAAGAATTCCCGTACCCCGCGGCCCGATCTTGAAGCTAAGGCCAACGACGGCGACAACCAGAACGGCCACCGAAACCGCGCGCCCGATTACGTCGTACCATCGCGTGGGCACTCGTTTCATCGTTGCTGCGCGCATCGGCCGCGCCGCCATAATACACATTGGCAGGACCACCAGATTGAACAGCAGGACCTGCGGCAGCGTCCATTGCCAAAGCTGCACAACATAAACAAGCATCACCCATAACCCGATCGCCAGACCGTAGCTCGCCCACAGCGAATACCGCTGCGCGAGTGCGGCATACGCCACAGCGAAGATGGCCAGCAGCGGATTAATGGCGAGGCTTGCGCGCGCCGAGTCCGCGATAAAGCTCGCATCATGATCAAGCGCCAGGAAAAAGTACGCCGGCCCCGCCGCGATCGGGAGCGTCGCGATCAATCCCCCCACCAGCGGCCCGGCACGCTCGGCGGCAATAGTCGCGACAAGCACGAAGCCTGCCGTGACCGTCATTTTTACAAAAAGGATGATGGCGAAATAAACTGCGGGGGACATTCCATGCGTAGCTTATCACAACAGCACGGTCCCAAGGGAAACGGCACCGCAGTATTTTACGTAGCCGCCACGCCAGACAGGTCATGTAACGCGGTTAATCAGCGCCTGAGATAGTCCGCTCGGATACATGGACCGTCGAGCGAGTAACGCCCGGCACCGGCCGCCGCGAGCATCAGAAAGCCGCCTATGATGCTCACATTCTTCATGAAGTGAATCATGTTGTTTGTGTGCTCCGGCCCTGGCGGCTGATGCCAAAAATCGTGAAAAAAGTAGGCCGCGATTGCCGTGAACAGCGCAAGCGCGAGTGCAAACAGCCGCGTCTGCCACCCGACAATAACCAGCACTCCGCCGCCAAGCTCAAGAGTGGCGGACGCAATGGCGAGAATACTTGCCATCGGTAGCCCCTTCGAAGCGATCTCCGCCGTCGTCTCCGATAGCCCCATGAATTTCTCAATGCCCGAGGAAATGAAGATCAACGCAATGAAGATGCGCCCGACGAGCAGCATGGCGTCATTGACGCCGGCAGCCGCGCGCACGTCGCCGGTAGGCGCGTAGGTTGTCGTTGTGTAGGTGGTCGCCATGGCGAACCCGTCTGTTGGAACCGCCGTCATGCGGCCTTACTGAGAACGCACGCTGTCGCTGCAAGGTTCCTCGGCAACGGACTCCGCTGCCCTACCTGGTTCCGGTGACGAGTTGTGTCGCGCAACGTGATCTGCACGCCGCCGCGGAAAATGCAGCCCGCATTCGCGATTGCCGTCCTTTTCCCACCACCAGCGTCCGTTGCGCTCCGGTTCACCTGGCGCGATTGCGCGCGTGCAAGGCGCACAGCCAATGGAAGCGAAACCCTTCGCATGCAGCGCGTTGACAGGGATGTCGCGGGCGTAGATGGCCGCCATCACTTCATCGCGCGTCCAGTCGAACAGCGGATTGATCTTGATCACAGCACGCGCCGCATCGAACGCAACGAGAGCCGCCCGCTTGCGTGCCGCCGACTGATCCGCGCGCAGGCCGGTGATCCAGCCAGAAGCGCCCGCAAGCGCACGCTCGATCGGCTTGGTCTTGCGTACGTCGCAACAGGCCTGCCGAGCGCGCCGCGACAGATGGAAGCCGTCGATCCCTTGCCGCGCGACCATGTGCTCGAGTGCCGCCTGATCAGGATAGAACGCGCGGATTCGCAGACCGTACCGGCGTTCGGTTTCCGCCCACAAAGCGTAGGTCTCAGGAAACAGCCGACCGGTATCGAGTGTCACCACATTTATGTCGAGGCCGTGCTCACAGATCCAGTGAATGAGAAGCTGGCCCTCGGCCCCGAATCCGTGCGTGAACACGATTGGACCGGCAAGCACGTGGCGCAGCCGCTTAAGGCGCTCGATCGGCGACAGGTTTTTAAATGTAACAGCAAGCGCATTTGCCTGCGCGACAGGATCGGGAGGCACCGCAATCGGAGCTCCGTCGATAGCGGCCATCGGCTCATCCGGATTCCGATCAAGCCCGAACATACCGCAGATATGAGCGCCGACATTTCGCTGTCAAACACGAAATAAAATTTGCTTCAGGGTCGCAAGGGCGCGACAGCTCTTTCGATTTTCGCGGCTGCGCAAAAGCGCTGTGCTGAGCTACGCCCGCGCACTGACGAGGACACTTTGATCGCGAGTTTGACCCGCAGTCGACGGTTATTGCTCGACAGCGCCGGCCGGTAGAACGATCTTGCACGCAAGAGGGCGATTTACCCGAGCCGTCGCGTTTGGCGCCAAAAAAACACTCTTATGCAAAGCGCCAGCGAAACCGTCCTCTCCGTTCGTCACTCGATAGCCGCGGCCGTTTCGATCCGCACGGGCTGATACCCGTCCTTGGCGAGCGCGCGCAGGATTTCCTCCGCATGCGCGGCGTCGCGCGTCTCGAGCGTCACCTCGAGCTTGGCGCCCTTGGCGGGGACATCGAGGAACAGTCGCCGATGGTCGACCTCGAGGATGTTCGCGCCGAGTTCGCCAAGCCGCGTTGCGATCGGGCCCAGCACGCCGGGCCTGTCCGGAATGGTGAGACGGAACGACACGATACGATCGCCGCGCTCCAGTTCGCGCACCATGATCGAAGCGAGAATGCGCGGGTCGATGTTGCCGCCGCACAGGATCAGCCCGACCTTCCTGGCGCGGAAGCGCTCCGGCTTCGCGAGCATGGCGGCTAGACCGGCGGCACCGGCCCCCTCAGCCATCGCCTTCTGGAGCGTAAGAAAGGCATTGACCGCACGTTCAAGCATCGACTCGTCGACCAGAATGATTTCCGACACGAGCTCGCGCACCACAGGCAGCGTCAGACGACCGACGTGCTTGACTGCGATGCCTTCCGCCAGCGTCGGCCCGCCGCACGGACGATTTTCGCCCGTTAACGCGTTCCATACCGACGGATAAAGCGCCGCCTCCGCGCCGACGATCTCGATCTTCGAATTGACGCCACGCGCGGCAATCGCATTGCCGGCGATAAGGCCGCCACCACCGATCGGGATGACGAGCATCTCAAGATCCCGAACTTCCTCAAGCATCTCCAGGGCTATCGTGCCCTGCCCGGCGATAACACGCGGATCGTCGAACGGGTGCACCAGCGTAAGACCGCGCTCGGCGCGAATCGCCTCGCAGCGAACCTGCGCCTCCGCAATCGTCTCGCCGTCGAGCACGACTTCTGCGCCATGCTGGCGCGTGGCGAACACCTTCACGAACGGCGTTGTTACCGGCATCACGATGGTTGCCGGAATTCCGAGCCGTGCGGCGTGATAAGCGACCGCCTGCGCATGATTGCCGGCCGACATCGCGATCACCCCGCGCTTGCGCTCGTCCTCGGAAAGCGAAGCAAGTTTCACCAGCGCGCCACGGTCCTTGAACGAGTTTGTGACCTGGAGATTTTCGTATTTCACGAATACCTCTGCGCCCGTCAGCGCCGACAGTTTCGGCGCAGGCAGCATCGGGGTCCTGAGCACCGCGCCGGCGATGACGCCGCGCGCCGCCTCGATATCGGCAAATGTAACGCTCAAAGGACCCTCCCCGGCTGCTTCCGGACAATGCCGCAATGCACTGAAACGATCCAGCACGGCGCTTTAAGGTTAGGATGGGAGCGCCCCTTGCAGGGTTGCCGCTTTTTCTCCAATTCCAGGTGTCATAGGGTGACGATCATGACGGATGATGGCTCGCAAGGGGCTAACAGGCCATTCGACTACAAGCCGCACGCCTACGATCCGGCGGTAAACCCGGAATTGTTTGAAGGTGTTCTGGCACGCCGTGTCCTCGCGTTTTTTATCGACGTCATCATCATCGCCATCCCCATCGTTTTCGCCTGGGTCTTCATTTTCGCCTTTGGCCTGGTCACACTCGGATTCGGCTGGGCGTTGTTCTGGCTGATTCCGCCGGCGTCGGTCATCTGGGCGCTGGTCTATTTCGGGATCACGCTGGGCGGCCCACGCTCGGCGTCGGTCGGCATGCGCGTCATGGATCTGGAAATGCACACTTGGTATGGCGCGCCGGCTTATTTCGTGCTGGGCGCCGTGCATGCAGTCGTGTTCTGGCTTTCGGTTTCGACGCTGACGCCCTTCGTGCTGCTGGTGTGCTTCTTCAACCAGCGCCGCAGATTGCTGCACGATATCCTGCTCGGCACCGTCGTCATTAACAATTCGGCTCGTGCGCAGGCATTGCGGGCCGCCGGTTGGAACCCCCATGCCGGCTAAGAACCTTTTGACGAAAGCAGCATGTGGCGCGATGCTAGCGCGCGGGCGGAGATTCCCGCACGAAATGAACAAGTCGCCGTGACCCAACATTCCCGCGACACCCCCCAATTCTACCTGACGGCCCCCAGTCCGTGCCCCTATTTGGCCGGCCAGGAAGAACGCAAGGTCTTTACCCATCTGGTCGGCGAACGCGCGGCTGATCTCAACGATCTGCTGACTCACGGCGGCTTCCGCCGCAGCCAGTCGATCGCCTACCGGCCGGCATGCGAAAGCTGCCGCGCGTGCGTTTCGGTGCGGGTCGTCGTCAGCGACTTCCAGCCGACGCGCAGCATGCGGCGAATTGCCGAGCGCAATGTCGATATCGTCGGTGAAATGCGCTCGGCCGATCCGACTTCAGAACAATATTCCGTTTTTCGCGCATATCTCGACACGCGCCACCGCGACGGTGGCATGGCCGACATGACGGTGCTCGATTACGCCATGATGATCGAGGACAGTCACGTCGACACGCGGCTTGTGGAGTACAGGCGGCGCGATCCTGATACCGGTTTCACCGGGCGCAGTGCCGGACAATTGCTGGCTGTGGCGCTGACCGACGTGCTCAGCGACGGACTTTCAATGGTCTACTCGTTCTTCGACCCTGAAGCCGCCGATCGCTCGCTCGGCACGCTGATGATCCTCGACCACATCACGCGTGCCCGGAAGATGGGGCTGGCCTACGTTTATCTCGGCTATTGGGTGCCGGGCTCGCGCAAGATGGACTACAAAGGCCGCTTCCTGCCGCAGGAACGGTTGATGCCGTCCGGTTGGACGCGCGTCGACAAATAGGCGGGACGATCAGCCCGCGATCGTATCGGCCAGCAATTTGATATTCAGGGCCACGATCAGACCGGCCACGAGCCAAGCCACGATCGCCACCGCACGGGAAATGGCGAACGATCCCATTTTTCTGCGATCCGAGACGAATTGGACCAACGGGATCACTGCAAACGGTAGCTGCATCGACAGGATCACCTGACTGAGGATCAGCAACTGCCCGGTGCCGTGCTGGCCGTAGACCGCGGTGACCGCCACGACCGGAACGATCGCGATGCCGCGTGTCAGCAGGCGACGCGCCCAGTTCGGCATGCGTATGCGCAGAAAGCCTTCCATCACGATTTGTCCGGC
Source organism: Pseudolabrys sp. (assembly GCA_035546875.1). Lineage (GTDB taxonomy): Bacteria > Pseudomonadota > Alphaproteobacteria > Rhizobiales > Xanthobacteraceae > Pseudolabrys. The sequence goes on from DASZVZ010000013.1 coordinate 97,889, forward strand.
CAGCGTTGCCGTGACGGTCGAATTCAAGCCCGACGCCAACAAGGCGATTGCAAACAGCACCGAAGCCATGCCGACGCCGAGCAGCGGCGAAAGCAAGGCATGCGCGTCCTCGATGTCGGCCACATCGGTCTTGCCGTGCGCATGGAAAACAGCGGCGGCAACAATCAGGATCGACGCGTTGATGAACAACGCCAGCATCAGCGCGATCGTGCTGTCGACGGTGGCCCAACGGATGGCGTTGCGGCGGCCGTCCACGCTTTGCTCGATCCGACGCGTCTGCACGATCGATGAATGCAGATACAGATTATGCGGCATCACCGTCGCGCCGATGATGCCGATGGCGATGTAGAGCATCTCCGGGTTGATCACGATTTCGCGCGACGGCACGAAGCCACCGAGCATGGCTGATACCGGCGGCGCTGCCAGAACGATCTGAATGACGAAGCAGACGGCGATGACCAAAAGCAGCACGATGATGAAGGCCTCCAAAAACCGGAAGCCCTTGCTCATCAAGAACAGAAGCAGGAATGCATCGAGCGCTGCGATCAACGCACCGGCGATCAGCGGAATGCCGAACAGCAGCTTGAGCGCAATCGCTGTGCCGATGACCTCGGCGAGATCGCATGCGATGATCGCGAGCTCGCAGGCAAACCAAAGCAGGTAACCGACCGGTTTCGGATAGGCATCCCGGCAAGCTTGCGCGAGATCGCGGCCGGTGGCGATGCCGAGACGCGCGGACAAAGCCTGCAACAAAATGGCCATCAGGTTTGAAACCATGATGACCGAAAGCAGCGTGTAGCCGAACTTCGACCCGCCCGCGATATCGGTCGCCCAATTGCCGGGGTCCATATAGCCGACCGAGACCATGTAACCCGGGCCTGAGAATGCGAGTAAGCGCCGAACCCAATCTTTGCCCGCGGGGACGGCAATGGAGGCGTGAACCTCCGATAGGCTCACGTCCGCCGCGTCCGTGCGCTGGAAGCGCCAGCCCGATCGTGCCGACCGTGAGGTCTCGTGCATCGAATTCCAGTCGAAAGGCGCCCAGCCGTCGCGTGGGCCTGCAATTGCAAATTATTCGCAACAACACTGACAGAAGAACGAAGCCCCGTCAATCCAGTTGCGAATGATTTGCAACTGGATTGACGGCACCGTTGGGGACGCCGAGCGCCCCCGATCAGAATCCGCTCGCCGTGCCGCAGTGGAACTTCTCAACTTACGTCGGGTTGTTGCTAGCTCGGTGGGTATACCAACAGCGTCTCGGCGGCCGCCGAGCGCGGCCGCGCCGGGGCGCCACACGGCGTCATTTCAGGGCACCGCACTCCCCGATGAGATGCAAAAGAACCAGGTTTTTTTGCGCGCTATTGGCCGCGTTCTTGGTCGTCTCGCCGATGCTCGCGGCGACGGCACAGCCGCAGGTGCAGCAGACACAGCAGCCTCAACAGCAGAGTCGGCAGCAACCCCAGCAGCAAAGTCAGCAAGACAATCAGGGCGGCCAACAGGGCGAGCCGCAGGACAAGCAGCAGGGCCAACAGAACGGGAAAGGCCAGCCGCAGGGCCAAGGCCAGCACAAAGGGCCCTCCGAAGGCCTGCTGATCATCCAACTCGCTTTGCTGATGCTGGTCGGCCGGGCGCTCGGGGAAGGCTTGCTGCGGCTGAAACAGCCGGCGGTCATGGGCCAGCTGATCGCCGGCCTCATTCTCGGGCCCTCGCTATTCGGGCTGCTGTTGCCCGACCTGCATCACATGATCTTTCCCCGCACCGGCGAGCAGAAGGCGATGCTCGACGGCATCTCCCAATTCGGGGTCCTCATGCTGTTGCTGCTCACCGGCATGGAAACCGACCTCAAGCTGGTGCGGCAAACGGGATGGGCGTCCGCGATGGCCTCGCTTGCCGGGATCGTCGTGCCCTTCATCTTCGGCGTCGGCCTCGGATTCCTTATTCCGGATTCGATGATCGACGATCCCGGCAAGCGGCTGATCACCGCCCTCTTCCTCGGCACCGCGTTGTCGATCGCCTCCGTCAAGATCGTCGCGACCGTCATCCGCGAAATGAACTTCATGCGTCGCACCGTCGGGCAGATCATCATGGCATCCGCCGTCATCGACGACACCGTCGGCTGGATGATCACGGCGGTCATTTTCAGCCTGGCGCTGAGCGGGCACGTCGACTTTCCGAGCGTCGCCAAGAGCGTGCTCGGCACCATCGTTTTCATGGGCGTCAGCTTAACGATCGGCCGGCGCGTCGTGTTCATGATCATCCGCTGGGTAAACGACACCTTCGTCAGCGACTTTGCGGTCATCACCGCGATTCTGCTGATCATGATCGCCATGGCGCTGATCACCGATGCGATCGGCGTACACACCGTGCTCGGCGCCTTCGTCGCCGGCATCCTGGTCGGCGAGTCGCCGATCCTCACCAAACATATCGACGAGGAATTGCGCGGCCTGATCATGGCGTTCTTCATGCCGGTGTTCTTCGGCACCGCCGGCCTCAGCGCCGACCTCACTATCCTCAAGGATCCCATGATCCTCGCGCTCACCTGCGGTCTGATCGCGATCGCGAGCATCGGCAAGTTCGGCGGCGCCTTCACGGGCGGCAAGCTCGCGGGCCTGACGTGGCGCGAGTCACTCGCGCTCGGTTGCGGCATGAACGCGCGCGGATCGACCGAAGTGATCGTCGCGACCATCGGTCTCTCGATGGGCGCGCTGAGCCAAAACCTCTTCACCATGATCGTCGCGATGGCGGTGATTACCACCACGGCCATGCCGCCCACCCTGCGCTGGGCACTGGCGCGGCTGCCGATGCGCAAGGAGGAAAAGGAACGCCTCGAGCGGGAAGAAATGGAAGCCAAAGGCTTCTTGCCCAATCTCGAACGGCTGCTGCTCGCCGTCGACGACAGCAGCAACGGCAAATTCGCCTCGCGAGTTGCCGGCATGATCGCCGGCAGCAATGCCATGCCGACCACGATCATCCAGATCAAAACCGACAAGAAGACCGGTAAAGCCGCCGCGATCGCGCAAAAAGAGAACGCGCTGGAATCCGCGGAGACCGTCAAGATATTCGCCGAACCGCCCGAAGACCCGGAAAATTCGGATGAAAAGGCCGATGTCAAACTCGACGTGACCACGATCGCGGAGAGCAAGGTGAAGCCGGCGACGATCGCCGAGGAGGCCGAGAAAGGTTACGACCTGATGGTGATCGGCATGTCGAAAACCGTCGCACGCCATCACGAATTCCACCCCGATCTCACTCAACTAGCCGCGGAGTTCGAAGGCCCTCTCGCCGTCGTCGACGCGCGTGGCCTTCATCTGAAAGAGCCGCTCGATGGCAAGCTCAGCATTCTCGTTCCGGTCAACGGCACCGAGACATCGCGCCGCGCGGCAGAAGTCGCCATTACGCTGGCACGCGCGAGCAAGGCGTCCATCACCGCGCTCTATGTCGCCACACGTCAAAACGGCAAGAAACGGTCGCGCCAATACGACGAGGCGATCTTAAAGGACATCGTGAAGCTGGCGGAAACCTATCACGTCGAGATCCGCACCAACGTGCGCGGCAATATCGATCCCGAGGAAGCGATCTTGAAGGAAGCGGCGCGGCGCAAAAGCAACTTCATCGTCATGGGCGTCGTGCGCCGGCCCGGCGAGAAACTGTTCTTCGGCGACACCGCTGCCGCCGTGCTGGAGAAGTCGGAAAGCTCGGTCCTGTTCGTGGCGAGCTGACGGACGTGGTTTAGTCCTCGACCGGCTTGCCGTTCGCCTGCGCGACGCCGAACTTATTCGATTTGGGGAACCCTTTCGGCGCCAGCCGTCCCGCATCCGCGCGGTTGCCGCGCCAATCCTTCAGTTCCTTCATCGGCAGCGTGAAGCTGCGGCCGGCCGCATCGAGCCAAGTGAGTCCGCCGTCCGCCTTGAACGTGGTCACATCGGAAAGGCCGCCATCCTTGTAGCGCTGCAGCCGCACGCCACGACCGCGGCCCATTTCCGGCACTTGATCGAGGCTGAAAATCACCATCTTGCGATTCTCGCCAATCGCGGCGGCAAGTTCACCGGATACGATCGCCATCGCGGCGGCGCGGTCGGGTGCTTTGAGGTTGAGCACCTGCTTGCCCTTCCGCGTCGTGCCGAGACACTCGTCTTCCGCAACAACGAAACCGTTGCCCTTGTGGCTGGCGACCAGGAATTTGCGCTTGCCCTGATAGGCGAACACGGCCACCACGTCGGCTTCCTGCTCCAGATCGATGAACAGGCGGATCGGCTCGCCATGCCCGCGCCCTCCCGGAAGCTTCGCGGCGTCAATCGTGTAGAAGCGGCCATTACTGCCAAACGCCAGAACCTTCGCGGTCGTTTCAGTCGGGAATGCGAACTTGAGCGCATCGTCGGTCTTGAACGTCACGCCGCTCAAATCGTTCGCGTGACCGCGTAGCGCCCGAATCCAGCCCTTCTCCGAGACCACGACCGTGATCGGCTCGCGGACGACCAGAGCCTCCTCGATCGCAGCCTCGTCGTGCTCGGGCGCTTCGGCGAAATCGGTACGGCGCTTGCCGAGCGGCGTCTTCTTGCTGAATTTCTCGCGGACTTCCTTGATCTGCCCGGCGACGGTCTTCCATTGCTCTTTCGGCGAGCGGAGCAACTTTTCAAGATCAGCTTTCTCGTCGCGCAGCGCGGCGTTCTCGCGCTTGATCTCCATCTCCTCGAGCTTGCGCAAATTGCGCAGGCGCATGTTGAGGATGGCATCGGCCTGCACGTCGGAGAGCTTGAAGGTCTTCATCAAGACCGGCTTTGGCTCGTCCTCGCTGCGGATGATCTTGATGACCTTGTCGAGGTTGAGGTACGCGATCAGCAAGCCGCCCAGGACCTCCAGGCGATGATCGATTTCCGCCAGGCGATGCTTGGAGCGGCGGATCAAAACCTCGCGGCGATGGTCTAGCCACTCCTTCAGGACTTCGGCGAGATCCATCACCTTGGGCACTTTGCCCTTGGAGAGCACGTTCATGTTCAGGCCGACGCGGCTTTCGAGCTCGGTCAGCTTGAACAGCGACTCCATCAGCAAGCCCGCATCGACCGTTCGCGCGCGCGGCTCGATCACGAGCCGCACGTCTTCGGCCGATTCATCACGTACGTCGGCAACGAGCGGCAGCTTTTTCTCGTTGAGGAGCTCGGCGAGCCTCTCTACCAGACGCGACTTCTGCACCAGCCACGGAATTTCCGTGATGACGATGACGTAGGTGCCGCGCCCGGTTTCTTCCACCTTCCACTTTGCGCGCACGCGGAATGAGCCGCGCCCGGTAGCGTACGCTTCGGCGATGACCTCGCGCGGATCGACGATCACGCCGCCGGTCGGAAAATCGGGGCCCTGGATATATTTGAGCAGAGTCTTGGCGCGCGCGTTCGGATTGTCGACCAGAAACAGCGCCGCGTCGCAGAGCTCGTGCGCGTTGTGCGGCGGGATCGCGGTCGCCATGCCGACCGCGATGCCCTGCGAGCCGTTCGCGAGCAGGTTCGGGAACGCACCCGGCAACACGACCGGTTCGCTCTCGCTGCCGTCATAAGTCGGACGGAAATCGACGGCGTCTTCGTCGATGCCTTCGATGATCAGCCGCGCGACTTCCGTCAGGCGCGATTCCGTGTAGCGCATCGCGGCCGGGTTATCGCCGTCGATGTTGCCGAAATTGCCCTGCCCGTCCACCAGCGGGTAGCGCTGCGCGAAATCCTGGGCAAGCCGCACGAGCGCGTCGTACACCGCGACGTCGCCGTGCGGATGGAATTTACCGATAACGTCGCCGACCACACGGGCCGATTTCTTGAACGCCTGGCCCGGATCGAGGCGCAACTGGCGCATCGCATAAAGCAGCCGCCGGTGCACCGGCTTCAGGCCGTCGCGCGCGTCCGGCAGCGCGCGGTTCATGATGGTGGAGAGCGCGTAAGCGAGATAACGCTCCTCGAGCGCCTCCCGCAGCGGGACTTCCTCGACGTCCGACCGTTCGGGGGGAATCAGTGTCTTGCCCATGGCCGATGGTTACAGCGCCGGTCCGTGGCGAACAAGCAATTGCAGCCCTGCGACCACGCGATCCATCGAAAAAGTGGGCATTCTCCCGAACTTAAGCCGTTCCATTTCGTTACCTCGGTCGAGACAAGAACATTCCAAAAACGTGTGCATCAAATGGAGGAGATAATGCGGCGCACTTTTCTTATTCTTTCGGCGACACTGGCGATTCTTGCCGCGGGCTCGCTTGCCCCGACCGGTGCAAATGCCATGACCTTGTCGACACCTGCCGCCGTCCGTGCGGCGGTCGATGACACCAGCCTTGCGCAGGATGTCGCTTACGTCTGCCGCCGCGTCTGGCGCTGTGGATACTGGGGTTGCGGCTGGCGCCGTTCATGCTACTGGACCGGCCACCGCTACTGGCGTCACCGGTATTGGCGCCATCACTATTGGCACCACCGTCACCACTACTATTGAGACAGGCAGCGGCCCCTTCAGGGGCCGTTTCCTCGAACCGTTCAGGCAACGTCCGGCACGGCGCGCGTGATCGCCATGATGAAATGCGAGCGTGCATCCGACAGCGAAAGGCCGCGTGGCTCGAGCACGTACCGCGTCAGGAAATACCCGGTGAGCGCGAAGCCGTCGGCGACATCGCCGGGGCCCGGCAAAGCAGACTGCTCGCGCAGGAATGCGGGAAGCCTCAACAGCTTCTCATGCCACGGCTCGCCCGCGTTGCGCGATACCGCGCGGCCTGATTTGGGCGATACATAGACGAGGTCGCTCGTCGCGCCGGTCGAGACGCATTGCGCAAGATCAAGACCAAAACCGAGCTCAGCCAGCATCTGCAATTCAAAGCGCGCGACCATCGGCGCCGCCGCCGCGGCATCGTCGAACCGCTCCAGAATCGACTCAAGCGCAGCGAAAAGCGCGCCGTGCGGATCGCGCTCGGGCAACAGGCGCAGCAAGGCGCCAAGATGCGTCACGCCGAACATGGCGTAGGGAGCCGGAAACAAGGCGGCGGCACGCAAGCGCAAGCCTTCCACCGTGAAGTGACCGAGATGCTCGTCGAGCCGAGCCCGCCAGGTGGCACTCACGCTGTTACCGGCTTGCAGGACCGGCTTGAGGCGCGAGCCGAAGCCGCCGTGCACCAGACCGAGATGGCGGCCGTGCTCGCGCGTCATCAATTCGAGGATGGCATTCGCCTCCCCGTGCCGCTTGACGCCGAGCACGATGCCTTCATCGGTCCATTGCATCGAGCACCTTGTACGTCACTCCTTGGGAAATTCCAGACCCATGGCGCGGTAGCGCTCGGGATCGTCGCCCCAACTTTCGCGCACCTTCACGAACAGGAACAGGTCAACCTTGGCTTCGATGATCTCGGCAATCTCCTTGCGTGCCGCCGCGCCGATGGCCTTGATCATGGCGCCACCCTTGCCGAGCACGATCTTGCGTTGGCTTTCGCGCTCCACGTAGATCGTCTGCTCGATGCGGGCACCGCCGCCCCGCAGTTCCTTCCAGACTTCCGTTTCGACCGTCGAATGATACGGCAATTCCTGATGAAGCCGCTCGAACAGCTTCTCGCGCGTGATTTCGGCCGCGAGCTGACGCAGCGGCGCATCCGACATCTGATCGGGCGGATAAAGCCAAGGCCCTGCCGGCATCTGCGCGGCAAACCATTTCTTCAAATCCGCAACGCCGTCGCCGCTCAGCGCGGAGATCATGAACGTGGCGGCGAACGGCGTCCTGGCATTGGCGGCCTCGGCAAGCGTCAACAGCGTATCCTTCGCCACAAGATCGATCTTGTTGAGGATGAGCGCCTTTGCCGGCTTCACCTCCGCAAGGCGGTCGAGAATCGCTTCGGCCTCCTCGTCGAGGCCTTTGCGCGCGTCGATCAACACGCCGACGAGATCGGCCTCATGCGCGCCGCTCCAGGCGCTGGTCACCATTGCGCGGTCGAGCCGGCGACGCGGCGCGAAGATGCCGGGCGTGTCGACAAAGATCAGTTGCGACACCCCTTCGATTGTGATGCCGCGGACGAGAGCGCGCGTCGTCTGCACCTTGCGCGAGACGATGGAAACCTTGGAGCCGACCAGCGCATTGAGCAGCGTCGATTTTCCGGCATTGGGCGCCCCGATCAGCGCGATGAAGCCGCAGCGGGTTTCGCTTTCACCCATCAATTTTTTCCGCGGGCACGCCCTCGCGGCTCAACATGGCCGCGGCGGCCGCCTGCTCGGCGGCGCGCTTGGAACTGCCGAGCCCCTCGGCCGGCGGGCGATCGGGCAAGACGACCGCGACCTTGAATTCGGGATCGTGATGCGGACCGGTGCGCGCCAATTCGCGATAGGCCGGCGTCGGCAGGCCGCGCGCCTGGGCCCATTCCTGCAGCATCGTCTTCGGATCGCGCAACGGCCGCAGCGGCTTGAGCATGCGCTCCTTCCAGAACAGCTCGATCACGGCGGCGGCCGGCTGATAGCCGCCGTCGATGAAGACCGCGCCGACCAGCGCCTCGCAGGCGTCGGCGAGGATGGTGGCGCGCAGCCGCCCGCCTGCATGCGATTCAGAATTGCCGAGCTTGAGCGCCGGACCGAGATCCATGTCGCGCGCGACTTCCGCGCAGGTTTCCTTGCGCACCAGATCGGCAAGACGGCGCGAGAGCTCGCCTTCGTTCGCGCGCGGGAAGGCGCGATAGAGCATGTCGGAAATGACGACGCCGAGAACGTGGTCGCCGAGAAACTCGAGCCGCTGGTAACTGGCGACGCGGTTCTGCGGGCCGCCCGAGATCGCCGAGATGTGCGTCAACGCGCGTTCGAGGAGCTGCTTGTCGGCAAATTTGTAGCCGATCTTCTCTTCGAGTGCGGTGCGGTCCTTCGCCCTGCGGCTCATCTGACGATCGTGAATAGCCGGCCCCAGCGCACCGAGAAGGGCCAGCGCCAGAACTCCCACGCGCGTTCGCCGTCGTAGACCGAGAAGAAGATAATTTGCGCGCGGCCGACGATGTTTTCAAACGGCACCATGCCGACCTGGCTGAAACGGCTGTCGGTGGAATTATCGCGGTTGTCGCCCATCATGAAGTAGTGCCCGGGCGGAACGGTATAGACCTGCGTGTTGTCGGCAAAGCCGTTGTCGACGAGATCGAGCGTGTAATAGCTCACGCCGTTCGGCAGCGTTTCCTTCCAGCGCTTGATGGGCGCCTCGGTGCGGCCCTCCTCCGTCTCGATGAAATCGGGCGCGCGCTCGCGCTTGACAGCCTCGCCGTTGATGAAGAGCTGGCCGTCCATCACCTGGATTTTGTCGCCGGGAAGTCCGATGACGCGCTTGATGTAGTCGGTCGACGTGTCGCGCGGCAGGCGGAACACCACGACGTCGCCGCGGTGCGGCAGCCAGTCGCCGGGAATGCGGCCGGAGAACAGCGGCGGCGAGAACGGCAGCGAGAAGTGGCTATAGCCGTACGAATATTTCGACACGAACAGATAATCGCCGACCAAAAGCGTCGCCTTCATCGAGCCCGAGGGGATGTTGAAGGGCTGAAACAGGAAAGTGCGGATGACGAGCGCGATGATCAGCGCGTGGATGACAACGCGGGTGGTTTCGGCAACGCCACCCTCTTTCCGTTTCGTTCCGGATGACAAGCTCATCGGCCTCTGGTTCCGCAGTGCAGGCGCCCCGCGCCGTTGTACCCGCTGGTCAGGCACGGCGCAATCACGAATGGCCGGCCGAATGATGCGCTAAGCATTTGATGAGACTATCGTTCCCGTCCCGGCCAGGAATTACCGCTGTCCCGGTTGCAACGCCGTGATGATGACCAGCGCCTGCGCCATCGGGCCTTCGTCGGTAAGCGTCACGTCGATGCGGGCCGTGCAGCCCGCGGGCGTGATGGCCTGCAACCGCTTGAGCGCGCCGCCCGTGAGCTGCATGGTCGGACGGCCGCTCGGCAAATTGATGACGCCCATATCGCGCCAGAACACGCCGGAACGGAAGCCGGTCCCAAGCGCCTTGGCGCATGCCTCCTTGGCCGCAAACCGCTTGGCGTAGGTCTCGATGCGGTTGGCGCGCCTGTCGGCCTTCGCGCGCTCGGTTGCGGTGAAGATGCGATCGAGGAACCGGTCGCCGTGGCGCTCTATCGTGCGCTCGATGCGGCGCGCGTCGACGATGTCCGAGCCAAGTCCGATGATCACGATGCAGCCGCCTTCATGTGTGCACGCCCGCGGTCCATCGCCGCGCGCATGAGACGCACGGCCTGGTCGAGCCCTTCAAAGACCGCCTCCCCGATCAGGAAATGACCGATGTTGAGCTCGACGATCTGCGGAAGCGCCGCGATCCTTTCAGCGGTGCCGTAGTCGAGGCCGTGACCGGCGTGAACCTCAAGGCCCAGGCTTTTCGCCAGCACCGCACCCGCGCGCAACAACTGCCACTCGGCCTCGGCTTCGGCCTCGCGTCCTTCCGCGATCGCATCGCACCAACCGCCGGTATGCAACTCCACGACCGGCGCACCCATCCGCGCCGCCGCCTCGATCTGCGCCGGCTGGGCCGCAATGAACAGCGACACGCGGATGCCGGCGCTCTTGAGTTGGGCGATTGCCGGCGTCAGGTGCGCGGCCTGCCCCGCTGCGTCGAGGCCGCCCTCGGTCGTGCGCTCGGTACGTTTCTCAGGCACCAGACACGCCGCATGCGGTTTCGTCTTTATCGCGATCGCAATCATCTCCGGCGTTGCCGCCATCTCGAAATTCAACGGTCTGTCGATCTCGGCCTTCAGCCGCGCCATGTCGTCGTCGCGAATATGGCGGCGATCTTCGCGCAAGTGCGCAGTGATTCCGTCGGCGCCGGCAGCGATGGCGAGCTTTGCCGCACGCACCGGATCGGGATGACGGCCGCCGCGTGCGTTGCGGATGGTGGCGACGTGGTCGACATTGACGCCGAGGCGAATTTGCGCGGACATCTAGTCGTTCACCCGCTCGGCTTTCGCCACCATCGGCTTCGCGCGCAATTGCGCGATGATGGCCGTTAGATGCTTTAAATCGTAGACCTCGAGGTCGATCAGGACATCGGTGAAGTCCGGCGCACGGCGGGTCATGCGGATATTGTCGATGTTGCCGTCGTGCTCGGCGATCACCTGTGCGATTTGCGCGAGGGAGCCAGGCTCGTTCGCCGACTGCACCGCAACGCGCGCGGGAAACCGCTGGGGCACGCGGTCGTCGGCGTCCCAGCGGACGTCGAGCCAACGCTCCGGCTTGTCCTCGAACTCGCTAAGCGAGGTCGACTGGATCGGATAGATCGTTATTCCCTCGCCCGGCGTGAGGATTCCGACAATGCGGTCGCCCGGCACCGCGCCGCCGTTCGGCGCAAAGCGCACGGGCAGATCCGTGTTGATGCCGCGGATCGGAATGGAGACGCTTGGAGCGCCGGCGCTCGCGCTGCTGCCGATGCCAGGAATTCTGAATTTCACCGAACTCAATTTCTTGAGCCCGAACCAGCCGCTTTCCGGCTTCTGGCGCTTCGCCATTGCGGCCGCCCGTTCCTCTTTGTAGTCCGGGTACATCGCACGGGCGACATCCGATGCCTTCATCTCGCTGCGGCCGACAGCCGACATCACTTCGTCGATCGAGCCGCGGGCCAGTCTCGGCAAGGCGACGGCAAGCTTCTCGTCCGAGTAGGCAATCTTGGCACGCTGGAACAAGCGCTCGACCATGCGCCGGCCAAGACCGGTATATTGCGCCCGCACGGCGCTGCGCGTCGCGCGGCGGATTGCGGCGCGCGCCTTGCCGGTGACAACGATCGATTCCCATGCCGCCGGCGGCGCCTGCTGGGCCTTCGAAGTGATGATCTCGACTTCATCGCCGTTGACGATTTCCGAGACCAGCGGGGCAATCTGGCCGTTGATCTTGCAGCCGACCGCCGTGTTGCCGACATCGGTGTGGACCGCGTAAGCGAAATCGATCGGCGTCGCCTTGCGCGGGAGCGCGATCAATTTGCCCTTGGGCGTGAAGCAGAATACCTGGTCGTGAAAGAGCTCAAGCTTGGTATGCTCGAGGAACTCCTCCGGGTTCGAGCCTTCGGCGAGTAATTCGATCGTGCGGCGCAACCAGGCATACGCGCTCGACTCGCGCGACAGCATTTCGGTCGGCGAACCACCGCTGTCCTTGTAGAGCGCGTGCGCCGAAATGCCGTATTCGGCGATCTCGTGCATTTCGGTCGTGCGAATTTGCAGCTCGACACGCTGCTTGCCGGGGCCGATCAGCGTGGTGTGAATGGACCGGTAATCGTTCGCCTTCGGCGTTGAGATGTAATCCTTGAAGCGGCCGGGCACGACCGGCCATGTCGTGTGCACGATACCGAGCGCCTGATAGCAGTCGCCGACCGTTTTCACGATCACGCGGAATCCGAAAATGTCGGAAAGCTGCTCGAAGCCGACCGATTTGCGCTCCATCTTGCGCCAGATCGAATAGGCGCGCTTGCGGCGGCCCTTCACCACGGCGGCGATGCCCTGATCGGCCAACTTTTTGGTCAGCTGCTTCTCAATTTCTCCGATGAGATGAGAGTGACGCTCCGCCAGCGCATTCAGGCGCGCGCTCACCACTTTGTAGGCTTCGGAGTAAAGCTCGCGGAACGCCAGATCTTCGAGCTCCTCGCGCATCTCATGCATGCCCATGCGGCCAGCGAGCGGCGCATAGATTTCCAGCGTCTCCTCCGCGGCGCGATGGCGCGCTTCGGCCGGCATGAAATCCAGCGTTCGCATGTTGTGCAGCCGGTCGGCGAGCTTGACGAGCAGCACGCGCACGTCATCGGCGATAGCGAGCAGAAGCTTGCGCAGGTTTTCCGCCTGCTTGGCTTCCTTGGTCACCAGATCGAGTTTCTTTAATTTGGTGAGCCCTTCGACGAGCACCCCAATGTCGCGGCCGAAGAGGCTGTCGATTTCCGCGCGCGTGGCCGCGGTGTCCTCTATCGTGTCGTGCAGCAGCGCGGCGGCAATGGTGGCGTCGTCGAGCTTGAGATCGGTGAGGATCGCGGCAACCTCGATCGGATGCGAGAAATACGGGTCGCCCGAAGCGCGCATCTGCTCGCCGTGCGCCTTCATCGCGTACACGTACGCACGGTTGAGCAGCGCTTCATTAGTATTGGGATTATAGCGGCGGACCCGTTCGATGAGGTCATATTGCCGCATCATGGGCTTGCGCTGACTGGCAGGCTTTTCAACAGGTTGCGGCGCGACGGTAACGTTCCGCTCCAGCGGCGCCCTGACTGGGGGCCGCTTCGGCATCCGGGGAAGATCGGTGCGTGGGCGCGCCATCGACGGTCCTTGCCGCCATCGCCGGTTTCAGGCCCGAATCCGATGCGCAGCGGTTCCTTTACAAGATATCATGCCGTTTTGCCGCCATCGCAAGACATTGGCAGTTTGCCCCCTCGGCAGGACCGCAAAACAGCGACGGCCCGGGCTAGCCGGGCCGTTACAGAAAATTTATGCGAATTTCAGCAGAGCCCGCGCCGATGGTTACTCGGCATCTTCTTCGGGCTGCTCCTCCGGCGGCGCGAGGCCTTCCAGGCCCTTGAGCAGCTCTTCCTCGGTCATGCGATCGGCAGTGACCTCGGTATCGTCGGAGTCGACGCCGGCCCCCGCCGCTGCGCCGATCAACGGCACCTCGGGCTCCGGCTCGTCCACTTCAACGTATTTCTGCAAGCTGTGGATCAGATCTTCCTTCAGATCACCGGGCGAAACGGTGGTCTCGGCAATTTCGCGCAAAGCGACGACAGGATTCTTGTCGTTGTCGCGTTCGACGGTGATCTGCGAGCCGGACGAAACCATGCGCGCCCGATGGCTCGCGAGGAGTACGAGATCAAATCGGTTTTCAACCTTGTCGATGCAATCTTCGACGGTAACGCGGGCCATCGGCTGGCAACTCCTCGAATGGAACCATTCCCGGGAAAACGGGTGTTAGGTATCCCCACAACCTAGAAATTTCAAGCACTTTTGTCTTGGTTTGGCCAAATACGTCTGTTAGGCAGGCTGCGGGACGCGATGAGGTCCATCCGACGGATTTTTCGGAGCGATTTTGTCGCGTGGGTGTGCGCCGATTTGACTGGCGACATCTTTAACCAATCCGATTTGCGACATATTCGCCTGCTTTCTCGCGCCTCCGCGCCGGTGAGCGCGGAACAGAAGTCACGGTTTCTATTACGAGAGTACACGAATGGCTGTGCCCACCGAAAAAATCGCGCTCTTCATCGACGGCGCAAACCTCTACGCCACCGCAAAGTCCCTCGGTTTCGACATCGACTACAAGCGCTTGCTGCGTGAATTTCAGTCGCGCGGCTATCTCCTGCGCGCTTTCTATTACACGGCGGTTATCGAAGATCAGGAGTACTCCTCGATCCGCCCGCTGATCGACTGGCTCGACTACAACGGCTACTCGGTCGTCACCAAGGCAACGAAGGAATTCGTCGATCAGACCGGTCGCCGCAAGGTCAAGGGCAACATGGACATCGAGCTGGCAGTCGACGCGATGGAGATCGCCAGCCACATCGACCACATGGTCCTATTTTCCGGCGACGGTGATTTCACCAGACTCGTCGAGGCGGTGCAGCGTCGCGGCGTACGCGTGACCGTCGTCTCCACCGTTTCGACGCAGCCGCCGATGGTCGCCGACGAATTACGACGGCAAGCGGACGTGTTTACCGACATAGTCGAATTGCAATCCAAGATCGGCCGCGACCCGGGCGAACGCCCGGTGCGTGAGCCACGCGAAGGTCGCGGCGAAAGCCGCGAGCCGCGTGCCCATACGCCGCAATTCCTGCAGCGGCCGACCACCCCGCAACGCGCCGGCGCGGGCTCGCCGGCCGACGACGACTTCGACGAAGACTGAGAAACGGAAACGGACTATGCCGGGGGGCAGCAAGGCGGGGCACGATTGTCCGCATTGTCCGCGCCTGGTCGCCTTCCGCCAAAAATGGCGCGCGAAAGAACCTACGTGGTTCAACGCACCAGTCCCCTCCTTCGGTCCCCTCGATGCTCGCCTGTTGATCGTCGGCCTGGCGCCCGGTCTGCAAGGCGCCAACCGCACCGGCCGCCCGTTCACGGGCGACTGGGCGGGTGACCTGCTCTACGAGACGCTCGGCCGCTACGGCTTCTCACGCGGCGAATACGACGAGCGCCCCGACGACGGGCTGGCGTTGGTCGACTGCCGCATCACCAATTCCGTGCGCTGCGTGCCACCCGAAAACAAGCCGACGCCGGCCGAGATCAATACCTGCCGCGATTTTCTCGCGCCGACGATTGCAGAAATGAAAAAACTGCGCGCGATCGTGACGCTCGGACGAATTTCGCACGAGAGCACGGTCAAGGCGCTGGGCGGCAAACGTTCCGCATCCCAGTTCGGACATGGGCTGCGACATTCGATCGGGCCGATCGCGGTTTTCAGCAGCTATCATTGTTCGCGCTACAACACGAACACGGGCGTGCTCACACCGGACATGTTCCGCAAGGTTTTCGCGGACGTTCGCGCCTATCTCGATTCCTGAAGCCAAGCGACCACGTCCGCGGCGTTCTTGTCCGGCGGGAACACCGGATAGAACACCTTGGTGATGATGCCCTCATCGATGACGAGCGCCATCCGTTTGAACAGCGTCATGCCCGAGGTCGTGAAAGTCGGCAGGCCGATGGCTTTTCCGAGTGCGAACTTCTCGTCCGACAGGATGGCGAACGGCAGATGCAGGCGTGTCGCCGCTTCTTTCTGATACGCGGTGTCCTGGGTCGACAAACCGAAAAGCTGCGCGACGCCCAGCCGTTTGAGCTCGCCGAAATGATCGCGGAACGAGCAGGATTGCGGTGTGCACCCGCGCGCCCCCGGGATCTGGTCCCAACCCGGCGGCGCGTCGACGCCGGGCACGCCGGTGCGCGGGTAGATGTAGACCACCGTGCGGCCCTTGAGCTTCGACAGATTGACGGAACTACCGTCGGTTGCCGGCAGCGTCACATCGGGAAGCTTCATGCCGTTAAGGTGATCGGCGGCGCCGTCGTCCTGCGGCGCAGGTATGCCGGCCGGCAAAACCAGCGGGTTGTGCATGCCGGGCGCTTCGCTCATTTTCTTTCTCCAGCGTAAGACATGAATTCCATCAGCGAGCCGTCAGGATCGCGAAAATAAACCGACGTGCCCTCGCCTTTGGCACCGAAGCGCTGCATCGGACCGCGCTCGACCGCAATGCCGTGCGCTTTCAGATGCGCAATGGCGCCGTCGATCGGCCCCATCCATTCGAAGCAGAGATCGCTGTTGCCCGGCTGCACCGGCAGGCGCGCCACTTCGGCGGGGTGCACGCCCGGCCCGTGCACGTTGAGTTGCTTGTCGCCGAACCGGTAAGCCCAGCCGGAAGGCCGCTGCACCAGCTCGGCGCCCATCACTTCGCTGTAGAATTTATTCGAGCGCGTCCAGTCAGAAACGTGGATGACGCAATGGTCGAGCTTGGCTGGCACTTTCGACGCCATGCGATTATCCCTTCTGCCGCATCAGTCGCCCGCGCTCGCGCTCCCAGGAGCGCTTTTTCTCGGTCTCGCGCTTGTCATGCAATTTCTTGCCGCGCGCCAATGCGATCTCGACTTTTGCTCGACCTTTTTCGTTAAAGTAAAGCTTTAAGGGAACGATCGTCATCCCCTCGCGCTCGACTGCGCCGGCCAACTTGTTGATCTGCCGCTTGTGCAACAGCAGCTTGCGCGGCCGCTTCGGCGGCTGATTGTAGCGGCCGCCTTGCAGATATTCCGGGATGTTGGCGTTGATCAGCCAAAGTTCGCCGTCGCGTGTGTCGGCATAGGATTCGCCGATTGTCGCCTTGCCGTTGCGCAGCGATTTGACCTCGGTTCCGGTGAGCGCGATGCCCGCCTCGTAGGTCTCGCCGATTTCGTAATTGAAGCGCGCCTTGCGGTTGTCGGCGACAACCTTGAACCGACGCTCGGGTTTACCCGCCATCGCCGGTCCGGCCTATTTCGATTTCAGAAGGTCGCGGATTTCGGTGAGAAGCTCTTCAGTCTTGGTCGGTCCGGCGGGCTTTTCGGCTTCCTTGCGGAACAAATGGTTCATCCCCCGGATCAGGAGAAACAAGATCCAGGCGACGATCAAGAAGTTGATGACGAGGGTAACGAAGTGCCCCCACGCGAGCACCGCACCCTGCTTCTTCGCCTCTTCGAGGCTCGCGGCGGTAACCTTGGCCGACAGCGGGACGAAGTGGTTGGAAAAGTCGATGCCGCCGCTAACGGCGCCGATGAGCGGCGTGATGATGTCGGCAACCAGCGAGTTGATGATCCCGCTGAACGCCGCGCCGATGATGACGCCGATTGCCAGGTCGACGACGTTGCCCCGCAGGGCGAATTTCTTGAAATCTTCCCACATTGCTTTTTGCCCCGCGCATCGAGACGCCGGCAGCCCCGGCGTTCGCCGGCTCAGTTGATGAGACCGGCGTGCACCATGGCTTCGCGCACCGCAGCCTGCGCCTTTTCGGACGCCGGCACCATCGGCAACCGCACAGTATTGGCGCACTTGCCGAGCAGCGACAGCGCGTATTTCACCGGCGCGGGACTCGTCTCGACGAACAGATTGATGTGCAGCGGCGCAAGCTTGTCCTGAAGCTTCAGGGCGGCCGCGTAGTCGCCTTTCTGGCATGCCGCCTGGAACTCCGAGCAAAGCCGCGGCGCGACGTTCGACGTCACCGAAATGCAGCCATGCCCGCCGTGCGCGTTGAAGCCAAGCGCGGTGATGTCCTCGCCGGAGAGCTGGTTGAAGTCAGGCCCCATCGCCGCGCGCTGTTGCGAGACGCGCGTCATGTTGGCCGTCGCGTCCTTCACACCGGCGATGTTCTTGAGTTCGTAAAGGCGCTTCATGGTGTCGACATTGATGTCGACGATCGAGCGCCCGGGGATGTTGTACATGATGATCGGAATGCCGATGGCGTCGTTGATCGCCTTGAAATGCCGATAGAGGCCTTCCTGGGTCGGCTTGTTGTAGTACGGCGTGACGATCAGCACGGCGTCGGCGCCTGCCTTCTCGGCGTGCTGCGATAACTCGACTGCCTCAGCGGTCGAGTTGGAACCGGCGCCGGCGACGACGGGAACACGGCCATCGGCCTGCTCAACGCACCACTCGACGACCCGCTTGTGCTCCTCGTGGGACAGCGTGGGGCTTTCGCCGGTGGTTCCGACAGGAACGAGTCCATTGGTTCCCTCGGTGATCTGCCAATCAACGAGTTCCCGAAACGCACGCTCGTCCACCGAGCCGTTTTTGAATGGCGTGACCAGCGCGGTAAAAGAGCCTCGAAAGCTCGTCTTGGCGGTCATGACACGCTTCTCCACAAGGGGCTAACCACGTTCATCATTATCGGGTTGGGGGTGGCGATGAAAGCCCCACCGGAGTGTGGTGCTGCCGCCATTTCGCCCCGGTCCGATAGTAGCGGAAATAGATGGACGATGGGGGGTATCCCTCGTCAAGGTTATTGGCCTAATTGAGCTGCGAAGACCGTGTGATTCGGGCAAAAATCCGCCGACAAGGGGTTGAGCCGACGTGATTAATTGCAAGGGTCTACTTGCACTGGGTGTTGCCACGGCTTGCGGCGTCGCGCTTGCGGACGCTGCACCGGTGCTGCCGAAAAAGCCGCCCCTACCCCGCGCGCGTCCGGCCGTTCACTCCGCCGTCCCCGTCACGACCAGTCTGCATGCGCAAAGCGTGCCGCTTCCGCGCAAACGCCCCATTCCGGGCGCTGCCGCCGTTTCCGCGTACGCGCAAGCGACCATCGGCTTGCGTGGCGGTTTGTTCACCGCTCGCGCAACATTCAAGCCGCTGGTGCGCCCGACGTCGGGCCCGTTCGCAATCGCATCGACGCCGTCCACGAGCGAGAGCGATATCGCTTCGGTCAAACGCGTGATCGAACTCACGCGTAAAGGCAAGGAGGCGGACGCCAATTCCGAACAGGCCGCAATCAAGGATCCAGTCGCCCGCAAGCTCGCCGAATGGATGATCCTGCGCAGCGATAACACCAATCCGCCGTTCAAGCGTTACGCGGACTTTATCGCCGCCAACCCGGCGTGGCCGCATGTTCCGTTGTTCCGGCGCCGCGCCGAGAATGCGTTGTGGAACGACAAGATCGACGACGCGACGGTACGTGCTTTCTTCGCCAGTCACGCGCCCACCACCGCGAAGGGCCGCTTCGTGCTGGCGCGCGCCAAACTCGCGCAGGGCGACAAGGCCGGCGCCGAAGCGCTGGTGCGCTATGCATGGCGCAAGGAGGATTTTTCAGCCGAAGTCGAGAGCAAAGTCCTCGAGATGTTCGGCGAGATGATTACTCGCGAGGATCAGAAGGCGCGCATGGATGAGCGCCTTTATGCCGACGACGTCGAGGCGGCGCTGCGTTGCGCACATCGCCTTGGCGGCAATGAGCTTGCGATCGCCAAGGCATGGGCAGCCGTAATCCGGAAATCATCGAACGCAAAGGCGCTGCTTGATGCAGTGCCGGCCTCCGCCCGTCACGAAGCCGGCTATATTTTCAGCCGCGTTCATTGGCTGCGCAAGCACGACAAGCTCAGCGAGGCCGCGACGCTTATGCTCAGCGCGCCGCGCGATCCCAACGTTCTCTACAATCTCGACCAATGGTGGCAAGAGCGACGCATTCTTGTTCGCAAGCTGCTCGACGATCACGATGCGCAATCGGCTTATCGGATTGCCCGCGACGCGGCGACGCCAACGCGCGACAATTTCCGCGTCGACCAGCAATTCACGGCCGGCTGGATTGCGCTGCGCTATCTGCACGATCCGGTGACGGCGGCCGCTCACTTCGCGAAAATCCCCGAAGGCACCGCGAATCCGCACGCTCTTTCCCGCGCCGGCTATTGGCAGGGACGCGCCGCCGACGCGATGGGACACAAAGCCGATGCGAAAGCGTTCTATCAGGCAGCGGCGCAATTTACCGCGACCTACTACGGCCAGCTCGCGCGCGCGCGGCTCGGATTGACGGAACTGGGTTTGCGCGGTCCGCCGCCGCTGACGCCGGAAGAACACAAAACGTTGAGCGAGCTTGAGATCGTGCGCGCAGTCGAGATTCTCTACAAGCTCGACGAGCGCGATCTGATTGCGCCGATCTACGCGGAGCTCGGTGAAAGCGCGACCGATATTGCCGGAATGGCGATATTGGGCGAGACGGCCGGCAAACATGGTGACGGACGTTCGATGCTGCTGCTTGGGCAAGCGGGGATGGGACGCGGTCTGCCGCTCGACTATTACGCCTATCCGACCGTCGGCCTTCCCGATTACAAACCGATAGGTCCGCCGATCGAAGCGGCTGTGGCCTATTCGATCGCGCGCCAGGAAAGCCATTTCAACCAGAAGGTCGTCTCTATCGCGCACGCGATGGGGCTGATGCAGGTGACTCCCGCCGCCGGCATCGACACGGCCAAGAAATACGGCGCGACGTATAACCGGGGCCGCCTCCTCAGCGATCCGGTCTACAATATGCAAATGGGCGCAGCCGAACTCGGCGGCCTGCTGAAGGGCTACAACGGCTCGTACATCCTGACCTTTGCCGGCTACAACGCCGGCCGCGGCCGTGTGAAGCAGTGGATCGCCGCCTATGGCGATCCGCGCGATCCCAACGTCGATCCGGTCGACTGGGTGGAACGCATCCCGCTTTCGGAGACGCGCAATTACGTCGAGCGGATCATGGAAAATCTACAAGTCTACCGCGCCCGGTTCGGCGGCGGCAGCAAGCTCCTGATCGAAGCCGACATTAAACGTGGCGAACAAAACTAGCTGACGGCTCTTGGCCGATCTGGCGCTGCAGCCGCATAATCTGTGCCATAGTGTGCGGGTAGCGGCTTTGGCAATGACGGCAAACGGCGCGACCAGCACTTTCATTACCTCGACCGACGGGCTCCGGCTGCACGCACGGTGCTATGGCCGCGCGAGAAGCGGCGCCCTGCCCATTGTTTGCCTGCCGGGCCTCGCACGTACCGCCGCCGATTTTGACGCGCTGGCGACCGCGCTAGCGCATGCCAGCGACCACCCGCGACGGGTCATCGCGCTCGACTACCGAGGCCGCGGGCAGTCCGATTACGACCGTGATCCGGGAAACTACACCCTGCCCGTCGAACTTGCCGATGTCCTGACGGTCGTCACTGCGCTCGAGGCCATGCCGGCGATCTACGTCGGCACCTCACGCGGCGGCATACTTGCGATGTTGCTGGCGGCGGCACGACCGACGGCGATGAGCGGCGTCGTGCTCAACGATATCGGCCCAGTGATCGAGGCAAAGGGATTAATGCGGATCAAGGGCTATGTCGGCAAATTGCCGCAGCCCGCAACGTACGAGGAAGGCGCCGAAGTGCTGCGCCGGCTGTTCGACGCGCAATTTCCCAAGCTCACGGCCGAGGATTGGCTCAGCAGCGCCAAACGGGCATTCAAGCGGGAAAAGGATCGCCTCGTGCCGACCTACGATGTCGCCTTGGCCAAGACGCTGGCCAGCATCGATCCCGAACGCCCTGTCCCTTCGCTATGGAACGAGTTCGATGCCCTCGCTCGCCTGCCGGCCATGGTCATCCACGGATCCAATTCCGACATCCTCGCGCCTTCGACGATCGAGGCTATGCGTGGGCGGCATCCTTCGCTCGAAGTCGTGGAAGTATCCGATCAGGGTCACGCTCCCTTGCTCGCCGACCAGGAAACGATCGCCCGCATCGGCGACTTTGCCGGCCGCTGCGATCGACCGCGCGGCTAGCAGAAGCGCAATCGACGAAAAGAAAACTCCCGGCGGTTTCCCGCCGGGAGTTCCAAACTAACTAACCGTGATCGGACGATCAGGGCCAGAAGTTACGCTGCACGCGGAAGATGCCCGCCCATTCACCCACGTCGCCGTAGGTCAGGAGAGCCTGTCCGCTGCCGACCGGGGCCGCACGGGTCGCGCCTTGCAGCGCGCCGTTGACCTTGTGGTACAGGATGTCCAGCGAGACATCGAGGTTGGCAACCGGGTTCCACAACGTGCGGGAGCCGATCTGCCAGGCCGACCAGTCAAGGCAGCCAGCCGTCTGCGCTACGCCACCGAGCGTACCGCCGAAGTTGCCGGCGCAGCCGAGGGTGTTAACCGCGTTACTGTTGGCCTTGTAGTTGATGTAGCCGCCATACAGCGAGGTCTGCCACTGGGCGTTCCAGTGATGCGCGATGCCCGCCTCGACGTTCCACACCTTTGGCAGCTGGAGGCCGCTGCGGGTGCCGAGAACGTTGTTGTAGTAGGCGTCGACCAGGGTGCCCTGACCGAACGTGCCGCCGTTGCGCTCGCCGTAGAGAGCGCCGCTGCCGAGCACGCCGCCTGCCGGGTTCGAGCAGTAACGGCTCGCGCCCTCGCAGTAGTTGGTGCCGACCGAGAACAGATCGCCCTTGCCGAGCATCGGCAGGTTGATCGTCACGCCGCCACCGACCGCCCAGCCCCACGCATCGCCCGGATGGCTGTACACGAGGTTGGTCGATCCAGCGTAGTAGGTCGCCGCATCCTGATGCAGCGCGCCCTGGATCTGCGCCGAGCCCCAGGCCTGATCGATGCGCAAGTTGGCAACGAAGTCAGGCATCCAGTAGCCGCGGTTGCTGCCGACGCTGCTCGCGCCGGTCGTCGACAGGTTCGCGCCACCGGCGCCAACGCCGACCACAGGCAGTTGCTGTTCGGTGTAGTCTTCGACCGAGATCGTGGCCGACATGCCGTTGCCGAACTGCGCCGTGTAAGCGAACACCGGGGTGCCGCTGCCGCCCGTATCCATCCACATCCACGGGGTCTGGTTCGAGAAGTAGCCCGCGTTGAAGAAGTCGAAGTACGACTGCGTCTTGCCGAAGGTGAAGCCGGCAAGCTGGATGAACGCGCGGTCGAAGTAGGTCGTGCTGCTGCTGTTCAGCGGCGCGCCCGTGTGGCTGCCGGCGCCGGTAGCGCCAACGCCAGTGATGTTGCTGCCGCCCTGCGAGCCACCAACCTGGTAGTCACCCGACGTCCACTGCCAGCCGCCGCGGCCATACGAACGCAACGTGCCGTATTCGGTCTGAGAACGAACGTCCATGCTCAGCACGAAGCGGCTGCGATTGCGGATGTAGCTGGTCGCGCGGGTGTACTGGTCAGCCGTGTACGG
>DASZVZ010000014.1:0-65872 GCA_035546875.1 Pseudolabrys sp.
ATCATTCTGGACACGCCAGATTTGAGCATCCTGAACAGGCAGCTTCCGAGCACGCCGGCAAATAATTTCACGCTGTGGACGAGCTACGACATCACCCCGCAATGGACGATTGGCGGCGGCGCGACGTTCCAGAGCCTCGCCTACGCCAACACCGGCAACACCGCATACGTGCCGAGCTATTGGAAGTTTGACGCGATGTTGAACTACAAGGTCGACAAGAATTCGACGTTGCAGTTCAACATCTACAACATCACCGACAAGCTGTATTACGCGCAGTATTTCGGCAACAACGTCGTGCCCGCGTCCGGACGCTGGGCTTCGCTGACGTATCGTTACAGGTGGTGATTGCAGCATGCCGCCACGTAGACGGACGCAGGTGTGAAGACATGATGGTGCATATCCCGAAGGTGCTGACTTCCGAACAGGTCGCGCGCTGCCGCGAGGTTATGGAAAAGGCCGCGTGGATCGACGGCCGAGTCACCGCCGGGCATCAATCGTCGAAGGTGAAAAACAATTTACAGCTGCCGGAAACCGCGCCCGAAGCGCGCGATCTCGGCAACATGGTCGTCGAGGCGGTCGCGCGAAGCAATCTATTCATGTCGGCGGTGCTGCCGAAGCAGGTGTTTCCGCCCCTCTTCAACCGTTATGACGCCGGCATGACGTTCGGCGCGCACGTCGACAATGCCGTGCGCGGCCATGCTGCGACCGGCGCGCGCATCCGCACCGACGTGTCGTCGACGTTGTTCATCACAAGCCCGGAAGATTACGACGGCGGCGAACTGGTGGTCGAAGACACCTACGGCAGTCACAAAGTCAAACTGCCTGCGGGCGACATGATCGTCTATCCGGCGACGTCCCTGCACAACGTCACGCCGATCACGCGCGGCTCACGCATCGCGTCGTTTTTCTGGACGCAAAGCATGGTCCGCGACCAAAGCAGACGTTCCCTGCTATTCGATCTCGACATGGCGATCATCCGACTCACCCAAGATCACCCTGGGCATGCGTCCCTCGTCGAGTTGACGGCCGTCTATCACAACCTTCTGCGTCAATGGGCCGATCTCTAGGTCAATGGTGGGTTTCGCTATTGCGGCGATGCCGATGCGCAAACGGCGACCAGCGGGCTATCGGCCGTGTCAGGCACGGCGCCGCAAGAGGCCGATCGCTCGGTTAAAAATCTTGCCGGATTGCGTGCCGGCCCGCAGTAGGCGGTCACCAGGACCTCGCTCGCGTTGCAAGTCGCAACGCATGCGGTCGGGCCGCAATTTTGCTGAATGATGCGTATCGACGCTGAGGGGCCCGGCTTGCCTGGTGGCCCCTGCGGCCCTGGCGCGCCCGGAGGCCCGGGCGGGCCAGGATCGCCCTTTTCACCTTTGGCGCCCGGCGGGCCAGGATCGCCCTTAGGCCCCTGCTGTGGCGCCTGGCCGCAGGCCGCGAGTGCGGCGCAGAGCATCAAGGCCATCAGTCTTCGACACAATGCCATCGGAAAGAAGGTCTGATATCCGCAGTAGACGAGAGACGTTGGCCACCATAGTGGCCCACTGCCGGAAAAGAAAACTGCCCCGTGGAGGTTCCCACGGGGCAGGATCAGAGGTTCAGACGATGGTCGATCAGTAGCGGTAGGAGGCTTCGCGATAACCGCGATAGCCGCCGCTTTCGAAGCCGCAGTTGCAGTTCACGCCGCGGACTTCACGCCGCTCGGTCACCACGCGGACCGACCCCGGCGCATAGCGGTTCACCACTTCGTTGCGAACTTCTTCGCGATATTTGTTGGTCGTGTTGACCTTGTGCAGGATGATGTTTCGCACGACTGTGTTCGTGCGGTGCACGATGATCTCACGATTGATCACCGGACGGATATGCTCGACCAGGCGGTTTTCCTGGATCAGCTTCGTCCGGCGCACCACGCGCTCGTGATTGACCACGCGCTCGTGGTTGATCACGCGAGGCGCTTCATGAACGACGCGACGCGTGTTGTATTCGGAGTTCGGGCGTCGGCAGTTGCAAACGGTGTCGTAGTAAGTGCCATCGCCGCCTGCCGCCGCCGGGGTAGGAGCAGTGCCCGCCAGCCCGAGGATGAGCAGGGCACCGTAGAACGCCTTGTACATATGTTTCATTTTGGAACGCCCCGTTAACCATTTAAGTTCTGCCGCCATCTGTATTTTTTCCATCTTAACCATGTTTTGTAAAGTGTTAATTCGGCGACTGGTTCGAGGCCGCAGCGTGTTTTTTTGCTGTCAACAGATTGGCCCCGGAGACGGCGCTCCGGGGCCAAAAATACAAGATGTAGTAGTAAAAAGAGGTGTCTCTATTTGAGACGCTTCGCCGCTTCCTGAACAAGGCTCAAATCGGCGTATTTCTTGATGTCGATCTTGTTTTTCACGAAGCCGAGTTCGCGCACGGTGTCGATGTTGTGCTGGAGCGCGGCGAGATCCGGCATCATGTTTTTGTCGCGATAGTTGTCCTTGTTCGTGAACAACCAACCGAAGCGCTCGGGCGGCGCCTTGGTGATCTTCGACGCGATCTTGGCGACTTCCTCATGGTTCTTCGGATCGAGGAACCAGTGCACGACCGTCAGCAAATCTTCCATATAGTCGACCATCGCCGCACGGTGCTTCTTGATGAAGTCCTCGCGCGCGCACAACACGATCATGTCGATCGGGCCGAGCGCGTCCGAGATGTTGAACAGGATTTTGCCCTCGGCGTTGAGCTTTGGATTGAGCGCGAAGGGTAGCACCGCGGGAATAAGGTCGGCCTTCTTCTCGAGCAGCATGGCCGGCATCGCCGGCAGCGGACCTTCCAGCAGCGTGTAGTCGCGCTTGTCCTCGAGGCCGTGTTTCTTGAGCATCGCACGGACACCGACGTCGACGGCGCTGCCGCCGCCATTCGTGCCGATCACCTTGCCCTTGAGGTCCTCGACCTTGTTGATGCCGGCGTCTTTGCGCACCCAGTAGGCGTCGGTGTAGTAGCCGGCTTTGCCTTCCTGGAACTCGTCGGCAATCACTCTCAGGTCGTGGATGCCGGCATTGTCGATCGCAATCGCGAGCGACGAATAAGCGAGGCTTGCGACTTCGAGCTCGTTGTTGGCAATCGCCGCGATCATCTGCGGCGTGCCCTGATAACGCGTCGTTTCGAGCGTGTAGGATTTACCGTAGTGCTTCATCAAATCCTTTTTCTCGAGCACGACGGACGCCCAGTTGGCGAGTGGCGCGACCCACGACATGCGAATTTTCACCGGCTCGGCGCTGCGCGCGGAACCGGCGCCGAAAAGGCCGAGCGCAAACAAGCCGGCCAGCGCGAGTTTCAGAAAGCGCATTGTTTCCTCCCAGCTTCGCCGCGCTTGCGCATGAACGCCAAACGCCGCCGCGAATTGCAAAGATTGTCGGGAATCCAACGGTTATTGGCAAGGCTTGCCGGACGCGCGAAATGCCCACCATCCGGTACAATGCCGACATCGCGAAACCGCATCAGGCCGTGCTCGGCGCACTCGCTTCCTGATGCCAGATCAGCAGCCGCCGGCGCACCGCCGCCATCGCCTTGAGCAGCACATAGCCGACCACGGCGATCTCCACGATGCCGGCAAATACACTGGTCGAATTGGCAAAGCGCGCGGCCGTCATCATCGCGCCGCCGAGGCCGTATCCGCCCATCAGCATTTCGGCCACTACCGCCACGATCAGCGAAAGCGGCAGTGCCACCTGAAGCCCGGTCATGATCTGCGGGCTCGCGGCCGGCAATATCACGTGATGCAGCAACTCGCGGTCGCTCGCACCCATGTTGCGCGCAGACCAGATTAACTCGCGCTCGACGCCTTGGATGGCGAGGACGGTAGCCGCGATCACCGGAAATATCGCGTCGAACACAATCATGGTGATCTTGGCGGTATCATAGACGCCGAGCCACAGTACGATCACCGGCAGGAACGCGATCTTCGGCATCGGAAAACCGACCGATATGATCGGGTCGAAGAACCAGTTGGCGATGATGCTACGCGACATGGCCATGCCGATGGCGATGCCGACGACCGCGCAGATCAGAAAGCCGGCAAGCGCGCGGTAGAGGGTGAGGGCGGTATTGATCGCGAGATCGCCGTCGACGGCGTCCGACCAAATCCGTTCGAGGACGGCGCTCAATGCCGGCAACTGGTACGGCGTGAAAACGCCGCTGCGCGCGAGCAGCTCCCAGGCCGCGAGCAGCATGGCGAGGGAAAAGACGCGGGCACCGTACCAGGTGATGAGAGCGGCTATCCGCGCCGCCTTTTCAGGCAGCCCGTCCTGATCGGGAACGGTTTGCTCTACTCCCGCCATGCCAGAGTCCGTTTGGTGATCTGTAAATAGGCTCGGTCGGCGGCGAAGCCGAGGAAAGCCACCGTCAGCACAACTGCATACATTGCGCTGTAAGAGCCGCCTGCGCCGAGCGAGCCGATCAAAAAGCCGAAGCCCTTTTGCGCCGCGATCAATTCGGACGACACCAGCAGGATGAAGGAGAGCGCGACCGCCGTGCGAATGCCGTTGAGCAATTCCGGCATCGCGCCGGGCACCACGACGTCCCAAAGCACGCGCAATTTGCCGGCGCCCATGCTGCGTGCCGACCACACGAGCATGCGTTCGTTCGCGCGCGCGCCGTTGAATGCGCCGATGGTGACCGGCACCATGCAGCCGAGGAAGATCAAAAGGATCTTGGAACCGTCGCCATAGCCGAGCCAGATCACGGTGACCGGAATAAGCGCGGATTTAGGCACAGGGTAGAACACTTCGACGACAGGCGCGATTAGAATACGGACGGGCGTCCACCACGCCATGGCAATGCCGAGGACCGTGCCGATGACAATCGAGAGCCCGAGTCCGGCGGCGATACGGTAAAGCGAAGACGCGCTGTTGGTCAGCAACTCGCCGTCCAGCAGAAGGTCGACCCATGAGCGCACCACGTCGGACAGGGGCGGCAGCGCCGTGTTGGAGACGAGCTCAAGCCGCGCCGCCAGCTCCCAGCCGACGGCCAGCAACAGCAGAGGCACATAGCGCCACACCGTCTTCATGACGCAGGACTCTTACGCACGCCTTGCGCCTTGATCGCTTCGTCCTTCACCAGATTCCAGATTTCGTCGACCTTGTCGACGAACGTCTTGTTCTTGAAGATGTCTGGATCGTTCTTGTCGAATTTGGTGCCGACAATCGTCTTTATTCGGCCTGGTCGGGCCGACATGACGGCGACGCGGTCGGCGAGATAGACCGCCTCTTGCACGTCGTGGGTCACGAAAATCACCGTCTTCGGCGTGCGCTGCCAGATGCCGAGCAGCTCGCTCTGCATCAGGCCGCGCGTCTGCGCGTCCAACGCGCCAAACGGCTCATCCATCAGAAGAATTTTCGGGTCGAACGCGAGCGTGCGCGCGATCGCGGTACGTTGCTTCATGCCGCCGGACAATTGCGAGGGATAGCTGTCCTCGAAACCAGAAAGTCCGACGAGTTCAATAAATTCTTGCGCTCTTTTCTCGCGGGTATCTTTCGGCATTCCCTGTCTTTCCAGGCCATAGAGAATGTTGCCGCGCACGGTCTTCCACGGAAACAAAGCAAAGTGCTGAAACACGATGCCGCGGTCAGGACCGGGCCCGGCGACCGGACGCCCGTCGATCAGAATGGCGCCGGTCTCGGTCGGCAGAAACCCGCCGATCAGATAAAGGAGTGTGGACTTGCCGCAGCCGGACGGCCCGAGCAGCGCGACGAATTCGCGGTTCTGAACTTCAAGAGACACATCCTCCAGCGCCAAAACCGCGCGGCCGCGCGGCGGACGGTAGAGATGGCTGACGCCGTCGATGACGATTTGCGCTGACCCGGCCATGGATGAAGCGTCCCCACTGGCCCCATTCTGTCAAGCGCTCTCGTTGTGGCCGCCGCCGGTCCATGTCCTATAATGCGAAACACCGCAATCAATGTTCTCAAATGAGGAAATGCCGTGCCCAATGCCCTTAACGAAGCACTCCACGAGCTTGCGCTCGCCAACAAGATCGCCCACCACGAAGGCGTGCTAGACACGTTTGGGCATGTCAGCATGCGCCATCCCGGCGATCCGAACCGGTATTTCCTGTCGCGTTCGAGCGCTCCCGACATGGTGACGGTAGACCGCCTCGTCGAATATGACCTCGATTCCCAGCCGGTGCGTCCACATAACCACGCGCAATTTTCCGAGCGCGTAATTCACGGCGAGATCTACAAAGCGCGCCCGGACGTTATGGCGATCTGTCACCATCATTCCCCGGCGTTTATGCCGCTGCTTATAACGGGCGCGGAGTATGTTCCGGTTTTCCATCTCGGCGCGGTTGGCGGCATCAAGCCGCCCTATTGGGACCAGCAAGACGAGTTCGGCGACACCATGCTCCTGGTGGTTAAGCCCGAGGAGGGCGCTTCGCTGGCGCGTGCGCTCGGCCATCACTCGATGGTGCTGATGCGGCGGCACGGGGTCACTGTCGTCGGCAGCAGCGTGCCCGATTGCGTCTATCGTTCGGTCCAGTCGTGCCGCAACGCCGAATTCCAGGTACGCGCTATGGCCATCGGCAAAATCGCTTCGCTTTCCAGGGGCGAAACAGAACTGGCCGGTCAGATTACCGGAAAGACGACGGGACTTACGCGTTCATGGGAATATTGGTCGGCGCAGATCGCCAATAAGAGCGCCTCTGCGGCGAAAATTGGAAAAGCCTCAAGGCGGCCGGCCAAAGCCGCGCCTCGCCGAAAAGCCAAACGGCGCAGATGATTCCGGCTTCCCCTGCGGGCAGGTAACGGTGTTGAATGTCCATCATTCGGGGGGCGCAGACAAACGAATAGAAAATGCACAGGGAGGAGAAATGACATGAGGCCTATCAAAATCGTCTTGTGCGCGCTGGGGCTGGTCTTTCCGCTTGCGCTCGCGATGACGCCAGCTCTGGCCCAGGACCACCTCAAAGTGGCGATCGGCCAGATCAATAATTGGGAAAACCAGGCGCCGACGCTCGGCCAGGATGCCGGCATCTTCAAGAAGCACAACCTCGTATTGGAGAACGTGGGTACGCAGGGCGCCGGTGAAACCATTCAAGCGGTGATCTCCGGCTCGGCCGACATCGGTGCGGGCGTCGGTGCGGCGGGCGTCATGCGCGCTTTCTCGAAGGGAGCGCCGGTTCGCATCCTGGCGCCGGCTTTCACAGGCACCGGCGATCTTTACTGGTACGTGAAGGCGGACTCGAAGATCAAAAGCTTGAAGGATGCAACCGCGAGCAACACGATCGCGTATTCGACGAACGGATCGAGCTCGAACAACATCGTCGTTGCGTTCGTGAATGAACTCGGCGCCAAGGCCAAACCGACTGCGACCGGCGGTCCGGCCGCTACGCTTACCGCGGTGATGTCCGGTCAGATCGACATCGGCTGGGCCGCGCCTCCTTTCGGTTTGAAAGAACTCAAGGAAGGCAAGATCCACATCGTCGCGCATGGCAGCGACGTGCCTTCATTGCGCGGACAGACCGTGCGCACGCTGATCGTGAACGTCAATTCGCTCAAGACCAAACACGATGCGATCATGCGCTTCATGCAGGCTTATCGTGAATCGGTGGACTGGATGTATTCCGATCCGAAAGCGGTGGAAATGTATTCCCAGAAAATGCACCTGCCTGTCGATCTGCTCAAGGAATCGATGGAGAAATTCCATCCGAAGGCTGCACTGCAGACCGACAAGTTCGCCGATCTCGACGGTGCGATCCGCGATGCGGTGAAGTTGAAATTCCTGGAGAAGCCGCTGACCAAGGAACAGATCGCGGAGCTTCTCCAAATTCCGCCGCGCAAATAATCGGCGCCGTCGAAAGCAGAACGGGCCGCTGCGTCGCAGCGGCCCGTTTGATTCGCGGTCGAAGCGTGATGCTTACATCTTCTTCTTCGACGACTTCTTCGCAGGCTTCGACGCCTTTGCCATCTTGGCCTTGCCGCCCTTCGCCCCGGCGCAGGCCTTGTTGGACGAAACCTTGGCGCCGTCTTTTGCGGCAAAGCACGAGTTGGCATAGGTGAACTTCATGCCGCCCTTCGTGCCGCAAACCGGCTTCTGAGCTCCAAGGCACATAACTTCAGTCTGCTGTGCCGGCGCGGGCTTCGCTGCCGCTTTCTTCTTGGCCGCTTCGCTGGTGCCGGCGCTGCCGAGCATAAACGCGCCGGCAACGGCAGCTACGAGCACGGCGTAGCTGAGGGTTTTCAGTTGAGTTTTCATTGACGGTTCCTCCGAAAAATAACGCGGGAACAGTAGAGGGGGCGGCAAATAAAAATACAAGAACTTTACGCTTAACGGACGTTCAGAATTCGATTTTGGTGGCAGGTGTGGCGTGGCAGACGCGATGGGCGGCTCGGCGCGCCGGCCCGCCGTTAGCTGCGGTCTTTCACGGCGGCGCTGATGGCCCCGAGCATGGCGGCGGGGCCATCCTTGAGCGAACCTCGCACCGCGTCCTGCTTGCCGATTTCACCCATGCGGCGCTGATGCTCGACGGTCGCTTCGACCATGAGGGGATCGAGCCCAAGCTCGCGCAAGGTAAGGGCGGATTCTTCCATCTCGGCCGCGCGTCGCGCGCCATGGCTTGCCATGCGCTCCAGGTTGTACTCGGTGACCTTTGCCCAATCGATGCCGGGATAGTTGTTCTTGAGCGAGGCGGTGACGTCGTCGAGCACGCCGGCGCGCGCCGCGGCGAGGAAACATTCAAGCGTGAGCGCCTCAATGCCCTTGATCATCACGCTGCGGATCATCTTGATCGCGGCGGCCGCACCGATATCACCGTTGACCACCGAGACTTTCATTTCCAGCTCGCGCAACAACGGAACTACAGGTTCGGCGTGCGGACCAGCGAGCAGCATCGACGTACGGTGACGCGCCGGATAAATCGCTGCGATCACCGCGACATCGACATAGCGCGCCGCAGAGCCGAGCATATCCGCATTGGTCTGCTTGCGGCCGGGCGAAACCGAGTTGATATCGAGGTAGTAGGGGACTTTCGCGAGATGCGGCGCCACGGATTGCGCGGCCTCTGTGCTCGAGGCCGCCGTCACCGCCGCGACGATCAGGTTGGCGTCGCGCACTGCGTCGGCTGCGGAGGTTGCGAGCCGCACGCCGATCTTTTCTCCGGCCTCGCGCAGCCTTACGCCGGCGCTTTCAGGAAACAGAATGTCCCAGGCGGCGATGCGGTCGACGCCGCTCTCTCGGAAGCCCGACGCGAGCGCTTGTCCGGCTTCGCCGAATCCGATGAACGAGATGCTGGGTGTGTTATGGCCGGCCATGGAGGCTTTCTACCTCAAATCGAGAATGACCTTCTACAGCATCTCGAGCGGCCTGGCCTTGTTCGGTGGCGCAAAGGCATGGTCGAGCGCCGCGAGATCTTCGCGATCGAGCGTAACATCGAGGGCCGCGATGTCTTCCTCGACATGCGCCCTGCTGCCTGCCTTCGGAATCACAACCACGCCATCCTGCCGGCGCAGCCATGCCAGAGCGATTTGAGCGGGTGTCGCCCCCTTTTTTTGCGCGACAGATTTGAGGGCGGGGTGGTTCAACATGCGGCCCTGCTCGATCGGAGAATAAGCCATGATCGGAATGCCGCGCTTGCGGCACCATGGCATGAGGTCGAATTCTATTCCGCGCCGCGTGAGGTTGTAGAGCACTTGATTGGTGCCAGGGTCTTCTTTCGGTGAAAGTCCGGCGAGCTCCTTCATGTCCGAGATGTCGAAATTGCTGACACCCCAATCGCGGATCTTGCCGGAGGCGCGCAAGGCGCTGAAGGCTTCGAGCGTCTCTTCAAGCGGCGGGCTTCCTCGCCAATGGAGCAGATAAAGATCGATCCGATCGGTCTTGAGCCGCTTGAGGCTGCGCTCGCAGGCCGCAATCGTGCGATGCCGCGACGCATTTTCCGGCAGCACCTTGCTCACGATAAAGACGCGATCGCGATCGGCTCCGACAGCATCGGCCACGATGCGTTCGGCTTCGCCGTCGCCGTACATCTCGGCGGTGTCGATTAGCGTAATGCCGAGATCGAGACCATGGCGCAGCGCATCGACTTCCTCGCGCCGCCTGCGCGAACTTTCACCCATGCGCCAGGTGCCGAGGCCGAAAGTCGGAATTTTCGTTCCAGAGGGAAGGTTGGTGGCGGGGATCGAGGAGGCGCTCACGTGACCGCTCCGCACATTACTTGTGCGCCGCCGGCGGCATGCCATGAGTGTGGAACGACTCGATAGTTTTCAGGCCCCACGCCTGACCCTTCTTGCGTTCTTCCTCAGTCCAGGTGATCGGCTTCCAGTCCGGCGCCAGCACCAGCCGCGCGCCGGCGTTCGCGACTTCAACACGATTGCCGCCCGGCTCGTAAACGTAGAGAAAGAAGGTCTGCTGGATGGCGTGCTTGTGCGGCCCGGTTTCGATGAAGACGCCGTTCTCCAGGAAAACATCGGCGGCGAGCAACACTTCCTCGCGCGAGTTAAGCGCATAAGTGACGTGATGGAAGCGGCCTTTCGCGCCGGTGTGGTCGCGCGTATAGGCGAAGTCGTACGACTTGTTGGTCGCCGTCATCCAGATGCCGGCCTCGCTGCCGTCGTTCATGACGATACGTTCGGTCAGACGAAAGCCGAGATATTTCTCGAAAAATTCCCGGCAGGCGGTGACGTCGGAGGCAAGTCCGTTCCAGTGATCTAGCCGGCGCACATTGCAGCCGCGGGCCGGGAAGCGCTGCGCCTGATTTTTCAAAGATGGCTTGAGCTCGGCCGGTGCTTCGTACCATTCGGTATCGTAATAGAGCTCGATGACGTGACCGTCGGGGTCTTTGCAGACGAAGGTCTTGCCGTGACCGAGATCGCCGTCAGTCCAGCCGACGTCGAAACCGGAGTCCTTGAGCGCGGCGGCGCGCCGTTCGAGCGCCTGAGCGCTTCGCGTGCGATAAGCGACGTGCGCCATGCCCGTTGTCTTGGCGGCGGTGAGCTTGAGCGAATAGCGTTCGTAGTCGTCATAGGCGCGCAGATAGATGCTGTCGCCTTTCTCGCCGCTTTTCGTCATTCCCATCACGTCGATGAAAAAGCGCGCGCTTGCGTCAAACTTGGGCGTCAGCAACTCGAGATGGCCGAGATGGGCGATGTCGAAGATGGGTTCCGGCTGCACGGAAAGAGCCTTTTTGGGTTCGATTGGCGCCGCAATAAGCCACGCCCGCTGAACGCGGTCAAAGCATGATTTTTGCCCGATCTGGGCAGGCTTCCGTGCCCGGCAACGGCGCCGAGCACGTTGTTTTTGCCGAGCCTGTCTGGCAGCTTCGCACGGACTTATTTCGGCGTATAATTGTTCTTGTAGTCAGCGCGGGGAAAACAAAAATCCCGCGAAAATCCAGAGGAAACACCGCAACTCAGTTGCAAACGGGAGGATGATAATGCGCTCAATTCGTTTGGTGTCGGCGCTGGCCGCCGCGGCTTTTTTGCTGCCCGCTGCCGCTAATGCCCAGACCAAGGTCGTCATCGGCATACCGACGTCGCCGCCCAATATCGTCCACATGCCGGCGCTGGTTGCGGCCGATCTCGGCCTCTACAAGAAAGCCGGCCTCGACGTCGAAATCGTTTCGCTCGGTGACGGCACCAAGGTCTATCGCGCGCTGCTCGCGGGCAACATCGATTTCGGTCTGACGCCGGGGGCGCCGACGATCATCGGCACCTCGAACGGCGCAACCGTAAAGGCGTTATCGGCCAACCTGCCGAAATTCGAAGCGTCCATGGTGGTGCGCGACAACATCAAGACCATGGCAGATCTCAAAGGCAAGCGCATCGGTATCCAGGAGCCGGGCGGCTTTGCCGACATTCTGAGCCGCAGCGTGCTGCGCGCCGCCAAGATCGATCCGAAGGAAGTCAACTTCGTCACCATCGCGAGCGAGGACGTCCCGGCGCTGGTCGCCGATCAGGTGGACACCGCGATTCTGCACGTCGAGCAGGAAATGTTCGCGAAGACGAAGGTCCCGAGCCTGCACGCGGTCGCGCGTATGTGGGAATTGCAGCCAAAGACGCTCTACACTTTCCTGTCGGCGACCGAAAAGACGATCAAGGACAAACCGCAGGTCGTGCAGGCCGTGGTGTCGGCCAATATCGAGGCCACCCGCATCATGTACACGGATCGCGCCAAGATCATTCCAATCTTGGTCAAGCGCACCGGCTATCCGGAGAAAGTGCTGGCCGACAGCTTCGACTTCCTGGTCAAACAGTGCATCTGGGACGCCAATAGCGGTCTGAGCCCCGAGCGCATCAATTTCACCGCTGAGCTGATGACCAAGGTCGGCAACATCAAGCCTGGCAAGACGCCGAAATACGAAGACGTGGTCGATACGAGCTTCGCCAAGAAGGCCATCGAGAAGCTCGGCGAATGGAAAGGGCCGGTTTGCCCAACGGCGGCGTTCTAGACCTCTGACCCATGTAACGGCGGGCGCTATGGCGCTCGCCGGCCACATCATCGGTGAAGGAAAGGCCACGATGAGCGCGGCAAACGAGGTTCATACCGGTGCCGTCGATGCCGGCATCCGCGCGCCTGCCGGTGCGGCCAGGCCGTGGTGGGAGCATCGCGCACTGTTTCGTTACGGTTTTGTCGCGCTCATTTTGATCGTGTGGGAAGGCGTCGCGCCGTTCATCAACCCGATCTTCTTCACATCGCCGTCGGCTATCGCCGTCGCCTTCTACGAGACGACGATGTCGGGCGAGCTTCCGTATTTCTTGTGGCAAAGTCTGCAGGTGATGGTCTACGGACTCGCCACCGCGATCATCGTCGGTATCCCGCTCGGCGTCGCCATGGCGCGCATCCGCTGGCTCGACTGGGCGCTCGACCTGCCGATCAACGCGCTTTACGCGACGCCGCTGGTCGCGGTGGTGCCGCTGCTGGTGCTGTGGTTCGGCATCTATCTCAAGGCCAAGATTATCGTCGTGTTTCTGTTCGCGGTATTTCCCGTCCTTATCAACACCTATCAGGGCGTGCGCGAATGCGACAAAGGCCTGCTGGAAGTGGCGCAATCGTTTCGCTCGAGCGAGTGGGGGATGTGGCAGGACGTGCTGTTGCCGTTTGCGCTGCCGTACATCATCGCCGGCGCGCGGCTCGCTATCGGGCGCGGGCTGATCGGCATGATCATCGCCGAATTCTACACGACGATTTCCGGCCTCGGATTCATGATCACCAAATATGCGAATGTGTTCGCGATGGACAAAACTTTCGTTCCGGTGATCGTGCTCATGGTGCTCGGCGTTACGTTGACGTCCATGTTGAAATGGGTCGGGCGGCGCATTGCGCCCTGGAGCGCCGCAAACCGGTAGCGGCGCTCTCCGGGATTCTCGGACCGCTCTGCCGATTGTAATATTCCAGACCCGCCGAAGCCGCATTGGTCAGACGCTGGAAGGCGGATTATTATTATTTGATGGAATGTCAGGGGGGGTGTGGTGATTTTCGGCGTATCGGTTCAGACGTTCACGATTGTGCACGTCATCATCTCGTTTGTCGCAATTCTGAGCGGGATCGTCGCCATGATCGGAATGCTGGCGTCACGCCGGCTTGGCGGCTGGACTGCATTGTTCCTGCTGACCACGGTGCTGACTAGCGTGACCGGCTTCATGTTCCCGATCACTGGATTTACACCGGCGCTCGGCACCGGCATTGCATCGCTTGTTGTGCTGGCAATCGCGCTCGTGGCGATCTATGGCCGGAAACTGACGGGCCCCTGGCGCTGGATCTACGTCGTTACCGGGATGATCGCGCTCTGGTTCAACGTGCTTGTGCTGATCGTGCAGGCATTTCAGAAAGTCGCTTTTCTGCACGCGCTCGCGCCGACTCAATCGGAGCCGCCGTTCCTGATTGCGCAGGGCGTGGCGCTCATTCTGTTCGTGGTGTGGGCAATAGCGGCGGCAATTCGCTTTCACCCGGAACGCGTAGCGATCGCCTAGGCTTTTTGGGCGGCGTGTCGTCCGGCGATGCGGCCGAAGACTGCGCCGCGCAGGACCGACGTCGCGCCGGCGTACGTGCCGTAGTACAGGCCGATTGTTTCGCCGGCCGCGTAAAGTCCGGGGATCACCGCGCCGTCGGCATTGATGACGCGCGATTGCGTGTCGACCTTCAACCCGCCGAACGTGAAGCAGTTGCCGCAAATTATCGGAAAAGCGAAGAAGGGCGGCCTGTCGATCGGGCGAGACCAGTTTGACTTTGCGGGGGTGTAACCGGGTTTTGTCGCGAGGCCGTCAATTTCCAACGGCTTGAACGCGCCGGCAGGGCAGGCGGCGTTGTATGCTTCTATGGTTGCGATGAGCGGCTGCGCGTCAATGCCGAGTTTGCGTGCGAGTTCCGGCAAGGTGCTTGCAGTTACCGGTGGTTGGTCCGAACGCACCGAGCGTTTCCAGTTCGGCACGTCATCGATCCGCGAATCGAAAACAGCGTAAGCGATGCCGTCCGGCTGCTCGAAAATGATCCGCGTGATCGATTCATAGGTTGCATCCACAGTCGCGGGAGCTTCATTGACGAAGCGGGCGCCGAGCTTGTTGACCAAAATGCCGTAATTGAACACCAGCACGATCGGTTCGGTCGCGCCTGAGCGCGGATCGAGCGGCTCCGCGTGAAAGCTGCCGAAGTCACCGCATGCCGCCGCGCCGATCGCAAGGGCCATGCGGATTCCTTCGCCTTTGTTGTAATAGCCGCCCCGCGCGACCGGCCGGATGTAGCGGGCGCGCGGGCCGACATAGTGGCAAAGCATCTCGGGATTTCCCTCGAATCCGCCGCTGGCGAGAATGACCGAAGGGGCGCGGACGACGATCGATTTGTGCCCGGCGCCGGCGCATTTCACGCCGACGACCGCCCCGTCGTCGTTCTGGACGAGCTCGCGGGCAGTCGTCTCATAGAAGAATTGAGCGCCGTTGTGCTCGCACCAACCGGCCAATGCTTCGACGAGCGCGAGCCCGCCGCCGACCGGGGCCATGCGGGGCTGGCAGGCGGTGATGAAATACGTCGGCAGAAAGTCGAACCTGACGCCGAATGTCTTGAGCCAACCGACCGTCGGCCCAACGCAATCCGCAAAAGTTGCGATTATTTCCGGATCCGCAAAGCTCAGCGTTTTGACGATAGGAGACCAATTGTCCCAGTCGCGAGCGGTTTCGGCGACAAGCTCGGGGTCGAGGTGATGCCCCGCATTGTTCGCAAAGTGTGCCGCGAAGTCGTCGGAAACCTCGCTGTCGCTTTTCATGCGCAGCAGGGCATCGGTCCAGCGCGTGTTGCCGCCACGCTCCTTCTTTGGCGACCGTTCGAGGATCGCCACGCGCGCACCCGATTGTAACGCCGTTGCAGCCGCTGACAGGCCGGCAATGCCGCAGCCGACCACGACCACGTTGAAATTGCTGGCGTTCATGACCGCGTTCCCGCCCGTTATCTCCCCATTCGGCAAGCTTCTCCGGCCCGCGAGAACGGCGCAAGCCCCACTCGCTCGTCGCGGTGGAACTGCCGATTTAATCTGCAATCGCCGGAACTGGTTCGCGCACATCCCGTTGCGTCTTCGTGGGGGAGCCCGTACGCCAAGGGAGAATCCCGTGCGCTCGCGCCTTATCCATCTCATCAATCCGAAGACGGATTCGCTGACGACTCGTCCGCTCTATTTCAATCGCGCGCTTTATTCGCCGCTGGCGGGTTTGCTCGCCGTGGCCGCGGCAATTCCGCGCGATCGGTATGACATCGTGCTCACCGACGAGAATATCGAAACGATCGACTTCGACCTGAAAGCGGACCTTGTCGGCATTTCCGCGATGACGAGCTACGTCAATCGCGGCTACGAGATTGCCGACCGCTTCCGCCAGATGAATATTCCCGTGGTGATGGGTGGCGTTCATCCGAGCTTTATGCCGGGAGAAGCACTCAAGCACGCCGACGCGGTCGTTATCGGCGAGGTCGAGCTCGTCATCCACAAGCTGCTCGAAGATCTGGAGCGCGGCGAGATGCGTGGCACTTACAAGTCCAACGCCTTGCACCCGATGGTCGGCGTGCCGATGCCGCGTTACGACCTCCTTAAAAAGCACCGCTACGTGAACAAGACCTTCGTGCAGACATCGCGCGGCTGTCATCAGGGCTGCACGTTCTGCGCCGAGCCGCTGATGAACGGTCTGAAGTTTCGTTATCGCCCTGTCGATGAGGTCATCGATGAAATCGAAAACTGCGGCGCGCGCATTATCTCGATCAACGACGCCGATTTCTTCGGCACTCCCGACCGCCCGAAAGAAGTCATGCGGGCGTTGAAGGGCAGGGGTATCCAGTGGCAGGCCGGCGTTACGTCGAAGCTTGCCCAGGACGACACCATGCTCGAGCTTGCGGCAGCGAGCGGCTGCACGATGCTCAGCATCGGTTTTGAATCGATCTCGCGCTCGACGCTCAAGAGCGTGCACAAGCACGTCAACCGGCCGGAGAATTTCGCCGCCCTGGTCGAGAAAGTGCACTCCTACGGCATCATGGTGTTCGGTCTGTTCATGTTCGGCTTCGACGGGGACGATACGTTATCCTTTGGGGAGACGGCCCGGTTCAACATCGCCAACGACTACGACGCTTGCGCCTATTCGACGCTTACCCCTTATCCGGGGACACTTACCTGGTATGAGATGAAGAAGGCGAACCGCATCGTGTCGTTTGACTGGACGATGTACGACCAGGGCCACGTCGTCTATCGGCCGGCACAGATGTCAGGCGACGATCTGCGTGTCGGGGTCAGCAAGACGTACGAGAAATTCTATTCCACCGGTTCGATCGCGCACCGCTTCCCCCTGCGAGGCTCACGGCACCGCGCGCAATGGCTGATCTACAACCTGTTCATGCGCCGCGGATCGAAGACGGAAAACATCCAGTCCGTCGCCGCGCCGACCGCAGAGCCGGATATCGCGCCGATGCCGCCGATTTTGCCGATCAAGCGGGAATGGCGCGCGGCCGTTCTCGACGCCGCCGGCGGCGGCCCAGGCCCGCATATGAGCTAAACGTCCTCCGGATTGTCGACGTAGCGAAGGCCGGCCTTCTGGAGCGGCTCGCGCATCTTGTACATGTCGAGGCCGAGCACGCCGGATTCGAGTTGCTTGCGCTTGCCGTCTTCGTCGTCCTTGCGTTTTTGCGCTTTCGCAGCTGTTTCGACCGCGAGCTTCTTCGGAATGATGACGACGCCGTCGTCATCGGCCACAACCACGTCGCCCGGTTCGACATTCACGCCCGCGCAGACGACCGGAACGTTCACCGCGCCCGGCGTCGCCTTCACCGTGCCTTTCGCCGACACCGCGCGCGACCATACCGGGAAGCCCATCTCGTGCAGCGCTTTCACGTCGCGGCAACCGGCGTCGATGACAAGGCCCTTCACGCCGCGCGCTTTCATCGAGGTCGCCAGCAGCTCGCCGAACATGCCGTCGGTGTTGTCGGTGGTGCAGCCGGCAACGACGACGTCGCCCTTTTGGCATTGCTCCACCACGACATGCAGCATCCAGTTGTCGCCGGGTTGCAGCAGCACGGTCACGGCCGGTCCCGCGATCTGCGCGCCGGCCCAGATAGGCCGTATGTACGTCTTCATCAGTCCCGAGCGGCCGAGCGCCTCGTGCGCGGTGGAAACGCCGCAGCCTTCCAGTGTGCCAATCGCGTTGGCATCGGCGCGCTTGATGTTGCGGACAACGACGGGTTTCATGACTTCCTCCGAACTCAGCCGAGCGCGTCGGTGACGACGCGCGGGAACAGCGTTTGATAGGCCTCGCCATATGTCATTGGGATGCCGGTGTTGCGCGAGCCTTGGATGCCTCGGTTGAGCGCGACGCGCTCGTAATAGCCCCAGAGGTGCTTCTGCGCGGCGAGAATCTGGAACGCCTTGTATTTGGTCTCCCATACCTCGTCGATTTTGAGGATGAGATCCGGCTTGTAGTTGCACTGCTCAGGCTGGTGCGGCTCGAACAGGTAAACGGGCGGCGCCGAATATTTGTATTGCGCGCCCGGCTTGTGCCCCATCGCCTGCGCGACCACGCGCGTCTCCTGCGCGAAATGCGCGGCGTTCGGATGGTCGAAATTGTAAGGGTCTTCCAGCGCGTGGGTAAGCACGAAAGCCGGATTGGCCTCGCGATAAATATCGACCATGCGGTCGAAATGCTTGTCGGTAAGCTTTAGAGGATAGTCGCCGGAATCGAAGAACTCGATTTCGGCGCCGAGAAGCTTCGCCGCTCGCTCGGCCTCGTCCTTGCGCCCCGCCTTCACTTTCTCGAGCGTCGCGCCGGCTTCTTTCCAGGCAAACTGGCTCTCGCCGCGCTCGCCGAAGGAAAAGCACACGATCTTCATGCGATAGCCGCGCTTGGCGTGCAGCGCGATGGCGCCGCCCGCGCGCCAGACGAAATCGCCCGGATGGGCAGTGACAACGAGGCCGGTCTTTTGGTCAGCCATGAACGCAGAACTCCTCCGCGGGCGTTATGGCCGGGCATAGCCCGTCGAAGACGGGCGTAAACGCCCTTATGTCCCGGCCATCCACGCCTTACTATTCTGCATAGTAATAAAGGCGTGGATGCCCGGCACAAGGCCGGGCATGATAGTTTAGGAAGTGGCGCGCACCACCATGCGAGACGAACCAACAACCCTTCGCATCGCCATCGGGGACTATCCGCATACGATGCCGCTCAAGCGCGGCGAAATCACCTCGCCATGGCTCAAGCTCGATTTCGTCGAAGTCAAGCCGATGCACACGGCGTTCAAGCCGATGGTGCGCGAACACGCCTACGATGCGAGCGAGATGGCGCTGGTCACTGCTATCCAGGCGAAGGAGCACGGCAAGGGACTGACGCTGCTGCCCGCCGCGATGCTCGCGCGCTTCCAGCACGGCACGATGCTCTATAACGCCGACCGCGGAAAGCTCACACCGCCCGAGCTTGCCGGCAAGAAAATCGGCGTGCGCTCGTATAGCCAGACTACCGGAGGCTGGCTGCGCGGCATCCTGCAGAACGACTATGGCGTCGATTTCTCGAAGGTGCAGTGGGTGACGTTCGAGGACGGCCATGTCGCCGAGGCGAAGGATCCGCCCGGCGTCATCCGCGCACGGCCGGATCAGGACATCACCAGGATGCTGCTCGACGGCGAGCTCGACGCGGCAATCTACGGCGCGGCGATGCCGAAGGAGCCGCAGCTCAAGAGCGTGATCGCCGATCCCGATGAGGCTGCAAAGGAGTGGTACGCCAAGCATAGGCTCGTGCCGGTCAACCATATGGTCGTCGTCACCGACCAATTGCAGCGGAAAAATCCGCGCGCGGTTGCTGAGCTTTACCGCTTGCTGGAGGAGGGCAGGAAGGCTGCGCCGCCGCGGGGCGGCATCGACACCGTGCCGTTCGGCAAGGAGGCAAATCGTAAATGCCTCGAACTATTGATCGGTTATTGCGCTCAACAACAACTTATTGCACGCCGCATGACGGCGGACGATTTGTGGTGAACTCACCACGCGATCCCGCGAGCTCTGACCTCAATCCTCAGCATGAGGATTTCAGGTCTGCGCTAAGAGGGTTCCCAAAAAGCCATAACGGGCGGACCGTCGTCCACCCGTCACAAGCTCTCCGATCTCCGTGACGCAGGCGTGAGCCCGGCCGCGGTACTAGTACTGAGAGCCAGGACCGTCGTCTCAAGGGCCACGAATACTGCAAGCAGCACTCACGTCCCATTGCCCGTTTCGGCCTTGGCGGCCAATCATGTTCGGCGTGAACCGGCCATGAGCGACCTGTCGGGAAGCGTATTCCGATCGTGGACGAAGACAAGCGGATTGGAGTCGATGTTGATAAGTCTGAGGATAAAATAAGGCGCCAACCGAACGCGATCACCCCAGAATTGTGCCTTTGCCGCGGCCGTCCTTGCTCTGCTCGATCATCACCGTGTCGTGCTTGAGCGCAAGCTGCTTGGTGAACTCCGCGTTCATGAGCTGCTCCTGTGTGAGCGCATGCATGTCTGCGAACATTCCTTCGGTCCCCGCGGGGCTGTAGATCATCAGCATGCGCACGCCTTCCTTCGACGTCACCTGATGCGGCACACCGGGGGGAATGTGGACGCAGGAACCTTTCGTGCCGTGGAAAAGCTCGTCGCCGACTTTAAAGTCCGCGCTGCCCTCGAAGACGTAGAACGTCTCGTAAGCCTTGATGTGGTAGTGCGCGCGCGATTGAAATCCGGGTTTGCAGTTTTCCTCCACCACCTCGAAGGTCTGATTTGTGTCGCCGGCGGTGATCTTCACGATCACCTCGTTGGCCTTGGCGTAAATGTTGCCTTGTCCCGGCGCCGAATGCTTGCCTTTTGCCGACATGCGTCTCGCTCCCTGGCCGCCATTT
Source organism: Pseudolabrys sp. (assembly GCA_035546875.1). GTDB lineage: Bacteria > Pseudomonadota > Alphaproteobacteria > Rhizobiales > Xanthobacteraceae > Pseudolabrys. Next base: position 20,325 of record DASZVZ010000014.1, read on the forward strand.
CCGATCTGTCCGCGGCCTTTCGAAAACGCTACCTTGGCGGCGGCAAAAACGAAACAGGCAATAGCAATGGGCAGCAGCCCGTAATGCGTGGGATTGTTCATGGCGTACCAAAGTTTTGACGGTGAGGCCGGCGATTCGAATTCCGTCGAGAAGCTTGCGCGCATCGACATGCCCGCGGACCTGACCGGTCAGCGCGTTCTCGACCTCGGGTGCAATGAGGGATACTTCTGCATCGAAGCTAAGCGTCGTGGCGCGGCCTACGTGCTTGGAGTCGATGTCAACGAAAAGTGGATCGAACTGGCTCGCAAGCGTGCGAGCGAAGCGGACGTCGAAATCGATTTCATCAATGATGATTTCCTCGCGATAAAAAATCAGACCTTCGACCTCATTCTGATGTTGTCGGCGCTCCATTACGCGGCGCGACCGAAGCAGGTGTTGCGACGGGTGCACCAGTTGCTGGCGCCGAACGGCCTGTTCATTCTGGAATGCGGCATCACAGACCAGTCGGGGCGTCGAATGCGCCGCGTCTTGCGGGGACATGACGAACGTACGTTTCCGTCGGTCGAGTTGTTGCGCGACGACTGGCTGGACCAGTTTTCGGTACGCCACATCAGGCAAAGCGTGATGCAGGAAGGCGATCCGAATCCGCGCGCGGTCTATCACTGCCGGCGCCTGCGGCCGACGGTCATTTTCGTGTCGGGCCCGGCCAACGCCGGCAAGAGCAGCGTTGCGCGTCAATTCAAGGATGCGCTGGTCATCGAAGCCGACACGCTGACGCGCCCGATGCGCAGCAAGGGCGCTAAAGCGTCACCCGAGCAGAAAGCGGTCGACGACGCCATGCGCGAGCACAAGGGGCATGTCGGCCTCGCATGGGAAGCTTTGCGCACGAGAGCGGACATCGTCCGCTATTTTGCGCGGCTGGTTGGCCGGATCATCCAGCAGAATTCGGGCGCGAAGCTGATTGTGATCGAGGGAGTGATGGTTGCGGATCTCGCAACAGCGATTTGCTCGGACCTCAAGGACAAATATGTCGTGTGGAATGTCACGCCAGGCCCACCCGCTGCCTCCGCAGCAACCGCGGGTTCGACGCTGCTCGGAAACCTGCGCGCGCGAATCCTGCCCTAGCCAAAATGAACCGAGGCGGCGCAATCCGCCTCGGTCGCTCAATCGGATTCCCTGGAGTTGCTAGCGCCAGCGGCAGTGCCGATAGCCCCACTGGTCATGCCAGCAGTGGCGATAGCGGTGATAGCGAACATCGGCATTTGCACCGATGGCCGCGCCCGTCGTCGCACCGACCGCCGCGCCGACTGCGGCGCCGCGGCCGCCGCCGACCGCACCACCGATCACGGCGCCGGTGCCGGCGCCGACGATCGCGCCGTCAACCGCGTTTTGTGCCTTGGCACCGGTCGGCAGCATCGACATTGCCGCCAAAGTTGCAGCGACAAACATTGTTTTACGCATGATATCCTCCAGCACCCAATGCTTACGGGCCCACAACATTGCCGGGGGATTTTGGTTCCATGAAACGCGTGCCTGCTCGCGAGCGCCTCGAACAAGCGCTCGAACGTATTGCCGACCCGAAGGGTGAGGGTGCCCGCACCTGCCTCACGGTCTATCGCGAGGCCGCGGAGGCCGCAGCCGACGCTGCCGACAAACGCATGCGCACGCACGTCGCGCTGGGTCCGCTCGACGGAGCGATCGTGACGATCAAGGATCTATTCGATGTTGCCGGCGAAGTGACGCGCGCCGGTTCGAAAGTCCTCGCGGAAGAAGGAAAGCCCGCTGCGGCTGATGCGCCGGCCGTTCACAGGTTGCGTGCGGCGGGGGCGGTCATCGTCGCCAAGACCAACATGACCGAATTTGCGTTTTCGGGTATCGGGGCCAATCCGCACTACGGCACACCGGGAAATCCCGCGGACAGGGCGCGCGTGCCGGGCGGTTCGTCATCGGGCGCCGCGGTGGCTGCGGCAGACGGGATGTGTGAAATCGCCATCGGCACGGATACCGGGGGCTCGACGCGCATTCCCGCTGCGCTGTGCGGCATCGTTGGCTTCAAGCCGAGCCGGCAGCGGGTGCCGACCGAAGGGGCGTTCCCGCTCTCGTACACGCTCGACTCGATCGGGCCGATGGCAAGAACGGTTGCCGCATGCGCGAAGGCCGACGCGGTAATGGCCGGTGCGGCGCCAAGACCGTTCGAGCCTGCGCCGCTTGCTGGCCTTCGCTTCGGTGTAGCGCAAGGCGCGCCGCTCGAGGGCCTTGACGAAACGGTCGGCAAGCAATTCCCCGCCGCGCTCGACCGGTTGGCGAAAGCCGGCGTCCGGCTGTCGGATGAAAAGCTCCCGCTGCTCGACACGATGGCCGAGGTCAATGCCATAGGCGGCATTGCGCCGGCAGAAGCGCTCGCAATTCATCGCGACCGTATCGCGCGACGCGGCGAGGCGATCGATCCGAACGTACGAATGCGCATCGAGCGGGCGGGCAGGATCAGCGCGGCAGACTTCGTCGAGATGGTCCACCGGCGCGCCGATCTCTTTCGCGCGATGGATCTGCGTCTTGCCGATATAGACGCGCTTGTGATGCCGACGACGCCCATTGTCGCGCCGCGCCAGGACGAGGTTGCGGGCGCGGAAGAATTTGCCCGAAAGAATGCGCTGGTGTTGCGCAATACGGCGGTGGTCAATTTCTTCGATTTGACCGCGATCTCGCTGCCGTTGCCGCGCGGCAGCGGGTTGCCGACCGGGCTGATGCTGATAGCGCGCAACGGCAACGATCACCGCCTGCTGCGGATGGCATCTGCAGTCGAACGGTTGTTCGCGGCTTAAGGGCGCCGGCGCTGCCGCGATCGATCCCAGTCGCGCAGGATCGCGAGCATCAGGGCGCGATGTTCCGGGCCGATGCACTTTGCAAGATGCGTCTCGTGCCGCGCCGCCAACGCCTTGCTTTTCTTGAGGGTCGCCTGTCCCTCGCGGGTCAGAAAAAGAGCGTGCGACCGTCGGTCGCCGGGCGCGTCGCGCCGTTCGGTCAAGCCGCGGCGCTGGAGCCGATGGAGCAGGCGGGCAAGGCGCGCTCGTTCGATGCCGAGCGCGTGCGCCAGATCAGATTGGGAAAGGCCGGGATTAGCGCCGATCACAACCAGAACGGAATATTGTGCCGGCCGGATACCGACCGAGGCCAAAGAACGGATGAAATCCTGGAAAACCCAGACTTGCAGACGGCGGACGAAATACCCGAGGTGGCCGTCCAGAACGCCGAAATCGACTGCTGGCCGTGCCGGCGCATGTTTGCGCGGGCGAAGGATACCGCCCGACGTTGACCTGCGCGCCAGCTTGCGGTCCGACATCGCGACACCCATTGCGCAACCGCGCCCACCCGCGGTTGACGGGATTGTTGTATTGGTCAACAATTATCTTAGTCTTGCATGCCGGGCAATAGAACAAGAACATAGCGGCGGCCCGAGCCCATCGATGCCGCCAGGGGAAAGGGAGGAATCCGATGACCCGCAAATACGATTCGCAATCCATTTCAAATGTTCACTTAACACGCCGTACATTCACCGCCGGTGCCGCAGCGGCAACCGCGCTTCTGGGTGCGCCGGCGATCTTGCGCGCGCAAGGCGCGCCGCTGAAGGTCGGTGTGTTGCTGCCGCGCTCGGGCTATCAGGCGGGCATCGGTCAGGACTGCCAACGCGGCGCCGACATCACTAACGGCATTCTCAAGCAGCTTGGCCTGCCCGAGCTCCAACTCATGAATGCCGATACGGAAACCAACGTCGACGTCGCTCGCTCGCGCGCGGAGAAGTTGATCGCCGACGGCGCGCAGCTCCTGACGGGCGCCTTCGACAGCGGCCAGACGTCTGCCATCGCGCAGGTCGCCGAGCAGAAAGGAATTCCGCTCGTCATCAATATTGCCGCCGCACCGCCCATCACCGAGCAGGGATACAAGTTTGTCTTCCGTAACTTCCCGACCGGACCGATGATTCTGCGCGACGCTTTCCTCAATCAGAAAGAAGTCTTCCAGATCGTCGGAAAGGCGCCGAAGACTGCGGTGATGCTGCACGTCAACGACACGTATGGCACGTCGATCAAGGGCGGGCTCAATGCCATGTTCCCGAAGTTCGACATGCCCTACAAAATCCTTGACCAGATTGCCTACGATCCGGCGGCGCGCGACCTCTCGGTCGAGCTCGCGAAGGCGAAGGCAACCGGCGCCGAGGCGTTGATCGCGGTAAGCCGCCTCAACGACGCAATCCTGCTGACGCGCGAGATGATCAAACAGCGCTGGACGCCGACCTGCGTGCTCAGCATCGGTCCGGGCTGGTACGAGGATCAATATCTCAAGACTCTCGGGAAGCTGGGAGACGGCCCAATCAGCCTGGTGCCCTGGTATGATCCCAATAAGAAGGCTTCCAAGATGCTGGAGGCCGCGCTCGGCAAGTCCTCGCCCGGTGTGAGCCTCTCGACCAACCACGTCTACACGTTCGAGGCGCTCCTGGTTGCTTCCGACGCCTACAAGCGCGCCGGCAGCTCGGATCCGAAAGCGTTGGCTGACGCGATCCGCAAGACCAACATCACCGAGAACGCCAGCCCGGGGCCTGGCATTCAGTTCGACGCCAAGGGTCAGAACGACAAGCTCAAGTGTTCGGCCATTCAAAATCGCGGCGGCAAGCTGGTTACGATTGCGCCGAGGGTAGCGGCGAATGCGCAACCCGAGTGGCCGCTGAAACCGTATAATAGCCGCGGCTGAGCTTCAGTCCTCATCTTGCTCCGGCCGCATCCTGCGGCCGGAGCTTTCCATAACCGGATCCACCCGTGCCGGCCGATATCTACCTGAATGTCGCCGTCAGCGGCGTGCTCGCCGGGCTGGTCTACGGCCTGATGGCGCTCGGCTTGTCAGTCATCTTCGGCGTCGTGCGTGTCGTCAATTTTGCGCATGGCGAGATGATGGCGATCGCGATGTATCTATCGCTGTTGGCCTTCAATCTGTTCCACATCGACCCGTTGATGATGCTGATCCCGTGCGCGGCGCTTTTGTTTGTGCTCGGCTATGCGCTGCAGGCCGGCCTCATCAACCGTTTCATCACGCGCCCTGAGCATTCGCAATTTCTCTTGATGGTGTCGATTGCGATCATCATCGCCAATACGCAGCTTATTCTCTTCGGCCCAGACTCGCGCGCGGTGCAGACGCCTTATTCATTCGAGAGTTATCAGTTCGGCCCGCTGATCGTTGATGCCGACAAGCTTTATGGCGCGATCGGCGCGCTCGTTTTCGCCGCAGCATTATTCGCTTTCTTCCGGTTCACGCGGGTTGGCACCGCGATCCGCGCCTGCGCCGACAATTATACCGGGGCCCAGGTGATTGGGCTCAACGTCAATCGCCTTTACGCGCTTACCTTCGGACTTGGCTGCGCCTGCGTCGGCGCAGCCGGCGCGATCCTGATGATCTCGGCCGACGTCACGCCGCAGTTCGGGCCGATAGCGACATTGCAGGCTTTCGTGATTGTCATCACCGGCGGCATGGGTTCGATGGTCGGCGCGCTGTTTGGCGGTGTCCTCATAGGTTTGACCGCGGCGATGGCCGGGCTGCTGTTTACACCCTCGATCAAGGCCATGTTCGTCTACGGCATTCTCGTCGTGGTGTTGCTGTTCCGGCCGCAAGGCATTCTCGGCAAGAGAGTGTCATGATCGCGCGGCTCGTTCGCGGCTTGCCGCGCCGCGCCCTTATCCTGTCGGCGATCTTGCTCGCACTCGGCCTGATCGCGCCGTTCTACGTCGGCGACTATTGGCTTACGGTGCTGACCCTGATCCTGTACTTCGCCTATACCGGCCAAGCTTGGAATATTATGATGGGTTTTGCCGGACAGCTTTCGCTCGGGCACGCCCTATTTGTTGGTCTCGGCGCTTACACGACCGCCGCCCTGTTCATCAACTACGGTATCCCGCCGTGGATCGGCCTCATTGCCGCCGTGGCGGTTGCAAGCGTGTGCGGGGCGATGATGGGCTTTCTCGCGTTTCGGTTCCGTGTCGCCGGCGTTTATTTCGCCATCCTGACCATCGCTTTCGCCGAGTTTGCGCGCACCGGATTTGACAATTGGTCATACGTCAACGGTTCCGCAGGTCTTTTCCTGCCTGTTGCGCAGTACACGCACAACGACTTGTGGCGGCTGCGTGGCCATCCGGCGATGTTCTATTACGTGCTGCTGACCGCAACCGTTCTGATATTCATCGCCAGCCGGATAATCCTGCGGAGTCGGCTCGGCTACTACTGCCTCGCCATCCGCGAGGACGAGCAGGCCGCCCGCGCGACCGGCGTCAACACCTTCCGCTACAAAATGTACGCGGTGATGATCTCCGCCGGCATGACGTCGTTCGCCGGAATGTTTTACGCTTTTTACTACAACAACCTGTTTCCGGAGCAGGTGTTCAGCATTTCCCGTTCCATCGAAATCATCCTAGCGCCGCTGGTCGGCGGGGTCGGCACATTGGGCGGTCCAATCTTCGGCGCTTTCGTGCTCCAGGGCCTCGCCGAAGGTCTCAACAACCTGCTCAATATGCTCGGCATAGACGTGCCCGGCATCAAACAGGTGTTTTTCGGCGCGGTTTTGCTTGTCGTCGTGATCGCGCTTCCTGAAGGGATCTGGCCGTGGGTCGCCCGACTGATCGGCGTCGCGGAGCGCAAGAAATGACGCAAGAAACGCCGCCCCAGGCTGGCACGCTGCTCGTGATCAGCGGCATCAGCAAGCGTTTCCGCGGCCTCGTCGCTGTCGACAATGTCAGTTTCGCGGTCGATCGCGGCACGATCGCCGCCGTGATCGGTCCGAACGGCGCGGGAAAGACGACGCTTTTCAACATGATTGCCGGTGAGTTTGCGCCCGATGGCGGCTCGATCTTCTTCGACAGCGGCAAGATCGATGGCCTGACGCCGGACCAGGTTTGCCGGCGCGGCATCGGGCGTACCTTCCAGATCATGAAGCCATTCCTTCAACTCACCGTTGAGGAAAACGTCATTGTCGGCGGCTTGTTGCGGCGCGATGTCAGCGGCGCCCGCGAGCGCGCGCATGAGGTTTTGCGCCGGCTCGACCTCTACGACAAGCGTCACTATCGCGCCGCGTCGTTGACCTTGCCGGACCGCAAGCGCCTTGAGGTCGCGCGCGCGCTCGCGACCGACCCGAAACTGCTCCTGCTCGACGAGGTGATGGCAGGTCTGCGCCCGACCGAGACCGACCGGATCGTCGGCATGCTGCGCGAGCTCAATCGCGAGACCGGCCTTACCATTCTGCTGATCGAGCACGTCATGCGCGCGGTGATGGCACTCGCGGCGCGTATTCTTGTGCTTCACCATGGCGCGGCAATCGCGGAAGGCGCGCCGGAGCAGGTTGTGCACGAGCCCGCGGTGATCGAATCCTATCTCGGCGCGGAGACCGTCGTGTGATGCTGCTCGTCGAGAACCTCGACGTCTTCTATGGCGACGCTCAAGCGCTCGATCGGGTGACGCTCGAGGTGGAGCAGGGCGCGATTGTCGCTATCGTCGGCGCCAATGGCGCGGGCAAGACCTCGCTGATCCGGACCATCGCGGGCATGCACCGGCCGGCGGCCGGACGCATCGTGTTTCGCGGGCAGGACATCGGCGGTTGGCCCAGTCATCGGGTCTGCGACCTCGGTATCGGGCAGGTCGCCGAAGGCCGCCAGATTTTTCCGACGCTTACGGTTGCCGAAAATCTGGCGATGGGTGCGTTACTGCCGCGCGCCCGCGCCGACAGGCAACGCAACCTGGATCGGGTTTATCAGCTATTCCCGCGCCTTGCCGAGCGCGCGGAGCAGGCGGCCGGCACCTTATCGGGCGGCGAACAGCAGATGCTGGCGATCTCACGCTGCCTGATGGGATCGCCGGAGCTCGTGATGTTCGACGAACCCTCGCTCGGGCTCGCGCCTGCTGTCGTGCAGAACGTCTTGCATACGATCCACATGCTCAACCGCGAAGGATTGACCTGCGTGCTGGTCGAGCAGAACGTCGCCGTATCGCTCAAGCTCGCGAGCCATGCCTACGTGCTGGAAAACGGCCGTATAACGCTGACCGGCAGCGGGGTCGAGCTGCTCGCCGACGATCGCGTGCGGCAAGCGTATCTCGGCCTGTAGCCTTACCGGCTATTTAAGCGGCTGGCCGATGGTCACGGTCAACTTGCCGACGCCCTCGACCTCGCATTCGATCTTGTCGCCCGCGACCGTTGCTGCGACGCCGGACGGGGTACCCGTCATGATGATGTCGCCGGCTTCGAGCGCCACCATCTCCGACAGCTTGGAGATCGTCTCTGGCACGTTCCAGATCATCTGGTTGAGGTCGCCGTCCTGGCGGACCTTGCCGTTGACCTTGAGCACGATCTTGCCCTTGGTCGGATGTCCGATTTCGCTTGCCGGCTTCAGCGGGCCGCACGGCGCCGAATGATCGAACGCCTTGCCGATTTCCCACGGACGCTTTACCTCGCGCGAGGCGATCTGCAGATCACGTCGGGTGAGATCGATTCCAACCGCGTAGCCCCAAATACAATCGTTCGCCTTGGCGACCGGAATATTGCGGCCGCCGCTCTTGAGCGCGACCACGAGCTCGACCTCGTGATGCATGTCCTTGGTGAGCGACGGGTAGGGGACGGTGCCGCCGTCCGGCACGATCGCGTCCGCCGGCTTGGCGAAGAAGAACGGCGGCGCACGCTCATCCTGTCCCATCTCGCGGATGTGCTCGATGTAGTTGCGTCCGACGCACCAGATGCGGCGGACAGGGAAGGTCTTGCTCGAGCCTTGCACGGCAATAGTCGCTTGCGGCGCGGGTGGAATGACGTAACGGTCGTCGGAAGCCATGATGTGCCGGTAATCCACGAGTTGCTGAAATGCGCGTCAGGCGCGGGTGATGATCGCGTGGGTTATCAGGTGACGTGCAGCGCCGTCAACGGGCGCGGGCGCCCGACGCGGCGATCGCCGCGATCGGCGGCGGCGCTTCCTGCTCCTTGAGTTGGAGCCGATAGAACGATGCATAGCGGCCGCTTTTGCGCAGCAGGTCGTCGTGACGGCCGGATTCGGTTACTGCACCGTCCTCGATTACGTGGATGCAGTCGGCGTGCGAGACGGTATGCAGCCGATGCGCGATCACCAGCGTCGTGCGCCCTTGGCAAAGGTGCTCCATAGCCTCGCGGACCTGCAGCTCGGATTCGGAGTCGAGCGCCGCGGTCGCCTCGTCGAGCAGGATGATCGGCGCATTCTTGATGAGCGCGCGCGCTATCGACACCCGCTGGCGCTGACCACCCGAAAGCTGGAGTCCATGTTCGCCCACCGGCGTGTCATAGCCGCGCGGAAACGACAGGATGAAATCGTGCGCGTAGGCTGCCTTTGCCGCTGCCACGATCTCGTCGTCGGTGGCGTCCGGCTTTCCGAACGCGATGTTTTCCCTGATCGTGCCGCGAAAGAGGAACACGTCCTGCCCGACATAGGCGACATGTCGACGCAGCGAGCGGCGGGACACGTCCGCGATATTCTGGTCGCCGATGGTGATCCGTCCGTGCTCGATGTCGTAAAAACGCAGGATCAGGTTGAAAACGGTCGACTTGCCGCCTCCGGACGGGCCGACCAGCGCGGTCATCTTGCCGGGCTCCGCCACGAACGACATTCCGCGCAGGACCGCCTCTTCGCCGCGGTAGGAGAAATGGACGTCGGAGAATTCAAGTCGCGGCGACGCGATCTGCAGCGAGGGCTTGTCATCGTCGATGATCTCGGTCGCCGGGCTATCGATGATCTCGAACAAAATGCGCACGCCGACGAGGCCGCTGTTGAGCTCGATGTTGAGGCGCGCAAGCCGTTTTGCGGGCTCGTAGGCGAGCAGGAAGGCGGTGATAAACGAGAAAAATTGCCCGGGTGTCGCGCCGGTCTCGATCACTCGGTAGCCGCCGTAGGTAATGGCGATGGCGATCGCGCAGCCGCCGAGCGTTTCCATCAGCGGGCTGGCGCGGGCCGAGACCCGCGCCATCTTGTTGGCCTCGTGCTCGACTGCGGCGACGTTGCCGTCGAAACGCTGCCGCATCGTGTCCTCGAGCGTGAACGCCTTTACGATGCGGATGCCCTGCAAGGTTTCCTGCATCGTCTCCATAATCCGCGTGCCGCCGTGGAATTGCGTGCGTGCGATCGAGTGAATGCGGCGGATCATCTTGCGCAACACGAAGAACGCCGGCGGCGCCACCACGAAACTGAAGAAAGACATCAGCGGGTCCTGCACCACCATGACGGTGACCAGACCGATCAGGGACAGGAGATCGCGTCCGAAAGAGGTGATGAGAAGGTTGATAACCTGCGTCGCCGCGGCAGCACCGGTATTCAGTCGCGCCAGGAATTCGCTGGAATGGCGATCCGCGAAGAAACCGAGCCCCTCATTGAGCAATTTGTTGAACACGCGGCGCTGATTGTCGGCAACGATGCGGTTGCCGATGCGGGACAGCATTACCGAATGGCCGTACGTCGCGATGCCCTTGGAGGCGAACAACACGACCGTGACAAAGCCGAGCGTGATGATGCCCGCCAGATTGTGATGGACATAGGCTTGATTGATGACGTCGCCGATCAGGTACGCGCTGAATGCTGTGCAGCCTGCGGAGATCGCCATCAGGACGAATGCGACTGCGTATTTCTTCCAGTGTACGAGCCCTTGCTCGGTGAGCAATCGCTTGATCAGCGCGGAGGCGCTGTAACGCTCGTCGCTGGAAGCGGCGGGAATCGGGTCGTTCATTCGCCCTCAGTCAGGCTTTTGCACTGCGGATTTTAGCTGTGTCGGCGCGCCGGCGCCATGCGGGTGCGCACGTTCTCCATGCCCGTCCCCATGGCATTTTTCAAGTCTGGCAACGCTTTAAGCCGTGGCTAATTCGCGCCGGCGGTTAATTCGTGGCGTTATCGCGGCGTCCAGCGAGCCGCCGCTCCCAGGCCAGCGCGTGCCCGACGATCGTGTCGAGATCGTCGTAGCGTGGGCGCCAGTCGAGCGTGCCCCGAATGCGTTCGACATCCGCGACAAGCGCGACGGGATCGCCGGCACGGCGGCTGGCTGTTTCGACCGGAAAGTTCCGGCCGCTCGCACGCCTGACCGCGTCGAGCACTTCGAACACCGAATAACCGTGGCCATAGCCGCAATTGAACGTTGCGCTGGTGCCGCCGCGGCGCAGATAGGCGAGAGCGGCCGAATGCGCGCGCGCGAGGTCGCTCACGTGAATGTAGTCGCGAATACAGGTTCCGTCCGGGGTCGGATAGTCGGTACCGTAGACCTCGATCTTCGGCCGGCGGCCGAGCGCGCACTCCGACGCGACCTTGATGAGATGCGTCGCGTTCGGTGTGGCTTGTCCGGTGCGCAATTTCGGATCGGCGCCAGCGACATTGAAGTAGCGCAACACGACGAAGCGGAAGTCGTAGGCACGGCCGGTCTCATGCAGGATGATTTCCGACATCAACTTTGAATTGCCGTAAGGCGAGATCGGATTCGTGTCGGCGTTTTCCTTCACCGGCACGCGCTCCGGATTGCCGTAGACGGCGGCCGTCGAAGAAAAAATGAAGTTGCGCACGCCGCCGGAAACCGCGGCGTCGAGCAGCAGGCAGGTGTTGACCGTGTTGTTGCGATAGTAGCCGAGCGGATCTCGGATCGAATCCGGCACCACGATCGATGCGGCGAAGTGGATGATGGCGGATACCCGATGCTTGTCGATGACCTGAGCGACGAGATCGCGGTCGCCCGTGCTGCCGACGACCATCGGGACCGAGGAGGGCAGCAGAAAACGGAAGCCGGTGGATAAATTGTCGAGCACGACGACCGGCTCGCCGGCGTCCACCAGCTCGTGCACCATGTGGCTGCCGATATAGCCGGCCCCGCCGGTGACCAGAATCGTCATGATTGTCCCCGTAACCTCATAGCCCTCTACCGGGAGCCCATGAAAGACCAATTATTGCCGGGATGGGACGGCGTGGTTATGGCGGCCATGCTTAATGCTCGGTATATGGGCGCGGCAAACCGATATGGCCGACATTCTTTTCATTAAGACCTCGTCGCTTGGCGACGTCATTCATCACATGCCTGCGGTGACCGAGGCGCATCGGCATCGCGGCGGCGATCGCATGGGCTGGATGGTGGAAGAGGCATTCGCGCCGCTGGTGCGCCTGCATCCTGCCGTCACTGAGGTCATTCCGGTGGCGTGGCGGCGTTGGCGCAAATCGTTCTATGCGCCGTCGACCTGGAACGAGATTCGCGCCAGCCTTCGCGGCATCCGTGCGAAGCATTTCGATACGATCGTCGACAGCCAAGGGCTGGTGCGCTCAGGTTTGATGGCGCGCATCGCGAAGGGACAGCGGCATGGCTACGACCGCGACTCTATTCGCGAACCGCTCGCGGCGCGTCTTTACGACGTGCGCCATGCGGTCGCGCGGGATCTGCACGCTATCGAGCGCAACCGGATATTGAGCGGCCTGGCGCTTGGCTACACCCCGCAGGGTGAGCCCGACTACGGTCTCGACCGCGTGCGGCTGGTGACACCGGGAGAGCGTTACGCCGTGCTGCTGCATGCAACGGCGCGACGGGAGAAGGAGTGGCCGGAAGAAAACTGGATCGCGTTAGGCAATGTGCTTGGAGCGAGCGGGATCGATCTCGTGCTGCCGTGGGGAAACGACGACGAGCGTGAAAGGGCCGAGCGCATCGCGTCCGCAGTTCCGCGCGCGCGTGTCGGCGAACGTCAGCCGATCGATGCAGTCGCGCGGCTTATTGCCGGAGCAACCTTTGTCGTCGGGGTGGACACCGGCCTGATGCATTTGGCTGCGGCCTTTGGTGTGCCGTTGGTCGCGATCTTTGCGGCGAGCGTGCCGGGGCTTACCGGACCGCGCGGGTCAGGGGCGATGGCCGTAGTCGGGTCAGAGACAGGCGGGCCGTCCGTCGCGGAAGTTTCGGCAGCGGTCGAGCGGATTGCGCGGTAATCAGGCGACGCCGGCGCGCAGCACGTCGTGGATGTGCACGATGCCGATGGGTTTGCTTCCTTCCACCACGAAAAGCGCCGTCACTTTCGCCGAATTGAGAATTTCCAGCGTTTCGCTGGCGAGTTGATCGGGACGCACGGTCTTTGGGTTGCGCGTCATCACATTGTCGACCAGCGCGCTCAGCAGATCTTCGCCCATGTGGCGGCGCAAGTCGCCGTCGGTGATGATGCCGATGAGCTGTCCGCGCGCATCGGTGATGCCGACGCAGCCGAAGCCCTTGCCGGTCATCTCGATGATCGCCTGCGACATGCGGGTGCCGAGCGGAGCAAGCGGGACGCTGGCATCCTTGTGCATCAGATCGCGCACAAACTTGAGCATCGCGCCGAGCTTGCCGGCCGGATGCAGCTTGCCGAAATCCACCGCTGTGAAGCCGCGGCTTTCGAGCAGCGCGATCGCGAGTGCATCGCCGAGCGCAAGCTGCATCAGCGACGACGTCGTCGGTGCGAGATTGTGCGGGCACGCCTCGCGGGCCTGCGGCATTGCGAGCACCACGTCGGCGGTTTTCGCCAGCGTGCTGTCGGGATTGGCGGTCAGCGCGATCAAGCCGATCTTGTGGCGGCGCGAATAATCGGTGAGGTTTTTGAGTTCGGCAGTCTCGCCCGACCACGACAGCGCGAGCAAAACGTCACCTGGCGCGATCATGCCGAGATCGCCGTGGCTCGCTTCGCCCGGATGCACGTAATAGGCGGGCGTGCCGGTCGATGCGAAAGTCGCCGCGATCTTGCGGCCGACGTGTCCGGATTTCCCCATGCCTGTCACAATCACGCGACCTTGCGCGCTGCGAAGAAGTTCGACCGCCGCAATGAAGGCCGGAGCAAGGCGGTCCCGCAGCGCGGCCGCCAGGGCGTCGACGCCGCTGCCTTCGAGCTCGAGCGTGCGCAGCGCCGAGCCGATCACGGCTTGTGCGCGGTCGTTCTTCGCGTCGTTGGGCTGAGGTTTGGCCATCGGATCGCTGAGGAGGTGAAAAGGCGATTTTTGATAGCACAGAACGGCAGTTACGTCAGGTTCCGTTTCCGGGCCGTCGTTAACGCCAGAGCAGGCTATGATGTAAAAAAGGGCGTTCTAGGCCGTTCTTCATGCCTTCGGCACGTTCTCGCTAAGGACGCGGCGCACTGCCGCCAGAACAGTCTCCACGGCAACGTCAGAGGTGCGCATGTGCGCTACTGCATCGTTGCCTTGCGCGCGCGCCCGCTCGCGCGCGGCGTCATCGCCCGGCGGCTCGACGATCGCGGCAAGCGGATTGAGCGGTTTCTGATGCCACGGGCTCGTTGGGCCGAAGATCGCGACGGTCGGCGCGCCGATGGCGGCGGCGACGTGCATCAGGCCGGAATCATTTGTCACGGCAACATCGGCGGCAGCGAGCGCAAGAATGGCGTCGCGCAGATCGTTGCCGGTGAGATCGCGCACGGCGTTGCCGCCTAGCGACATGATTTCCTTTGCCAATTCGGTTTCGTGCGGCCCGCCTAAAATCCAGATCGAGGCGCCGTCGGCGGCGAGCGCACGCGCGAGTTGCGCGAAGTGACTGACCGGCCATGCTTTTCCAGCGCCGACCGCGCCGGGCGCGAGCGTGACGACCGGCCGCTTTTCGCCGGCCAGGCCGCGCCGCTTTTTCCACGCGTCGATTTCATGAGGCGGAACAACAAGTTCGGGCAGCGGCCACTCTTTCGGCAGCGGCGCATTTCTCGGCAGCGCGAGCGCGCCCATGCGGTCGATCATGCGCGGCAGCGCGCGCTCGCCGAAACGCAGATCGTTGAGAAGAACGAAGCGAGCCTCGCCGAAAAAGCCCGTACGGACCGGAATGCCGGCGAGGAACGGCGCGAGCACGGCCTTCCAGGTGCGCGGCAGAACGATTGTTCGTCCGTAATTCTGAGCCTCGATCAATTCAGAAAGAGCGAGTTGCTTGCGCAACGCTATTCTTCTTCTGGGCAGTTCTGCGACGATCGTTCTGCGCACGCCCGGCATGTAGTCGACGAGCGGGGCGCACAGCGGCGTGGCGAGGATATCGACCGGCCGCTCCGGGGATTGCGCGCGCAGGAGCTTCACCACCGAGTGGCCGCGCACGAAATCGCCGATCCAGTTGTAGGGGATCAGCAGCACGGGCGCGGGCTCGCCGGTCGGATGCAGGCTCATGCTCAAGGCGCGCGAAAACGCGCCGGGTTATGGGCCCACGCGGGCCGGCAAAGGCGTTAGCCCGCGGGAGCGGGAACTGTCCAGTCCGCAATTTTTACCGTGTCTTGCGTAGATTGCGGGGCGGTAACGGTCCGCATTGCGCGTCCGGGCGGACTGGGGCAAATGATGGCCTCAAAGCGGGCGGCGGCGAGGAAAGTAATGTTTTTGGTTACCGGCGGAGCCGGTTTCATCGGGTCGAACGTGGTCGCGAGCCTCAACGAGGCCGGCCACGCCGACGTCGTGGTCAACGATCTCATCGGCAAGGACGACGGCAAGTGGCGCAACCTGCGCAAGCGCCAGGTCGCCGATGTAGTGCCGCCTGCCGACCTGATGACGTGGCTCGAAGGCCGCAAGCTCGACGCCGTCATCCATATGGGCGCGATCTCCGACACCACCGCCACCGACGGCGACCTGGTGATGGAAAACAATTTCCGCCTGTCGCTGCGCCTGCTCGACTGGTGCACGGCGACGCGAACGCCCTTCATCTACGCGTCGTCGGCCGCGACCTATGGCGACGGCTCTCAGGGCTTCGACGATGACTGGTCGCCCGATGCGCTGCGCAAGCTCACGCCGCTCAATCTTTACGGCTGGAGCAAGCATCTGTTCGATCTCGCGGTCGCCGAGCGCTTCGCCAAGAAAGAAAAGCTGCCGCCGCAGTGGGCCGGCCTCAAATTCTTCAACGTGTTCGGCCCAAACGAGTACCACAAGGGCCATATGGCGAGCGTGATCTCGAAAGTTTTCGACGAGGCGAAATCCGGCAAGCCGGTGCGTCTGTTCAAGTCGTATCGTGAGGGCATCGCCGACGGCGAGCAGCGGCGCGATTTCATCTATGTCGACGACGCGATCTCGGTTGTGCGCTGGCTCCTGGGCACGCCGTCGATCAGCGGCATCTTCAACGTGGGCACCGGCAAGGCGGAGAGCTTCCGCGACATGATCACGGCAATGTTCAAGGCGCTCGGGAAGCCGGCCAATATCGAATACATCGAGATGCCGGATTCGATCCGCGGTCAATACCAATATTTCACGCAAGGCAATGTCGAGAATTTGCGGCGGGCAGGCTATAACGCCGGTTTCGCCCCCCTCGAGCAATCGGTTGCGTCCTACGTGACCGGCTATCTCGACCGTTCCGATCGTTACCGGTGAAGGCATGTTCGATTTCGACAAGCAACTTTCCGCGGTTTCCAAACAGACGGTGTTGTGCATCGGCGACCTGATGCTCGACGAGTTCGTTTACGGCGAGGTCGGACGCATTTCGCCGGAGGCGCCAGCGCCGGTAATTTCGGTCAAGCGCAACGAAACGCTGATCGGCGGCGCCGGCAACGTGGCGCGCAACATCGTGTCGCTCGGCGCCCATTGCATTTTCATCGGCATGGTCGGCGACGACGAAGCCGGCCGCACGGTCACCGCCGCGCTCGGCGACGAACCGCTCATCGAATATCACCTTGTCGTCGATGCGACCCGCAAGACGACGCGCAAGGTCCGCTTCGTGTCCGAGCATCATTCGACGCACTTGCTGCGCGCCGACTGGGAAATTTCCGAGCCGGCGGAAAAAGGCAGCGAAGATGCGCTGATCGCCTACGCCGAGAAGGCCATTCCTCGCGCCGGCGCGGTCGTGCTTTCCGATTACGCCAAGGGCGTGCTGACCAAACGGGTCATCCGCGCCGTAATCGACGCCGCAAAGAGTCTCGGCAAGCCGGTAGTTGTCGATCCGAAGGGCCGCGATTTCAGTATCTACCGCGGCGCGACGCTGATCACGCCGAACCGCCAGGAGCTTGCGGAAGCGACCCATACCCGCGCGCGCAACGACGAGGAGATCGCGGACGCTGCGATAAAGCTCGCGAAAAACACCGATGCGAAGGCGGTGCTCGTAACGCGCAGCGAAGCCGGCATGACGCTCGCCGTCGACGGCCGCGCTATTCACATCCCGGCCTATTCGGTGAGGGTGCGCGACGTTTCCGGCGCGGGTGACACGGTGGCGGCGGTCACGGCGGTGATGCTGGCGATGAACGCAGATCTCGAATCCGCGGTGCGTGCGGCCAACGCAGCGGGCGCAGTGGTGGTCGGCAAGCGCGGCACCGCCACGTTGTCGGCCGCCGAGCTGCGCTCGCGCATTTTGCCGGCCGCCTCGCTCGCTCCGGAGGAAAAGATCCTGTTCGACTGGTCGCTGCTCGACGAGCGGCTCGACGAATGGCGGCGCGCGGGCTTGCGCATCGGCTTCACCAACGGCTGCTTCGACCTGCTGCATCCGGGCCATATCAAGGTGCTGGCGGGGGCGCGTGCGGCCTGCGACCGGTTGGTGGTGGGCTTGAACGGCGACGCCTCGGTCACGCGCCTCAAAGGCGAGGGGCGTCCGGTGCAGAACGTGCATTCGCGCGCCGAAGTTCTGGCCGCAATGGAAGCGGTCGACCTGGTGGTTGTCTTCGACGAGAACACGCCGGAGAAACTGATCACGCGCGTGCGTCCCATGGTTCTGATCAAGGGCGGCGACTACGACCGCAAGGGCGTGGTCGGCGGCGATCTGGTGGAGTCAATGGGTGGCGAGGTCATCCTGATCGACCTCGTGCCAGGACATTCGACCAGCGCAATGGTCGAGCGCACCCGCACCAAGCAGGAAACCTGAGGTATCAGGACTTCGGTTCGCGACGGATCGGCTGCCCCGGCGGGGGCTGCCAGCTTTGCGTTTCCTCATAACGCTTGGCGTAGCGGTAGAACGTACCTTCGAAGTTGCCGAAGGCGATCACGAATCCCGCCCATCCGTCGATGAAGCCAAGCTTGAAGATGTAGTGCTTGAGGAACGACCAGAGCGCGTGCCCGAACGCCGTTCCCATCGACACGCGCTTGTTTGCGAGCTTCGGTGCGCCGAGCGAGGAATAGCGGTTCATCTTCCTGATGACTTCCTCGAGATTGCGGAACGGGAATTGCCAGATCGCATTTCGCAGCGTGCCGATCTCCTTGCCGCTCAAATTCTCGAAGCCTTCATGCACCGGTTCGAGCGTGTAACGCATCGCGCCTTTGCGGAAGAGCTGCGGCTGGCGAAAATTCGGATACCAGCCGGAGCCGCGGATCCAGCGGCCCATCATGTAGCTCTTGCGCGGCACGTTATAGACGTCGAGCGGCGGCCCGGCTTCGAGCAGCGCCAGGATTTCGTCGCGCACCGCCTCGGTGCAGCGCTCATCGGCGTCGAGCGAGAAAATCCATTCGTTGCGGCAGGAATCGATCGCGCGGTTGCGCAGGTCGCCAAAGCCGTTGAACGGCACCTGCACGACGCGCGCGCCGAGCGTGGTGGCGATCTCCGGCGTGCCGTCGACGCTGAACGAATCGACCACGACAATTTCGTCGGCCCACAGCACGCTCGTGACAGCGGCCTCGACCTTTTCGGCCTCGTTATAGGTGAGGATATAGGCTGATATTTTCTGCATGCCGGGAGGATCGGGCTTCGCGTTGCCACGCAAGGTAACATTGCCTGCGGGGACCGCCCTAGGGATTTGTCGGGGCGGGCGACTTCGTTTAGTCATGCGGCGGGACAACGGCAGGGCGCCAGTGGCCGAGCTGATTTCCGTCATCGTCACGACCTACAACCGCGAAGACGCGCTCGACGCGGTGTTGCGTTCGCTTGCGCACCAGACCGATTCGGACTTCGAGGTCATCGTTGCCGACGACGGATCGGGACCGTCGACCGCGGCTACGATCGATCGCTGGCGGGCAAAAGCCGGCAGGCGGCTCGAACGCGTGTGGCATGAAGATCGCGGCTTCCGAGCCGCCGAGATTCGCAACCGCGCGATTCTTGCCGCGCGTGGGGCCTATTGCATTTTCCTCGATGGCGACTGCATCGCGCGGCCGGATTTCGTCGCCGCGCACCGGCGGCTGGCCGAGCCCGGCTGGTTCGTTACCGGCAACCGCGTATTGCTGTCGCCGGCGCTGACCGAAAAAGTCCTGCGCGAGAAGCTGACGCCGGAAAACTGGAGCTTCGGCGGCTGGCTCGGTGAGCGGCTGCGCGGCGGCGTCAATCGCCTGTCGGCGATCGTTCCGTTGCCGCTCGGGCCGCTGCGGCGGCTTCGGCAGAAGGAATGGCAGGGCGCACGTTCGTGCAATCTCGCGGTCTGGCGCTCCGATCTCGATCGCGTCGATGGTTTCGACGCGAGCTACAGCGGGTGGGGCAAGGAGGATTCGGATTTTCTGGTGCGGCTGCTGCATGCCGGCGTGCGCCGCAAGGACGGCACATTTGCCACCGGCGTCATTCATCTTTGGCATCCGGAAGCCGACCGCGCGCGCCTGAGCGAGAATGAGCGCAAGCTCGATGCGGTCGTCGGGGGCAACGCGGTTCGTGCCCAAAAGGGGCTATCGTCCCTGATGCCCGGCGCAACGACAGCGAGCGGCTGAGCGACGATGCAAACCGCAAACCCAAACCGCCCGGAAAGCCTCGCGCGCATCGCCGACTGGCTCGCGGTCGCGCTGGCGGTGTCGCTGCCATGGTCGACGTCGGCAACCGGTATCCTGGCCGTGCTGTGGGCGGTCGCGCTCGTTCCCGCGCTCGACTGGCGCGAGCTCAGGCGCGACTTGATGACGGCGGCCGGCGGCCTGCCGGTGCTGCTGTTCGCGCTTGGCGCGCTCGGCATGGCCTGGGCGGATGTGTCGCTCGGCGAGCGCGTGCGCGGTCTCGATCCGTTCGCCAAGCTGCTGGTGATCCCGCTTTTGTTAGCGCAATTCCGCCGCTCGGAGCGCGGCGCCTGCGTGTTTGCCGGTTATCTCGTGTCCTGCACGCTGCTGCTGGTTGTCTCGACCGCGGTCGGTTTGTTGCCGGCGAACTCGTTCGTGCAACTGCAATGGGATCGCGTGCTGGTCAAGAACGCGGCGACGCAGAGCGGCGAGTTCGTCACCTGCATCTTCGGTCTCCTGTTTTTCGCCGCCGATCTGCGCGACCGCGCGCGGCGTAACATCGCGCTGGGCGCGATCGTGCTGGCGCTCTGCCTGCTTGCCAACATCGTCTACGTGGCGCTGTCGCGCACCGCGCTGGTGACGATCGTGGTGTTGGCGATCGCGTTCGGCTTGAAGCGGTTGAGCGGCAGGGCGTCGCTGATTTTCTTTGCCGGCGCGATTGTCATCGCCGCCGCAGCCTGGGCGTCTTCGCCCTACCTGCGCGCGCGCACCACCGCGATCTGGACGGAAGTGCAGAAATACGAGGCGAACGGCAAGGCGAATTCCTCGGGCGAGCGCATCGAGTTCAACCGCAAATCGCTGATCTTCATCGGCGAGGCGCCGGTGTTCGGCCACGGCACCGGCACCATCGCCGAGCTGTTCCGCCGCGCCGCCGTCGGGCAGACGGGCTCGGCCGCCTCGGCGACGAGCAATCCGCACAATCAGACGTTCGCGGTGGCGATCCAGCTCGGGCTCGTCGGCGCGGCGGTGCTGTGGGCGATGTGGATCGCGCATCTGCTGCTGTTCCGCGGCAACGGCCTGGCCGAATGGATCGGACTCGTCATCGTGGTGCAGAACATCGTCGGCTCGGTATTCAACTCGCATCTGTTCGATTTCGTGCAAGGCTGGGTTTACGTCGTGGGAGTCGGCGTCGCGGGCGGCATGGTGCTCAGGCGGGCCGCGGCGAATTCCGGGTAGCGCGATGGATCGTATCGAGCTTCCGCCGCGGCCGCGCATTCTGGTGATCGCCTTGCGCCGGCTCGGCGACGTGCTGCTGACGACGCCGCTGATCCGCAGCTTGCGCCGGGCCTGGCCGGACGCGGCAATCGACGCGCTGGTGTTCGCCGACACCGCGGGCATCCTCGCGGGCAATCCCGATCTCGACGCGGTGGTGACGATGCCGCAGCGGCCGAGCGCGGCGCAGAGCCTTGCGCTCGCCGCGCGGCTGCGACGGCGTTACGCGCTCGCGGTGGCGACGCAGTCCGGCGACCGGCCGGCGTTTTTCGCCCGCATTGCCGGGCGCGCGTGCGCCGGGCCGGTGGAGGATACGGTCAACGGGCGCCTCAAGCGCGCGCTCTACACGCGCGGTGTTCCGGACGACCGCGGCCTGCATCGCGTCGAGCAGATCCTGCGGCTCGCCGATGCGCTCGGCATCGCGCGCGTGCCGGAGCTGGTTGCGCCGCAAGGCGCGGCGGCCGATGCGCCGGACGACAATTATGCGGTCGTCCATGCCGCGCCCATGTTCCGCTACAAGCAATGGACCGAAAGCGGCTGGCGCGCGTTGGCGGCGGTGTTCGCGGCGCGCGGGCTGAAGGTCGTCGCAACGGGAGGGCCGGCCGATGCGCGCTATCTCGACGGCGTGTGGAGTGGAACCACGGTCGAACGGCGCGACGGGAAATTGAGCTGGCCGCAGCTTGCGGCGCTCATCGGCAAGGCGCGTGTGTTCGTCGGGCCCGATACGTCGGTGACGCATCTTGCGGCGGCGACAGGCTGTCCGACCGTCGCCCTCTACGGGCCGACCGATCCGCGCCTGTGGGGGCCGTGGCCGCGCGGCGGCTTGCAGCCGATGTGGGATGCGGCAGGCGACGTGCAGCGGCGCGGCAATGTCTGGTTGGTGCAGAACGCGTTGCCCTGTTTGCCGTGCCAGCTCGAGGGCTGCGAGCGGCGGCTCGACAGCTACAGCGCGTGCCTCGATGAGCTGTCACCGAAGCAGGTGATCGCCGCCGTGGAAGAGGCGCTCAGCGGCTGAATCGCCGGAGCTGGGCCGCGGTGAGGATGCAGCCGACGGCGAGCGCGCCGATTTGCATTGCCGGCGCCGGATTGGCGAGCGTCGCCAGCGCCAGCACGGCGAGCGCGACGTTGAGCAGGAACACGCGCGCGACGATCTCGATGACGCCGAGTCCGCCATCGAGCGCGCGCTGGTAGAAATGCGAGCGGTGCGCCTGGGTGATTTTTTCTTTCGCCGCGAGGCGGCGCAGGAGCGTGATGGTGGCGTCGGCGAGGTAATAGAGCGGCAAGAGCAGCGCGGCGGCGATGTGGCCGTTGCCGGCGAGCGCGATCAGAAGCCAGCCGGTGAGAAGGCCGATCGGCAGGCTGCCGACGTCGCCGAGAAAGATACGCGCGACCGGTTTGTTGAACGGCGCAAAGCCGACGATGGCGCCGCACAGCACCAGCGCGACGGTCGCCTGCTCGCCCGGCACCGCGCCCATGACGCCGGCGATGACGAGCGCGGCGCTGACCGGCACGATTTCGGCGACCGTCATCCAGTCGATGCCGTCCATGAAGTTGGCGAGGTTGACGAACCACAGAAGCGCGACGGCCATGAGTGCGCGCTCGGCGAAGAACGGCAGTGCCGGTGCGACGCGCAGCGCGTCCGGCAGCGCCGCGATCACGATCAGCACGGCCACCGCCTGGAGCGCGAGCCGCGGCACGACGCCGATGGACCGCATGTCGTCGACCGCGCCGACGACGGCAATCAGGATCGTGGCGAGAAAGACGGTCCACACCTCGAGGCTCGGCCCGCGCCAGAAAATGACGGCGGCGGAAACGGCGACGGTGGCGGTGACGACCGCGAGCCCCGCGCCCTGCGGCGTGGGCGCGCGGTGCGAGGAGCGCGCGTTGGGATGCGCCAGCGCGTAGCGGCGGAACAGCGGCATCAGCAGCGCGATCAGCGCCGCGCTCAGGAAAATCGCGGCGGCAAAAGCGGCGATGCTGATCGTGAGCGGCAGCGTCGATCCCCGGAGTGGTCAGGCATTGTGCGCAGGATTCGAAGCGCCCACAAGCTTGCGGTAGAGCGCGACGATGGCGTGGCCGATCTCGGCGGCGGAGAAACGCTCCACCACGCGCAGCCGCGCGTTGTCGCCGTAGCGGCGGCGCAAGCCGGGCGATTCCGCAAGCGTGCGGATCGCGTTCGCCAGCGCGGACGCGTCGTCGACCGGCACGAGCAAGCCGGTCTCTTCCGGCACGACGATCTCGCGGCAGCCGGGCACGTCGGTCGCGACCATCGGCCGCCCGCATGCGGCGGCCTCGAGCAGCGACAGCGGCAGGCCCTCGCGCCGCGACGGCAGCACGGCGATGTGCGCCTGCGCCCAGAAGCCGGGAATGTCGGTGACCTGGCCGAGCCAGGTGACGCCGGGCAGTCCGCTCCATTGCTTTGCTTCGGCCTCGCTGACCGAGGCGGGATTGGCGGGATCGGGCGTGCCGGCGATGAGCAGGCGCACATCGGCGCCGGATGCGCGCAGCGATTGATGCGCCTCGATCAGCGTGCGGATGCCCTTGTCCTCCAGCAGGCGTCCGACGAAGCCGACGGTCACCGCGCCGGGCGGCTCCGGCGTCGGCTTGAGCCGGTCGGTGTCGACGCCCGAGCCCGGTATCAGCACGATGCGCTCCGGCGCGATGCCGAGCGTCTCGAACATCGCGCGGTCGTCCGGATTCTGCACCAGCACGACATCGCGGGGACGGTTGAACAGCCTGCGCAGGATCGCCAGCACGAACCGCTGCGTCAGGCGCGCCTTCGTGCCGGTCGCGGTGAACATGAAGCCGAGCCCGGTCATGGCGTGCACGCAGGGCGCGCGATGACCTTTCGCAGCAAGCGCGCCCAGCACCGCAGCCTGCAAGGCGACGTGATGAACGACCGAAGGCTGCACGTCGCGATGCACGCGGCGCAGCACGCGCACCGTGCGCAAGACCGATCCCGGCGACAGCCGCCCGCGCGCAAACGGCACCCGATGCAGAATGAAGCCCTCGCGCGCGATGGCCTCGGCGCCGTTCGTCACGTTAGTTGCGACATGCACTTCGAAACCGGCGTCGCGCGCCGCGCGCGCCATCGGCAGGCGGTGCGAGAGGAAGTACCAATCCTCGGTGACGACATAGAGCAGGCGCGGCCGTGCGCCGGCCGATGCGGCGCGCGAAGGTGCCGTCTTGTTCGCGACGTCCATCATCGACGGAAGGCCACCGCACACCAATACGGCTCCGTCTCCGAGAACGTCACGTTCTCGAATCCGCCGCGCGTCAGCATCGCTTCGATCTCGGCGCGCGTGAAGCGCTTCTCGAGCGCGGTGCAGAAGCGGTCGTAGGCATCCGTGCGCATCACGTAGAACGAGGCGTTGCGATACCACGCCAGCGGCATCGACGACGGCATCACGCCGAGCCTGTCAAGCAGGAGCGCCAACCGCGCGATCGGCCAATAGACGAGTGCGGCGATCGTCTGGCTCGCGATCATGCGTCCGGCCGGCGGCAATCGCACAATTCCTTTCCGCATGGCGTCGCTGACGACCCAGAGCGCGCGAAACCAGCGCGGCCGGTTGTCGAAGGCGTAATAGAGATAGACCAGGAACGGCGCGCCGGGTTTGAGCTTGCGGGCGATGTCGGCAATGGCCCGCTCGGTGTCGGGCACATGATGCAGCACGCCGAGCGAATAGGCGAAATCCTGCGAGGCATCCGGCAGGGGAATGTCGCTCACGCTCGCGGCATGGAAGCTGACATTGCCTGCGCCGGCGAGATTGCCGCGCGCGACCGCCAGCGCCTCCGGGCTCACGTCGACGAGATGCAGATGGCCGACGCGGGGCGCCGCGAGCTTGCCCCAGCGGCCGCTGCCGCAGCCGACGTCCATGCCGCTTGCCGCCGCCGGGAGCCGCTGCCAGGGGAAGATGCGGAAATAGCCGTCGAAGATCGCACGCTGCTGCTCCGGCGGGAGCTCGCGTTCGCCCTGCCGGAACGCCGTCCATTCGCGCCCGAAACCTTCGGCGACGGCCGGATCGACATTGAGGCGTTCGTTCATGGCGTCCCGTTGCCATCTCGCGCGGTGCCGCTCTCTTCGCCTCAGGGGCCGTCATAGGCAAGGGAAAACCCTGTTCCGTGCCCGGCCCAGCCGGGGCTCGCGCTACCGGCAACGCAGACGTCAGGGGCCGTCCGGCTCAAAATACTGATTTTTCACAATGGCTTGGATGGAAAGACCGCCGACTTCTGGAGGCGTGTCTCACCCGTAACTCTACTGTTCATTTCGTGAACATTAAGCTTGACGTTCATGGCGTGAACGCCCTAGACCTGCGGCCGAAAAGGGCGGGGTTTTATGGCGTCGGGCGTGAGCCAGAACGAAGCTGAAAAGACCCGCATCATGCTGGGCCTGCTCGACTCGATCGAGCGCGGCGGGCAATCGCAGCGGCGTCTCGCGGTCGAACTCGGCGTCGCCCTCGGTCTCGTCAATGCCTACCTCAAGCGCTGCATCAACAAGGGCCTGATCAAGGTCAGCGAGATCCCGGCGCGGCGTTACGCCTATTACCTGACGCCGCAGGGCTTTGCCGAGAAGTCGCGCCTGACGGCCGAATATCTTTCCTACTCTCTCGAGTTCTTCCGCAAGGCGAAGGGCGACTGCCGCGCAATCTTCCAGGCGGCCGCGCAATCCGGATTCCGCCGCGTCGTGCTTGCGGGCAAATCCGACCTTGCCGAGATCGCCGCGATTTGCGCGCTCGAGACCGGCACCGAAATCGTCGCCGTCGTGGACGCCGGCGCGAGCGAAGCGCAATTCGTCGGCCGGCCGCTCGTCAATTCGCTCGATGCAGTTGTAGGCCAATACGACGCCGTCATTCTCACCGACCAGTCGACAACCCAGAAAACCTACGACGAGCTCAAGGCGCGCGTGGGCGAAGCGCGCGTGCTGATTCCGGAGGTGCTGCGCGGCCGCCTGCCTAAAGCGGAAGGGCAGGACCCATGAGCGCTTCCGGCCGCTGGTATGTCGTGCAGACGCATGCGCACGCCGAGCACAAGGCGCTGATGCATCTCATGCGCCAGGGTTTTGCCGCCTATCTGCCGCGCTATCTCAAGCGCCGCCGTCATGCGCGCAAGGTCGAGACGGTCGCCGCCGCTTTGTTTCCACGCTACCTGTTCGTGTTCGTCGATCTTGCCGCGCAGCAGTGGCGGTCCATTCAGTCCACGGCCGGCGTGGCGCGCCTTGTCTGCTACGGCGACCAGCCGGCGAGCGTGCCGTCCGCAATCGTCGAGCAGCTCAAGACGCGCGAGGACGAACGGGGGTTCGTGCAATTGCCGCAACGCATTCCGTTTGCGGCCGGAGAAAAGATTTACGTGCGTGACGGACTGTTCGCCGCCTGCACGGGAATATTCGAGGGCATGGGCGATCGGGATCGCGTTGCGGTTCTGCTCGACATGCTTGGGCGCAAGGTGCGCGTCGTTCTCGACGCGGACGTTGTGATCGCGGCTTAAGCCGCAACTTCAGGGACGCGTTGTTTCGCGTCTTCTCCCGGATGACCTTGGAGTCACCCGGACTGCGGTAGCATTTCCAAATGAGCAACAGCATCAAGATCGGTGAACGGCAGATCGGCGCCGGAGAGCGCTGCTTCATCATTGCTGAGGTCGCGCAATCGCACGAAGGGTCGATCGGCGCCGCGCACGCATTCATCGACGCGGCAGCGGATGCGGGCGTCGACGCGATCAAGTTCCAGACCCACATTGCAGACGCCGAGTCGACGCTCGACGAGACCTTCCGCGTCAGGCTCTCCGGCCAGGACAAGACGCGCTACGACTACTGGAAGCGGATGGAGTTCACCGCCGAAGAATGGGCGGGGCTCGCCGAACACGCCAACAAACGCGGGCTGACCTTCCTGAGCTCGGTGTTCTCGGTGCCAGCGTTGCATTTGCTCGACAGGCTCGGCGTACCGGCGTGGAAATTCGGCTCGGGCGAGATCGCGACATCCGATCTGCTCGATGCTGCGCTTGCGACGAAAAAGCCGCTGCTGATCAGCACCGGCATGAGCGGCTACGGCGAGATCGAAAAGACGGCAAAGCTGGTGCGCGGGAAGGGCGGGCAATTCGCGCTGTTCCAGTGCACTTCGCGGTATCCCAACCCGCTCGAGAAGGTCGGCCTCAACGTGATGGACGAGTTGCGCCGCTTCGATTGCCCGGTCGGGCTTTCGGATCATTCCGGCTCGCCGCACCCGGCGCTGCTGGCGCTTGCGCGCGGCGCCGACATGCTCGAACTGCACGTGACGTTCAGCCGGCGGATGTACGGGCCGGACGTGCCGTCGTCGGTGACGTTCGAGGAGATGAAATCGATCGTGGCGGCGCGCGACGCGTTCCGTACCATCGACGCCAACCCGGTCGACAAGAATGCGGAGGCGGCGGAGCTCAAGCCGATGAAAGCGCTGTTCGGCAAATCGGTTGCGCCCGCGCGCGACCTGCCGGCGGGAACGGCGCTCACGCGCGACATGCTGACCCTGAAGAAGCCTGGCACCGGCATTCCGGCCGACACCATCGACACGCTCGTCGGCCGCCGCCTTGGGCGCGCCGTGTTCGCCAACCGTCTGCTGACGAAAGACGATCTCGAGGGAAAATGAGAGAGAAAAGCCGCAAGCGCCGCATCTGCGTGGTCATCAACAACCGCGCCAATTACGGCCGCATCAAATCGGCGCTGCGCGCGATCCACGCGCATCCCGATCTCGAATTGCAGCTCATCGTCGGCTCCTCGGCGCTGCTCGACCGTTTCGGCGAAGCGGTGCAGCTGATCGAGAAGGACGGCTTTCCGATCAACGCGCGCTTCTATTCGATCATCGAGGGAGAGAACCCGACCACGATGGCGAAGTCGACGGGCTTGATCATCATGGAGCTCGCGACTTTGTTCGATCAGTTGAAGCCCGACATCGTTCTGACGATTGCGGACCGCTTCGAGACGATGGCGACGGCGGTGGCGACGAGCTACATGAACATTCCGCTGGCGCACACCCAGGGCGGCGAGATCACCGGCTCGATCGACGAGAGCGTGCGCCACGCCGTGAGCAAGCTCGCGCACATCCATTTCCCGGCGACCAGGCTCGCGGCCGATTATCTCGTGCGCATGGGCGAGCGGCCGGACACCGTGCACTGGGTTGGCTGCCCCTCGATCGACGTGGTGGCCGAGATCGACCTCGCGATGCCGCCCGGCATGATCGAACGTTATGGCGGTGTCGGCGCGCCCATCGACATGAGCAAGCCGTATCTCGTCGTGTTGCAACATCCGGTGACAACGGAATTCGGGCGCGGGCTCGATCAGATCCGCCAGACGCTCGAGGCTGTGTCACGTATCGGCATGCAGGCGGTGTGGCTGTGGCCGAACGTCGATGCCGGCTCCGACGACATCTCGCGCGGCCTGCGCATCCACCGCGAGCGCAATCCGCAAAGCCCGATCCGCTTCTTCAAGAATTTCGGCGTCGAGGACTACGCGCGGCTGATGAACAACGCGGCGGTGCAGGTCGGCAATTCCAGCTCGGCGTTGCGCGAGGGTGCGTTCCTCGGCGTGCCGGCGGTCAACATCGGAACGCGCCAGCAGGGCCGCGAGCACGGCGAGAACGTCATCACCGTCGGCTATGACGCGAAGGCAATCGAAGACGCAATCCGCAAGCAGCTCGCACACGGGCGTTATCCGCGCTCGACGCTGTTCGGCAATGGCGACGCCGGCAAGAAGCTCACCGATATCCTGGCGACCGCCGAGATCGGCATCCAGAAGCAGCTTGCCTACGGGAGCGCCGGCTAGCCGCGATGTGCGGACTGTTCGGACAATTCTCGCCGCGCGAGGCCGGACGCGCCGCCGCCGAGAAGGCGGTCGCGCGGCTGCGCCATCGTGGGCCGGATGCGTCCGCGATCTGGCGCAGCGACGACGGCCGCCTGACGGTCGGCCACACGCGGCTCAAGATCATCGACCTGTCGGACGCGGCGAACCAGCCGATGGTCTCGCCGGACGGGCGTTACGTGCTGATCTACAACGGCGAGATTTTCAATTTCGCCGACGTGCGGCGCAGCTATCGCGGCGGCTGGAATTTCCGTACCGACAGCGACTCGGAAGTGCTGCTGGCGACGTTCGCGGCAAACGGGCTTGCCGCGATGCGCGACTGGGTCGGCATGTTTGCCTTCGCGATGCTCGACCAGGTCGCGCGCAAGATTTATCTCGTGCGCGACCGCTTCGGCATCAAACCGCTGTATTTCGTGCGCACCGCGGACGGCGGGTTTGCGTTTGCGAGCGAGATCCCGGTGCTGCTCGATCTGCTGCCAGCGGTGCGCGCGGACGAAGATGTGATCCGCACGTATCTCGAGACGGGCATCTACGAGAGCGGCGCGCGCACCTTCTTCAGGGATGTGCAGGCGCTGGAGCCGGGCTGCGCGGCGGTCATCGATCTTGCGAGCGGCGCGTGGGAGTTCACGCGCTGGTATCGGCTGGCGGATCACGTGGCGGATCTGTCCGGCGCGCGCGAAGACGAATTGGTCGAGCGCGGCAGCGCGCTGGTCGAGACGGCGATCCGCGATCATCTCGTGGCCGACGTGAAGGTCGGCATCAACGTGTCGGGCGGTGTCGACTCGTCCGTGCTGGTGACGCAGGCGAAGCGCGAACTCGACGACGTGCACGCGTTCACGCAGGATTACGAGGAGCCCTACAGCGAGGCGAAATGGGTGCGCGACGTGGCGGAGGGATGCCACCTGCACATCGCGGCGCTCGACAGCGCAACGATCCGCGCGCTGTTGCCGGAGGTGGTGAAAGGGCAGGCCGAGCCGTTCGGCGGCGTCACGGTGTGCGGCTATGACCCGCTTTATGCGGAGGCGGGGCGCGCGGGCGTGACCGTGCTGCTCGACGGCAACGGGGCGGATGAAAGTTTTCTCGGCTATCAGAACTATCACGCGGCCTATGTGCATTCGCTCAGCGGCCGCGCACATGATGAAGCGGCGGAAGGCTATCGCCGATTCTGGGGCGGCGAGCCGCGCCCGGCGCCGTCGAACGGACAGGCGATCGACGGCACGGTGGCGGTGAATACTTCCGTGATTGCCGACGGCTTGCGCCGCCGCGCCGGCATTTTGGCGCCGGCGGATACCGGCGCGTTCGCCGACCCAGTCAAGACGATGGCGGCGCGCGATCTGCTTTCGGCGAAGATTCCGCGCGGGCTTCGTTTCAACGACCGCATGTCGATGATGCGCTCGAAGGAATTGCGCGTGCCGTTCCTCGATCACCGGCTGGTGGAGTTCGGCTTCGGCGTGCCGACCAAGTTCCTGCTCAACGGTCAGGGGAGCAAGGCGCTGCTGCGCAAGATCGCGGCGCGCTCGGTGCCGCCGTCGATCGCCGACGCAACGAAGCGTTCGGTGCAGTCGCCGCAGCGCGAATGGCTGGCGAACGAGTGGCGCGATTTGGTCGCGGACATCATCACGTCGCCGTCGTTTGCCGCGCGCGGCTGGATCGATCCGCAGCGCGCGCAACTTGCCTACGAGCAGTTCCGCCAGGGCGAACGCGTCAACTCGTTCTTCGTTTGGCAGTGGGTCAATCTCGAACTGTGGGCGCGCGCCTTCCTCGACCGATGACGGACGAAAAAATCATCCTCGGCGTGATCCCCGCGCGCGGCGGCTCCAAGGGAATTCCGCGCAAGAACATCCGCCCGCTCGCCGGCCTGCCGCTGATCGCCTATCCGATCCGCGCGGCCAAGGGCAGCAAGCGGCTGTCGCAGTGCGTTGTCTCGACCGACGACGCGGAGATCGCGGCGGTGGCGCGCGCGCAGGGCGGCGACGTGCCGTTCATGCGGCCGGAAGAACTCGCGCGCGACCAGACGCCGACCGCGCCGGCGCTGCGGCACGCGGTCGAGTGGTTCGAGAAGGCGCAGGGCGCGCGCGTGCTCGCGGTGATGACGCTGCAGCCGACCGCGCCGCTCGGCACGTCCGCCGACGTCGATGCGGCGATCGACCTGTTCCTCGCGCACCAGCCGGATGCCGATTGCCTGATTTCGGTGTGCGAGGCCGGCGAACACCATCCGCTCACGCTCTACCATCAGGCCGGAGATTATCTCACGCCGATGCAGACCGGTCTCGACCCGAATACGCGCCGGCAGGATTTCCCGGCGACCTTCTGGCGCAACGGCGCGATCTACATCACCCGGCGCGATCTCCTGTTCGCGAAGGGTCGCGTCACGTCCGACAAGCCGCTCGCCTACGTGATGCCGCGCTCGCGCTCGGCCAATATCGACGAGCCGATCGATCTCGCGCTCGCCGAAGTGATGCTGCGCGAGGGCGGCGCATGAGCCGGCTGCGCATATTGAACGCCGAAGCGCTGAACTACAGCGACAAAGCGCGCGCTATTTTGCGGGACATTGGCGATCTGACGGAGGCACAGCTTGAGCGAAGCGATCTCATTCGCGCGCTGCCGGAGTACGACGTGCTGATCACGCGCCTCGCCAACCGCATCGATGCGTCGGTGATGGAGACGGGAAAACGCCTGCGCGCAATCGTGACCGCGACGACGGGACTCGATCACATCGACCTCGACGAAGCAAAGCGCCGCGGCATCGCCGTCTTGAGCCTGCGCGGCGAGACCGAATTCCTCGAAAGCGTGACGGCGACCGCCGAGCACACCTGGGCGCTGCTGCTCGCGCTGGTGCGGAAAGTTGCGCCGGCCTTCGATCATGTCCGGCGCGGCGACTGGCAGCGCGACAATTTCGTCGGCCGCACGCTTTCCGGCCGAACGCTCGGCGTCGTCGGTTACGGGCGGCTCGGCCGCATGGTGGCGCGCTACGGACAGGCGTTCGGGATGAATGTCATCGTGAACGATATCGCGCCCGACCGGCTGGACGCAGGCATCCGTTCCTGCAATCTCGATGAACTGATCGCAACTTCCGATGTCGTGTCGTTGCACGTGCCGCTGAACGACACAACGCGCGGCATGTTCGGGAAGAACGAATTCGCGCAATGCAAAAGCGGCAGCGTGCTGGTCAACACCTCGCGCGGGGAGATCGTGGACGGCGCGGCGCTGATCGCGGCGCTCGACTCCCGCAGGCTTTCCGGCGCGGCGCTTGATGTCGTCGCCGATGAAAAGCCGGGCGAGGGCACCATGCGCGAGCATCCGCTTCTGCGGTACGCCGGCACCCATGACAATCTGCTGATCACGCCGCACATCGGCGGGGCGACGGAAGATTCGATGCATCAGACGGAAGTATTCATGGCGGAAAAGCTCCGCCGCTGGGCGCAGGGAGAAAAACGGTAATGTCGACGGATGCGGCCAGCGAAAAGACGACCGGCGAGCTGTTCGGCTCGCTTTGGCACAGATTGGACGACGCGCAGTACCGCGAGTCGGTCGAGCTGTTCACCAGGCGCTTTCGGGCGAACGGGTTCGACCTCGGCTGGTTCAAGGGCAAGAAATGCCTCGACGCCGGTTGCGGAAGCGGCCGCTACGGCGTGGCGATGGCGCTGCACGGCGCGGCCGAAGTGATCGGCTGCGACATTTCCGACAATGGCCTTGCCACCGCGCGCGAGCGTGCCGCGTCCGTGCCGAACCTGAGCTTCAGGAAAGGCTCCGTGCTCGACCTGCCCTTTGCCGATGCGAGCTTCGACTTCGTCTGCTGCGCCGGCGTGCTGCACCACACGCCGAGCATTGCGCGCGGGCTCGACGAACTGACGCGCGTGCTCAGGCCGGGCGGCAAGCTCTTCCTGCTGCTCTACGGGGCAGGCGGCCTGCGCTGGAAATCGATCGCGGCGCTGCGGCCGCTTGCCGGCGAGCTTGGACTCGACGCGGTCGATGCCGGCATCGCGGCGGCCGGGCTTCCGGCCAACAACCGCAAGCATTTCCTCGACGATCTCTTCGTGCCGATCCAGATGCTGACGACGTGGAGCGATCTGTCCGGCTGGCTCGCGGATCGCGGCTACGCGGACGTGCAGCGCTGGATGAAGGGCCGCTTCGATCAGGAGGCCTCGCCGCAGGCACAGATTGAGGACATGGTGAAGCTCGAGCGCATTTTCGAAGGCGTACGCGATGCAAAGGGCGCGCCGGTCAAAACGAAGACCCTTGGCGCAATCGGCGCGCAGGTCGCCTCGGCATTCGTCGAGCAGGCCAGATCGCTGGCGGAGAAGGAGCGCGACGCCGCGGCGGTCGAGGACATCGTGATCGGCGAGGGCAATCACCGCATCCTCGCGACGCGCGGGCGCTGATTCCGGATGCTGAAACGATTGATCGCATCGGCCGACTACTACCTCAACAAGCGGCCTCTCTATGTCGCGCCGCGCGGCGCGCAGGACTATCGCAAAGCGCATGCGCAGCGGCGCGAAGCGCTCGCCGATGCCGGTAGGCTTTTAATCGAGCGGATGAAGCTCAATCTGGACTCGGACATGCTAGGCGCGGGTGTTACCGACTATGCCGCGCTTTACGGCTATGTCACGCAACGGAGGCCGGCGCGCGTGCTCGAGCTTGGTACCGGCATCACGACGGCTGTGATGGCCGCGGCGATGGAAGAAATTGGGCACGGGAAACTGGTGACGGTTGACCATATCCAGCAGTACAGCAACGAGGGCAGGGCACTACTGAGCAATCCACAAAAGGCGCGCGTCGATTTCGTCGTTGCGGCGGTCGTTACCGAGGAGTTCAAAGGTTCGACGGCGCTGCACTACCGCGGCGTTCCGGCGATGGACTACGACATGATCTTCGTCGACGGACCACCGGTTATTTTCGGACGCACGCAATACCCAAGCACCGACGCGATGCACGTGGTGGCGCGCAGCGACAGGCCAATCGACATTATCGTCGATCGGCGGCTGCAGACGCTCAATCACTACAGTCTTTGGCTCGATTGTGACGTAGTCTTCGACGCGGCTTTAAGCCTCGGCGTGATTGCAAGTGTAGACAAGACGAAGCTTCGGGCATCGCCGCGGCGGAAACCTTCACTGCTGCTTGCTAACGCGCTCGACGCTCTGCGCCTTTCAGCATGAAGACCGTTCTCATCTTCTCGCGCGGCGCGCGGCTCTCCGCCACGTTCGGGCACCTGGCGCGCGAGCTCGGCAAGAAGCATCGCGTGATCGTGGTGTTCCGCATCTGGAACGAGGCGACCGCGCACGATCCGGCGGATTGGGCCGGCATCGACAATCTCGTTTCCTACGACCTGCGCGCGGAGACGAAGGCGCGCGCGACCGGCGAACTCGAGGCGCGCGCGCAGGAAATCGAAAGGAAAATCGACCTGACCGCCTATCAGAGCGCGGCGAATTACCTTCTGTACCGGCGTTTCTCGGAAGACTATTTCGGCGCATGGACCGGGCTCTACGACAGCGAGCAGGAAATCCTCGAAGAGTACGTTGGCTCGCATTCGCTCATCGCCGAGATTTTCGAGAAGCACGGACCCGATCTGGTCTTCTGCGAGACGCCGGATCTGATCTCGCACCGGGTGGCGCAGGCAGTCGCGCTTAAGCATGGCGTCTTCACGCTCGGGTTCATGTTCAACAATCTGTTCGGCGACGGGCTTTTGAACTTCACCTTCGGCTGCAACTACCGCAACCCGGTGCTGGAATACTTCTATCGCAACGGCGGTGAGGTATCGGACGACGCGCGCGCGAAGGCCGATGCGCTTGCCGAAAAGCTTTCGCGCGGGCAGGTGCATGAGGCGGGCTATATCCGCGAATACAAGCAAACCATCGGCGGCCGGCGCGCCGGCGCGCTCAGGCGTATCGGCCGGCGCGTGTCGTTAGCGCTGAACGTCGGGGAACTGGCAATAGCGGGAAAGCGCGCGGTATGGGCGGCGCGGAACAAGCGCTGGCTCAATCGCCATCTCAAGCGGGAAATCCCCACGCAGCCCTATATCCTGGTCTCGCTGCATTACCAGCCGGAGGCGTCCACCTGCCTTGCCGCGCCGCGCTGGGTCGATCAGGACAAGATTGTCGAGCAGCTAGCGATCAATGCGCCAGCCGGCATCCGCATCGCGGTGAAGGAAAATCCGCGCAAGTTCGGCCTGCGCGGCAAGCGCTACTTCGCGCCGCTGGAGGAATTCGGCAACGTCGATCTGCTGCATCCGCTGGTGCCGAACGAAAAGCTGATCCGCAACGCCAGCGCGATCCTGGCGATCACGGGCACGGTCGGCATCGAGGGCATCGCGCTCGGCAAGAAAGTCGGCATCCTTGGCCGTCCGTCCTATGACGTGTTCGAGGGCGCGCGCAAACTCGACGCGCCGGAAGAGATCTTCACGCACCTTGCCGACCCGTCGTGGAATCCGGAAGCGATGCACGATGAGCGCCGCGCCTTCCTCGCGGCGATGGCGGAGGCGACGTTCGTCTTCGGCAAGCCGCAGAAGGGCGATCCGTGGCCGCGGCCGGACGACGCCGGCCCGAACCTCGCGCACGCGCTCGACGGCTTCCTCGCGTTTATCGACCGCACCAAAATCAAGCCGTCGCAGCTTTCACCGGCGCTCTGAACGATGATCGAAACTCTGAAACGATGCTGGCAGCTTGCCCCGCCGCGCAT
The DNA here is from genome assembly GCA_035546875.1 of Pseudolabrys sp. Taxonomy (GTDB): domain Bacteria; phylum Pseudomonadota; class Alphaproteobacteria; order Rhizobiales; family Xanthobacteraceae; genus Pseudolabrys. The sequence goes on from DASZVZ010000014.1 coordinate 55,677, forward strand.
GCGGCGGACGTGGTGGGTGCTGGTGCTGTTCAGCGTATTCAACGCGGCGATGGAGATCGTCGCCGCGCTGGCGATGGTCATCCTGATGGCGCATCTTGCCGGCAGCGCGATCCCGAAGATGGGCACGGCGCGCAGCGTGATGCAGGCGCTCGACCTGCAATCGCAATCGGGCGTGCTGCGGCTTTGCCTCGGCCTGGCGGCGATCTTCGCGGTCAAATATGCGGTCGCGTGCTTCATCGCCGTTTTGCAGATCCGCCTCCCGCTGACGGCGGGCAACGATCTCGCCGGCCGGCTGTTCAAGCTTTATCTGCTCGCGCCTTATGAATTCCACCTGCGGCGCAATTCCGCCGAGACGATCCGCAATTTGAACTCGTCGGTCGACGCGCTCTATCGCGTCGTGGCGCCGTCGGCGCTGACGATCTTCTCGGAATCCGTCGCGGTCGCCGCCATGCTGGCACTGCTGATCGTCACCGCGCCGGTCGAAAGCCTCATCATCGGCGCCGTCGCATGCGGATTGATGTTCGGCTTCTATTCGTTCTTCCACAAGCGGCTGCTGTTCTGGGGGCAGCGCGTGCAGGCGCTGAGCCGCGACGCGCTCATGCACGCGCGCCAGAGCCTCGACGGCATCAAGGAAGTGCGCGTGTTCGGCCGCGAGCAGACGTTCTGGCAACGTTACATGGACGAGCGTTCGGCGCTGACGCAGATATTGATGCGGCAGGCGCAGCTCCAGCAGATCCCGCGCATCCTGCTGGAAGCGTTTTTCATCGGTCTGGTGCTGGGCGCGGTCGTGCTCTTCAACTACCGCTCCGACCGCACCGACATCCTGCCGCTGCTCGGACTATTCGCCTACGGCGGCCTGCGCATCCTGCCGTCGATGGGACGCATCCTGATCGCGCTGCAACTGATCCGCTCCGGCAGCGCGGCGACCGCGGACGTCTACAAGGACTATGCGCAGTTGGGCGCGACGAAGGCGGAAACCGCGCAGCCGTCACAGCCGGCAGCGTCCGACGCCGAGATCGAGCTCGACCGTGTATCGTTCCGCTATCAGGACGCGGGCCGGCCGGCGATCAGCGACATTACGCTCCGGCTCAGGCAAGGGCAGGCGGCCGCTTTTGTCGGCTCGAGCGGGGCGGGCAAGAGCACGGTGGTCAACGTGCTGCTCGGTCTGCTGACGCCGCAGTCCGGCGCGATCCGCTTCGAAGGCGCCGACATCCAGGACGACCTGCGGCGCTGGCAATCGCGCATCGGCTACGTGCCGCAGACGATCTTCATGCTCGACGACACGCTCATGCGCAACGTCGCCTTCGGCGTGCCGGATGCCGAGATCGACGAGGCGCGCGTGTGGCGCGTGCTGGAGCAAGCGCAGCTCGGCGAGTTGGTGCGCGGCCTGCCGGACGGCTTGCGGACGCGGCTCGGCGAGCACGGCGCGCGGCTGTCGGGCGGCGAGCGTCAGCGCGTCGCCATCGCGCGCGCGCTCTACAACGACCCCAAGGTGGTCGTGTTCGACGAAGCAACCTCGGCGATCGACAACGTGACCGAGCGCTACATCGCCGACGCGATCGAGCGCATGCGCGGGGAACGCACCGTCATCCTGGTCACGCATCAGCTCAGCCTGGCGCGCTCGTGCGACGTGGTGGTTTTCCTAAGCGAAGGCCGCATGGCGGCGAGCGGCACATTCGCGGAGCTTCTGCAAAAGAATGCGCGCTTCCGTGAGCAGGTAACTGCGGACGGCGCGTGATGGCGGCGATGGCGGACGTCAATAATGTGGAACGCCGCGCGCGGCCGCCGCGCAACGGACGCATCGCGCGGGCGCTGAACTGGCTGCGTGCGCGGCGCACGCGAATTTATTTCCGCGCGGCGAACGCCGTTCCCTACGGCATCTGGCGCGTGCGCCTTGCCGCGCGCTCGCGGCTCAAGCGTTATGTGCCGATCCCGCTGCGCGACGTTCTTTATCGTTACGTGCTGCCGCGCACGGCGACCGTCGCCGGCAACCGGCGCTACATCAAGGACGGCCTCGAGCGGAGCGCGTTCGCCGCGGAGTTTCAGCGGCGCCACGTGCGCTACGCCGTGTTGCGCTGGTTCGAGGACTTTCCGGATTGGCCCGCCGGCGAGGACATGGACATCCTGATCGATCCGGCCGACGTCGCGAAGGTCAGCGACCTGTTTCAGCTGAAGCCGAACGGCCGGGCGGTGGACCTGTTCAGCACCGACGGCTCGAAGAATTTGGCCTACGGGAACGTTTCGTATTTTCCGGCGGATTTTGCGCGGCGTATCCTGGACGGCGCGGCGTCGAGCGCCGGCGGCTGCCGTGTGCCGTCGTCGCGCGATCATTTCTTCAGCCTCGCCTATCACGCGGTCTATCACAAATGCGAGCAGTCGGGCCTGCCCTCGCGCGACGGGCATTTTCCGCAGGCCAAAGGCGAGCACGATTACGGAGAGGTTTTGCGCGCGCTCGCCGCGCGTATCGGCGTCACGAGCGATTTCAGCATCGAAGGCCTGCACGCGCTGATGCGGGACAACGGCGTCGCGCCCAATCTCGACACGCTGCGCAAGCTCGCCACGCGCAAGCCGAATTTGCGCGCGTTCCTGCCGGCGGAAGCGTGCGACCGGCGCGGCGGCGAGCTGGTGGCGATCGTGGTGCGCGAGTGGGCGATGGCGCACGGATTTCTTCCCGCCTTCAAGGCGGAGATCGAGAAGGAATTGCGCTTCGAGATCCTGAAAGAGATTCCGCTCGATGCGGCGGCGCGCGCCCGGGCGCGCGCGGCGATCCGGGGCGGCGACTGGGGCGCGGGTCCCAATCCGCAATCGGGCGGCGGACCGGCGGTGCTGCTGCTGTGCTTCGACTATCATCCCGCGCCGCCGAGCGCGCAGACGGCGGCGCTGCATCCTTTCGTGAAGAACGAGAACGTCATCCGCGCCAAGGCGCACCTGCGCGATTTCGCGCACGACCGCACGCCGTTCCGCGAGCACGCCAATCCGGTGCATACGGCGGACGACGAGCTCGAAGCGCTCGACTACGCGCAGACGGTCGCGCCGGAAGCGGCCGGCGCGTTGCGCGCCGAGCTCGATGCGTTGCGCGACGCCTATGCGACGCGCTTTCCGGTGCGCGCGCTGTTTTCGAGCAACCGCCGCCGCGCCAAGGTCGAGTTGATCGACTTCGGCGGCAAGCCGGCAGTGAAGAAAACGTTCCGGCCGTCCGCGCGCGACTACATGCGGCACGAGGTCGGCTTTATCCGGTCGCTGAATGGCGAATGCGCGTGGCTGCCGGAAATCCTGGAAGTAGGTGACAACTATTTCGTGATGCCGCTCTACGAGAACACGCTTGCCGCGATGCCGAAGCGCAAGTGGAAGCGGACGCTGCGCGCGCGAGCGAAGGAAATCGTCGGCATCATGCGGTTCTTCCACGAGCGCGGCTATGCGCTGATGGATTTCCATCCGCGCAATCTCATCCTCGAACCGGCGGGACGGCTGATCCTGGTCGATTTCGAATACGTGCATCGCTACCGCGAGAAGCCCGCGCGCTTTCTCGACGCGTTCGACGTCGCCGGCGTACCCGTGTTCGCGGACGGCACGCTTGCCGACGGTGCGCGCGAACAGGCGATGACCTACGACATCGCCTGGCGGCCATTGCTCGGACCGATCGGCCGCTATGTCTGACGTGCTGACCCAAGCGAGCAGCGCCGCGCAAGCCTCGCCGCTCGCGCATGCGGGCGAATACGAGCGGCTGCTGGTGATCGTTCCGGATCGCCTGTCCGACCTGGTGCGCAAGGGCGAGGTGACGGAGCGCTACTACAATCCGGGCAACCTGTTTCGCGACGTGCATATCCTGATGACCAACGACGATCGGCCGGACGCGGCCGGCCTGCAGCCGATGGTCGGCGACGCGCGGCTGCATCTGCACAATCTGCCGGCGGGCAGGTTCGCGACGGGCTGGAGCCGCGCCTTGCTGCGCGGCTGGGTCGCGCAAGGTCTCGCGCTGGCGCGCGACATCCGCCCGCAGCTAGTCCGCTGCCACGGCGCGAGTCTCAATGTGCATCTCGCGCATGAGATCGATCGCGCGCTCGGCGTGCCCTACGTCGTGAGCCTGCACACGTCGTATAACTACGACGACGACATCACCGGGCGCCTGCGCGGCATTCTGGAACGCCTGCGCCTGCGGGCGATGCGGCCGCTGGTGCAGCCCGCGCTGCGCGCGGCGGCGAAGGTGCTGCCCGTGTACCGGCCGATCGTGCCGTATCTCGAAAGCCTCGGCGTCGAACGCTTCGAGGTTTGCTACAACGTGGTCGCGCCGGAATTGCGCATGAAGGACGATTACGCGTTGCACCGGCCGGCGCGCGTGCTGTCGGTCGGCCGGCAGTTGCCCGGCAAGGATCCGACGCAGGTTATCGAGGCGGTGGCGGAGATCGACGGCATCGAGCTGACGCTCGTGGGCGACGGGGCGTTGCACGGCGCGCTGCGCGCGCTGGTCGAGCGGCGCGGGCTGAACGCGCGCGTCAAGTTCATTCCTGCGCTGGCGAACGCGGACCTGTGCGCGCGGCTTGCCGATTACGACATCTTCGCCGTGCACAGCGACTACCGGGAAATTTCCAAGGCCGTGCTTGAAGCGCTGCTCACCGGCCTGCCTGTCGTGATCAACCGCCGCGTCACCGCACCGGTGCCGGAATTGACGCCCGACATCTGCATGCTCGTCGAGAACACTGCCGCGGGCTATCGCGCGGCTTTGCGGCGGCTCATCGCCGACGACCGTTTCCGCGAGCAGCTCGGCCGCAACGCGGGCTGCAGCGCGCGCGCGAAATGGCATCCGGCGATCACGGAATCGCGCTACGTTGACATCTATCGCGACGTGTTGGGCAAGAAGCAGTGATCGCCAGGATCGTCAGGGAAGTGGTGCAGCGCCCGGCGCAGGCGGCCTGTCGCGTCGCGCAAATGGTCGCGCCCGGCGCGTTGCGCCAGCGGCTGAGCGAGCAGGCGCGCGCGGCGGGTTTCACCAAGCCGGTCTTCCTGCTGTCGTTCGACTGCGACACCGAACGCGACTTTGAGGTGGCGCGCGACGTGCACACGCGGCTGTCCGACCTGGGCATCACTGCGGTTTATGCGGTGCCGGGCGAGTTGTTGCAGGCGGGCGAAAAGACTTACGGCTGGATCGCCGGGCAGGGCGCCGAATTCATCAATCACGGCCACGCGCGGCATTGTCACTACAATGCTTCGACGCGGCTCTATGAAAGCTTCTTCTTCTACGACCAGTTGCCGGAAGACGTGGTTGCCGAGGACATCCACCAGGGCCACGCGACGCTGGGAAAAGTGTTGGGCAAACGCGCGCAGGGTTTCCGCACGCCGCATTTCGGCACCTATCAGGCGCCGCGGCACATCGCGTTCCTGCATCGGACCGTCGGCGAGCTTGGCTACACGTTTTCGACTTCGACCGTTCCGTTCGCCGCGCTCCGTCACGGCGTCGTGCAGAAGAACGGTGGGCCGGTGGAAATTCCGGTCTCCGGCATGTTCGACGCGCCGATGACAATCCTCGACAGCTGGTCCTTCCGCTACGCGCCGGGCCGGCGGTGCGAGGCCGCCGACTACGTGCGGCAGATCAATGCCTATGCCGATTTCTTCGAGCGGTCGGCGCCGCCTTACGTGCTCAATCTCTACGCCGACCCGTCGCAGGTGTTCGACTGGCCGGAATTCTTCACCGCGATGGCGCGGCTTGCGCGCTACAATGTCGCCTCCTTCAACGATCTTCTTTCCGCCCGGCACACATGAGCAAAATCCTCGTCACCGGCGGCGCCGGCGCGATCGGGAGTAACGTTGTCACGTTGCTGCGCGAGCAGCTGCATGACGTGACCGTGCTCGACGATCTTTCGTCCGGTCACCGGCAGTTCGTCCCAAAAGACGTCGAGTTCATCGAAGGCTCGATCACCAGCGATGCCGATCTCGCAAAAGCGTTTTCGGGCAAGCCCGACTACGTGCTGCATATGGCGGCGCTATTCGCCAACCAGAATTCCGTCGACCATCCGGTCAAGGATCTCGACGTCAACGGACTCGGCACGCTCAAGGTGCTGGAACATTGCTCGCAGAACGGCGTGCGCAAGGTTCTCTATACCTCGTCCTCCTGCGTTTACGGTCACAAGGAGCTGATGGACGAGAACGACGTTCACTTCGATCTCGATACGCCCTACGCGGTGACCAAGCTGATGGGTGAGCACTATTGCCGCCTGTGGAGCCGCATGCACAAGCTCGACACGGTCATCCTGCGGCTGTTCAACACGTACGGACCGGGCGAATTTCCTGGCCGCTACCGCAATGTGGTGCCGAATTTCATCAAGGAAGCGATGGCGGGCCGCCCGCTGATGATCACCGGCACGGGCGAGGAGAGCCGCGATTTCAATTTCGTCGAAGACACTGCGCGCGGCATCGTCAGCGCGCTGTTCGCAGCGACCAAGCCAGCCGACGTTTTCAATATCGCGAGCGGACGCGAGACGCGCATTATCGACCTCGCCAACAAGATCAATGCGCTCGCCGGCAACAAGGCGGGGGTGAAATTCGCACCGCGCCGCTCGTGGGACAACGTGCTGCGCCGCCGCGGCAACATCGACAAGGCGCAAGGTGCCTTCGGTTATCGCGCGCAGACGGCAATCGACGACGGCCTGCAGCGTACCTTTGAGTGGCTGAAACTAAACCCAGCCGATGCCTGAGCGCGTTCTGCTCCTGTCGTACGCATTTCCGCCTATGGCTGTTCCGGAGGCCTATCTGTCGGCGAAGCTGATGGGCAATCTTGGTTGTCCCGTAGACGTGATCTGCGCCGAGCCTTTCCGCGCGCGTTTTGGCAGCGACACGTCGCTCGACGATTATGTGGCGAAGCGTTTCGCCAACGTGATGCGGCTTTCGCCGCCGGCCCATCTAAGGCTCGTGCCGCTCGAAGCATTAGGTCCAGTCGCGAGCCGTCCCGACTTTATGCGCTTCATGAATAAGACGGCATTGCGAGCCGCCGAAAGGCTCGATCTCACGAGTTATGCGGCGGTGGTTAGCTGGTCGCAGTGGCATTCCGTTCATCTCGTCGGCCTGGCCCTGAAAGAGCGGCATCCGCGCTTGCGCTGGCTGGCGCATTTCAGCGATCCGTGGAGCACGAACCCGTTCTTCAAGGCGGGCGCGGTCACGCGAGCGGCCAATCTGCGCCTCGAACGCAAGGTATTGCACGCCGCCGACGGACTGCTGTTCACCACCGAAGAAACGAAAGCGGAAATGGCCGGCGATTCGCAGTTTGCGGCGAAGGCGACCGTGCTGCCGCACTGCTTCGATCCGGCCTTGTATCCCGATGCCGCTTCGCAGGTGTCCGATGAAAAGCTGCGGCTTCGCTATCTTGGCGCGTTCTACGGCAGCCGCACGCCGGAGCCGCTGTTTCGCGGCCTCGTGGAGCTGCTGGGGCGCAGGCCGGAACTTGCCAAGAAGCTGCAAATCGAGCTCATCGGCCGCACCAAGCCTGCGATGCTGGATGGCGAGGCGCGCCGCAAATTGCCGGCGCCGCTGATCAAGCTCGTTGCTCCGGTCGACTATCGCACATCGCTGGCGTTGATGCGCCAAGCCGATCTGCTGCTCGTCATCGATGCGCCGTCGCAGGCAAGCCCGTTCCTGCCGAGCAAGTTGGTCGACTACATAGGCGCGCGCCGCCCGGTTCTCGGTATCACGCCGCCGGGCGCGGCGGCGCGCGTCATCAACGAGCTCGGCGGCTGGGTCGCCGATCCGGGAGATGCGTCCGCCGTCGCCGGCAAACTGGAGCAGGCGATCGATTATCTCCTGCGCAAACGGCAAGGCGACTGGGGCAGGAACGATGTCGCCGCGCAGTATCATGCCGAAACCGTCGGCGCCGCTACGGCGCGATTGCTGCAATGAAGACGATCCATCTCGTCGCCGGCGCACGGCCCAATTTCATGAAGATCGCGCCGCTCTATCATGCGCTGACGAAGGAGCCGTGGTGCAGATGCATGATCGTGCACACCGGGCAGCACTACGACGCGCAAATGTCGGACGCGTTCTTTGCCGACCTCGGCCTGCCCACGCCTGACATCGACCTCAACGTCGGCAGCGGTACGCATGCCGAGCAGACCGCGGCCGTGATGACGGCCTACGAAAAAGTGTGCATGGCAGCACCGCCCGATCTCGTGATCGTCGTCGGCGACGTCAATTCGACGCTGGCGTGCACGCTGGCGGCCAAGAAACTGTGCCTGCCGGTCGCGCATCTGGAAGCCGGCCTGCGCAGCGGCGACCGCACGATGCCGGAAGAGATCAACCGTATCGTCACCGATTCGATCGCCGATTATCTTTGGACCCCTTCGCCGGATGGCGACGAGAATCTGCTGCGCGAAGGCGTCGGCGCGTCGCGTATCCGGCGCGTCGGCAACATCATGATCGACTCCCTGGAGATGCTGCGGCCGCGCATCGAGGCGCGGCGAATGGCGGACGAGCTGAAGCTCGTCAGGAGCGGCTATGCTGTCGTGACGCTGCACCGGCCGGTGAACGTCGACAGCGAGGCGAATTTGAAGACGATCGTCGCCTCCCTGAAAAATCTTGCCGGCGACCTGCCGCTCGTGTTTCCCGCCCATCCGCGCACGCGCGCGAATCTGAGGAAATTCGGATTGCTTGATGGGCTGGCGTCGCATTCCGGGCTCCGGTTGCTGGAGCCGCTCGGCTACATCGATTTCATGAGTCTCGTCTTCACCGCGCGTCTCATCGTTACGGACTCAGGCGGCATCCAGGAAGAAACGACCTACCTCGGGATTCCGTGCCTGACGCTGCGCGAAGCGACGGAGCGGCCGATCACGGTCACGCAAGGGACCAACCGGCTGGTGAAACTCGATGCGCTCGAGAAAACCGCGCGCGCGGTTTTGACCCAGCCGGCCGGTGCCGCTCGCTCCAGGCCAGACCTGTGGGACGGAGAGACGGCGTCGCGCATTGTCGCGGCGCTGCGCGAGATTTTCCCGAACTGACATGTGCGGCATCGCGGGCCTGATCGACAGAACGCTGACGGGCGACCGCGCGGGGCTAGAGCGGCGCGCAGAGGCGATGGCAGACGCAATCGCCTATCGCGGTCCGGATGGCGCGGGGGTATGGGCCGATGCGGAGCAGGGCGTGGCGCTGGCGCACCGCCGGCTGGCGATTGTCGACGTGACGCCGACCGGCGCGCAACCGATGCAATCGGCCGACGAGCGCTGGGTCATCAGCTACAACGGCGAGACCTACAATGCGGCGGCGATTGCGGAGGCGCTCAAGGGCGTTTCCTTCCGCGGTACATCGGACACCGAGATCATGCTCGAGTCGATGGCGCGGCGCGGGCTTGAGCGCACGCTCGGCGAGATGAACGGCATGTTCGCCATTGCGCTGTGGGACCGCGCGACGCGAACGCTGCATCTGTTCCGCGACCGGCTCGGCATCAAGCCGCTGTTCTTTGCGGCGAGCAAGACGGGGGTCTGGTTCGCCTCGGAGCTGAAGGCGCTCGCCGCCGGCGGTGCCGGGCTCGAGGTCGATCCGCAGTCGGTCGGCAGCTTCCTGCGTTACGGCTATGTGCCGGCGCCGCATTCGATCTTCCGCGACGTGCAAAAGGTCATGCCCGGCGAGGCCGTGGCGATCGATGCACAAGGCATTGTCACACGCCGGCGGTACTGGTCGATCGATGATGTCGCGGCGGATGGCGCCGTCGATCCGTTCAAAGGCTCGGAAAGCGAGGCGGCGGCCGAGCTCGACGCGTTGCTGAGCGATGCGATCGCCGGGCAAATGATGTCGGACGTGCCGCTTGGCGCGTTCCTCTCCGGCGGCATCGATTCATCGACGGTCGCCGCGCTGATGGTGAAGGCGCGCCGTGGCCCGGTGCGCACGTTCTCCATCGGCTTTCCCGAGTTCGGCTACGACGAGTCGGCGCAGGCGCGCGCGGTCGCCCGGCATCTCGGCACCGAGCACCACGAACTGACGGTGACGGCGGCGGACGCGCTCGGCGTCGTGCCGAAGCTTGCCGAGATGTACGACGAGCCGTTTGCGGATTCCTCGCAGATCCCGACGCATCTGTTGTCGAAATTCGCGCGCTCGCGGGTCACAGTCGCGCTGTCGGGCGACGGCGGCGATGAACTGTTTTCCGGCTACAACCGCTACCGGCTCGACCGGGGCGCGCTCGGCGCCCTGGCGCGCTTGCCTGCGCCGTTGCGCCGCGCGCT
>DASZVZ010000015.1:0-66799 GCA_035546875.1 Pseudolabrys sp.
TCGCGAATACGCAATATCTCGGCGCGTTCGAGTTTAACCAGCGGCGGGCGCACCACCGCGCGCGGCAGCTTACCGAGCAGCACCAACGCTTCCTTCATGCGGTTGTGCATGTCCACGAACGGATCGGCGTAAAACACGCGCGCCGTCGGCTCGATGCGCGCATGCAGACGTTTTGCCTCATCGAGATCGTTGCGCTGCACAGCGCGGAAGAGCTTCGATTGCAAGCCGGCGATCACGCTACCCGAGCCGGACAGCAAGCCCTTGCAGCCAAGAACCAGCGACGGGAAAAGCCACGAAGAATGCGTCGTGAGCACGTTCACCGGCCGAGCCAGGTTTTGCAGCGTTTGAATGTGCCACTCGTGATGCGGCACGTTGCCGATCCAGTCCTTTATCGCGCGGATGGTCGGTACTTGCTCGCACATCTTGAGCAAAGTGTCCTTCGGATAACCCTGCCCGGTGGCCAACGGGTACTGGAACGCAATCAGCGGCAGCTCGGTCGCGTCCGCGATGCGTTTAAAATGCGCGATCGCCATGGCAGCGTTTTGCCCGAGCGTGAACGGCGCCGGCGGAAACACCAGCAGTGCCGACGCGCCGCCCGCCTCGGCCATACGCGCCAGCCGTGCCGCTTCGATGCTGCCGTCCGCCCAGATGCCGTTGATAAGCGGCAGCTTATCGCCGATCTCATCTTGCGCGATCTCGAGCACGCGTCGCTGCTCGTCGAAGGTGCACGACGCAACCTCGGTCGAATGCGCGTTGATGGTGATGGCAGAAAGGCCTTCGGTCGCCGCAACGTCGCGCAGGTGTGCGCGAAAGCTTTTCTCGTCGATCGACAGGTCGTTCTCGAACGGCAGCAGCACCGCCGGAATAACGCCATGAGGAACGTAGTTTGCGTGGCGCGGCATGACTCACCTCGTTCGGCGAATTGTACTCATTCAGCGGCCTTGACGCGAGGCTCGATCTCGCCCGCGTATCCGAACTCGGCCGAAAGGCGGTCAGCCGCCTTGCGCACCGGCCGGACGCGGCTTTGCAGCGCCTGGTTGGTCAGCCGCCAGACCGGGCCGGACATGCCGATGGCGCCAATCACCTGGCCGCTGAAATCGCGCACCGGTACGGCAACACAGCGTAGTTCGCTGTCGAATTCACCGTCGTCGAATGCCTGTCCGGTGCGCCGCACCTCGGCGATCTCGCGCCGCAAGCGCGCCGGGTCGGTGATCGATTTCGCCGTATAAGCCTTAAGCTCTGTGCGGGCGAGAAAACTGTCCAGTTGCTCGGGCAGCATTGCGGCGAGAATGATCTTACCGAGCGCCGTGCTATGGGCTGGACGCAGGACGCCAACGCGGTCCGTCAACTGGAATGCGCCCGGCCCGGCAGTGCGCGCGAGCACGACCACGGCGTCGCCCATGCGCACGGAGAAGTGTGCGCTTTCGCCTGTTTCGCGCGACAAATCCTCGAGCACGGGCGTTGCAAGGCTCATCATTTCGAGCTCGTCGAGCGCGCTGGCGGCAAGCGCGAACAGTGGCCGCCCGATTCGATAGCGCTTCGAATCCTTGATCTGCCGGACATAGCCGAGCGAGACCATGGTCTTCACCAGGTGGAAGGTTGTGCTGTTGTGAAGCCCGACACGTTTGCTCAATTCCGCAAGCCCGATGCCGTCACGGTTACGCGCGATTTCTTCCATGATCGAAAATGCGCGACCGATCGACTGTACGCCGCCGCGCTGGCGGTCGCCTTCGACGGTGGCGCGCGCGCCGATAACGCGCGGGCGCGCCTGCGGGCGAGCTGCGGTCTTGCGTTTGACTTGCGTTCTCACTGTGGCCTCCTCAGCGCCGCGGCGCCGGTTCATCGTCGGTGACCGGCGCGGTAACAACCAAAAATACCAGATCGACAAGACCGGTGTTGGAGATCGAGTGCACGACACCGGGCGGCAGGAAGACATAGTCGTGCTTGCGGACGACGTGATCTTCCCCGTCGATGTGCATGAGCCCCTCGCCCTCGATGACGTGATAGACCTGCTCCTGCACCTTGTGGCTATGCTTCTCCACGTACGCTTTCGGTTGATACATCGAGATGCGGTAGTCGATGTGATGCGATTGCGCGGTGTCGGGCATGACCAGAGGTTTCGACAGCGCGCCGCCGAAATGGTTGGGAAATTCCAGCCACGGCACTTCCGCAATGTTGCGGACGAAAGCCTTGCGGCGGTCAGTCGCCATCTACTCTACCCCCACGAAACAACTAACTCATTTCGCCGGCACCGGATCACCCGGCACCCAGCGCCGGCCAAATACCGGCTCCTTGTAGGGTGTCGGCGGCAATTCCCACGCGCCGGTCGACGGCGGCCGGATCTCGGCATCCACGTGCGCGTCGATCAGGAACGGCTTGTTCGCTTTCACCGCATGCTCGAGCGCACCCTTGAAATCTTCCGACTTCGTCACCGTAATCGCTTCGACGCCGCTCGCGCGCGCCCACGCGGCGAAATCCGGATTGTACGGCTTCTGGTTGGGACCCTCGTGGAACATGGTGCCGTGCTCGCGGCCGCCGAACATACCGAGTTGGATGTCGCGGATCGAAACCCAGCCGAAATTATTCCAGACGACCCACACCACTGGGATGTTGTATTCGACCGCCGTGCACAGCACGTGCGGTACCATCGCGAAGCAGCCGTCTCCGGTCACGGAGACGCATGGCTTGTCGGGCGCGGCCAGTTTTGCGCCGAGCACACCGGCTGCACCGAAGCCCATGCCGGAAAAGCCCCACGAGTTGAGCATTTTCTGCGGCAACCGTGGCTTCCAGAATTGCATATACCAGTTGTGGCTGACGCCGACGTCGCAGGTCAGGATCGCGTCGTCCGGCAGCACCGCCGCGCAATCGGCAACAATACGCTCCGGCCGGATCGGCGACGCGTGCACCTCGAAATTAGGGCGCGTGAAATCGTCCCATTTCTTTTGCCAGGACTTGATATCGCTGTGCCAGGCTTTCAACGCATCGCCGCGCTTGGCCCCGCGCCGGTCGATTTCGGCGAGAAGCTGACGCAGGAACGTTTGGGCATCAGCGAGAATACCGAGATCGGGCGGATAATTGCGGCCGAGCTCAGCCGGATCCACGTCGACGTGGATCAGCTTGCAGTGTGGGAAATTCCACGAATAGCCCGGCATCCAAGACGAGGCCGAGCGGTCGTCGAAACGCGCGCCGATCGCGATCACCAAATCGGCATGGCGGCCGGCTTCATTCGCCGGATAAGCGCCGTTGCGGCCGATGAAGCCGAGCGACAACGGATCGCGCATATCGAAGCATCCCATCCCGTTCGGCGATGAGATCACCGGGATGCCGAGTTTGCGGGCAAATTCGGTAAGTTCGCGGCTCGCCTCCGACATCGTGACGCCTTGGCCGATGAAGATCGCCGGCCGCTGCGCCATCAGGATCATGTCGACCGCGGCGTTGATCTCGTCCGGCGACGCGCCGCTGCGCTGCGCATTCAGAGTCGGCACGGCCGGCGGCATCTCCACGTCGTCTTCTTCCTGGAAGACGTTGAACGGAATATCGAGATTGACCGGTCCCGGCCTGCCCGACAGCATTGTGGTCATCGCCTGCCGCAAAGCGAGCGGCAGCATGTCGACACGCGTCGGCTGGAAGCTGCGCTTGACCACCGGGCGGATGATGTTCGGGAAGTCGGCCTGGAAGTGCTTGTTGATCTCCTGGAACGGCGATCGGTTGAACTGGGACGTCGGCACGTTCGCCGTGATCGCGAGCAGCGCCGAGGAATCCGAAATCGCTACCGCCAGGGGCATTACGATATTGCAGGACCCCGGCCCGCACGAGGTGAGCGTCGCCGCCGGCTCGTGCCGCACGCGGAAGTAAGCGTCCGCCATGTGCGCGGCGACCTGTTCGTGCCGCGGCGAAACGAGCTTGATGCGATCGCGTGAGGCGTAAAGTGAATCGAGCATCCCGACATTGCCGTGGCCGCAAATGCCGAACACGTAGGGAATCTTATTCTTGATCAGGTATTCGGTGATTAAGTCGGCGCCCTTCATCCGCGGCATTGTCTTCCCACTTTCACGCGCGGCGCCGGCAAAAGGCCGGTTCCCGCAATTGCGATAATGCGAGAACGACTTTAACCATATCGGTGATGGGCCGACAATATCGGAGGGCTGCCGCCGACCTGTGGTGGCCGGCGGCAGCCAATCTGCGACGTGTCCGGTCTACTCGTAAGCCTCGCCGACCACCGTATTGGTGTCCGGATCGACCAACAGCACGCGATCGTTGACCAGCGCGTAGTCGTACGGGCCCACTGCGGGCACGCCCAGCGCGACGTCCTGCGGCATCGTGTACACCGGCATCGATGGCGGCAGCACCGTGCCGACACGGTATGTCACCGCTGTCGGCGCCGCGACCGCCGCGCCTGTCGTCACCACGCGCCCACGTACCACCGGCGTTGCCACCGGCTCGTGAACAATGGTGCGATAGACAGTGCGGCGTTGATCCGCGCTCAAACGTAGCGCGTGGCGGGCCGCGTGGGTCGTCGTCCTGTGCGTCACCGCGACGCGACGAGTTGGCGCCGGTTCGGTGACAATGGTGCGCTCGACCGTTTGCGGTTGAGTGACGATTGTTTCGGTAACCGGCGGGGCCGTCGTGATGATTGTGCCGGCCGGCACTGCGTCCGGCGCGACGATGGTTTGCGGCGGACCGATCACCAGCGGCGGATCGACTACCTGGCGTTCGATCACCGTCTGCGCTTGCGCTGCCGTCGCCCCGATCACTAACGCAGCAGCACTCACTGCTGCGTGACGCAAATAGAGTCTCATGATGTCCTCCATTTCATCTTGTCCCCACCCCGGACTTCCTTCGTCGCCTTTCGTCGGGTGAACGCATCGCGCCATAAGCCGTTCCGATTGTTCCAAAAACCGACCGCTCACATTGTGCTGCAAGCACGAGACGATGCGGCGCATACCGGCCCACCCCAGTTCCGCCGGCTATGCCGAAACGGCAGGCGGCGTGGAGTACCTTCGACGTGAACTTCGGATGTTTTCGCGCGTTGGGGCGTGGCCGCGCGGAACTGCCCCCCTGTGCACTTCTGTCGCCTTGAAATGCGGGGTTTCTTCACGGCTCCGCATGGCATGCGCGGTTATGGTAGCCATTGCCGCCGCGATCATCATAATGGCCGACCCCCGGGGCCAGCATTTGGGCGGCGCGACATTGGAATGCCTCTGTGAGTGACTCTACGACACCGGATTCCAATCCGCCGGACCCGGCGCACGCGATCAAACCGCGCAAGCTGGCGCTCGGAATCGAGCGCATCGGATTCGTTTCGTTGGCGTGGCCGTTTGTCGCGGCAATCGTGTATGCGGCGCTCTGTGTCGCCGCGGCGATCGGCTTCGCGCGGCTGAAGGTCGACGATTCGCTCAGCCAGTTATTCCGCTCCGACACCGCCGAGTTTCGCAACTACGAAGACGTCACGCGCCGTTTCCCTTCCAGCGAATTCGACGTGTTGATCGTCATCGAGGGCGACAAGCTGCTCGACCGAGCAACGGTGCAAAAATTCCGCAATCTCGTGATCGACCTACAGCTCATCGACGGCACCCGCGGCATCATTTCGATGTTTTCTGCGCGCCAGCCACCCGTCGACGGCGGCGTACCCGGCCCGTTGTTTCCTGAGCAATTGCCGCAAGGCGCCGCCTACCAAAAGCTGATCGACACGGTGATGTCGAACGAGATTATCCGCGGCAAGCTGCTCTCTGAGGACGGCAAGCTCGCTCTCGCCGTGCTGGCGCTCGACCCGACTTCGCTGGAAGAAAGCAAATTGCCAGGGATCATCGGCGAGATCCGCACGACCGTGGCCCAGCATCTCGCCGGAACCGGCGTGAAGACCGAGCTGTCCGGTGTTCCGGTAATGCAGCTCGAAATACGCAATGCGATTCAGCGCGACCGGCTCATCTATAACACGCTGGGCTTTGTCGCCGGCTGCTTCATCGCGATCCTGTTTTTCCGCCGTGTCTCGTTCATGATCATTGCCGCGGCACCGCCGCTGGCCGCCATTTTGCTGGCGCTGGGAAGCCTCGGCTGGCTCGACTTCCGGCTCAACATATTCCTGAACGTGATGACTCCGCTCATCATGGTCATCAGCTTTTCCGACAGCATGCAGCTCACCTTCGCGGCCCGCGACCGGCTGCTCGCCGGCGAGAGCAAGTACCTCGCCTTCCGCAACGCGCTGCTCATTGTCGGACCGGCCTGCGTACTCACGCACGCGACCGCCGGCGTTTCTTTCATCGCCTTGCAATTTTCAAAGTCTGACCTGATTCGCACCTTCGGCGAGGCCGGACTCGTCGCCGTCGCCATAGCGATGGTCGCAGTCTTGACGCTCGTCCCCCTGCTTGGCGTGCTGCTGATCCGCCACGAGGAACGCTTCGTCGAGAAGGTCAAAGGCGTCGACAAGGCGCTCGATGTGCTGCGCCGGTTCTGCCGCTGGGTGGCGCTGCGGATGGTGAGCCATCCAGGCCTCTATTCGCTGATTGGATTGCTCGTCGTCGTAATCCTCTCGATCGGGTACGCGCATTTGCAGCCGCGCTATCGGCTGGCCGACCAGGTGCCGGACAAGGAACAGGCGGTGCAGGCTAGCCATCGTCTCGATGCCAAGCTGACCGGCGCCAATCCTATCGACATCCTGATTGAATTCCCGCAAGGCGCCTCGCTCTATTCGGCCGAAACCCTGGGGGTAATCGGCGAGGTTCACACGATTCTGGAAAAGCAGGCAGGCGTCGGCAATGTCTGGTCGCTGGAAACACTACGGCGCTGGCTCGCGGAAAAGGCTCACCGGACGGATATAGAGACGCTCAAGCAATATGTCGGTCTGCTGCCGAATTATCTGACACGCCGGTTCATTTCCGCCAAGCAGGACGCCGTGGTCGTCAATGGCCGTGTGCCTGACGTCGACGCGAGCCAGCTGCTGCCGATCATCGACAAGCTGGACAAGCAACTCGATGCCGTACGCAAAGCGCATCCGGGTTACAAAATATCCGTCACCGGCCTGTCAGCCATCGCAGCGCGCAACAGCGCGATCATGATCGACAAGCTGAGTCAGGCACTCACCGTCGAGATCGTTTTCGTGGCGGCCTTCATCGGCATCGCGTTCCAGTCGCCGATCGTCATGCTGGTCAGCGTCTTGCCCGGAATTTTCCCGATCGTGCTCGCCGGCAGCATGTTGTGGCTGTTTGGCCTCGGGCTGCAATTCGCCAGCGTCATCGCCTTGACCGTCTCGTTCGGCCTCGGCTTGAGCGCGACGATCCATTTCCTCAATCGCCTGCAGATCGAAGACACTGAGATGAACCCCGCCGTCGGCGTCGAACGCGCAACCATCTTGGTCGGTCCGCCGCTGATTCTGACTTCGGCCGTGCTCGCGTGCGGGTTGGCGATGACGGTCTTTTCCAACCTGCCCTCATTGCGCCTGTTCGGTTGGCTCAGCGCCTTCGCAATGATTGCGGCCTTGATCGCAGATCTTTTTATTTTACGCCCGACCGCAATGTTCCTGAGTAGGGTCGCGCGCCGGATTACCCGCCGGTCGCTAACGGGACCGTCTGTCTAAAGTCCATTCCACAAGGAGCGACGGATCAGCGCCGGCGAAGATTGATGGTGGCGCCCATCACGCTCGCATCCGGTTGCTGCGATTTGATGATCACCGATTGCCGGTCACCGTGCGTGAGCAACGTCAGGCTGGCGGAGAAACTCACTCCCTTGGCCTGCACCTGGATGCGCTCACCTCTTGCTTCGCCTGCAAGCGTACCGGCGGCGTTGCGCGTCGATTCGCTCCACGTGCCGTTGACCGCGCCGGCGGCGTAATTCGCGCTGCCGAGCAGGTCGAAATTGTAGCTTGCGCTGGCGCAGCGGATATTGAGTTGAAGGCTGCGCTGCTCGGATAGGACGTCATAATTGGCGCGGCAGCGTATTGGCTCACGCTGGCCTTTCGTCAATTCGATCGTGCCGTTGCCCGACCACTGCCCTGCTAGGTTCTGGAATGGCCCCGCGGCACGCGCCGCATTCTGTGTGCCGCCAAATGCAAAAAGCGAAAGCGCGAGAACGATGATTGCTCGAAGCATTTTCCCTACCGATTGCAACTATGCCGATATGATACGGATCTAGACCTTGGAGATAAATCGCATTCGCAACCGCCCAGGTTGCCGGGATAACGACAATAGCAATTGCCGGTTCCTCACGGAACATCGACGGCGGACTGTTTGTTGCCGGACTGGTTCATATCTCGAGACCAAGGAGCCGGCATGTTTTTTCGTATTGTCCCCGTCGTTGCGGTCTTGCTGGTGGTGTGCGGTAGTCCGCTGCTCGCCCAGGACCGCGATCAGCCCGCATCCTCCTCGGAAGGCGGCCTGTTCAAGGGGACGCCCCAAGAGCAGGCGGCATGCCGGCCCGACGCAGTCAAATTCTGCAGCGACTCCATCCCGGATTCGTTTCGGGTGCTCGCGTGCCTGCAAGAGCACGAGAAGAAATTGGGCAAGGCGTGCAAGAAAGTGCTGGAAAGCCACGGTCAATTGTGACCGTTGCGGCCGCCCCACCGCGCATGCAGATTCTCATGCAACATTGCGAGCGTGCGCGTCAGGCTGCGCGCCTGAGGGATTCCCGGCATATGGTCGCAGCCTTCCGTTTCTGCCGGCCCGAAACAGCCGCGGTACTTGATCACCGCCCATGCAACCGGATTCCATTTCGTCCAGACCTGCTCGACTTCGTGCCGTAGCAAACCGGCGATCACCTCCGGAACGGGCCCGAAAACCTCCGGCATGACGTTGCCGATCTCACTGTCGCGCAGTACATTCCATTTTGAGAGGCCGCCCATCATCGGAGAGCTGATCCCGTACACGACTTTGCTAATGCGCGTCTCGCGTATCGGGAACGCGCACATCGCGCATGGCTCGACGGTCGAATAGATCGTGCAGCCGTTCAGGTCCTTTGTCCCAAGCACCTTCTGCACCTCGGAGACCGCGATCAGTTCGGCGTGCTGCGTGACGTCGGCGTTCTGCGTGACACGATTGGTGGCTTCCACCACCACGCGAGCGCCTTGCGCGACCAGGGCCGCAAACGGCAGTTCACCTCGTTCGGCCGCCTTGGCGGACAGTTCGACGCAGCGCTTCATGAGCACTCTGTCGACGGTGGATTCCGCTGCTTCGGTGCTGCATCGACGGGCGTTCATCTCGTTTTCCCTGCACGCCGCTGCAACAGGAATGCGCGGCCATTTTCAAATGTTCCGGCTGCAACGACCTAAATCGCCCGGCTTCTTACGATCAACGGCAAGCCGCCTTTCGGACGCAAGGTCACTTTCTGCACTGGCCAAACTTTATGGCCAGGCATCAGCTCCAGGTCGAAATGCCGCATTACCGTCGCAACGACGATCGCGGCCTCCTGCATGGCAAAGGTTGCGCCGATGCACGTTCGCGGGCCGACACCGAAAGGCAGGTAAGCAAAGCGGTCGATACTCCTGCGCGCGCCGTTGAGAAAACGGTTGGGGTCGAATTCGTCCGGCCTGCTCCACAGCGCGCGGTGCCTGTGCAGCACGTAAGGCGCAACGACAACCATCGTACGCTTTCTGATCGGATGGCCGGCAAGCTCGTCGGGGCCGAGCGCGGCGCGGCTGATCGCCGTAATGGGCGGATACAGCCGGTTGGTCTCCTCGATCACCGCGCGCGTTTCGACAAGACGCTCGCTCAGGCCATCGAGTTCGCCGTCGATTTCACGCTCGGCCTCTTCCTGTATCCGCCGTCGCCATTCGGGCGACTGCGACAAAAGATAGAGCGTCCACGTGATGCAATTGGCGGTCGTCTCCTGCCCGGCGGCGATAAAGGTCAGAATGTTGGCGCGGACTTCGCGTTCGCCGAGGCCGCTGCCGGTTTCGGGATCCTGCGCTTCGAGAAGCAGGCTCAGAATATCGCGCGGTATGTCGGCGCTTCCTTCGGCGAGGCGCTGTCGCCGGTGTGCAATGATCGCGTCGACCGCCGCTTCGAAAAACCGCAACATAGGGCGCACCTTCCAACGGCTGGGACGCGGAATCGCAGCCGGAAGGCCGAGGACGTCGAGCGGATCGAGCTTTCCGATCGTCTCGAAATAGACTTTCATTGCGGCGTGAATTTCTTCCGGATCGCCGCCGAATCCGTCGGAAAAGATGGTCCGTCGCAGAACATCGAGTGTGAGGCGCGTCGATTCGTCGGAGATGTCGACCGCCTGCCCCTCGCGCGCGCGCAGGCGCTGCACGAATTCCTGCGCGGAATCGATCATCGCCGTCGTGAAGCCGAGCACGGTCCTGCGCGAAAACAGCGGCGCCAGAGCGCGCCGCTGCATCCGCCACTGGTGTCCTTCGGCGGTTAACAGGCCGTTCGAGAGGCCAGCCGATAGCACGCGGAGCTGCAGCCAGTCCTTTTGATAATTATGCGCGTTTTCCATCAAGACGTGCCGGATGGCCGAAGGTTCGCTCACCACCACGACCCGCCCAGCCGACAAGCCGCCGGTGACGACCGGCCTTTCGAAATGGGCTTTGGTCCAGGCTTCTAGCGGATTGCTGGCGAGAACGCGGAGAAGCGCGAAGGGTCCGAGGGGTCTTGCCCGCGGCTCGGGTGCCGGCGGGCGCAACTTCAATGTCGTTTCGAGCACAAAAAGCCTCCGCCCGCGAGGTTAGACAAACGTTCAATAGGCCGCGCGGGCCACCAATGGAGCTATAACAGCCTTCAAGGGGCGCGAGTTCCAAGCGGACCCCAATGGCGCGGTCGGCGTTGGTGAGCCGGGGCGCGAGCGTTCAGGTGCCAGGCTTGCCTATTTCTTTCCGAAAATTCGACACGCTGCCGCTGATTGCAGTCAGCGCTGCATTCATCGCCTTCACCGCCGCACAGGCGCAACAGACCGGCACGATCCCACCCGATCCCACCGGAGAATGGATGGTCGCCAAAGGTTACGCGCGCATTCGCATCGTCAATTGCGGCGGCCGCATTTGGGGTGTGGTCGCATGGGAGCAGTCGCCGGGCGTCGACAGCAAGAATCCGGACCCTGGACAGCGCGGACGTCCGACGCTCGGTATGCCGATTCTGCTCGGCATGACTCAGAGTACCAAGCCGTATCAATGGGATGGCGAGATCTACAATTCGCAGGACGGACGCACCTACACTGCACACATTGCAATGACCGGGCCTGACACGCTGCGCGTCGAAGGATGCGTGCTGCGGATTTTGTGCGGCGGCGAGAACTGGACGCGCGTCGCGCCGCCGGCTCCGCCACCTTCCCCCGTTCCGCCGTCGCGCACGCGGGCTGGCCAGCCCAGGAACGGCGCCGCCAGGGGCGCGCAGCAGCCGGCCAAAAATACGCACCCACAAAAAAACGCGGAAAACGTGCCGCAGACCGACGCGGAAATCTGCGAGGGTCTAGTCGGCACTCCGGGGCTTCCCCATGAGCGCCGGCTGAAATAGGACCGCCGCGGCAAGCGTGCAGACGAGCGAGAGCGCCAGCAACTTCCCCATGCTCGACGTGCCCGGATGATCCGACAGCCACAAGCTGCCGAACGCGGTCGCCGTCGTCAGCGCGCTCCAGATCACCGCGCGCGTGAGGCTCGATTGCAACAGGTCCGTATGCCCCGAACGCCAAGCCATGATGTAGTAGATCTTGAACGCGACACCGACGCCCAGCAGCAGTGGCAGCGCAATGATATTGGCGAAGTTCATCGGCATGCCGATAAGAACGCAGATTTCGAGCGTCACCACGCCGGCGAGAATGAGAGGGACCAATGTCAGCAAAACGTCGCCGAAACGGCGCAGCACGATCCACAGGATGAGCGCGATCGAGATCAACGCGCAGGCGCCGGCCTGCATGAAAGCTTCCACGACCGTATCGCCGGATTCCAGAATCGAGATGGGTCCGCCGACCGCCGTCGGGTAGACGGCAAGCACCGAACGCGCGAAGGTGCGCAGCACCGCTGTGCTGTTTGTATCGCCGCTTGGCGATACCTCGACGCGCGCCTCGCCCCGCGGAGTCACCCATTGCCGCTTTATGCTTTGCGGCAGGTTATCCCGGGTGATCGTCGCCGCCTGCAAATAATTCGTGAGCTGCGCGAGATCGGTCCGCAGCGGCACAACGAACGCATCTTGCGCCCTGTCTCGCTGAGATTTGTCCGCCGTCGCCAGCCGTAAGATATCGGCGCCCAGCCGCTTGGCGGCGTCAGCGCCGGGCCCGCTCTTGTTGTTCGCGGCTTTGGCCAGTTGGTCTGCGGCGCCACGAAGCGCCGCAACGTTCTCGGCATCGGTCGGCCCTTTGGCGGTGGGCGGCCGCCGTAAAATCGCGCCAAGCTGGTCGTCAAGCGCCTTGATCGCCTCGAGCTTTTTCGGCTGATCCTGTGGCACGAAGTTGTCGAGCGTCACCGCCTGCGACACCTGCGGCAGCTTGCGCAGGCGGTCCGCCGCGGCATCCGCCTGTCGGTCGTTCGCCGCCACGACGTTGATCGCATTTATGCCGACGCGCGGGTCGCCACCCAAATCGAGCAATGTCGCGACCGACTCGGCCTGCGGGCTGCGCAGGTGGATCGGATCGAAATCGAACGTGAGAAAATACAGAAGCGGCAAGCCGACGATGGCGATGCCCACCGTGCAAACGATCACCGGCACGCGCCGCCGGACCAGGAAACGATCGACCGGTGCAAGAAAGCGATAGCCGATCTCTTCCGGCTCGCCCGGCGGATTGAGTACCGCGAGCAGCGCGGGCAGCATCGTGATGCTCGTCGCGTAAGCAATAAGCATGCCGACGCCGGCGATCTGGCCGAGTTCGGACACGCCGCGATAGCTCGTCGGCAGAAAAGACAGGAAGCCCGCCGCAACCGCCGCCGCCGCGAGCGTCAGCGGCACGCCGACTTTGGTGGCCGCGAGCGTGAGTGCTTGACGCAACTCGGGCTGATCGTGCCTCTCGGCGCGATAGCGCACCGCGAACTGTATCGCGAAATCGACGCCAAGGCCGACGAACAGTACTGCGAACGCCACCGAAATCATGTTGAGCGCGCCGACCATCATCAAGCCGAGCGCTGCGGTGATCGCCAGTCCCGTAAACAAGTTGATGAATACCGCAACGATGATGCGTGCCGACTTGAGCGCCAACCACAAGATAACCAGCACGATGACGACGGTACCAATGCCGTTCACCAGCGCGCCTTGCTGCACGGTCGCGAATTCCTCGTCCGCCATCGGTACCGAGCCGGTGAGCCGCACGCGCGCCTGATATTTGCCGGCGAGATCGAGATCGGCCGCCGCCTTGCGGATCGCCTCACTCGAAACGCGTCCCGGCTCGAGCGCGGAATAATCCAGGACCGGATGCACCTCGATAAAGCGGCGCAGATCGCTCGCCGCCGGATGCTTGCCGCTCAGCAATTCCTGCCACGAGAACACCGCTTGCCTACCGTTGAGCACGTTCTCGACTGTATCGGCCGCCATAAAGAGCGGCCGAACCATGTCGTCGAGCTTCAGCATGCCGTTGGTCACGCCGATCAGGCCGAGCGACAGCGCGCGCGTCAATCCGCGCAGGCTCGGATCGTTGTGCAGCGTGCTGATCAGCGGCCCGGCCTGCCCCAGGCCGTCGGTGAAATCTTGGACGTCCTTTGTCGAGCGAAACAACAAACCATTTCGCGCGAAGAATTCGCTGCCGCTCAAATCGTCCACCGAGTGGAAAAGCGCCGTCTGCGACGAAAGTCGATGTGCGAGCTCCGCGCTTGCCGCCGATGCGAGTTCTGTCGTCGGCGCGTCGATTACCACGAGCGTGGAACCGAAATGTCCGGGAAATTGCTTCTCGAAATTCAGTTCGCGTTGCCGCCAGTCAAGATGCGGCGAGATCAGCTTGTTGATGTCGGTGTTGATCGCGAAATGCTTCGCGGAGTACGCGGCCGACGCCACCGCAGCGACCAGGCACAAGCCGATGATGAACCATGGGAATCGGGTGCAGAACCTGACGATCCCGGCGACTGCGCGAGCTAGCACGATGAACACCGCCTTCGGCGCACCCACTTACCACCCCGAGTTCCATCGCGCTTTTGCAGCCAAATCACGGCTTCGCGAACGGAACCTTTGATACGGAATTTGATTGTCCCTCTTCGAAGGCCATTTCGGGGGCAACGGATGAGGTCCGGATAAGGGACAGGATCGATCCGACAAAGCGGTGCCGGCGGGGCGAGCACCTCCACGTTCATTGCCGAAGGATAACCCACGAATGACGGCGTCCAGTCCGATCTTCGATCTAAAACAGCAAAATACAATTCTCGACTCCATCAAGAGTCCGGCGGATTTGCGCCGTATCAATGCGCGGGACCTGCAGCAAGTTGCAGATGAACTGCGCAACGAGACGATCAACGCCGTTGCGTTGACCGGCGGCCACCTCGGCGCGGGCCTCGGTGTCGTCGAGTTGACCGTGGCGCTTCACTACGTCTTCGACACACCCAATGACAAGCTGATTTGGGACGTTGGCCATCAAGCGTATCCGCACAAGATTTTGACCGGTCGGCGCGACCGCATCCGCACCATCCGCCAGGGCGGCGGCTTGTCCGGCTTCACGAAGCGCGCCGAGAGCGAATACGACTGCTTCGGCGCGGCGCATTCCTCGACGTCAATCTCTGCCGGCCTCGGCATGGCCGTCGCGCGCGACCTCAGCGAGCAACGCCACAACATCATTTGCGTGATTGGGGATGGCGCGATTTCCGCCGGCATGGCGTACGAAGCCATGAACAACGCCGGTGCGCACGATCGTCGCCTGATCGTCATCCTCAACGACAACGAAATGTCGATCGCGCCGCCGGTCGGCGCGATGTCGAACTACCTCACGCGCCTCCTGTCGAGTCGCGCCTACATGTCGCTGCGCGGCCTCGGCATGCGGATGGCAAACCGGCTGCCCAATTTCTTCAAAGACCGCGCCATCCGTGCCGAGGAATTTGCGCGTGGCTTCATGACCGGCGGCACCTTGTTCGAGGAGCTCGGCTTCTACTACGTCGGCGTCGTCGACGGCCACAACCTAGACCAACTCGTGCCGGTCCTGGAAAACGTCCGCGATGCGAATAACGGACCGATCCTCGTCCACGTCCGTACGCAGAAGGGCAAGGGTTATGCGCCCGCGGAGGCGTCACAGGACAAATACCACGGCGTCGTGAAATTCGACGTTGCCACCGGCAAGCAAAACAAGGCCAAAGCAGCCGCGCCGTCTTACACGAAGGTATTCGGCGAAAGCCTCGTGAAGGAAGCGAAAAAGGACGACCGCATCATCGCAATCACCGCGGCGATGCCGTCCGGCACCGGTGTCGATATTTTCGAAAAGGCATTTCCCGAACGCACGTTCGACGTCGGCATCGCCGAGCAGCACGCGGTCACCTTTGCCGCAGGGCTGGCGACGCAAGGTTACAAGCCCTTCGCCGCGATCTATTCGACCTTCCTGCAGCGCGCCTACGACCAGGTCGTCCACGACGTCGCCATCCAGCGCCTGCCTGTGCGCTTTGCCCTCGACCGCGCCGGCCTCGTCGGCGCCGACGGCCCGACGCACGCGGGCTCTTTCGACCTCGCCTATCTCGGCTGCCTGCCGGGCTTCGTCATCATGGCTGCGGCTGATGAGGCTGAGCTCGTTCACATGGTCGCGACCGCCGCCGCGATCGACGATCGCCCCTCGGCGTTCCGTTACCCGCGCGGTGACGGTGTCGGCGTTGAGATGCCGGAAGCCGGCATTCCTTTCGAAATCGGGCGCGGCCGCATCGTCAAGGAAGGCAGCACGGTCGCGTTATTGTCGCTCGGGACGCGTCTCGCCGATTGCCTGCAAGCGGCCGAAGCGCTCGCCGCGCAAGGCATATCCACGACGGTCGCAGACGCGCGCTTCGCAAAGCCGCTCGACCGCGATCTTGTCCTCCGGCTCGCGCGTAACCACGAGTTGCTCATCACAGTCGAGGAAGGCTCGATCGGCGGCTTCGGCTCGCACGTCCTGCAATTGCTCGCGGAAAGCGGCGCACTCGAGCAGACCGGCTTCAAAGTGCGCTCAATGGTGCTGCCCGACGTTTTCATCGACCACGACACGCCACCCGCGATGTACGCAAAGGCGGGGCTCGACGCGACCGGGATCGTCGCCAAAGTCTTCGAGACGTTTGGCTCGCGCGCAATCGCGCCACTGCAGCCCGCTCCCATCTCCATTCGCGCGGAGCGATCGCGCCTGCGCGCAGAGAATTTCGAAAACGGCGCCAGCGTCAATGGAGGCGCGTTATGAAAGTGATTCTCGCCCAGCCGCGCGGATTTTGCGCGGGGGTCGTGCGCGCCATCGAAATTGTCGAGCGCGCGCTCGACAAATACGGGCCGCCCGTCTACGTGCGGCACGAGATCGTTCATAACAAATGGGTTGTCGACGCTCTCAAGGCGCGCGGCGCGAAATTCGTCGAGGATCTTTCCGAGGTGCCGCCGGACGGCATCACTGTTTTCAGCGCGCACGGCGTGGCGAAGAAGGTCGAACTAGACGCCAAGGAACGCGGGCTCCACGTGCTCAATGCCACCTGCCCGCTGGTCTCCAAGGTGCACAGCCAGGGGCGGCATTACGTTCGCCAGGGCCGCACCGTCATCCTGATCGGCCATGCCGGCCATCCGGAAGTCGAAGGCACGCTCGGTCAAATTCCGGGCAAGGTCCTGCTGGTGCAGACCGAAGCCGACGTCGCGGCGATCGATCTGCCGCCCGACGCGCCGGTCGCCTACGTGACGCAGACGACGCTGAGCGTCGACGACACGCGCGGGATCATCGCGGCGATCTATCGCCGCTTCAAGGACGTGGTCGGGCCCGGCACGCAGGACATTTGCTACGCGACACAAAATCGCCAGACCGCATTGCTTGAATTGAGCAAGCTGGTCGACGTGATCTTCGTCGTCGGCGCCAAGAATTCATCAAACTCGAATCGCCTGCGCGAGATCGGGCTCGATGCCGGCGTTCCGACGCATCTCATCGCCAACGGCAACGACATCCAGCCGGAGTGGCTCAAGGACGTCGAGGTCGTCGGCATCACGGCGGGTGCCTCGGCGCCGGAAGTGATGGTGATGGATGTCATCAACGCTTTGCGCCGGATCGCGCCGGTGGAAGTAACCGCACTGTCCGGCCAGAAGGAACACATGGAGTTTCGTGTTCCGGTCGAACTTCTTGACGTGCCGAGCAGCAGTAAAATAACCAGGGAAGACAATCTTGAGCATTCCACTTCTGCAGAAATTGTTGGTCGGTAGCTATGTGGTCCGGCAACGCCTCGCCGGACGAACGCGTTACCCGCTGGTTCTCATGCTTGAGCCGTTGTTCCGGTGCAATCTTGCGTGCGCCGGCTGCGGCAAGATCGACTATCCGCGCGAAATCCTGAACCAGAGCATGCCGCTCGAGGACGCGCTCGGCGCCGTCGACGAGTGCGGTGCGCCCGTGGTGTCGATCGCAGGCGGCGAGCCGTTGCTGCACAAGCAACTGCCGCAGATCGTCGAAGGCATCGTCGCGCGCCGCAAGTTTGTCTACCTCTGCACGAATGCGCTGTTGATGGAAAAGCGCATGGACCAGTACAGGCCGAGCACCTACTTCACATGGTCGGTGCATCTCGACGGTGATCGGGACATGCACGACAAGTCCGTATGCCGTGAAGGTACCTACGATCTTGCCGTCTCTGCGATCAAAAAAGCGAAAGAGCGCGGCTTCCGTGTCAACATCAACTGCACGCTGTTCAACAACGCCGATGGCGAGCGTGTTGCGGCCTTCTTCGATGCAGTCAAGGCGATGGGCATCGACGGCATCACCGTCTCGCCCGGGTACGCCTACGAGCGCGCGCCGGACCAGCAACACTTCCTGCATCGCGACCGCACGAAACAGCTTTTCCGGGACATCCTGCGCCGCGGGCGCGGGGGCAAGAACTGGAGCTTCAGCCAGTCGACGATGTTTCTCGATTTCCTCGCCGGCAATCAGCAGTATCACTGCACGCCGTGGGGCAATCCAACGCGCACGATCTTCGGGTGGCAGCGCCCCTGCTACCTGCTCGGCGAAGGCTACGTAAAGACATTCAAGGACCTGATGGAAGACACCGACTGGGATTCCTACGGAACCGGCAATTACGAGAAATGCGCGAACTGCATGGTGCATTGCGGCTACGAAGCGACCGCCGTGCAGGACACCATCAAGAATCCGCTCAAGGCGCTCGCCGTGACCATGCGCGGCGTGCGCACCGACGGCGAGATGGCGCCCGACATCCCGCTCGACCGGCAGCGCCCCGCACAATACGTGTTCTCGCGCCACGTCGAGAGCCGCGTGCGCGAGATTCGCGCGCGCGACGCCCTGCAACGGCAGGCACGCGCCGCGCAACCGCCCAAGCGCGCGCCGCAGGTGGTGCAGGCGCGCTGATCGGCGGCGCGGGGGAACTCGCCCCTCGATTCGCACGGGGAACTGCTCAGGAGCCTGGTTTGTTATCGTGGGCAGAACTGCGGCGTACGCCGCAGCGACGGGGAGACCGCCATGCGTCCGCGGACCATGCTGTTGATCGGCCTGCTCGCTGCCGCCGCGATGGTTCCCGATGTCGCGAACGCGCAGTTTTCTCTGACTCCTGGTGGGATCATGGGCGCCGTGACACGCCCGTTCCGCGACATGCTCGGTCATCTGCATCGGCACCGGCCGGCGTCGCGGCGCGAGGCGGCGAACGAGGTGCGCAACGATGCGCAAAAGCCGCAATCGGAACTGGGAGATGTCGGCCCGATCACCTGGCCCGACGCCTATTCGGATGTGCTCGGTTATACGTTCTGGCCCCGCGAATATGCCGACGATCTCCGTGCACACGGTTTCGGCGACATCGCCATGATCGTCGCCGGTCCGCTCCCCCGGCGTGCGGTAGCGACGAGCACCACGGGTTCAGCCAGCGCCGGCGAGAGCGGCGATACGCGCAGCTGCAATGACAACGACGTGACGCAAAAAGATTGGCCAACAAGGCAGATCGGCGACACCACGCAACTGACCGCCCCTCAGAAGGCGGCGCTCGACAAACTGCACACAGCCATCGCGGATGCGACCAAAGCCATCAAGGCCGATTGCCAGGACGCTGCCTCGTTGCCCCCGATGCAGCGGCTGAAAATACTGGAGCAGCGGTTGTGGACGGTTCGCGATGCCGGTGTGCTGATCCGCGAACCGCTCAAAGCATTTTACGATTCGCTCTCGGACGAACAAAAGACGAAATTCAAGTCGTCACAGGAGCCCGCCAGCGCCGACAAGACCGCGAGTGCCGCGGCCAAGCGACAGGTACAGGCGTGCTATGCGCAGGGATCGGGCGAGATCGAGAAGTTTCTGCGCCAGATCCAGCAGGCGGTGCGGCCGGCCGAGGCGCAGCGAGCGAGCTTCGAGGCGCTGCATAAGAAGACCGAGCAGATGGGCAAACTGCTGCTTACTATCTGCGCGCAGCCCACTCCAGAGACGCCGATGGACCGCCTCGATGCCGCCGACAATCGCCTGACGACAATGAACTACGCGGCGACCACGCTCGAAATCGCGCTCAACGATTTCTACGCACAGCTTTCCGGCGACCAGAAGGGAAAATTCGATTCGCTCGGCCGCTGATTACATCCCGAACGGCACGATGCGCCGATTGCTCGCCAGCAGATTGCGGTAACGCGCCAGCGCCCACAACGGGAAGAATT
This sequence comes from Pseudolabrys sp., assembly GCA_035546875.1. Lineage (GTDB taxonomy): Bacteria > Pseudomonadota > Alphaproteobacteria > Rhizobiales > Xanthobacteraceae > Pseudolabrys. The sequence continues at coordinate 19,662 of DASZVZ010000015.1, forward strand.
TGCGGTAGCCATGATACCGCAGATAGAACACGCGCGGGAAACCGGTCGCGGTGAAGCGCTCCTCGTTCCAGAAGCCGTCAGGCTGTTGCGTGCGCAGCAGATATTGGACACCCCGTTCGACCGCCGGGTGATCCGCCTCGCCCGCGGCCATCAGACCGAGCAGCGCCCACGACGTCTGCGAGGCCGTGCTTTCAGCCGGCTCATGGCCACGATAGCCGAGCTTGTAGCTTGTGCCGTCCTCACCCCAGCCACCGTCCGGATTCTGGATCGCGATGAGCCAATTGACCGCGCGGCGGACTTCCGGCGCGCTATGCGGAACTCCCGCCGCGTTGAGCGCGCACAGCACCGACCACGTGCCGTAGATGTAGTTCATGCCCCAGCGGCCGTACCAGCTTCCGTCCGGCATCTGCGTGCGCTTCAGGTACTCGACTCCCCGCGCGAGCGGCTCGCCGCTTTTACCGAGTTGCGCCAGCATCGAGACGACGCGTGCGCTAACGTCCTCGGTCGGCGGATCGATCAGCGCACCATGGTCGGCGAACGGAATGTTGTTGAGATAATCGTAGACATTGTCGGCGTCGAACGCCGCCCAGCCGCCGTTGCGGCTTTGCAAGTCGCACACCCACTCGGCGCCGCGTTCGATAGCCTCGTCGTACTTGGCCCCGGCGCCGACGCGTCGCGCGCGGTCCATCGCCAGCACGACGACCGCCGTGTCATCGAGATCGGGATAATGTGGATTGGCATATTGGAACGGCCAGCCGCCCGGGCGAACGTCCGGCCGCCGCTCCGTCCAGTCGCCCTTGACGTCGAGCACCTGCCGCGGCGCGAGCCAGGCGAGGCCTTTTTCGGCCTGCGCTTCCGCCTCACGTCCGCCGGCTTCCAGCAGGGCGTGACAAGCAAGCGACGTGTCCCATACTGGCGACACGCAAGGCTGGCAGTAGGCCTCATCGTCTTTGACGACCAGCAACTTCTCGATCGAGCCGCGTGCGATCGCTGCATAGCGCTCGTTCTCCGCTCCACCGAGCGTATCGAACATCAGTGCCGCATTCGCCATCGCGGGGAATATCGCGCCGAGCCCATCCTCTCCATTGAGTCGCTCGACCACGAACGCGCGCGCCTGCGCAATCGCTCGCTCGCGCAAGTTTCGCGGAAACAGCGGCACCGCGGCGCGTAGTACCAAGTCGGCGCCGCGAAACAGCACGAACCAGCTCCAGCGCTGATGCGGCGCCTTCGCCGCCGGCCCAACGTCCTCCGGACGTCCGATAAACAGCTCGTCGATGGTGACGCCGCGTGGATTCTTCGCCCGCGGCTTTAACGCCTGCAAAACCAGAAGCGGCACAAGCACCGTGCGCGCCCAATACGACACCTTGGAGAGATGGAAGGGAAACCAGCGTGGCAACAGGACGATTTCGACCGGCATCTCCGGCACCGCACGCCAGCTCAGAATTCCGTAAAGCGCGAGCAGCACGCGCGTGAACACATTGGCGCCGGCCGCTCCGCCGTGCGCCAGGATTACTTCGCGTGCGCGGCGCATGTGCGGCATGTCCGGCGAATCGCCGGTCATCTTGAGCGCGAAATAAGCCTTCACGCTCGCGCTCATGTCGAAAGCGCCGCCGTGAAACAGCCCCCAGCCGCCGTGCTCGCCCTGGATGCGGCGCAGATAGACCGCGATCTTCTCCTCGAGCGTGGGGTCGACCGGCTCACCTCGGTAGTGCCGAAGCAGCACGTATTCGGCCGGGATGGTGGCGTCGGCCTCGAGCTCGAATACCCAATGACCGTCGGCCCGTTGGCACGCGCCGAGCGCACGCACCGCCGAGCTTACGCTCCGCTCGATGTCGCCGTTAACGTCCGCCGCCGGGTGCGGACGCAACGGAGCGGCAAGGCCGGTAATCATGCCGCCGCCCGCAGTCCCTCACGCACCAGTTCGGCTGCGCGGTTGCCGGAGCGGATCGCGCCTTCGAGCGTTGCCGGCAATCCGGTCGCCGTCCAGTCGCCGGCGAGCACCAGATTGTCCCACTGCGTCTCGGCTGCGGGCCGCCGAGCGTTTTCTTCCGGCGTCGCGGCGAAGGTCGCCCGGCGCTCGCGCACGATCTGCCACGGCGGCAAAGTTTCCGCCACGCCCAGGACCTTCACCACCTCGCTCCAGATCTTCTGCGCCAGCGCCTCGCGCGGCATGTTGAACATGTCGGCTGCGTCGCTGATCGTCACCGATACGCGGTCGGGAAACGCGAAGATCCACTCGCCGGTGCCGTTGATCATGCCGATCATTGGCGGGACGCCTTGCGGCGGCGCAAATCGGAAGTGCGCATTCATGATGCCGTGGAAGGCTGACGGCGTTTCGAGCTCCGGCACCAGATTCTTGGCTGCATAGGCCGGCGCTGCCAGGATCACCGCGTCATCCGCGCCAAGCGCGGCGACATCTTCGTTGCCGAAATCGAGAGCGCTGACGCGCCCGCCGTCGAAATGAAACGCATGCAACTCGTGCTGCAATAAAATCTCGACGCCGTGCACGCGTAGGAAATCGATGGCCGGATCGACGAATACGGTACCGATCCCCTCGCGCGCGAGCAGCGGCCGGCAGGCCTTGCCACCCATCGCCAACGTCTCGCGGATCAGCGCGCCGGCAAGCTTGGTCGAGCCGTTTAGCGGCGCGACGTTGAGCGCCGCGGTAAAGAACGGCGCCAGCAGGCGCTCGTAAACCGGTCCCTCGCAATTCACCACATTGCCGATCGGCTTGTCGGAGGAGGTCCATACCAGCTTGGCGAGCGGCAGGTAGTCCACAACGCGCGTTTGCGGCACGCGCCGGTTCTTGTCGAAGATCCACCACGGAAAGACGCTGTCGCTGAAGCGCACGGTCCAGCGCGCCTCGGTTGCAATGTCGACGAATGCAAATTCCGCGACCGCGGGCCCGTCGAGTCCTTTTTCGGCGCCAATCGCCTTCACGTAATCGAGCGCGGCATGATTACCCGACAATACGAGATGCGTGCCGTTGTCGATTACCATGCCGGTGGCCTGATCGTAGAACGACCGGCAGCGGCCGCCGGGGCGCGCAGTCGCTTCGTGGATCACGATCGCCCGCGGCGCGTGAACGAGGCGCACGGCAGCGGCAAGCCCCGCCAGGCCTGCGCCGATGATGTGGACGGTACCAGAGCTAGATGAACGCATGTTGCAAAGCTATCCGTAGCAAATGAGCGCGGCTGAGATGAACGGGCTGACGCGGCCACGACCAGCCGCGCTGAATCATGTCGTCGAGCATTCTGCGGTAAGCCTCCTGCATGATGCGCGGCGCCCTGCCCATGCGGCGGGGAAAACGCGCGAGAATTTCGTCGGATTTGAGGAAATGCGCCTGCGCAAGTTCGGCGAGAAAATTGCAAGCCTCCCCGATGGCCGGATCCATGACAACCGCGATCGGACAGTCGCGCTCGATACCGGCGAGCCGCAGCGCTTCGAGCGGCAGATAAAGCCGCCCAGCCGCGGCGTCCTCGTCGATATCGCGCAGGATGTTGGTGAGCTGCAGCGCGCGGCCAAGGTAATGTGCCAGCAGAACGCCGTTGTGGTCGTGCATGCCGAAAATGCGCACCGAAAGCCGCCCCACCGCGCAGGCGACGCGGTCGCAGTAGGCGTGCAGCTTCGTCAATTCGGGCGCGCAGATATCTTCCAGCGCGTCCATCTCAACGCCGTCGATCACCGCGAGGAAATCCTCGCGCCGCAAGCCGAAGCGCGCGATTGTGCCTTCGAGCGCCTGCAGCCCGACCGGGGTGCGCCCGCCGTAAATTGCATCGATCTTGCGCCGCCATTCGGCGAGATATTTCAGCCGCCATTCACGCGGCGCTTCGCAATCGGCGATATCATCGACGATCTTGCAGAACGAATAGACCTCGAACATGGCCTCGCGCTGTTCGCGAGGCAAAATGCGCATGGCGAAATAGAACGAGCTGCCGCCTGCCCGCGCCGCGGACGTGGCGGATGTGCCGGCGGTATGGATGACGCCGGTGCTCATGGCCGCGACCCATGCGTCTGCGGCCGGTTGAACGCAACCGCCGACCGCAGCATGCGCTGTAAAAGTCCACGCATCGCGCCGCCCGCGCCGATGGCAAGCATCCTCGCCTTGCCCAGGTGCACCGGCTCGCTCAGCGGATCGCGCTTTCGCAGCATGCGAATGAGCCGCCTGGCGAGCGCCTGCATCGCCGCGATTTCCATAGCCAGGCGCGCATCGCTTACCTGCGACGGCAACGGCCGGCTCTGCGCCAGGAGATTGCGGGTGCGAACCGCAAGTTCGCCCAGACAGGCTTTGAGCCGCGCGCTCGCGGATTTTTCGCCAAAGGCGGTGACGTCGAGACCGTGCGACGCCAGCGCGTCGAGCGGAACGTAGACGCGGTCAAGACGCCGGTAGTCGGCCGCGCAATCCTGCAAGTGATTGATGATCTGCAAGGCCGCGCACAGCGCATCCGACGCCGGCCACGTCGCGTGCGCCTCGCCGTGCACGTCGAGCACGAAGCGGCCGACCGGCATCGCGGACAGCGCGCAATAACCGATGAGATCGTCCCAGTTGGCGTACCGATGCTTGGTAACGTCCTGCCGGAAGGCCTTGAGCAGGTCCTGCGCATGACGCGGCGAGAGATCGCGCGTGTGCAGCATCGCGCGCAATAAGGCGCCTTCGGGCTCTCCGTCGTCCTTTCCGGTCAAACTGGCTTCAAGGCGGCCGAGGCGTGCGAGCTTTTCCCCTTGCGGCAGCGATGGGTGATCGGCGATGTCGTCGGCGACACGCACGAACTCGTAGAAGGCCAGGATCACCGGCCGGTGCTCGCGCCGGATGAGCCACGACGCCACCGGAAAATTCTCGTCTCGGTGACCCTTGCCGGATCGCAGTTGCGCGCTCTCGATCATGACACGCCCGGCGCGTTGACGTGCACGCGACCCTTCCAGGCACCGCCGCGCCGGCGCGCATGTTGCCAGGCGGACGCGAGCGTATAGCCGGCGTAGAGCGCGGCGACGAACGGAAGCGCTACGCCCCACAGCGGCGAGAGCCGGTAAAAGCGCAGCATCGGCTGGAACGACAGTGCCATGGCCAACCACGCTGCGACACCGAGCCACTGCGCCAATCCGTGGGCGAACAGCGTGAGCAGCAAAGGCGCCGCAAACACCATCAGAAGACCGGCAAGCGTGCCGGCGAGCAGCAAGGGCGAGTAGCGTAGCTGCGCGTAAGCGGAGCGGGAGATCATCTTTCTGACGTCGGCGAGCCGATCGTATGCGCGTATGCTGACCACGCGATCAGTCAGCCCGAGCCAGATCGGGCCGCAAGACTTGAGCATCGCGGCAAGAGCACAATCGTCAATCAACGCGCCGCGAACGCTTTGAACGCCGCCGCACATGCGCAGCGCGTCGGCACGTGCCAGCATGCACCCGCCTGCGGCAGCCGCGGTCGATGCGGCGGCGCGGCAAACCCACGAGAACGGAAACACCATCTGGAAGAAATAGACGAAGGCTGGAATGTGGCTGCGTTCGGCAAAGCTTTTGCAGCGCAGCTTCGCCATCAGCGACGTCAGCGCGAATCCACCGGATTTCGCTTTGGCGACCAGCCACCCGACGGTATCGGGCGCGTGCACGATGTCGGCGTCGGTGAGCAGGATGTAGTCCGGGCGCGGCGAACGCCGTTCTGCGGCGTCAATCCCCTGTTTCAGCGCCCAGAGCTTTCCTGTCCAGCCGCGCGGGAGAACACGCGTGGTAATTACTGACAGTTCGCGGCCGCAATCCGCCGCTGCTTGCGCTGCGGCGGCTGCCGTTCCGTCCGTGCTGTCGTCATCGACCACGATCACGGAAAGCGCGCCACGATAGTCCTGGTGCAGGAGAGATCGCACGGTTGCACCGATGCTTTCGGCCTCGTTGCGCGCCGGGATTACCACCGCGACCGAGGGCCATTCGCCGGGCGCTTGTGCGGAGTCTGTGTCGCGGATGGAGGCCATCCAGAACTGGCCGCGCGCCCCGATCAGATAGACCCAGAGCAACACGGCGGCGACTGCGACGGCGTCTATCAACATTATGGAAAAGGGGCTGGAGTTCCTGGCGCAACATCAATGCTTGACAGTTCAAATGGTTCTGCGGGCCATGGAACTTTTTGAGCCTGCGGGAATTCAAATGGAAACGTCGAGGCGGGCCGAAATGGTCCGATCTATCAATGGGATTGCTCTCATCCGCCCTGGCGCGGCCGCGTCCGGTGCAGGCTGCGGTCCCGCAGCCCGATACCGCCATGCTATTTCAGCAGCGTCTGGAGGCCGTGGCTGCCGACACCGAGGCTTTGCTCGACCGCCTGCTGCGTGCCGACCCGGCTGACGGGGAGCATGCGCGCCCCGCTCGCCTGCTCGATGCGATGCGCTACGCAAGCCTGGGTGGCGGCAAGCGCATCCGGCCCTTCCTGGTGGTCGAATCCGCGAGTTTGTTCGGTGTCGCCCGCCAGCATGCGTTGATGGTCGCTGCCGCGCTCGAATGCGTGCACTGCTATTCGCTGGCGCACGACGACCTTCCGGCGATGGACAATGACGACCTCCGCCGCGGCCGGCCCACCGCGCATAAGGCGTTTGACGAAGCGACTGCGATCCTGGCCGGCGATGGTCTGCTGACGTTTGCTTTTGATATTTTGTCGCGTCCGGAAACGCATGCAAACGCGGAAATAAGAATAGTGTTGGTGTCGGCTCTCGCGCGCGCGGCGGGTCTCGGCGGCATGGCCGGCGGGCAGATGCTCGATCTCGCCGCCGAAGGCCGCTTCGCTAACGGCGGACCGCAGCTTCTGGAATTCAACGACGTTAAATCGCTCCAGGCGATGAAGACCGGCGCACTGTTGCAATTCGCCAGTGAGAGCGGGGCGATCCTTGGTCAGGCCGGTGATAAAGCGCGAGACGCGCTCGTCCGCTATGGGGCCACGATCGGCGAGGCATTTCAGGTTGCCGACGATCTGCTCGACATCGAGGGCGATCCGGAGATCGTCGGCAAGGCCACGGGAAAAGACGCTGCCGCGCACAAGGCGACTTTCGTCAGCCTGCTCGGAGTCGAGGGCGCGCGCGAGCGGCTGAACGCTCTCGTTAGCGACGCCGAAGCCGCGATCGCGCCGTTCGGCGACGACGGCGCCATTTTGAAAGCGGCCGCCCATTTCATCGCCAATCGCCGCACTTAAGCGCTGGCGGACCGCAAAGGCGCCTCGGGTTTACCATTCACGCGGACTGCGGCACATCAGCCTATTTATTGAACTAAAGTCGCCCGCCCGCCGTTAGCAGGTACCGCCTACGCGGCTCTGCAAGGATCTTTGGAATGCGCGGCACCGTACGTTTAATGGCGCTGATCGTAATGGCGGCTGCTCTGGCCGCGTCATCCGCTGCTGTTGCCGCGCCGGACAAAAAGGCGCCGGCCGCGCGGGCCGTCCATGCCGCGCCCGCAGCGAGAGCCGCGCCGCGCGCGCCTGCCTTTCATGCCGCGCCAAGGGCGCAACGCTCCGCACGCCCCGCCCCGCATGTTCGTGCCATACCACGTGTAGCTCACCCGGCTCCCGCCGCGCGTACCGTCCACCGCGGACCAGTGCACGTGGAAACGCCGTCGGAACGCACTCGGAAAGCGGCTGAACATCGTCGCGCGCATCGGGAACGTTTGCACCAAAATCGTGAGCAACGGCGCAATGCACAGCAGCAGCGCGAGCGCCGGCGGAATGCCGAAAGGAGAACCGCACCGAAGGCCGCCGCACAGCGCAAGCAGGCGGAGCCCCACAAGGCAGCCGAAACACGAGCGAATGAACGCACCAATGCCGCAGAGCGCACTCCCGTCCGCGAGCGCGCGACGCAAGCGCAACGCCGTGCGCTGCTGCAAGCGCGGCGGAACGCGCGGCTGACACCGCAGGCGGCACGGCAAGGCCGTTTCTCCGCGCACTATCGGGCGCTGGCGCGTGCCGATCGGCGCGCCGACCGCCGGGCGGCGGCGATCGCGGCCCGCCGCGCCTGGCATCGCGGCCTTCGTGCCTCTTTCGTTGCCTGGTACGGGCCCGTGTTCTGGCCTTACGCCTACTCCGACATTTTCGACTACACGTTCTGGCCCTACGGATATGACGACGGATACTGGGCCTACGCCTACGATGATTTCTTCGATGGCGTGTTCTGGGGTCCGGGCGGGCCGCCGGAAACCTATGCCGAAGCTGCGCCGCGCGCGGAGGCCGCGCCGCGACCGAGCCGCGCCGGTGTCGAAGAACTGTGCGAGGAGCCCGGCACAGGCGTCACCGCCTGGCCGTTTGAGGAAATCGAGAAGGCCGTCGCGCCTAATCCCGATCAGGAAGCGTTGCTGGTGAACTTGCGCGCGGCGGCAAAAAAGGCCGCGGACGTCTTCAAGGCATCATGTCCGTCCGAGAACGCCTATCCTGCGACGCCGCCGGGTCGGCTCCGCGCAATGATGGCGCGCCTGCTCGCGACCCTCGACGCGGTGAAGACGGTGCGTCCGCCGCTTGAGAAATTCTACGAATCGTTGAGCGACGAACAAAAGGCAAAGTTCAATGACATCGGGCCGAAGTCGCCGGCCAACGAAACCAACGCAGCGAGCGTGCGGGGTGACAAGGCAAACGGTCAGGCTTCCGCGGAGGTCAATGCCTGCCGGCAGCCGAAGCCGGGCCTGAGCAACCTGCCGATCGAACGCATCGAAAAAATCGTGAAGCCGACCGACAGGCAGGAAGATGCCTTGAGCGGCCTCGAGGAAGCGACAAACAAGGCGGTCGCCACCCTGCAAGCCGCCTGTCCCGACGAGATCCCGCTGACGCCCGTCGGACGCATGGAGATCATGGAGCGTCGCCTGCAAGCGATGCTCGATGCGGCGAAGGCGGTCGAGCACCCTCTCGACGAATTCTACAGCTCGTTGAGCGATGAGCAGAAAGCTCGGTTCAACAAACTCGGGCGTCAACTCGCGCGTTCAGGCTGACAAATTTCATCGATCGGAAAATTTCTTTTAAAGCTCAACACTTCCTCCCGCATGTTCCCGCCAGAAATCCAATGACGTTCCCTTAGCCATCATTTTGCCAAACTAATCCGCCCGGTCGCACAACACGAAATTTGGTCAGCCGCGACCGACAAGAATGCTGTATAGCTGGTCCTATGGACTGGCGGAGTCGGACAGCATCGCGAACCTTGACGGCTCGACTCATCCTGCCCACGGGGGTTTGTTTCGCATGCGAATTGTTTTCGTGATCGGCCGGATTTTGTTCGCCTTGTTTTTTGTCTTTGCCGGCGTGCAAAAGCTAATGGATATCGCCGGCACGTCGGTGTTGATCGCGACGAAAATCGCTTTGCCGTCAGATCTCGCTGTGTCGTCAGGCTACATCGAAGCTCTGTTCGGGATGTCGACCGCACAGTTTCTGGCGATCATGGCGGGGGCAACAGAACTCGCCGCGGGCATCCTGATCGCATTCAACGTCGCGATACGGGTGGTTGCGATCTTTCTCATACTCTTCATTCTGGCCGGCACATATTACATGCACGACTTCTGGAACATGGCCGGCGAGGCGCGCCTTACAAACCTTGCGCATGCAATGATTAACCTCTGCATCATCGGAGCGCTGATGGTGTTCATCGCTTTGGGTTCGTTGCCGCCGGGCGAACCGGCGGAAGGCAGCGTGGGTTAGGTCCGGCGCATCCTTGCGCGGGGTCGATTTGCAGCGGCCGGTTAGCCGGCCAACTATTGAGCCATCATGAGTCTTCGCCGCCGATTATCGCTTCTTGTCGCTATTGGCCTGACGCCGCCTTTTCTGCTGACGGTCTTCAACACGGCGCGCTGGCAAATCCAGTTCGAGGACAATGCCCGCACGGACGCGGTCGCCGATGCTCGTCTGGTCGCGACCGAGATTACCCAGATCATCGACGGCAGCCGGCAAGTACTGCTCGCCTTGAGCAAATATCCGGTCGGCCCCGCGAACGAGGGCGAGTGCACGTCGTATTTCAAGTCGGTGCTTGCCGACCTGCCGATCTATCGTGCGGCGGCGATCATCGACACCGGCGGCAAGTTCCATTGCTCGACCATTGCAATTCCGCCGGACCTCGACGTTACAGACCGCATTTACTTTCGCGAGCCGCTGACGACCGGCAAATTCACGATCGGAACCCTGACCGAGGGCCGGGTCACGCACGCGACCTCCGTGCATCTATCGATGCCTTACAAGGGGCCGGACGGCTCTTTTTCGGGCGTCATCACCCTCATTCTCAATCCCGAGAAAATGGCGCGCGAGCTTGCCGCTTTGCCTTGGCATACGGGGCACCGCGTCATCGTTCTCGACCGCCGCGGCTCGATCGTGCTTTCGCTGCCGAAGGACGACCTCAAGGACGCCGAGACGATCGCGAAAGGCGTTTTTCCCCGCCTCATCGTCCCCTCGTCCGATACGATCGAAACGGATGTCATCCCCGGCCGGCCGCAGATCGTGGGCGCCGCTCCGGTCGGCGATGGGCCCGGCACGCTGATGGCGCTGGTGACCGTCGACCGCAAGGCTGCGCTGGCGGAAGCCTGGAGCATCACCGCGCGCAGCCTCGCCATCGGCCTCGTCACGATCCTGATAGCGATCGCGTGCGTCTGGGTCGCCACGCATTATTTCATCATCCGTCCGATCCGGGCGGTGGTTGAAACCGCGCGTCGCCGCGAGCGGGGGGATACCGCGGCCCGCTTTCCGGTCCTCGACCAGGTTTCCGAGTTCGGGCAACTGAGTTCGTCGCTGTCGCGGATGTCCGACAAGGTCGACGAGTTGCTGAGTCAGAAGGCGCTATTGCTGCGCGAGCTGCAGCATCGCGTGATGAACAGTCTCAATCTCCTCTCGAGTGTCTTCGATATGCAGGGCCGGCAGCGCCAGTCGACGCCGGAGACGCGCGCCCAGCTCGCTCGCGCGCGCGACCGCGTCATCGCTATGGGCGCGGTATACCGCCATCTCTATCAATCGAACGCGGTCGAGGACGTCGAGATCGGCGCGCTGCTCAAGGCGATCTGCAAGGACAGCGAAAGCGCCTACGAAGGGCCGGTCAAGTTGAGCATCGAGGTCGACGCCGAGACGGCGTTCATGTCCGGCACCAACTCGATGGCATTGGCGATGCTGACGCACGAACTGATCACGAATGCCGTCAAGCACGCTTATTCGGAAGGCGAGATCGGCCCGATGACCGTCAAGCTCAAGCACACGGACGACGGCGGGCTGGAATACCGTTTCGCCGATCGCGGGCGTGGGCTGCCGGAAAACTTCAAGATCGAAAATTCGGAATCGCTCGGCATGCGCATGATCGCCGCCACCGCCCGTCAATTGAACGGAACGCTGACGATCAACAATCTCAATCCGGGAACCGAGTTCGTGCTGGTTCTACCGCCGGGAGTGCTGCAGCAGGTGCAGGCGTAAGGAGCGTCCGCGGCCGCGCTAGTGCGCGATATCGCCCCGGCGCTCGAAGACGGCCGGCCGCGCGCTGAATTCAAGAGCCCTGGCCTCGAGTTCCTCGCCGAGCTCCCGCAGCCTGGCCGCTATTTCAAGCTGAAAGCAGCGTCGCGAAAGATCGAAACACCGCTGCGAAATCGCACGCAAATACTCTGCTTCGCCCATGGCCTTGTCCCGTCGCTGAACTCGCTATGTCGCGCCTGTGACCATAATCAACATGCGGGCAGTCCGTTCCGATTGTTCCCTCGGCAATGCAGCAACTAAAACTATTCTGCGCCTGTGTTTCCGAAACAGCACGCTGGCCGCAGGAAACGCGCCGTAATGCAACCCCGGCTCCCTTGGCAATGGTTCCGGAAACCGCTTTCATGTTCCATGCGTGCCGGGGAAGATTGACGTCCGACTTGGTGCGAAGCTCTTCAAACCAAGCAGACATGCAATGGCACATACTATTAGCGGGCGCCTCCTCGATATTTCCGAACGTGAAAAGCACACCTGTTCCGGCGTGGAACTGAAAATTGCCGGCGCGGCCTTTTCCGAAATCGCTGTCCGGCAGGAACATAAATCGCACGACACCCTGATCATGCCGCCGTTCAGCAACGCGCACGACCACGTGCGCGGCGTGCGGCCTATTTCGATCGGCGGTTTCGATCTGCCGCTCGAACTGTGGCTGATCTACATGGTCAAGATCCCGATCGCGGACCCCTATCTTGTCGCAGCCGCCGCGCTCGGCCGCCAGGCGCTGGGCGGCGTCGGCACGGTGATGATCCACTATACGCGCGCGCAACATCCGCATGCGCTCGGCGACGAGCTGCAGGTCGTCGCCAAGGCCGCGACCGATATCGGCGTGCGCGTCGCCATCGCCGTCGCGCTACGCGACCAGAACCCGCTGGGTTACGGGCCTTCCGAGCAACTGCTCGACGGACTCGATCAGGCCGACAAGGACATCATCCGCGGCAAACTGCTGTCGAAGCCGCAGACGCCGGAAGAAAATGTCCGCTTCGTCGACGATCTTGCCGCGAAGATCGAATCGCCGCTCGTGTCCGTGCAATACGGCCCCTACGGCATGGAATGGTGCTCGCGGCCCCTGCTCGAGCTGATTGCGAAGAAGTCGGCCGAAAACGGACGCCGCGTCCATATGCATCTCGTCGAGTCGCGCATCCAGCGCGAATACCTCGACCACATCTATCCGGAAGGCCCGGTTCACTATCTCGACAAGATCGGATTGCTATCGCGGCGGCTGTCGGTCGCGCACGGCGTCTGGCTGCGACCCGACGAACTCGAGCTGATGGCCGAGCGCGGCGTGACGGTCAGCGTCAACTCCAGCTCGAACCTGTCACTGCGCTCCGGCATCTCGCCGATGCGCAAGATGCACGAAATGGGCGTGCCATTCGCCATGGGCCTCGACGGCTTCAGCGTCGACGACGATGACGACGCCTTCCGCGAGCTGCGGCTCAATTACCTCCTGCACCAGGGCCTTGCGTTGGAAGAAGGCGTGCCTCTGTCGAAGCTCCTGCATTGCAGCTGTTACGGCGGGCGCTATAGCGTATCGGGTATCGAACCCGGCAGGGGCATCGCCGCCGGCGAGCCGGCCGACTTCATGGCCATCGACTATTCGAAGATCAGCGGCGACGTATTCATGGATATCGACGAAGCCGCGCTCCTCGTGCGGCGCGCGACCTCGCGCCACCTCAAGCACCTCGTCGTCGGAGGACGCACCGTCGTCGAGAATGGCGCCCTGACCGGAGTCGATCTCGCGGGCGTGCACGCGGAGATGAACGCGCAGGTCCGACACGGCATGCCCGAATTCAAGACGTGGCAGCAGGCCGCCGGCCGCTTCAGGGAGAAAATGAAGGTCTACTACAGCAGCGGCATGCACCGCTGCGGCTGAGCTAGTGCCCCGCCATATGGCGGCCGATCGTCATGCGGTCGGCGTTGGCGATGTCCGTCTCGTAGACGACCGAGCCTTCGAACATCACGACGATGCGATCGGCAAGCTCGAACAGCTCGTCGAGGTCCTCGCTCACCAGCAACACCGCGGCGCCGCGATTACGTACGCGCATGATCTGCGCGCGGATTTCCGCAATGGCCGCGATGTCGATCCCAAAGCATGGATTGACCGCGATCAGCACGCCGACCTCGCCCGACAATTCGCGCGCCAACACCAGCCGCTGCACGTTGCCGCCCGATAGCGTCGCGACCGGGACGGACGGCGAATGAGCCTTGATCTTGTATTGCGAAATCAGCTCGCGCGCCCGTGCGCCGATCGCGCGTTCGTCCACGAACCATCCGGCGCGGACGAACGGCGGCCGGTCGAAATCCCGGAACGCCAGATTATCCGCCACACTCATATTGACGACACAGCAATTCCGCGCCGGCTCCTCCTGCAGACAAAACACTTTTTCGCGCCGGAATTCAGCGCGTGTCGCCGTGAACGGTTTGCCGTGGACGAGGACGCGGCCCGCCGTCGCTTCCCGCTGCCCGGCCAGCACCTCGATCATTTCCTTCTGGCCGTTGCCGGATACGCCCGCGATGCCGAGAATTTCGCCCGCCCGCACGGAAAGAGAAGCCGCCGCGACCGCGCGGTGTCCCTTCTCGTTGTCGGCGCAAAGCCCGTCGAGCTGAAGCCGCACGGTGTCGGGTCCGGCATAGGCGACGCGCGCCGCCGGCGCCGCGATCTGCCCTTTTCCGACCATCATATCCGCAAGCATGTCGGGCGTAATGTCCGCCACGCGGCCACCGCCGACGTTCTTCCCATGGCGCAGCACGGTAACGCCGTCGCAGTAGGCCATCACCTCACGCAGCTTGTGCGTGATCAGCAGCACGCTCAGCCGCTCCGCCTTCGTCATCTGATGCAGGAGGCCGAGAATATCGTCCGCCTCGCCAGGCGTGAGTACGGATGTCGGCTCATCGAGTATGAGTACGCGCGAGCCGAGGAAGAGCTGTTTCACGATCTCGATCTTCTGTTTCTCGCCGGCCGCAAGGCCGCTCGCCGGCGCGGAAAGATCGATCTTGAACGGCATCCCCGCCATGAAGCGCTCGAGCTTCTCCATTTCGGTGCGCCAGTTGAGGACGCGCGGCAAATCGGCGCGCGCGAGCATCAGGTTCTCCGCGACGGTCATGCTCGGCACCAGCGTGAAGTGCTGATACACCATCCCGATGCCGAGTCTGTACGCATCGCGGGGCGACGCGATGTGCTGCTCCTTGCCGTCGAGCATGACCTTGCCCGCATCGGGCTGGTGATAGCCCATGATGCATTTGACGAGCGTACTCTTGCCGGCGCCGTTTTCGCCAAGCAGAGCGTGATAGCTGCCGGCCGGCAAGCGCAACGAAACATCGTCAAGCGCAACGAGCGATCCGAAGCGCTTGCGCATTCCGCTCACCTCCATATCCGGAGGCGACGAACGAAACGACGGCATTAGAGCAACTTTCAATTCTTCGCCTCGTAGGAGCGGTTGGGACGCGGGAAGCCGCAGGAGGTCCCGTCCGTCACCTGCACTTCTTCCTCCCACGGCAGGCGATATTTGCCCTCCACAAGATCGCGCATGTAGGTGTAAGGGCAGTCCTGCGCACCGCCGTTCACCGCGACGTAGCCGCGGTGGCCGAACTGATAGATGTTGTTTTCCACGCCCCAGAGCCGGCGCGCTTCGTCGGCGAGCTTCGGCCGCACCTCGGCGGTGATGATCTCGTCCGGCGTGCCGTTTCCGACCGCAAGCGGCATGCCGTCGTAATTGACGATCATACCCTCGCCCATGGAATTGAACGTGCCGTCCGTTCCCGCCATGCACACATTTGCCGTGTACATGAGATTACAGAACGAATTCGATTCGTTGGTCACCTTCCAGGCGTGGCGAATGGGCGCGGTGTAGCCCGCCGTGCGCAGCATGATGTTCGCGCCCTTGTAGGCGCATTCGCGCGCCATCTCCGGGAACATGCCGTCATGACAGATGATGAGCGCGAGCTTGCTGCCGTTCGGGCCGTCGCAAACCGGAATTCCGATATTGCCGGGTTCCCACGGCTCGACCGGCACCCACGGATGCATCTTGCGGTAATAGAGCTGCAACTTGCCTTTGTCATCGATGACAAGGCCGCTGTTGTAGGGATTGCCGTTGGGATTGAACTCCATGATGGAGAAGCAGCCCCAAATCTTGTTGTCGCGGCACGCCGCCTTGAAGGCGGTGACCTCGGGCCCGTCCAGGCGCGACATGAGATCTTCGTTCGTGTCCATCGAAAGGCCGTGCAGCGAATATTCCGGGAACACCACGAGATCCATGGTCGACATATTGCGGCGCGCCTTGCCGACCATCGAGCAGATCTTTTCTGTCTGCGCCTTCAAGTCGGTCTTCTTGGCGATGACCGGAAGCT
The DNA here is from genome assembly GCA_035546875.1 of Pseudolabrys sp. Classification (GTDB taxonomy): domain Bacteria; phylum Pseudomonadota; class Alphaproteobacteria; order Rhizobiales; family Xanthobacteraceae; genus Pseudolabrys. The sequence goes on from DASZVZ010000015.1 coordinate 35,443, forward strand.
GCAACTGAACGAGGCCGATCACGACGCCGTCGGGCGCTTTGTTAAGTCCACCAAGACCGCTCATTGGAGTCCTCCTTCTTTGATAGTTCTACCGGCTGATGCTCAATTCGTTCGGGGCGCCGACCATCCGGGTCGTGCGCGAGCAGGTAATGATCATGATGCCGAGCGTCAGTACGTAAGGCGCGGCGTTGAAGAGATAATAGCCGGACGTGATGCCGACCGATTGCAGCGCCGGCCCGAGCGCCCCGGCGCCGCCGAACAGAAGCGAAGCCCACAGGCAGCGCATCGGCTCCCAGCGCGCGAAGATGACGAGCGCAACGGCCATCAGTCCCTGGCCGCTCGACAGCGCCTCGTTCCAGCTGCCGGGGTAGTAGAGCGAGAGGAACGAGCCGCCGATGCCGGCGAAAAATGCGCCGACCGCCGTGCTGTAGAGGCGCACGCGGTTGATCGGGAAGCCGGCGGCGCGCGCGGTATCGGCGCTGTCGCCGACTGTGCGCACGATCAGGCCCCAGCGCGTATTGCGCAGGAACCAGGTCATGATCGGCGCGATGATAATGCCGATGATGAACAGCACGTTGACCTGCAGCGCCGCGCGAACCTGCGGGATATCGCTCCAGAATCCGAAATTGATCGCGGGCAGAATTGGCGCCTGCGGCTGGATGAATGGCTTCCCGATGAAGAACGCTAGACCGGTGCCGAAAATCATCAGGCCGATGCCGACGGCGATGTCGTTGACGCGCGGGAACGCGCAGGCCCAGCCGTGCACGAGGCCGAGCACGACGGCCGACAATCCTGCGGCGAGCACGCCGAGCCAAGGCGAGCCCGTGAGATAGGAAATGGCGTAGCCGCTCATCGCGCCCATGACGAGATTGGCTTCCTGGCCGAGATTGACGCGGCCGCTTTTCTCGGTGAGGCACTCGCCGATGCTGACGAAGAGAAACGGCGTGCTGGCCCGAATGGCGCCGCCGAGCAACGCGATCGGCACGCCCCACCAGCCGAGAGCCTCCGGTAACTGCATCACTGCCTCCTGCGGCTGCGATAGCGGCCGTAGAGTGTCTCGCTCACCAGAATGAGAATGAACATCATGCCCTCGAGCACGAGGACGGATGCATCGGGAAGGCCATGGCGCCGCTGCAGCAAGCCGCCACTCGCGCGGATGCCGCCGAGAAGAAGCGCCGCCGGTATCACCGCGAGCGGATTTTGCCGCGCGATGAATGCGATCAGAATTCCGGTGTAGCCGTAGCCGACAACGATCGAGCTGCTGACGCGCCCTTCGCCCGCCGCGATTTCGACCATGCCCGCGAGCCCGGCCGCGCCGCCGCCGAGGAAGCATGACGTGATGACCAGCTTGCCGACCGGCAGCCCGACGACGCGCGCGGCGCGCAGATTGCCGCCGACGATGCGCGAGGCGAATCCAAAGCTGGTCCGGTTCATCAGGATGTAGCAGAGAATGCAGGCGATGATGCCGAAGCCGAGACCCCAGTGAACTTCCATGCCCGGTATGTTGCCGAGAAAATTCTGATCGCCGATGGACCAGCTCGACGGCCGGTTCACGACCGTCGGGTCGCGTATCGTCCCGGTCACCAGGTGATTCATCAGCGCAATGGCGATGTAGTTGAGCAGCAGACTGCTGATCGTCTCGTTGACGCCGCGGATGTGCTGAAGAACGCCCGCGAACGCAATCCAGATACCGCCCCCGATTATGCTCGCCAGCACCATCGCCGGCAGGACGATTTCGGGCGGCAGGCGCTGCAAAGCGACCGCCGTCAGCACCGTGACGACGGCGCCCACGACGAGCGCGCCCTCGCCGCCGATGATCATCAGGCCGAGCTGGGCCGGAAGCGCCGTGCAAAGTCCGGTGAGGATAAGAGGCGCCGCGTGCTGCAGCGTGTTCTGCCAGGAGAACCAGCTCCCGAACGCGCCTTTGTAGATCGTGACGTAGACGTCGAGCGGATTGAGGCCGAGCGCGAGCATGCCGGCGCCGAAGCACAGCAGGGCGGCAACGACCGCTCCCAACGGAATGATGAAATTTTCACCGGGGAAGCCCAACGCGCGGCTGTCGTTGGCCGGCGAGGTCGCGGTGTCTGCACGCGCAACCTCGCCGTTTGCTGTCGTCTCGCCAATAGCCGCGGGCGCTTTCCTCAAACTACCGGTCCGATCATTCACGAGGGTCGTCGGCCTAGACTACCCCTTGGTCGAGCCGATCACACCCTCGGCAAGCCAGTTCATCGACTCGAGCCACGGATCGCTGATTTCATGCGATTTGCCGGATTCGATGACCACTTTACCGTCATTGGTCTTCAAGGGTCCCGAGTAGATTCGCTTGCTGCCCTTCTTGAGCGCGTCGGACGCGGCATCGGCCTGCTTGCGCGTGGCCTCGCTCACCGCGGGTCCATAGGGAGAGTTTCGGACGAGACCTTCTTTCAAGGCGCCGCGGCGTGTATGCGGCCATTCCTTGTTGCCGCGCATCCAATCGACATAGTCCGCGTAGACCTTCGACCAGTTCCACTCGGCACCGGTGAGGTAGCCCTTGGGCGCGAGCGGCGCCTGGTTCATGTGATAGCCGGAGCTGAAGATGCCGCGCTTTTCCGCCGTCTCGATCACCACCTTCGGGCTGTCGACGTGGCAGGTGACGACGTCGATGCCCTGGTCGGCGAGCGTGTTGACGGACTCGGCTTCCTTGACCGGCAGCACCCAGTCGCCGGTGAAAATGACTTGCGTCGTCGCCTTCGGATTGACCGAGCGCGCGCCAAGCGTGAACGCGTTGATGTTTCTGATCGCAACCGGATAGGGCTTGGCGGCAACGAAGCCGAGCTTGCCGGTCTTGCTGGTGGCGCCCGCCACGATGCCCGCGACGTACTGCGCTTCATCGATGTAGCCGTTATAGCTGCCGACGTTCTTCGGCATCGTGTTGTTCCAGACTTCCGGACCCGCATGCAGGAGAATGGACTTCGGATATTTCGGCGCAACCTTGAGCATGAAGTCCCAGTAGCCGTACGACGTCGCGAAGATGATCGACGCCTTGTCGAGAGCTATCATGCTCTCCATGCTCTTCTGCACTTCGAGCGTTTCGGGAACGCGCTCTTCCTCGTTGACGGTGACGCCGCGCATGCTCTTGAGCGCGCGCACGCCCTCCGAGTGAGCTTGATTCCATCCGTAATCGTCTTTCGGGCCGACATAGAGCGCGCCGACGACCATGCTGTCGGCAGCAAAGGCGCTCATGCCCGGAAAACCGCCGACCAGCGCGGCGGATGCGCCGTAGGCGGCGCCGCTCATTAGAGTACGACGAGAGATTTTCACATCGTGTGCCATCGCAGCCTCCCCATGTTTGCAGCGTCGCTTGGCGACTTCTTCTCGGCTGAAACTACAACACGCACGTTTTCGGGCGTCAATTAATTTCGAAATTTGGGGCTTTATCGACAATGGAAGCCGGGCGTCTCCAAGTAGCATTCCCCACTCCGTGCAACTTGCGGAACGGATGGAATACGCGGGAATCCTAGGCATCGTTTGTCGATTTCGCCGACGCGCCGCACAACGCAGCCGCCCGTATGCCCGCAATGCGGCCCAGTACCGTCGCGGTGAGCAGACCGTTGCCCGAAAGATAGCCGCTCGCCTGCGCGCCGGAGACGCCGGTCGCCGCGCCGCCCGCCGCAAAGAGATTTGGCAACGCGGTACCATCGGCGCGCTGCACGCGCGTGTTGCCGTCGATCATCAGGCCGCCCTGGGTGTGGAACAGCGCGCCGGTAACCTTCACCGCGCAGAACGGCGGCTGAAGCTGCCGCACATTGGCGAACGATCGCCCGAAACGGTCCTTCGCGCCGTCGCGTTTGTGCGCGGCCACGTCCTCACTCTCGCGCGCGAGAGCGGCTGCCGGCACGTTGACGCGCGCGGCAAGCCGCTCGAACGAGTCCGCGCTGACGAGCGCGCCGGCCGCCTCCGCCTCGCGGAAATCGCGGAACTGGCGCGCGATGGCCGCGATGCGCTCATCGAAAATATCAAACGCGATACCGCCCGGCTGCCGCAGCACATCCGCCGCCTGCTCGGAGTAGCCGCGCGATTCATCGCAGAACCGTTCGCCGCGCGCATTGACCTGAAAGCCGCCCTCCATCATCGCCGCCCAGGTGATCAGAATATTGTGCGGCGTCGCGACCGAGCCGTGTCCCTGATAGCCGGAGAGGTTCGCAAGGCCGGCGCCGAGCGCCTCACCCCACAGCACGGCATCGCCGCGATTGCCCGCGTGGCCGAAGTAAAGCGCGTCCGCCATTTCCGGAATGAATTGCCGCACCAGCTCCGGATTGCCGCCGTAACCGTTGCACGCGAGCACCAGCGCCTTGCAGCCGATACGCTCGCGCGCGCCGTCTCCGCGCGCGATCTCGACGCCCGCAATTGTTCCGTCCGCGTCCGCGTACAGTGTCTCCGCGACGCTATCGCACAACAATGTCAGCCCGCACCTCTCGGCGGCGCCGCGCAAGCGGTCGATCAATTCCGCGCCGCTGCGGCTCGGCAGGCCGTGCATGCGCAGCGCCGAGTGGCCGGAATAATTGAAATCGTCGATCACATCGAACGGGAAGCCGTGATGCTCCGCCAGCCACTCGACGGTCGGCGCCGCGCCCTCGCTCACCGCGCGCACCAACACCGGATCGGCTTCGCCATGCGACTTGCGCGCAATGTCAGCTGCGAACAATTCGGCGCTGTCGGCAATTCCCTTCAGCCGCTGGAAGCGCGTTCCCGCCGCGGGAATGAGCCCGGCCGACAAGGCCGTTGAGCCGCGCGGCACCGGATCGCGCTCGATCAGCACCGGCTCGACGCCCGCTTCGGCCGCGGCCAGCGCCGCACAAAGTCCGGCGGCGCCCGCTCCGATGATCAGCAGCGGCACTTCCGTGTCGAATGCGACGCCGGCGGCGGACCGCACCGTGCTCATCGCACGACGTCCTTCATCGCCTCCGCGATGGCCGTAATCTTGGCGACCGGCCGCAGGCCCTCGATCGCCGCGTTGTGCACCTCGTCGGAAAACGCGGCGCAGCCGTCCTGCAGCACCGTGCAGTCGATGTCGCGCACATGTGCGTCGCGCACCGTCGAGGCGACGCCGCCGTTGGTGACAATGCCGCCGACGAACATGTGCTCGACGCCCGCCTTGCGCAGAACCCATTCGAGCCGGCTCATGTAGAACGCCGAGAACGCGATCTTCTCGACCGCGATATCGGCCGGCTGCAATTCCTCGACCAGCTGCTGGCCCCAGCCGCCCGGCAGAAAATCGCCTTTCTTCAGGAACGGCCGCAACGCTTTCAGGTGCGGCGAAATCATCGGCTCGCCGCCCGCGCCGGGCACTAGCGTGAATAGCGTCGCGATTATCAGTCCGCCCTTGCGCCGCACTGCCTCGGCGAGCGGTGCAAGATTCGCCGGCAGCGCGGCGATCGCCTTGCTCTTGCACTGGGCGCGCCCGTAAGCGCCATCCGGGTGCAGAAAATCGTTTTGCAGATCCACCAGCAGAAGGACCGGCTTGGTCATGGCGCGCGCTCCACGATCAAATTTCCCAGCGCATCGACGCGCGCTTGCAGGCCCGGATCGATGAAGATCGTCGCATCCGGCTGTTCGAGCACCGCCGGCGCTTCCACCACCGCGCCAACCGGCAAATCGAGCCGCGACCAGATCGTCGCGTCTTGCCATTTGCCGTCGATCCACACCGGGCGCTTGCCCTTGCGCGCCTTCTCGCGCGACGCGTCCGCGCCCGGCGCGAACACCGACAGGTCGAATGCGGGTCGCCGGCCGGTCGCGATCGTGCGCAGCGATACGATGCGCACCGGAATTCCGGGCAACAGGCGGCTGAACGAGGCGGCATAGGCCGCCTCAAATGCGGCGCGGATCGAGTTCTCGCCGATCCCCGTCGAGTTGCCGTCCAGCGTTTCCTTCAGCGGCACCGCCACGGTATGCGTCTGCCCGAGATAGTGCATGTCGAGCTCGAACTGCACGTCGATGCGCTCGACGGCGAGTCCCGCTTTCTCAACGACGCCGCGCGCCTCCTGCCCCGCCGCCACCATGCGGCGGTCGAGCGCCGCCGTGTCGAGCCGGTCGAGCATCAGGTTGACAGTCTGCACCTGGTCGTGCCGCAGGTCCGCGATCACGCAGCCGAGCGCTGAGGTGACGCCGGGAAAGCGCGGCACCAGCGCGCATTTCAATCCGATCTCCTTCACCAGCGCCCCGGCGTGCAGCGCGCCGCCGCCGCCAAACGGCATGCCGGCAAATTTCGCCGGATCGTGCCCGCGCTCGATCGACACCAGCCGGATAGCGCCCGCCATGCGCGCGTCGGCGACGCGCACGATCGCTTCCGCCGCCGCCATTGTGTCAAGGCCCAGCGGCTTGCCGATATGCGTTGCGATGGCGCGCTTTGCCGCTTCGACGTCGAGCCGCGCGAGCTTGCCGCCGATCGGCTTCTCCGCGTTGATGCGGCCGAGCACGACATGCGCGTCGGTCAGCGTCGGCCGTTCATTGCCCTGCCCGTAGCAGGCCGGCCCCGGCACCGAACCCGCGCTTTCCGGCCCGACTTGCAGCAGGCCGCCGCGGTCGACGAACGCGATCGATCCGCCGCCGGCGCCGATGGTCGTGATCTCAATCATCGGCGTGCGGATGACAAGGCCGAAATCGACCGTGGTCTGCGCCGCAAGCGAGGCCTTGCCCTTCGCAATCACAGACACGTCGAACGACGTGCCGCCGAGATCGCAGGTGATCACGTTGTCGTAACCCGCCGCGCGCGCGATTGCCGCGGCGGCAATGACGCCGGCCGCGGGCCCGGACAATGCGGTGCGCACCGGCAGGCGCCGCGCGGTCTCGGTCGACATCACGCCGCCGTTCGACTGCACGATATGAAACTGGCCGGCAAACCGGTCGCGCCTGAGCGCGGCTTCAAGCTTGGCGAGATAGTCGCCGACGACAGGTTGCAGGTAGCCGTTGATCGCGGTCGTCGAGGAGCGCTCGAACTCGCGGATCTCCGGAAGGATCTGATGCGAGGCGGAAACGTGTTCGCCGTTCCAGACCTCACGCGCGGCGGCGAGCGCGCGTTTTTCGTTTTCCGGATTCGCGTAGGCGTTGATGAAGATGATCGCGAGCGCCTGCGCGCCGCGTTCGCGCAGCGTCTTCGCGGCAGCACGCACGGCATCGAGGTCGACTGCCTCACGCACGGTACCGTCGGCAAGCGTGCGCTCCTTGATCTCGAGACGCAGATCGCGGCCGGTAATCGGCACGAAATCGCCCCACAGGCCCCAGGTCTTGCGTCGATCGCGCCGGCGCATCTCCAGCACGTCGCGGAAGCCGCGCGTGGTGATAACGCCGATCTTCGGGCCGCGCCGCTCGAGCAGCGTATTTGTGCCGACCGTAGTGCCGTGCACGATCGAGCCGAGCTTTTCGAGTTCGCCGAGCGCGCGCAGGCCAGTCATGAAGCCCGCGGCCTCATCACCGCGCTGCGACGGCACCTTCGCAGTCTTGAATGCGCGTGCGGCGTCGTCGAACAGCAGCAGGTCCGTGAAGGTCCCGCCGACGTCGACGCCGATTACGCTGCCGGATGCGCCGCTCATGCCGCCCGTCCCTTGCGCAGGGCTTCGGTCGCCGCCTTGTCGAAGCTGCCATCGTCGCGAATCGCGACGCCGTAATCGGCGCGCGCCGCTTCGCGCGAGACGTAGCCGAGCGCGACGTCGCGCGCGACCAGCGCGGGATCGCGCGTCATCGGATCGCCGAAGCCGCCACCACCCGGCGTCTCCAGGCGCACCTTCTGGCCACGCTTTATTTTCACGTCGGTGATTTTCGACACCAGCGGCGGCGTGCGCTCGCCTTTGTCGGTCTCGTAAAAGAATGCGTTGAGTTTCGCAGGCTGCCCGCCGGCGACGCCGAAGGGTGGATATTTGCCGCGCTCGCCGAGCAGGAAGACGTCCGTCTCGCCGTCCGCCAACGCCTCGATTTCGTAGATCGCGCCAAGCCCGCCGCGGTGGAAACCCGGTCCGCCGGAGTCCCGTCGCAACGCCCATTGCGTAAACATGACCGGATAGAGCGACTCGAGTATTTCGAGCGGCGGGATGGTCGCCGTCGAGATCGGATTGTTGCCGTGATTGAGCCCATCGCCTTCCGGATTGCCGCCGAGGCCGCCGCCGAAAAAGCAGAACATCACCCAGCGCCGGCCGTGTTCACGCCAGCCCGAAAGCGACAGCGCATTGATGGTGGCGAACGGCCCGCCATTGGCGCGCCCGGGCGCCGCCTTGGCGAAGGCGCCGAATATCGTATCGATGACCCGCAAGATCGTCTCGGTATAGCCGCCGACCGGCTTAGGCGCGGACACGCCGAGCAATGTCGTGTCCGGAATGATGAACTCGATCGGCGCGAGACAGCCCGCGTTTGCCGGCACGTCCGTGAACAGATGCTTGAGCGCGACGTAGCAGCACGCCACCGCCGTCGAACGCGCGATGTTGAGCGGTCCGTCGCAGGGCGGCGAAGAGCGCGAGAAGTCGAGCGTCATGGTGTCGCCGCGCACGGTGAGGTCGAGCGCGATACGCAGCGGCTTATCGGTGACGCCGTCGTTGTCGAGGAAGTCGTCGTAAGAATAGGTGCCGTCCGGCAGCGCCGCGATATTGGCGCGCATCAGAGTCTCGGCACGCGCGCTCAAGGCTTCGAGCGCCGCGAAAATCTTTGCGGCGCCGTATTCCTCCAGCAGCACATGCAGGCGCTTCTCGCCGAGGTCGAGTGCGTTGAGCTGCCCGTTGAGGTCGCCCCAGTTCGATTGCGGCACTCGCGAATTCGCGGCGAGGATGTCGATGATGTCCTGCTGCAGCACGCCGCTGCGCACGAGTTTCACGGGCGGAATACGAAAACCTTCCTGGAAGCTCTCGGTTGCCTTGGCGTTAAAATTGCCGGGCACGTTGCCGCCGACGTCGAGCCAGTGGCCGACCGAAGCGAGCCAGGCGAACACCTTGCCCTCCCAGATCAGCGGCCGCACCAGCCGAAAATCGTTGAGATGCGTTCCGCCATCGTACGGATCGTTGAAGATGTAGGTATCGCCCGGCGCGGGCGCTCCGTCGATCTTCACTTTGTCGATCACCGCCTTCACCGCGAATGCCATCGCGCCGACGAAGATCGGCAGGCCGGAAGTGCCTTGCACCAGCGTTGCGCCGGTCTCGGCGTGATAGAGACCGTGGCAAGCGTCGTGCGCTTCCGCGATGATCGGATTGAATGCCGAGCGGTAGAGCGTCGCGTCCATCTCGTCCGCGATCTGCACCAGGCGGCCGTTGAGAACGGCCAACGTGACGGGATCGAGCGTCATTTACGCCCCGCCTCGTAGCGTTTGCCGTGCGCCAGCATTTCCGGCGTTCCGATCAGCGTATTGAGCGAATCGAAATCGTGCATGTGCGCACGGAACGGCTCGGTCGAGCCGTGTTTCGAAAGCGAGGCGTAATACTCCTCCGCCGCCTTGCCGAGCGCGCGCACGATGCCGCCCGGGAAAATCACCAGCGCAAATCCGAGTTTTTCAAGCTCGGATGCTTGCATCGGCGGTGTCTTGCCGCCCTCGACCATGTTGGCCATCAGCGGCACCGAACGGCCGAGCGTCTTCGTGATCTTTTCAAGTTGCTCACGCGCCTTCGGCGCCTCGACGAACAGCATATCGGCACCGGCCTCGCGATACTTCTGCGCGCGCGCGATCGCCGGCTCGAAACCTTCCACCGCGACCGCGTCGGTGCGCGCAATGATCAGCGTGTCGGCGGAATGGCGCGCATCGGCCGCGGCCTTGATCTTGCCGGCCATTTCGTCCGCGGTGATCAGCGTCTTGTCGTCGAGATGTCCGCAGCGCTTGGGGAAACTCTGGTCTTCGATCTGGATCGCGTTCGCGCCGGCGCGCTCGAAGTTTCGTACGGTGCGTTGCACGTTGAGCGCGTTGCCGTAGCCGTTGTCGGCATCGACGACGAGGTAGGCATCGACCCGATCGCGGATCAGAGCGATGGTGTCGACGACCTCACTGACGCTGACCAGCCCGATGTCCGGCCGGCCTAGCCGGGTGTAGGCGATCGCGGCTCCCGAAACGTAGAGCGTATCGAAGCCCGCCGAGGACGCGATCAGCGCGGTGAGCGCATCATAGACACCGGGCGCGATCACGATCGGCGGCTTGACGAGGCGCGATTTAAGCGACGATTTTTCGGCCATGTTCACATTCCCAGATAAGCCCGTTTGAGATCCGGATTGGCCCGGATCTCGTCGGCGGCGCCGGCCATGACGATACTGCCGTGTTCGAGGATGTAGGCGCGGTGGCTGATGTCGAGACTTTGGACGGCGTTCTGCTCGACCAGAAGAACGGCAAGGCCGTCGCTGTTGAGCCGCTTGATCAGCGCGAAAAGCTCTTCGACCAGAAGCGGGGAAAGGCCGAGCGACGGCTCGTCGAGAATGATGAGCTCGGGCTCTGCCATCAGGCCACGCCCGATCGCGAGCATCTGCTGTTCGCCGCCCGAGAGCGTCCCGGCGCGCTGGCTGCTGCGCTCGCGCAAGCGGGGAAAAATGGAGAACACACGTTCGCGGTTTTGCTTGCGGCGGGCGGCTGCGCGGCGATAACTGCCGAGATCGAGATTGTCCGTGACCGACAGATTGGGAAAAATCCGCCGCCCTTCCGGAACGTGAATAAGACCGCGCGCGACGATTGCCGGTGCGGGCTCGCCCTCAATCGCGTTGCCGGCGAAATTGATGCTGCCGCGCCGGCAATGAATGATGCCGGATATCGTCGCATTCAGCGTCGACTTGCCGGCGCCGTTCGAGCCGAGCACGGCGACGACCTCGCCTTTGCCGACCGCAAGGTCGATGTTGCGCAGGATTTCCGTTGCGCCGTAGCCCGCGCAGAGACCATGAACTTCAAGCAGCGCCTCAGTGGACATGCGCGCTCCCCCTAAGGCGGTTCGCGGCATCGTGACCGAGATAGGCTTCGATCACTTTCGGGTCGGCGGCGATTTCCGCCGGCGCGCCTTGCGCGATGATGCGGCCTTCCGCGAGCACATAGATGCGTTCGGATAGATTCATGACCGCCTGCATCACGTGCTCGATCATCAGGATCGTCACGCCGCCGTCGCGGATCGCACGGATGACCGGAACGATGTCGCGGATTTCCGACGGCGTCAGCCCGGCGAGCACCTCGTCGAGCAGCAGCAGCGCCGGCTTTGCCGCAAGCGCGCGGGCAAGCTCGAGCCGTTTGCGCGCAGCGACCGTGAGATTGCCTGCTGGCCGGTCCAGCATCGGGCCGAGGCCGACCTCGCCGGCTATCCGCTCCGCGGCTTTCAGCGCTGCCGCTCGCGACGCGACATGCAGATGCGCGCCGACCGCGATGTTCTCGCGCACCGTGAGCCCGGCGAACGGCTGCACGATCTGAAACGTGCGCACGATGCCTTGGCTTGCGAGCCGGTGCGGCGGCCGTCCGGTGATGTCCTCGCCGCGATACGTGACCTGACCAGAACTCGGTTTGAGGAAGCCGCAGATCAAGGCGAACAATGTGGTCTTCCCCGCCCCGTTCGGGCCGATCAACGCGGTGATCTTGCCCTGTTCGGCAGACAAACAAGCCTGGTCGACGGCCAGCAGTCCGCCAAACCGCTTCGATACGTTCGCGACCGCGAGCAGCGCTTCAGCCATGGGCCGCTCGCGTTTTCCGTGACGAAATCCGCGACATCAGGCCCGCCACACCGCCGGGCGCGAGCCACACGACGAGCACCAGCACGACGCCATAGAGCACGAGGTCGAGCCCCGGCGCGTCGCCGGTGACGAATTTCGCTAGCTCTCCCAATAGCTTGACGGCAAGCGCACCGAGTAGCGGCCCAAACGCAGTACCGAGACCGCCGATGATCGGCGCCAGCAGCGCCTCGACCGATATCCACGGGCCGTAGGCAATCCCCGCATCAAGGAAGAGGAAATATTGCGCGTAAAAACAACCACCTGCCGCCGTTATCGCCGCGGAAATCGTCATCGCCCAAAGCTTCACGGAGAGCGCATCCACGCCGAGAGCACGCGCCGCGTCCTCGTTCTCGCGCACCGCCACAAGCCGCGCGCCGAACCGCGAATTCTCGATGACGCGGACAATCAGAAGAGAAAGCGCGAATAGCGCCAGAATGACCCAGTAGAACGCTGCTCGGCTCTGAAACTGGAAAGATATCGGCCGCAGATCGAGTTTGATCAGCGTGCCAACGCCCGCACCGGTGATCGGCGCAACGCTCGCCAGAATTCGCAAGACTTCCGCGAACGCCAGCGTAACGAGCGCGAAGTACGATCCGCGCAAGCCCGAGCGGAACGACAGAAACCCGATCACCGCGCCGACCAGCGCTCCAGCGGCAATGCCGATTGCAAACGCCGGCCAGGCATTGACGCCGTAACGCACCTGCAGGATCGCGGTTGCATAGGCACCCGTGCCGAAAAATGCAGCGTGGCCAAACGAATATTGGCCGCCATATCCTCCGAGAATATTCCAGCCTTGCCCAACCAGCGCGATCAACAGCGCGATGACCATGAAATTAAGCACGACGTTCGAGTGCACGAAAACCGGCACGACGGCGAGCGCCGCCACGGGGATCACGAGCGGAAGAATTTTGCGGCTGTTCATGCCCGCTCTCCGAACATTCCGGTCGGTCTGAACAGCAGAACGAGAATGAACATCAGGAAGATACCGATTTGCCCGAGCGATTCACCGAGGTAGAAGCCGCAGAGACTTTCGACCACGCCGACGAACAGACCACCAAGCAACGCGCCGGGCACCGATCCCATGCCGCCAAGCACGACGATGGTGAAGGCGACCAGCACGAACGCGTCGCCGACGTGCGGATTGACGTAATACGACGGGATGAGCAGGCAAGCGGCGACGGCGAGACAGGCAGTGCCCAGCCCGAACGTCACAGCGTATACGTGCCCGACATCGATGCCTGCAAGTTGCGCGCCGATTTTTTCTTTTGCCACCGCGCGAATTGCCTTGCCGATATCGGTCAGGCTCAGGATCGCCCACAGTGCGGCTGCCACGCCGAAGGCTGCGAAAAACCCGACGACACGTGGCACGGCGAGAAACGAGCCGGCGAACTCCACCACGTTGAAGGCATACGGCACTTCGATGGTGCGCGTGTCGGCGCGAAAAACATAAAGCAACGCATTCTCGATAATGACGGCAAGCCCGAGCGTCACAAGTAGGATGTTGCTGTCCTTGCCATGCGCGGCCGGTCCGATAACGAAGCGCTGCAGGCCGTACCCGAGCAGAAAAAACAGCGGGGCTAGACCAAATACCGACACATAAGGATCAAGGCCGAGATAGCGAAAACAGAGAAAAGCGGCGAACAGCGCGGCGCTGAGCAAAGCGCCGTGCGCGAAATTGATGATGTGCAGCACGCCGTAAATGAGCGTCAGACCCAACGCCACCAACGCATAGACCGCGCCCATCAGCAAACCGTTGATGACGGTGGGTATGATAACCGCGGTCAGCACGCGTCGACGAGCTCGTTTGCGATGCGGCGACGGCAGCACCCATGCGGGGTGCCACCGTCTCCACGGATCATGCCGGCCGCGGGAACACCGGTTTCGCCGAAGCAAATGCTTCAGGCAGGATCACCTGGATGTCCTTGTTGAGTACCTGCGTGTTGGCGGGCGCCGCGCCCTGGTTCTGGCCGTTGACGAATTTGGTCGGACCGTATGGCATCACATGGCCGGAGAATGTCGAACTCTCCATCGCCGTGATGAGCTTGGCGCGATCGGCCGCACCGGCACGTTGCAGCGCGTCGGCGACAAGCAGAATGGCGCTGTAGTTCATGTACACTTCGTAGGTGAAGAACTGGCCCTGCCCTTCCACCTTCTTCTTCAGCGCCAGCGCTTTCGGATTGCGCGGATCGAACCAGTGATTGCAATCCATGATGTATTCCGCCGCCTCCGGGAATTCCTTGACGAACTTGTAGGAGGAGGCGGCGCCCCCGAGCACCGAATAGGTCGCCTTCGGCTTCACCTGCTGCTGCTGCATCGTGCGGGCGAGCAGTACGTACTCATTGTAATAATTTGCCGGAATGACGATGTCCGGCTTCTGCGACTTGATCTTCAGCACGACGTTGTTGAAGTCGCGGGTCGGCGTCGGATGCGGGATGGTCTCCAGGATCTGGAAACCCTTGGGCGGCAATTGCGCATTGAGCAGCTTTGCAAGCCCGGAACCGAACGCAGAATCTTCGTGCACGATCATCACGGTCTTGCAGGGCTTGCCGGCCTGATCGTTGATCTTCACGAGGTTTTCAATCGACGTCTTCGCCAGCACGCCGAAGCCCGGCCCGAAGCGGAACGTGTTCTTCAATCCGCGCGTCACGATGGCGTCGGTGACGCCGACGTCGACGATATACGGGAGATTGTAGCGCGCCGCCGCCTGCGTGGTGGCGAGGCAAATCGACGAGGCATAGCCGCCGACGATGGCGACGACGCCGGCGGACTTCATTTTCTCGACTTCCGCGCTGCCGCCTTCCGGCGTCGACTGCGCGTCGCCGACCATGGGATCGATCTTGCCGAGGCCCTTGATGCCGCCGGCGGCGTTGATCTCGTCAATGGCGATCGTGGCGCCGAGCTTTCCCTGCTGGCCGGAATAGGACAGCGCGCCGGTAAGCGGCTGCAAAACGCCAAGCTTCACGCCCGCGCCTTGCGCGCGCAGCACGACGGGCGCCGAGACGACGCCGGTCGCCATGGCGGCCGCGCCGAGCGCGGTAGATTGCAGGAAGTGACGCCGGCTGAACGTATCACGCGTTTTCATGATTATTCCTCCCCTTATGAGACGATGGATTCGATGGTGGCGGATCGCGATTTCTTGCCGCGTGTGCGGTTGACGTGCGCGACTGGCGACCAGGTCTTCTCGGGTCCGTCCGAGCGCACGAGCTCGATGACGAGGCTGTAGCGGTCGGGACGGTAAAGCGCATGCAGATGCTCGACCGCGGCGCCCTCACCGTCATAGACGACACGCGTCATCTCGATCAGCGGCGAGCCGGTCTTGACGCCGAGCGCGCCGGCAACGGCAGGCACCGCAAGACCAGCGCCGATCTGTTGCGTGGCACGACTGACTTTCACGCCCGAGCGCTCGAGCAATTCGAGCAGCGGGCGGTTTGCCAGTTCCTGACGTGTGAAGGTCACACCGATGCGCTCGGGCACGTGCGTCGTCAGATAGGAGAAAGGCTCACCATCGATCGCGCGCACACGGACCGCACGCTGCATCAGATCCGGGCTCACCACGCCGAGCGCTTCAGCCACCGCACCGCCCGCGGGCACGTAGTCGAACGAGAGAAGCTTAACCGTAGTGCGCCGGCCCATGTCTGCAAGACTCGCCAGCATGCCAGTGATGTCCCCGACGATCGGCGCTGCCGAAGGCTGGAAAATCACCCGTGTTCCGAGACTACGCCGCCGCTCGATCAGCCGCTCACGTTCTAGCTCGGCCAAGGCGCGGCGGATGGTGACGCGCGAGACGTCGTGCGCGGCGGCGAGTTCGTTCTCGTTCGGAAGACGACGACCGTGGCTCAAATTGCCGCTGACAATGCGGTCGCGCAGCACCAGATAGACCTGGCGCGCTTTGGCTTCGCCGAGACGATCGGTCACCTGTTACTCCCACGTGGACGTGGTGGCGGTTTACCCGCTGCTTTACTAGGTATCATTTAGCAGACAATAATGGCCGTCAACTCCCATTCGGCGGCGGTGCCGATGAACCAGCGACAGACGCTGTTCGACAAGGTTTGGTCCGCGCACGAGATCGTGCGCCAGGAAAGCGGTGAATCGCTGCTCTGGGTCGACCGCCATTTCGTGCACGAGGGCTCGTTCCAAGGCTTCGATCAGGTTAAGGCGCGCGGCGGCCGTGTCGCCGAGCCGTCGCTGACTTTCGGCGTTGCCGACCACTACGTTCCGACCCGCAATCGCCCCGCCATCGCCAGCCCCGAAATCGCACGCATGGTTGAGCAACTCGACGAGAACACGCGCGCGAACGGTGTCACGCTGTTCGGCCTCAACGATCCGCGCCAAGGTATCGTGCACGTCATCGGGCCCGAACAAGGACTGACATTGCCGGGCCTTCTCATCGTCTGCGGCGACAGCCATACCTCGACGCACGGCGCGTTCGGCGCGCTCGCATTCGGCATCGGCGCATCGGAAGTCGCGCACGTGTTGATGACGCAAACCCTGTGGCAGAAGAAGCCGAAGCGCATGCGCGTCATCATCGACGGAAAATTGCCGGAAGGCATCGGAGCCAAGGACATCGCGCTGACGCTGATCGCGAAGATCGGCGCCGACGGCGCGCAAGGCCACGCGATCGAGTTCGCCGGCACGGCCATTCGTGCTCTGTCGATGGAGGCGCGCCTCACGCTGTGCAACATGTCGATCGAGGCTGGCGCGCGCTGCGCGATGATTGCGCCGGACGCAACGACGTTCGCCTACCTCAAGGGACGCCCTTACGCGCCAAAATGCGAAGCTTTCGAGCACGCCGTCGCGTATTGGCGGACGTTGCATTCCGACGAGGGCGCTTCGTTCGACCGCGAAGTCGCGCTCGATGCTTCAGCCATTGTGCCCGTCGTCACCTGGGGCACCAGCCCCGAGCATGCGCTGCCGATCGATGCGTGCGTGCCCGACCCCGCGCGCGAGAGCGACGAAACGCGCGCCAAAGCCCTGTCGGACGCGCTCGATTACATGGGCCTCAAACCAAACCAGAAGCTGACCGACATCCGCGTCGACCGCATCTTCATCGGCTCTTGCACCAATGCGCGTATCGAGGATCTGCGCGCCGCGGCCGCCGTGCTTGACGGCCGCGTCAGCAAGGTGCCCGGCCTGGTGTCCCCGGGTTCGTCCGCGGTGAAGCGGCAGGCCGAGGAAGAAGGGCTTGACCGGATCTTCCGCGCAGCAGGCCTCGAATGGGCGGAGTCCGGCTGCTCAATGTGCGTCGGCATCAATGGCGACCTGGTCGCTTCCGGCGAGCGCTGCGCCTCGAGCACCAACCGGAATTTCCGCGGCCGTCAGGGTCCCGGCGCACGCACGCACATCATGTCGCCTGCGATGGTCGCTGCCGCGGCGGTGAGCGGCCATCTCGCCGACGCCAGGCCGCTGCTGGCGGGACGAAAGAGCTGAGCGATGGAAAAGTTCACGACGCTCACCGCAACCGCCTGCCCGCTCGGCCTTTCGGGCGTCGACACCGACCAGATTCTTCCGGCGCGCTATCTCAAGGTGAAGCGCGCGGCCGGCCTCGGTGCTTATCTGTTCCACGACCTGCGCCGCGACGAATCCGGCGAATTGCGCGGAAGCTTCCCGCTCAACAAGCCGCAGTGGCGCGATGCGCGCATCCTGGTTGCGGGCCGGAATTTCGGCGGCGGCTCCTCGCGCGAAGCGGCCGTCTATGCGCTCTACGATGCAGGCGTCCGCTGCGTGATCGCGCCGTCATTCGGCGACATCTTCTCGCAGAACGCGACCAAGAACGGTCTGCTCACCGCCGTCGTCAGCGAATCCGACAGCGAAGCGATTACCGAGGCCGCACGGGCACTCCCCGTTACGGTCGATCTTCAGGCATGCCGGATCGTTTGCGGCAACCAGACGTGGGCTTTCAGCATCGACCCGGCGCGACGCGAGCGGCTCATCAACGGATGGGACGATATCGCCATGACGGAAAGTTTCCGCGCGAAGATCGCGTCATTCCGCGCAAACGACGCCGCGGCAAACCCCTGGAAATACCCGGCCTAGGTGGGCGCGCCGGCGACCAGGTGCGGGAACAGGACCGTCGCGTTACCTGCCCTCACCGCGCCGATCTCCCCTGCTTTCAGACCAAGCTCGTCGACGCCCTTGAGCGTTGCGGTCATCGTCGGCTCGCCGGCATGCGGATAGTCGCTGCCAAACAGGATGTTCGAGACCGGCACGAGCCGGCGCATGGGATCGAAGGCGAAGAGATTGGCGGAGAGCGCCGTGTCGAAATAAAGCCGGCCAAGTTCCGCCAGAACGCCGTCCGGCACAGCCTGCTTGAATTCCGGCCGCGCCGTCAGGCGTGCGATCCGCTGCGCCAGGAACGGTACCGCACCGCCCGCATGCGAAAAGATGAAACGTATGTCGCGGCAGCGCGCGAGCGTCCCGCTATACAGCAAGCTGACGATCGCGCGCGTCGTGTCGAACGGAAACTCGAGCGACGGCACCGGAATATGCGCCAACGGATTCTTGTACGGTCCAATGGTCGGATGAAAGAACACGATGGCCTTGCGGCGATTGAGCTCATCGAAAACCGGACGGAAGGCCTCATCCCCCGGATAACGACCGTCGTAGTTCGTCATCAGGACGACGCCGTCGGCGGCCAGTGCCCCGAACGCGTAGTCGATCTCGCGCAGACTCGTTTCCACGTCCGGCAGCGTCAGCGTCGCGAACAGGCCGAAGCGCCTGGGAAAATCGCATTTCATCTGCGCGGCATATTCGTTGCATTCGCGCGCCAGCCTGCAAGCCTCCGGGACATCGCCGAACCAGACGCCCGGCGCAGAAATCGAAGTGATGGCGGCGCCGATGCCGTTGCGGTCCATGGCCTCGATCGAGATCGCCGGCGACCACTGCGGCGGCGAGCCGAACAGCCCTTGCGGCCCGAGCCGGCTCCCCAGCGCCGTCATGTAGGCCGGTGGCAGGATGTGATGATGGATATCGATTGCGCGGTTCACGTGGCCCCTCAGTCCGGCAGCTCGCGCTCGATCAGCGCGCCATAGTCGTCGGCGAAGGCCATGATGGCCTGGCGCAGACGCTCCAGCTGATCCTGCGTGACCGCCAGACTGATGAAAATATCGCCGCGCGCGGCAACAAGGATCGACCGCAAGATGCTTTCCATATGGAAGAGCTGGCCGAGCTTCTTGCTGACTGGCCGTATGTCGCCCGGCGTGCTGATGGGCTTGCGCGAGAAATGGATAGTCAACAGCGAGCCAAGGCCGGTGAAACTGATCGGCACGCGCTTTTTCGTCATCTCGTCGTTGAGCGACGTGTGGAATTGCTCGCAGGATGCCTGGAATTCATCGGCAACCGACGACGTAAAGACTTTCGTCAGCGCGGCGTAGCCCGCCATCATGGTGCAGACATTGTTGTTGAACGTTCCGGCATGCTTGAACGCACCCGCCGTACGATGGTCGTAGCGCGCCATTATATCCTTACGTCCGCCGAACGCCCCGGTCGGCAGGCCGCCGCCGAGGTATTTGCCGAGCGTCGTCAGGTCCGGCTTTATGCCGAGCGCGCCCTGCATTCCACCCGCGCCGCAACGGGACGTCTTGACCTCATCGAAGATCAGCAGCGCGCCGGCGCGTTCGCTCTCCGCGCGCAGCGCCTTGAGGAATTCCGGCGTACCCGGAATATTGCCGCCTGCGCCGAGGATCGGCTCGACGATCACCGCGGCAAGATTGTCGGCATGTTGGCGAATGAGCGCGACAGAGCCTTCGGTGTCGTTGTAGTCCGCAAGCACATAGTCGAACGGCACGTTCACGGGGCTGCCGCCGCCCGCAAAGACCAGAACGCCGCCGTGGTAGGCCTCGCGGAATACCAGAACCTTGCGGCGCTTGGTGACGGCTATCGCCGTCACGATCGCCATCAGATTGGCCTCGGTGCCGGAATTGCAGAAACGCAGCAATTCCATGGACGGAAATCGCCCGCGCACGACCTCGGCCAGATTGGCTTCGAGCAGCGTCGGCGACGCCATCACGGTCCCGACCTCCAGCGCCTCTTGGATGGCGGCCTTGATCACCGGGTTCGAGTGGCCGAACAAGCCGGCCGAATATTCGCCGACGAAATCGCTATAGCTGTGGCCATCGACGTCGAAGAGCTGCGCATCGACGCCCTTTGTCATCGTGAGCGGAAACGGATCGAAGTGCAGCACCGAGCGCGTGTTGCCGCCGGGCATGGCGGCTTGTGCGCGCTCATTGGCGAGTCTGCTGTTGGGGTTTTTCGCGGCATATTGCTCACGCGCCAGAGCAAGTGCTGCGTCTACCGACAAGTTGGCGTCCATCTTTGCCATCGTTTCAGTCCTGGCACATCTTGTAGACGACGGACGCCAGCACTTTTGTCCCCGCGGCGAAGTCGCTCATTTCCATATGCTCTTTCGGATTATGGCTGCCATTGGTGTTGCGTATCAGAAGCACGGATGCCGGAATGCCGCGGCGCTGGAACATGGCGGCATCGTGCCCGACCGTCGGCATACGATAGGGCGTGATGCCGACCTCTTTTCCCGCGCTCTCCACGATTGCCAGCAGCGACGGGTCGAGATCGACTGCGGGCGTTCCGACCCGCTTGCCAAAATCGAATTTGACGTTGTGCTCGCGCTCCAGTTCGCCGGCGCGGCGGGCGATGCTGTTCTGCAGCTCTTCCATGACGTCGTTCTTCGTTCCGCCGATGTTGAGCGTGAAGGTCACCTGACCGGGCACTTTCGTCATCGTGTGTTCGGCGCTATCGGTCTGGAAGATGCCGCAGGTAAAGACAAGATCGTCATTGCCGGCGTCGATCAATTGCTGCCAACGCTCGTCCGCGAACGCGATCAGCTTAGCGCTCGCAATGAGCGCGTCGCGGCGAAAGCGCCGCGGCACCGCGCCCGAATGCGCGTAATGGCCGTAGCACCGGGCGAACGGGTGCCTGATGTTACCGCGGATCGCGGTGGCAACGCCGAGCGGCCGGCCAAGATTTTCCAAAAGAGGCGCCTGCTCGATGTGCAGCTCGAAATACGCCTTGAGACTCGCGAGCGCGATCGTCGGCTCGAGTTTGCCCTTCGGCAATTCGATGCCGAGCCCCGCGATGTGCTCCGCAAGCGTCTTGCCGGTGTCGTAACGCTTCAGCGCGCGAAGATCGTCGTGCGTAAGCTCGCCTAGCAACAATTTGCTGCCGAGATAGGCCTGGCTGAACCAGGGACTCTCCTCGCCACGAAAACCGACGACACGCAAATTTCTGCTTTTGGTCGCGCCGATGCGCTGGACGGCGCTCAGCACTGCAAGTCCCGCGATGACGCCCGCCAGTCCGTCGTAGTTGCCGCCGACCGGCACTGAGTCGAGATGCGAGGCGATCATGATTTCTGGCGCCTCGCGGATCCGGCCAGGCGCGGCAATGTGCAGATTGCCGCCGTGATCGTAAGCGGTCTCCAGTCCCTCGCCCTTTGCGAAGGCCTCCACCGTCTTGGCAGCTTCCGTTTCGCGCGGACCGAACGCGTCGCGCGTCACGCCCTCACCGTCACGCGAATCTTCGCGGATCTTGCCGAACAGCGCGGTGAGCGCCGGCATCAGGCTTTCGACTGAATTGACAACCGACTCTTCCATTGCGCGCTTCAACCCGGCTTGACGAATTGGCCATAGCCAGCATCGGTCAGGACTTGCCCGTTTTCGAAAACCTTGCGGCCACGCACATACGTCGCGCGTACGAAGCCCGCCATTTTCATCCCCGCGAACGCAGACCATTTCACAGCCGACGTCATCTTCTCCGCCTCGAACACACGCTCCTGCGGACAGAAGACCGCGACATCGGCATCCCCACCGGCACTCAAGGCGCCTTTGCGCGGATAAAGGCCGAAATGACGCGCGGGATTTTCCGCCGTCAGGCGCGCTACAAGGGTCGGCGAATGCGAGTGATCTCTGACCGCGCCCGTGTAAAAAGCCGGCAGCAATGTCTCGAGCCCCGGAATGCCCGACCCATTCTTGGCCATGTCGGGATCCGACTTCCGGCTGAGTGGCCAGGCCACGTGGTCCGTCGAGACAAGGTCTATTTCGCCGTCCGCCAGACTGCGCCACATCTCTTGCCGCTCGGATTCGGCTCGAATAGGCGGGTTGAGCTTGAGGAAGGCGCCCTGCCTGATCGCGTCCTGGTCGTTGAATACGAAATAGTGCACGCACGTCTCGACGCTGATCCTTGCGCCACGCTCGCGATAGTGGCGGGCGATACGGTTACCGGCTGCGATCGTGCTGTGGACGATGTGACAGCGCACGCCGGTATTGGCGGCAAGCTCGAGGATCTGCGCGTCGGCAACAAGCTCGGCAATCGGCGCACGGCCGGCGCCATGTATTTCCATGCCCTTCTTCCCCGCCGCGGTTGCGCGCGCAATCAGCCGGCTCACCAGTTCCTGATCCTCATTATGAAACGCGACCGGCACGCCGAGCTCGGCAGCCTCGAGAAAGATCTCGTACATCTCACCGGTGGTGAAGCGCGGAAAACGGACTGGGTGGTATTCGTAGGTCGACAACTTGATCGAAGCCGCGCCGGCGCGGATCAGATCGCGCAGCACCGTGAAATTGCCGTCCTTGCGCGCCGTGACATACAAGCCGACGTCGACGGTCGCGTATTGTCCAACCGCGTCTATCTTTTGCTTGAGAAGGTCGAGCGTGTTGACCGGTACCGGCTCATCGAACGGCATGTCGATGACCGTGGTCACGCCACCGGCGGCGGCAGCCCGTGTCGCGTCCTGCAGACCCTTGAACCCTTCGTGGCTGCCGGCGTGGATCTGCGCGTCGACAAGACCCGGGAACAGAAGACAGCCGGTGTGATCATCGGTCGCCTTGGCTGGCGGCGGCGCGCCCTCACCCGACGCAACGATCTTTCCGTCCGTAATCGCAACAAAACCGCGCGGCACGACACGGTCCGGAAGAACGACGTCACCTTTGAGAACGAGATCGGCCGATTGCTGAGTCATGTCCAGTTTGCGCCCTGCTGCCGTCTAGACCGAGATCACGTCGCGGACGCTACAATAATTACGTCCTGCAATGCGGCCGAGCGCCCCGTAATTGACCGGATCGATCTTCCCATCCCGCACCACCCCGGCGCGCGCGTGCATTAACAATATTTCGCCGACAATCATGCGGCTCTCTGCAAAAGCCAGCACGGTGTGCAGCTTGCATTCGAACTGGATTTTGCTTTCGGCAATCCGCGGCGTGCGGATTTTCTCGGACGTGATTGCGGTCAGACCGGCACGTTCGAGCTTGAGTGCGCCGCCTTCCTGCTTTTCGCCGCAAAGCTGCACCTTGTGCGCAAGCTCCTGAGGAACGGTGTTAATGACGAATTCGCCCATGCGGCCGATATTACGAAACGTGCGCTTCGGCTTTTCGCTCGGCCCCACCGAAAATGCGAGATAGCCGGCCTCGACAGACGCAATCATGAAGCTGCTGAACGGCGCCGCGTTGACGGAGCCGTCCTCATTGAGCGTCGATACGAAGGCTATCGGACGCGGAATGACGGAGCCGTTGAGAAGGCGGTACCGTTCGTCGAAGCTCAACCCGGCAAGCTCGAGGCGATCAAACTCGCCTTGCAAATCCACGCGTTCCTCGCTTCCGCTCGCCGCAAATTTCAGGTCAGCATCCGCTCGGCCTGCGGCGGCAGGAATTTGTCCGTATAGATGTCCGCCATTTTCGGCTTTTGAGCGACGCCGAATGCCTCGGCGACGAGACCGGTCGTGTATTCGAAGCGCTTCTGGTCGACCGTGCTCATGCCATGCTGCTTCACCCACGGCGTCAGCAGCGAGCCATCGATGATGAGCTGGTTCCGCTCCATCTCGACATCCTTTTTGATCAGGTTGTCGCGTTTGAGCAGCGAGTCGATAGCGGCGCTCTTGTTGGCGAGCATCGCCTTCGTGCCCTTGATGGTGCCATGCACGAAGCCGCGAACCGCATCCGGATTTGCCTGCATGTAGTCCTTGCGGCACACGAGGCTGAGCGAATAAAGCGCAAGACCGTTTTTGTTGAACTGCAGGTAGCCGATGTCGTCGCGCGGGACACCGGCGGCTGCGATGTTGAGTACTGCGGTGACGAAGAAGCCGAGCGAGGCATCGACCCGTTTCTGGATCACCATGCTGTCGCGCAGTTGACCGCTCATGTTTTGCGTTTTGATCTTCTTAACGTCGACGTTGTTGATCTTGCAGAGCACCTGAAACAGCGGCCAGGTCGCATCGCCTTCGGAAATCGCGAGGCTGCGCCCTTCCAGATCCTTCAGCGTTTTGATGCCCGAAGACTTGAGGAAAATCACCGCGCTCGGCGCCGCGTCGTAAACAACGCAGGTGTCGATCGCCTGGGCGTTCGGGTTGTCGCGGTTGAACTTGGCGAGCAGGTTCGGATCGACCAGCCCCATGTCGAGCGCACCGCCCGCGAGCTTGGTCAAGTTGTCGGCCGAGCCATAGCCACGCATGAGTTGCGTGTTGATTTTCTCCGCCTTGAACAGGCCGAGATCCTCCGCATAGGTCCAGATCGAGTGATTTCCTTGCCAGACCCAGTCCACCGCGAAGCGGACGGTATGTGCGGCGTTTTGCCCGCGCCCGATTGCGGGCATGGCGAGCGCACCGGCGGTACCGGCGAGGAAGGAGCGGCGCGAAACTGGTTTCATGGTCGTTATCTCCACCAGAGGGCGAATTTTTGTTTCTGCGAATGTCGCGGCCTAAGTGCTTGTCCGTATATGCGGCGCTTCGTGAGCCGATTAGCCAATTACCTGAGCAGGCTTTGCCACTTGAGCGGGCATTGCCGTAGCCCTCATTTACGCTATCCTTTTGCCGCTCAAGCAAAGGCTTAGGCAAGTTTGAAACGGTGGTCTGGCCAGCGTACGATACCGTACCAAACCCAAGTTTAGTCCGAGGTAAGACGAGTGGAGTTGGCTCGACCAAAAGCCAGGCGCGTAACCCAGCGGGCGGACGTCCCGCCGGCCCCACCCCTGATGGACTACACGGTGATCGACGGCCGCACGCCGACGGTCGACCAAGTACGCGGCCAGGCCGAAAAAATCATGCAAACCGGCCCTTTGGCGCGGGTCAACCGCGCACGCAAGCTGTTTCAGTACATCGTCGACCAAACGCTCGGCGGCAATTCAAAGCGGCTGAAGCAGTATTCCATCGCGACCGAAGCGCTCGGGCGAGGCACCGATTTCGACCCCGATACCGACCCCATCGTTCGTCTAGAGGCGAGCAAGCTGCGCCGGGCGCTCGATGACTACTACCTGCGCACCGGCTCGAACGATCCGGTTCGCATCTCGATCCCGAAAGGGAGCTATGTGCCCGTCTTCGAACTAATCGACGGGAAAGGCAGTGAGCCCAAGGCCGCCCCCGCGCCGGCCGGAATCGTCAATTTCGGCACGCCCGCTCTTAGCGTGCAGCGGCTTTTGATCTTCCCGCCGCAGGTCCAGCTCAGGAACGGCGCCGCGCAAGCCTTGACCGACGGGCTGTTCGAGCAGCTCAACGTCGAACTCGCGCGGTACAGCGATATTTCTCTGGTGACGCCGTCCGAGATGCACGGCGATATGGCCATCGACCTCGTGGGCGCCGGCGTCAAATCGCAGGCGCGGTTCGTGGTGTCGGGCAGCGCGCGCGCTAACGGCGAACAAGTCCGCGTCACCGTTCGGCTTCATGACGTACGCGCCGGCTCGATCATCTGGATCGAATGCTTCGACCTCGACACGAATTCCAGCTCGCGACTGCAGACAGAGGAAGCAATCGCCCGGCATATCGCCGGCGCGATTG
Source organism: Pseudolabrys sp. (assembly GCA_035546875.1). Classification (GTDB taxonomy): domain Bacteria; phylum Pseudomonadota; class Alphaproteobacteria; order Rhizobiales; family Xanthobacteraceae; genus Pseudolabrys. The sequence continues at coordinate 60,890 of DASZVZ010000015.1, forward strand.
CGGATTATTACGGGGTCATTTCACACACCTTGAGCCTGCAATCCGTCTATTCGGTCGGCAAGCCGTGGAATTTGCAGGATGCGATCCAACGCCACCGGTACCTGGCGCGCACGCTCACCGAGCGCGTTTACCGGATCGCGCGCGCCGACCTCGAAATCGGCATGACGCACGCCGCCTTCCATCCCATGGTATGGGCCGCGCTCGCGCACTCGATCTTTTACGGCAACGTGCTCGGCTTCGACGACGACGAGAACTGGATGACGCTTGTGTACCGGTACGCCCAGCGCTCGTTCGAACTCGATCACAAATGCGCGTTCGGTCACGTCGTCATCGGCCTGCACGGCCTCTATCAACGCGAATTCGACGACGTGTTCGAGACCTGCAAACGCATCCTGCAGGACAATCCGCACGCGCCGAGCACGAAACTCAGCGCCGGATTTTTCCGTTCGCTAGCTGGCGATTGGACAAACGGCTGCGCGATGCTCAATTCCGCGCTCTCCACCCTGCTCCATCCGCCCGGCTGGGCCTACCGCGTCACCTTCCTCGATCACTACCGGCGCAAGAACTACGTCGAGGCGTTGCACGAGATCGGAAAATATCACGCGCCGGAAAACTTCACGCCGCCACTTCTGCGTGCTGCAGCATTGGCGCAGCTCGGCCGCGTTGAAGAGGCGTCGGGTTCGGTGGCCGAGGTGCTGCGCATCTGCCCGCACTTCAAGGAAATCGCACCGCGCTACTTCCGGTACCTGACGGCGTTCGATGATATCTCAGACCACCTAATGCACGCCCTGCACAAGGCCGGACTCGAGCTTTAGCGCCTGCCCGCTCAGCCACCGAGCTCCTGGCTGCGGAATGCCCAGCGCGTCATGCGCGTCTCGAACATCACGCAGATCGCGTACATCCCGATGCCCATCGCTCCGACGACGATCAGGCCGGCGAAAACCAGCGGCACCTCGAAGCGCGAGGACGCCGACAGCATCAGGTAACCGATGCCTTTGTTGGACGCGACGGTTTCCGAAATCACGGAGCCGATGAAAGACAGCGTGATGGCAATCTTGAGCGACGCAAATAGATAAGGCGTCGAGCGCGGGATGCCGACTTTGGTGAGGATTTCCCAACGCGTGGCGCCAAGCGAACGCAATACGTCGCGCATTTCCGGCTCGATGGTGGCAAGCCCCGTGGCGATGTTCACCGCGATCGGAAAGAACGCGATGCTGCAGGCGGTAATGACCGCCGGCACGGTACCGATGCCGAACCAGATCACGATAATCGGCACTAGCGCCACTTTCGGGATCGAATTGAACCCAATCATGACGGGATAAAGCCCCGCGTAGACGACGCGGGAGGCACCGACCGCGAGCCCGATCAACATTCCGCCGACGACGGCGAGCACGAAGCCAATAATCGTCGTGAACAGTGTGTGCAGGCTGTGGTCGATGATTTGCGCGTGGAAAGCGTACATTGTCTGAAAAATCAGGGTCGGCCGCGGCAGGACATAAGGCGGCACGTTGAACAGCCAGCAACCCAGTTCCCACGCCACAAAAAGCCCGATCGTGACGGCCCAGGGCGTTATCAATTGCATGCGCCGGATGCTGGTCATGCCGACAGCTCGTGGCTGATGCGCGCGCGCAAGCCGTGCACGATATCGATGAACTTCGCCTCGAACGTCGTTTCAAGCGTCCGCGGCCGCGGCAGGTCGACCTTGGCCTTGTGCACGACGTGTCCCGGCCGGTGGCTGATGACGAAAACGGTATCCGACAGATAGACCGCTTCGCGCAGGTCGTGCGTCACCAGCACCGCGGTGAAACGTTTCTGCATCCACAGATTCTGCATCACCGCCCACAGTTCCTCGCGCGTAAATGCATCGAGCGCGCCGAACGGCTCATCGAGCATCAGAAGCTCGGGCTGGTGCACCAACGCACGGCAAAGATTGGCGCGCTGCTGCATGCCGCCCGAAAGCTCCCACGGAAACTTGTTGCCGAACTTGCTCAAGCCGACGGTGGCAAGCAGTTGCTCGGCCTGCGCCACGTATTTTGCCTTCTCGCTGCGCAAGCGGCGCTTGTGCGGTTCGACGATCTCGAACGGCAACATGATGTTGTCGAGCGTGGTGCGCCACGGCATCAATGTGGAATTCTGAAATGCCATGCCGACGCCCTGGATCGGGCGCGTCACTTTTTCGCCGGCGACAAGAATCTCGCCGATGGTCGGTGGCACCAGGCCGGTTACCAGCTTCATCAGGGACGATTTGCCGCAGCCGCTCGGGCCAACCACGGCGACGAAGTCGCCCTTGGCGATGTCGAGCGTCAGATTCTGAACCGCCAATATCCCGTCCTCGCCTTGACCGTAAGTCAGGCTGACGTCGCGGATCGATACTAACGGCGCGGGTTGCATCACTTTTGCGACAAGCTGGCGTTCCAATTCATGCGCGCAGCCACCCTACCATTTGCCCGGGGCGAGTTTGTCGACCATCTCGTCGTAGTTCTCCGAGAGCGGAAGAATGATCGGATAGGTTATGCCGGCATCGAGCCACTCATTCATCCGGTCTTTGATCTTTGTCACGTTTCCCGAAATGGTCATCGAATCGGTCACCTCGTTGCTTACGAGTTTCATCGCATCCTCGATGCCGCCCGGCCGCGCGGGCCAGCCACCCATGGTCTTGTTGATGCGCTCGAGAAGTTCCGGATCGAGCCCGGCCGCCTTTCCGATGTGCGGCTGCTGCCCAAGATATTTGGTGACGAGATAGCGCGACACTTCACGCGCCGATTTTTCATCGTCCGACATCGAGATGTTGATGAGTTGCGGCTGCTCGAACGTGTCGAGCGATCGATTGACCTTGGCGGCGCCTTTCTTCACCCACTCGACCATTCCGCGCGTATAGGCTGGCGAAAGCAGGCCATTGAACAACGCGCCGTCCGCGATTTCGCCGGCCAGTTGCGTCATGACCGGTCCGGTGGGACCGATGTAGAGTTTGACATTCTTCGGCTCGCGCTTGGCGCCGTGGCCGAGATCGAGACTGATATCGCGCAGCTTTACAAATTGGCCTTCGTAAGTGAACTCCTCGAGGTTCAACAGCCGCCGTAACGCCGTGAGATATTCACGCATCTGTTCGATCGGCTTCGACCGTTCGATACCCTGCTTCCACGCCAGCGGATCCCAATAGGCGCCGAGCCCGCAAATCACGCGATTTGGCGCGAGCTCGTCGAGCGTCGCCAATGTCATCGCCATAAGTGCAGGGCCGCGCGTCCACGAATTGACGATGCCGGTGCAAAGCTGGATGCGCTTGGTCACGGCGGCGAAAGCGCCGAGAACGGAAAAGGCGTCGCGCGCCAAACGCGTCTCCGTCACCCAGGCGGATTCGAACCCCAGCTTCTCGATTTTTTGCACCAGCTCGATCTGCTTGGCAGTCGAAGGCCGGTCGAGAAAGCAAAATCCAAGCCGTTCCATTCGCTAGTCCCCGGTTTGGGCCATTTATTGTGAAAGCCCGCAATATCTGCTTCTTTTTCAGTTCGCTACTGCGAAAGACAGTTTTTTACCGTTCGGTACTGACGCGGCCAAAGGCGCAAGACTACGCAAGCGAAGCGCAGGCGACCTGACTTTGGTGCTTGGCCCGGGAGCGGAAATTTGGCGGATTCCAACAAATACCGTCCGATCGAAAGCGAAGTTGCCGCGTGGCTCGCACGCCTGGATGGCCGCTCGCTTCATGCGCTCATGGATGAAGCCGCCGCCTTGCGCCGGCAAGGGCATGGCAACGTCATTTCCTTCTCACCAAAGGTCTTTATTCCGCTGACGCAATTATGCCGCGACGCGTGCGGCTACTGCGCCTTTGCAAAGTCTCCACGTGCGCTTGAACGGCCATATCTGACCGCAGACGACGTGTTGAAGATCGCGCGCCAGGGCGCTGCCGCGGGCTGTACTGAAGCGCTCTTTACGCTCGGGGACCGTCCCGAGCAGCGTTACCGGCTGGCCGGCAAGGCCTTGGCAGAGATGGGGCATGAAACGACCGTCAGCTATCTGGGTGCGATGGCCGCGATGGTCCAGAAGGAAACCGGCCTGCTCGCGCATATCAACGCCGGTGTCATGTCGCGTGACGAAATAGCGCTTTTGCGTCGTGTGAGTGCGTCGCAGGGGATAATGCTGGAAAGCGCATCCGATCGGCTTACGCAAAGAGGTGGCGCGCATTTCGGCTGCGCGAGCAAGCGGCCGGCCGTGCGCATCGAGATGATCGAGACCGCGGGAGAGCAAGCTGTCCCCTTCACCACCGGCATTTTGATCGGCATCGGAGAAACGCGCGCCGAACGCATCGAGGCATTGCTCACGATCAGGAGGCTGCATGAGCGCTTCGGCCATATCCAGGAAGTTATCGTCCAGAATTTCCTGCCGAAGTCGGCAACGCCGATGCGTCACGCAATCGAGCCGGCCTTCGAGGACTTGCTCTGGACCGTCGCCGCCGCGCGGCTCTTGCTCGGCCCCGCGATGCACATCCAGGCGCCGCCGAATTTGAGCTTCGAACGGTTTCCGGAACTCATCGCCGCAGGTCTTGACGACTGGGGTGGCGTCTCCCCCGTAACGCCCGACTTCGTCAATCCGGAAGCGCCCTGGCCGGCGGTCGAGCGGTTGCGCGAAGCGACCCAGCGCGCCGGATGCCATCTCGTTGCGCGTCTTCCGATCTACCCGGATTACTTGCGCGCGGCCGACCGATGGATCGAGCGATCGGTGTTGCCGCTTATTCTTCGCGTGTCGGATGCCGATGGTTGGGCGCGCGCCGACCGCTGGTCGCCTGGCGTCAAAGAAGTCGCGATGGAACAATTTCCCGCGATCCTCGATCGCAGCGGCGGCGATATCGACAGTATTTTATCGCGAGCCCTTTGCGGCGAACGGCTGGAGGAGCGTTCCGTCGAGCGTCTATTCCAAGCGCGCGCTGGAGAAATCAGTGAAACGATCGGCGCCGCCGATGAATTGCGCCATCGTGTCAGCGGCAGCGTTGTTCGCTACGTCGTCAACCGCAACATCAACTACACGAACATCTGCGAATTCAAATGTTCATTTTGCGCCTTCTCGAAGGGCAAGACGTCAGACGCGTTGCGCGGCAAGCCGTACAACCTCTCCCTTGAGGAGGTCGCTCGCCGCGCCATCGAAGCGTGGGATCGCGGTGCAACCGAAGTTTGCATGCAGGGCGGCATCCACCCGACGTTCAACGGCAACACTTATCTATCGCTACTCCGTGCGGTGAAGGATGCCGTGCCCGGCATGCACGTTCACGCGTTTTCGCCGCTGGAAGTCACGCACGGCGCCGCCAGTCTCGGAATTTCGATCGATGGTTTCCTGGGCATGTTGCGGGACGCCGGGCTTGGATCCTTGCCCGGAACGGCCGCGGAAATTCTCGACGATTCCGTGCGCTCAACGCTTTGCCCCGACAAGCTCAAGACCCAGCAATGGATCGACGTCGTGGAAACGTCGCATCGTGCCGGCCTGCCTACGACGGCGACGATCATGTTCGGCCATATGGACACGCCGCTCCATTGGGCACGGCATTTGCTTGCCATCCGCGACTTGCAGGAACGCAGCGGCGGCTTCACCGAATTTGTGCCGCTGCCGTTCGTACATATGGAAGCGCCAGCCTATTACAAAGGCTTCGCGCGCAAGGGGCCGACCTCGCGCGAAGCCATCCTGATGCACGCCGTCAGCAGGCTCGTGCTGCACCCATTGATTTCCAACATCCAGACTTCGTGGGTCAAAATGGGCGAAGCCGGCGTGCGCGCCTGCCTGGTCGCCGGCGTCAACGATCTCGGCGGGACTTTGATGAATGAAAGCATTTCCCGGGCTGCCGGAACCGAGCACGGCCAGGAAATGCCGCCGGAAGATATGGATCGCCTGATCGCGTCGACAGGCCGTGTCCCCGAGCAACGCACG